>NZ_CP119147.1:642916-1285833 GCF_029167645.1 Streptomyces sp. AM 2-1-1 | reverse complement strand
CATCGTGGTGATGCCGTAGCGGACCTCCGGCTGCTCCTCGAACTGGCGGGCCAGCTGGGTCATCAGCCGGACGCCGGAGGAGGCCAGCGGGTGGCCGTACGCGATGGCGCCGCCGTACTGGTTGACGCGCGGATCGTCGTCGGCGATGCCGTAGTGGTCGAGCAGGGCGAGCACCTGGACGGCGAACGCCTCGTTGACCTCGAAGAGACCGATGTCGTCGATGCTCAGACCGGCCTTGGCCAGCGCCTTCTCGGTCGCCGGGATGGGGCCGTACCCCATGACCTCCGGCTCGACGCCCACGTAGGCGTACGACACGAGACGCATCCGGACCGGGAGGCCCAGCTCACGGGCGACGTCCTCGGCGGCGAGCAGCGAGGCGGTGGCGCCGTCGTTGAGGCCCGCCGCGTTGCCCGCGGTGACGCGGCCGTGCGGGCGGAACGGCGTCTTGAGCCCGGCGAGGGACTCCATCGAGGTGCCCGGGCGCATCGGCTCGTCGGCGGTGACCAGGCCCCAGCCGGTCTCGCCGGCCTCCGCGTTGGTGCGGCGCACCGAGACCGGTACCAGGTCCTGCTGGATCTTGCCGTCGGCGTACGCCTTGGCGGCCTTCTCCTGCGAACGCACCGCGTAGGCGTCCGCGCGCTCCTTGGTGATCCGCGGGTAGCGGTCGTGCAGGTTCTCGGCGGTCATGCCCATGAAGAGGGCGGACTCGTCGACCAGCTTCTCCGACACGAAACGCGGGTTCGGGTCCACACCCTCGCCCATGGGGTGGCGGCCCATGTGCTCGACACCACCGGCCACGACGACGTCGTAGGCGCCGAAGGCGATGGAGCCGGCCGTCGTGGTGACGGCGGTCAGCGCGCCCGCGCACATGCGGTCGATCGAGTAGCCGGGTACGGACTGCGGCAGACCGGCCAGGATTCCGGCGGTCCGGCCGAGGGTGAGGCCCTGGTCGCCGATCTGGGTGGTTGCGGCGATGGCGACCTCGTCGATCCTGGCGGGGTCCAGGTCCGGGTTGCGGCGCAGCAGCTCCCGGATGGCCTTCACGACGAGATCGTCGGCGCGGGTCTCGTGGTAGATGCCCTTCGGGCCCGCTTTGCCGAACGGGGTGCGGACGCCGTCGACGAAGACGACGTCCCGGATGGTACGAGGCACGATGGCTCTCCTCCAGGGTGCGGGATGGCACTGCTGCGGGGCACGCCCGGAAGCGTGCCGCCTGCCCTCATGCTACTTGCGGGTAACCAGACTGCCCACCCCCTGTGGCCGGAGCGTCGAAGGTCACACGGGCGCTGCGGCCGACGGAAGGACCGGACGGACGGTGCGGGTCCGCCGCGAGCCGCGCCCCACCCACCCCCTACCCACGTCGTACTCGCGTCCCACCGGCTCCGAACCGGAAGTGCGAGCCGTCAACCTGGCGCGATTTCGCTCCTGCCGGGGCGCCGGAATCGACGACACCCCCGGCGCTCGGCCAGGGGTGTCGGGGTCGGGGCGGGGGACGGCGGTCCGCCGGGGAGGGTCAGGAAGCCGTGCCCGAGCCCGCGTCCAGCGCGTCCCGCAGCAGCGGGGCCACCAGGCCGATCTGCCAGCGCCGAGCGCCGTACCCCGCGAGCAGGTCCTCGACCGCTCCGGGGGTGAGGCTCTTCGGCGGTTCCCAGCAGACCCGGCGCACGGTGTCCGGGGTGATGAGGTTCTCCTGCGGCAGGTGCAGCCGCTCGGCGAGGTCGGAGACGGCGGCGCGGGCGGCCGAGAGCCGGGCGGCGGCCGCCGGGTCCTTGTCCGCCCAGGCGCGCGGCGGCGGCGGGCCCGTGAGCTGCTGGCCGGGCTGCGGCAGCTCGGACTCGGGCAGCGCCTTGGCGCGGTCCACGGCCGCCTGCCACTGCTCCAGCTGGCGCCGGTTCACCCGGTGTCCGAAACCGGGCAGGGCCGCCATCGCCTGGACGTCGGCGGGCAACGCGAGGGCCGCCTCGACGATCGCTCCGTCGCCGAGCACCTTGCCGGGGGAGACGTCACGCCGCTGCGCCACCCGGTCGCGGGTCTCCCACAGCTCCCGGACGACGGCCAGCTGGCGGCGCCGGCGCACCTTGTGCATGCCGGAGGTCCGGCGCCACGGGTCCTGGCGCGGCGGGGCGGGCGGCGCCGACGCGATGGCGGCGAACTCCTCGTGGGCCCACTCCAGCTTGCCCTGGCGGTCCAGCTCCTTCTCCAGCGCGTCCCGCAGATCGATCAGCAGTTCGACGTCGAGGGCGGCGTAGCGCAGCCACGGGTCCGGGAGGGGCCGGGTGGACCAGTCCACCGCGGAGTGGCCCTTCTCCAGCGCGTACCCGAGGACGTTCTCCACCATCGCGCCGAGGCCGACCCGGGGGAACCCGGCCAGCCGTCCGGCGAGCTCGGTGTCGAAGAGGGACGTGGGGAGCATGCCTATTTCGCGCAGGCAGGGAAGGTCCTGGGTGGCCGCGTGCAGGATCCACTCGGTGCCGCTCAGGGCCTCACCGAGGCCGGACAGGTCGGGGCAGCCGACGGGGTCCACCAGGGCGCTGCCCGCGCCCTCGCGGCGCAGCTGTACGAGGTAGGCGCGCTGGCCGTAGCGGTAGCCGGAGGCGCGCTCGGCGTCGACGGCCACCGGGCCGCTGCCCGCCGCGAAGGCGGCGACCACCCGGGCGAGGGCGTCGTCGTCCGCCACCACCGGTGGAATGCCCTCGCGCGGTTCCAGCAAGGGGATCGGCGCCGGGGCGACGTCGTCCGGGGGGGCGCCCCCGGTGGTTCGCAGTGTCGTGTCTGCTGCGGTCTCTTGGGCGTCGGTCACCCGTCAAGGGTATCCGGGTATGCGCGACACCCGACGACGGAACGTTCCGTCGTCGGGTGTCGGGTGCGTAAACCGGCCGGATCGCTCCCGCGTGTCCGGGGGTGCCGGTGGGGGTGGTCGTCAGTGGATGATGCCGGTCCGCAGGGCGACGGCGACCATTCCGGCGCGGTCTCCGGTGCCGAGCTTGCGGGCGATACGGGCGAGGTGGGACTTGACCGTGAGGGCGGAGAGGCCCATCGAGACGCCGATGGCCTTGTTGGACTGGCCTTCGGCGACCAGGCGGAGCACCTCCACCTCACGGCCGGAGAGTTCGCGGTAGCCGCCCGGGTGGCTCGGGGAGCCGGGGGGCCGGCGGTGCATACGGGCGGCATTGGCGCCGATGGGGGCGACGCCGGGTCGGTTGGGGTGGCCGATGCTGGTACGGGTGCCGGTGACGACGTAGCCCTTGACGCCGCCCGCGAGGGCGTTGCGCACGGCGCCGATGTCGTCGGCGGCGGAGAGGGCGAGACCGTTCGGCCAGCCTGCGGCTCGGGTCTCGGACAGCAGGGTCAGCCCGGAACCGTCGGGCAGGTGGACGTCGGCAACGCAGATGTCGCGCGGGTTGCCGACGCGGGGGCGGGCCTCCGCGATGGACGACGCCTCGATGACGTCACGAACTCCGAGGGCCCACAGATGGCGGGTCACGGTGGAACGGACGCGCGGGTCGGCCACGACGACCATGGCCGTCGGCTTGTTCGGGCGGTAGGCGACCAGGCTTGCGGGCTGCTCTAGGAGAACGGACACCAGGCCTCCTGGGGGAGTGGCGGGACGGGCCGGCTCGGGGATGAAGCCGGGGCGAACCGTGCGTGAAGGGTCATTGACCTCTTCGGCAGCAGACCCGTCCTCCTTTAGAGGAAGATCACGATTTGGTGAGTAACAATTCGGGCAAATCGGACGCGCGATCGATTGTACGACAATGGGTCCGGCGGTCGTCCCGCCTGTCGGGGCCCGACCGGAACCCCGCCGGAAGGGGCGTCAGGAGGTCTGCGGGCCCCGCCGCTGCGGCAGCGAGACCACCGTCGCGTCCGCCGCACCGGACGGCGGCAGCCCCGCGATCTGGCAGAGCAGATCGCCCCAGGCCGTCAGGTGCCCCGCCGTGTCCGGCACCCCGCCCTGACCCTCACCGGGCGTCCAGGAGGCGCGGATCTCGATCTGGGTCGCGGGCCGGCGGCTGCCCAGCTCGCCGAAGTAGTGCGACCCCGCCCGGGTGACCGTCCCGCCCGCCGACCCGTAGGTGAGGCCGCGCGCCTCCAGGGCGCCCGTCAGCCAGGACCAGCACACCTCGGGCAGCAGCGGGTCCGCGGCCATCTCCGGCTCCAGCTCCGCCCGTACGAGCGTCACCAGGCGAAACGTTCCCTGCCAGGCGTCGTGACCGGCCGGATCGTGCAGCAGCACCAGACGGCCGTCCGCGAGGTCCTCCTCGCCGTCCACCACCGCCGCCTCCAGGGCGTAGGCGTACGGGGCGAGCCGCTGCGGGGGCTTGGTCGCCTCGATCTCCAGCTCGGGACGGAGCCGCGCCGAGCGCAGCGCGTCGACCGCCGACCGGAACCCGGGCGGAGTGGGTTTGCTCTCCGCACCGTCCTTCTGGGAAGCGTGGTCGGACTGATCGGAGAACTGTTCCTGCGCCGGAGCCATGCGGGGAAGAGTAGGCGGAACGCGGGCCGCGCGCAGGGAGAGACACCCTGGTCGGGCGGGGCTCCTTGGGGCTTCGTGCGAAGATTCTGTGCGTGAGTGCCAACGAACGCCCCCCGGGCCAGCAGACGACGACCTCCGCCCCCCACGACTCGGTGTTCCTGAAGGCGTGCCGGCGAGAACCCGTCCCGCACACCCCGGTCTGGTTCATGCGGCAGGCGGGGCGGTCGCTGCCGGAGTACCTGAAGGTCCGTGAGGGCATCGCGATGCTCGACTCCTGCATGATGCCGGAGCTGGTCACCGAGATCACCCTGCAGCCGGTGCGCCGCCACAAGGTGGACGCCGCCATCTACTTCAGCGACATCGTCGTCCCGCTCAAGGCCATCGGCATCGACCTGGACATCAAGCCCGGTGTCGGACCGGTGATCGCCGACCCGATCCGCACCCGCGCCGACCTGGCCCGGCTGCGCGATCTGACGCCCGAGGACGTCCCGTACGTCACCGAGGCCATCGGGATGCTCACCGCCGAGCTCGGCCCCACCCCGCTCATCGGCTTCGCGGGCGCGCCCTTCACGCTCGCCAGCTACCTCGTCGAGGGCGGGCCCTCCCGCAGCCACGAGCGCACCAAGGCCATGATGTACGGCGACCCGCAGCTCTGGGCCGACCTCGTGGACCGGCTCGCGGAGATCACCGGCGCCTTCCTGAGGGTCCAGATCGAGGCCGGTGCCTCGGCCGTGCAGCTCTTCGACTCCTGGGTCGGCGCGCTGGCCCCCGCCGACTACCGCCGCTCGGTGATGCCCGCCTCCGCCAAGGTCTTCGACGCCGTAGCCTCGTACGGCGTCCCGCGCATCCACTTCGGCGTGGGCACCGGCGAACTGCTCGGCCTCATGGGCGAGGCCGGCGCGGACGTCGTCGGCGTCGACTGGCGCGTCTCCCTCGACGAGGCCGCCCGCCGCGTCGGCCCCGGCAAGGCGCTCCAGGGCAACCTCGACCCGGCGGTCCTCTTCGCCCCGACCGCCACGGTCGAGGAGAAGACCCGCGAGGTGCTGGACGCCGCCGCCGGCCTGGAGGGACACATCTTCAACCTCGGCCACGGCGTCATGCCCTCGATGGACCCGGACTCCCTCACCCGTCTCGTGGAGTACGTCCACACGCGGACCGCGCGCTGACCAGCCGGGCACGGACCGCCCGGGATCCCGGCGGTCCGTGCCCGCGGGGCGCCCGTCGCTCAGGCCGACCCCGCCTCCCGTACCGCCGTGCTCGCCTTGCGGGCCGCCACCAGGACCGGGTCCCAGACCGGGGAGAACGGCGGGGCGTACCCCAGGTCGAGCGCGGTCATCTCCTCCACCGTCATCCCGGCGGTCAGCGCCACCGCCGCGATGTCCACCCGCTTCGCCGCGCCGTCGCGCCCCACGATCTGCATGCCCAGCAGCCGCCCGGTGCGGTACTCGGCGAGCATCTTCACCGTCATGGGCGCGGCGCCCGGGTAGTACCCGGCCCGGCCCGTCGACTCGATCGTCGCCGTCACATACCGCAGGCCCACCGCCCGCGCGTCCTTCTCCCGCAGTCCGGTCCGGGCGATCTCCAGGTCGCAGACCTTGCTCACCGCCGTACCGACCACGCCGGGGAAGGTCCCGTAACCACCGCCGACGTTGGCGCCGATGATCTGGCCGTGCTTGTTGGCGTGGGTGCCGAGCGCGATGTGCCGGGTGCGCTTCGCCACCAGGTCCAGCACCTCCACGCAGTCGCCGCCCGCCCAGATGTCCTCGTGCCCCACCACCCGCATCGACAGGTCCGTCAGCAGCCCGCCGTGCGGGCCGAGCGGCAGCCCGGCGGCCCGGGCCAGCGTGGTCTCCGGCTCCACCCCGATGCCGAGCACGACCACGTCCGCCGGGTAGGTCGCCGCCTCGGTCACCACGGCGCGGACCCGGCCGTCCGGCCCGGTGCGGATCTCCGTGACCGCCGCGCGGTTCACCGTCGTGATGCCCAGGCCGTCCATCGCCCGGTGCACCAGGCGCCCCATGTCCGGGTCGAGCGTCGCCATCGGCTGCTCGCCGCGGTTCAGCACGGTCACCTCGAAGCCGCGCTTCAGCATCGCCTCGGCCATCTCGACGCCGATGTACCCCGCGCCCACCACCACCGCGCGCCGGGGCCCGGGGCCGGTCCGGTCCAGCGAGTCCAGGAGGCCCTGGCCGTCGTCGAGCGTCTGCACCCCGTGCACCCCCGGGGCGTCGATGCCGGGCAGCGCCGGTCGCACCGGCCGCGCCCCGGTGCCGATCACCAGTTTGTCGTACCCGGTCCAGGACGAGGTGCCGGTCTCCCGGTCCAGCGCCCGCACCCGACGGCCCGCGACGTCGATCTCCACCACCTCGGTGCGGGTGCGCAGATCGATGCCGCGCGCCCGGTGCTCCTCGGGGGTACGGGCGACCAGGTCGTCCCGCTCCGCCACGTCGCCGCCCACCCAGTAGGGAATGCCGCAGGCGGAGTACGAGGAGAAGTGGCCGCGCTCGAAGGCCACGATGCTCAGCTCGTCCGGCCCCTTCAGCCTGCGGGCCTGCGACGCGGCGGACATGCCCGCCGCGTCGCCCCCGATGACCACCAGTCGCTCCGTCATGCCAGGTCCCTTCGCCGCAGTGTGACCACCACGCTAAGGGCTGATCCGCGATCCCCGGCGGGGTGTCAGGGACGGGGTGGGCCTCCGGCCCGTCGGAGAGGGACCCGGGCGGCCCGGGGCGGCGACGGAGGGGCGCCGCGCGAGGTTCCCGGCGTGCCGCCCTCCCTCATCCGCCGCTCGACCGCAGGAAGCCTTCCTCCCGTACGAACTCGCCCAGCCAGGAGCGGAAACCGGGACCGAGGTCCTCGCGCTCGCAGGCCAGCCGGACGACGGCGCGCAGGTAGTCGCCGCGATCCCCGGTGTCGTAGCGGCGGCCGCGGAAGACCACCGCGTGCACGGGACCGCCGAGAGACGGATCGAGGGCGAGCCGGCGCAGGGCGTCGGTCAGCTGGATCTCCCCGCCGCGGCCGGGCACCGTCTCGCGCAGGACCCCGAAGATCTCCGGGGCGAGGACGTACCGCCCGATGACCGCGAGGTTGCTGGGCGCGGTGCCCGGCTCGGGCTTCTCCACGAGGTCGGTGACGGCCAGTACGCCCTCGCCCGCCCCGTCGCCCGCGGGCGCCACGGCGGCGCAGCCGTACAGGTGGGTCCGGTTGTCCTCGACCTCCATGAGCGCCACGACGCTGCCCCCGTACTGCTCCTGGACCTCCAGCATCCGGTCGAGCAGCGCGTCGCGTTCGTCGATGAGGTCGTCGCCGAGCAGCACCGCGAACGGAGCGTCGCCGACGTGCGGCTCGGCGCAGAGGACGGCGTGGCCCAGGCCGAGCGGGTTGCCCTGCCGCACGTAGTGGACGTCGGCCAGTTCGCTGGACTCACGGACCTGACGCAACCTCTCCGCGTCGCCCTTCAGTTCGAGCAGATGCTCCAGCTCGTAGGCGCGGTCGAAGTGGTCCTCCAGGGCCCGCTTGTTGCGGCCGGTGACCATGAGCACGTCGTCGAGTCCGCTGCGCACGGCCTCCGCCACCACGTACTCGATGGCGGGCCGGTCCACGACCGGGAGCATCTCCTTGGGGGTCGCTTTGGTCGCGGGGAGGAATCGGGTGCCGAGCCCCGCGGCCGGGATGACGGCTTTACGGGTGCGGGGGTGGTGCGAAGGCATAGAGGTGTACTCCACGGCGAGCGGCGGTCATGACGGTACGACAGGAAAGGCCCCGGACAGTGCCGGCCGGGCGCCCGGTCAGTCGGGGCTGACGGTGAAGGAGAGCTCGTTGCCGGGCGTGAAGAAGACCCTTCCGGAGACCGGGCCCTGCGTCGGGTGGTGCCACCGCTGGGTGGGGTAGACGTCGATCCGCTTGCGCTCGAGGATGTCGTCGAAGAAGCGCGCCAGCCGGATGCGCGGCAGTCCGGGTTCCCGCTCCAGCCACAGGTCCCAGTCGTCGTGCCCGCCCGACGACGCGGCCACCACCCCGGCGAACGGCAGGTGCGCCTCGAAGGTGCCGTCGTGTCCCACGGAGGCGTGGCCCGACACGGTGGAGGCGACGCTGCCCCGGCGGGGTGCGGCCGACAGCCGCAGCCCGGAGAGGTTGGCCTCCCGGGGCACGATCAGGCTGCCGCGCACGAGCCAGCCGTCCTGTCCCACCACCACGGAGTGCACCTCGGCGTGCTCCGCGCGATGACGCACGAAGAGGGACAGGTGGCCGTCCGCGGCGCGGTAGGGCACCGGCCAGTACGCCGGGCCCTCCGGCGGGATCCGGCGGACCAGCAGACCACCGGTGTGGACGCCCTCGACCGCGAGCGCCTGGCGACGGCCGTCGGGCAGCTCCAGGTCGATGTCGTAACGGCCCTCGGTGAGGATCGGCGGTTCGGCGGGCACCGCGTACACCGCGTGCGTGACGCCCGTCGCCTCGTCCACCGACGTTCCGAGAGCGGCCAGCCTGACCAGGGGCGCGTCGGCCCTGCGCAGGGTGACGCAGAGCGCGGGGAGTTCGGTGCCGGGCTGCGCCACGGTGCGGACCTCGATCGAACCGTCGCCGCCCACCAGCACCTGGGCCGGGACACCCGCATGGACCACGGGGGGGAGTACGGCGGCGCTCCCGTCGGGTACCGAGGCCGCCACCTCGCGCAGGAAGGCGGTGCAGAGGAAGGCGATGCGCTCCGCGCTGTAGAGCGGGGCCGAGGCGTAGGCGCCCTGGGAGAGCTTCTCCCGCTCGGCCGGCTGGGTGATGAGGTAGTGCATCGCCTGGGCCATGGCGTCCTCGTCGCCGACCGGAACGAGGATGCCGTTCTGGCCGGGGGTGACGATCTCACCGGGGCCGAACGGAGCGTCGGCCGCGAGGACCGGGAGCCCGTGGTGCATGGCCTCCACCAGCGTCAGGCCGAAGGACTCGCGGCGGGCCGCGCTCACCGCGAACGCGGCCTTGTCCCACTCCGCGGTCAGGTCGGGCACGGCGCCCATGAGGCGGACGGCGTCGCTCAGCCCGTGCGCGTGCACCAGCTCCTGCAGCCGCCCGTGCTCGGGCCCGCGGCCGAAGATGCGCAGCCGCCACTGCGGGTGGTGGGGGGCGACCTTGGCGAACGCGTTGATCAGCGTGTCGAACCCCTTGCGCGGTACGAGCTGTCCCGCGGCGGCGATCAGCGGCAGACCCCGCACCGGGGCGTGCCGGGCCGGCGGCGGCACGATGTTGCCGATGGCGGCGAGCGGCGGTGCCTGCTCGCCGAGCCGGTGCCGGTAGGTGTCGGCGTCGGCCTGGGTGAGGCAGACGACGCCGTCCATCTCGCGGTACAGCTCCAGAGTGCGTGCGCGCAGCTCCTCGGAGGGGACCATCGAGCCCTCGTGGTCGATGACCACCCGCCCGTAGCCGTGCCTGCCGTGGGCGACGAAGTACGCGGCGAACGTCGGCCGGGCGGCGATCACGACGTCGGCGCCGCACGTACCGAGGTGGCCGAGGACCTTGTCGTCCACCTCCCGGCTGTAGCGGTCGGCCCAGTCGTCCTCGCGCGGCATGATCCGTGACCGCTCGCCCTCCTTCGGCTTCTGCGCCCCGTCGCGCTGGTCGACCAGGTAGCGCACGGAGACGTCGGCCGAGGGCGCGAAGGACGGCCGGTCCGCCGTCCGGAAGATGGAGACGATCTCCACCTGGTGCTGGGCCGCCAGAGCGGTGGCCAGACTGCTGGTCGCCCGGGGCACCCCGCCGAAATTGTCGATGCTGTGGAGGAGAAAGGAGATCCGCACAAGTGTCCTTCGGGCTGCTCGGGGTCCGGGTCCGGGAAGGGCCGCTGTCAGTGGTGCTCGGTCACCACGAGCGAGAGTTCGTTGTCCGCGGTGAAGTAGGGGCGGAGCCCGACCACGGCCCGGCCGACGTCGGGGCCGAACAGGTCCGTCGGTTCCTCCCGCACCAGCTCCGGGAAGCGCTGGACGTCCCGTCGCACCACCTGGTCGTCGGCGATGCGCGCCACCCTGACCGGCTCGGCGCCGCTGCCGTCGGTGAGCAGCACGTCCCAGTTCTCGCGCATGAGCAGCCGGGACCGCATGGCCGCACCCATGTTCAGCTCCGCTCCGAACCAGCCGTCCTCGAAGCGCACCCGGCCGGCCGTCAGTGTGCGGGCGGGTTCCTGACGCCGGCGCAGCAGCAGCGACGGCTCGCCGCCGGGTCGCCACCGCCCCTGGAGCCAGCCCGTCAGCCAGAGGCTCGTGTCGCCGTAGTCGACGGTCACCAGCTCCGCGTGGCTCGGCCGGGACCACACGCGCAGGCGCAGGTAACCGCCTTCGGAGGCGTACGGCAGCACCCAGTGGAAGCGGTCCAGGTCGCTCAGGTGCCCGACGTCACGGGCCCCGCCCACCGTGCACCGCCCGTAGCGCAGGCGGCTCGACCTGCCCCGGCCGTCCACGACGTACAGGTCGGCGCGGCCCTCGCCCAGCACGGCGAGCGCGCGGGCGTCGATCCGGGCTCGGCCGTCGCCCTCGACGGGGAAGCCGACCGTCTGCCCGCCGCCCTTGCCCTGCTCCTCGACGCGCACCGTACGGGCGCCGGACACCCCGCGCAGGGTGAGCTCCCATTCGCCGTTCGGCAGGACCCGGCAGTCGGCGGTGGGCAGCACCCGGTCCGCGGCGGGGGCGCCGCCGCCCGTGCGCCGCCGCTGGCCCCACCTGCCGCGCGCGGCGCCCGCCTTGAGCGACGTGAACAGCTCCTCGTACGCCTCGCCGACCCGGTCCGTGCCGGCGGAACGGGCGGTCCGCAGCGCCTGGGTCCGGTGCGCTTCGCGCAACTGCTCGTCGGCCATGTACCGCTCCAGGGCGTGGGCCGTGGCCTGGACGTCCCCCACCGGTACCAGGAGCCCGGACTGCCCGTCGGTGAGGACCTCGGGAGCTCCGTACGGAGCGTCCGTGGCGACCACCGGCGTGGCCTGGGCGAACGCCTCCAGGACCGGGCGCGCGCTGTCCAGGCGCTCGGCGGTCACCAGCGCGATGTCGGCGTCGTAGAAGTCGTCCTCACCGGCCTCCCGGTCGAACAGCAGGACGTGGTCGTGGAGTTGGAGCGCGGTGACGAGATCGCGGGTCTCGCGGCGCAGCGGTCCGGTACCGAAGACCCGCAACTGCCAGCCCGGCTGGGCGGCACGGGTCTGGGCGAAGGCGTGCAGCGCGAGGTCGACGCGCCGGTGCGAGACGAGCCGTCCGGCGCTGATCACCGCCCCCGTCGACGGCTTCCGCGCGCTCTCCGCGAGCACCACCGGCTCGGCGATGTGGCGCACCTCGACCCCGGCGTCACGCAGCGCCCGGTACTCGGGGGCGGCGGCGTCGCCTTCGGTCAGCGGGACGACCGCGTCCAGCTCGCGGTAGAGCTCCGTCCAGCGGGCGCGCACCGACTCCGGGAGCCGCTCGACGGGCGCCGGCTGGCGGGCGACGCGCCGCGCGTGCGGTACCCGGCACTGGGCCAGTACCGCCCCGAGCGCGGAGCTGAGGGCGACCACGGCGTCGGCACCGCTCGCGGACAGGTGCTTGCGGAGCCGCCCGTCGTCGGCGCGGTTGTAGCGCCGGAACTCGGGGTCGCCCGCGATGACGAGCTGGGAGGTGTCGTCGTCGTCCCGGTCGCCCGCCCCGACCGAGGGCGCCAGCGCGATCACCTCGACGTTCCCCGGCAGCCGCAGCGCCGGGTGCGGTGCCGCCGCGCCGCGGGCGGCGACGACGGTCACCCGGTGACGGGTGACGAGGGACTCGGCGAGCCGGGCGGCCGCCCGCGCGCCGATGGAATCGGTGGCCAGGGTGTGGGCCAGGATCTCGATGTGCACGGCTCAGCTTCCCGGCTTCTCGTAGGGGCTCGGCACCGGGTAGAAGGCTTCGAGGAAACGGTGGAGCAGCTCGCTCTGGTGCTCGATCTCGGCGGGATCGCTCGCGGAGTCGTTGAGGCAGAAGGTGTCCCGGTCCCGCCGCAGCAGCAGCAGTTCCAGCTTGTGCTCCAGCTCGGGGTCGTCCAGCGCGAAGTAGCCGTACCGCAGTTCGCCGGGGAGGCTGCGCCCGGAGTAGTAGGCGTAGTAGTGGTGCAGCGAGGAGGCTATGGAGAGGTCGGTGATGCTCCGCACGGGGCTGGCGGAGGTGCCCCGGTGCTCCGCGGGGAAGTCCTGTTCGATCGCGTCGAGGATCTCGCGGTCGAGCGCGTACGGCACGTGCTTCATCTTCTGCACGAGCGTGCGGCCGAACCGTTGCTGGATGAGCCGCCGGTTGTTCTTCGCGGCGACCGAGGTGGGTACCTCGTCGGGCTCCGGGGGACCGTAGGGGACCTGCGCCGGGGACGGGAAGAACTTGGCGATGCCGTTCGGGTGGAAGAACGCGGACGGGGTGAGGGTGCGGCCGATGAACATGTCGTCGTTGAAGTAGACGAAGTGCTGGGAGAGCCCGGGGATGTGGTGCAGCCGTGACTCGATCGCATGGCTGTTGAAGGTGGGCAGGTGGGAGGGGTCGTCGAAGATCTCCCGGTGGTCCACCACCCGGGCCCGGCCGTCCCCGGCGGTCCACCAGTGCGGGATCTGCTGGTCGGTGACGATGTAGATGTTCCGCACCCACGGCATGAACATCCGCACCGAGCGGAGGCTGTACTTCAGCTCGTCCCGGGAGACGTAGCGGGCCAGGCTCGCCGCCTCCGCGTGGAAGACCTCGCCGCGGCTCTCCGCGCGCCGCCGCTGCCAGGCCGGGTCGTCGCCGTCCACCCACGTGTAGACGACGTCGATCGGGAAGGGGTGCTCGTCCGGGAAGGCGATGTCCAGTTCGGGGCGGGTACGCGTCGGGCGCAGCGGTGGCACGTCGGACCCGTGGGACCTGCCCACGAGCCGGGTCATGTGCTCCCCGGGCACGTCGAGTTGCTGGTGGCCGAGGAAGACGTGCTCGCTGGCCCGGTTGCGGCGGGGGGCGGCGAGCCGGTCCACGCCCCGGCCGGGCTCGCTCTCCTCGGGCTCCCAGAACTCGACGTCGCAGCCGGTGTCGGCGCCGTGGGTCAGGTGCCCTTCCTCCGTGGTGCGGAACCAGAAGGCGCGCACGACGGAGAGCCCGGCCGCCCGCTCCCAGGTCTTGTCCGAGGAGCCGTCCCACGCGCCGTCACCGGGGGCCATACCGACCTTCGGACGGGCGAGGTACCCCTTGCTGCCGGACAGCCGGGCGCGCAGCGCGGCCAGCGCCTGCGGACGCCGGCGCGCGTCGACCCCGACCACGGAGGCGGTGTCGTCGAGGCCCGGCACCGCGAACCAGTCGATCCGAGCAGCTTCCAGGGCGCGGCGGACTTCCAGGTTGTTCAGCTCCCGCGCGGCGAGCGGCGTGAGACGGTCGTGCACCAGCGCCACCCGCTTGTGCATGTCCACGACGACCTGCCGCTCCGTCCGGCCCCTGCGCAGCTGCGCCGGCGCGGGTTCCGGGCCGGATCCGGCGCCCAGGGAGGTCTCGCCGGCCGTCTCGCGGCTGGTGGTGTCAAACACGCGTTTTACTTTCGTTACGGGGGATGGGGCCTGCGGCAGGGGGAGCGGTCCGCTCACCGCCGGGTTCGCTCACTGCCGGATCTCGGCCTTCCGCGACCGGCTCACGTTGCGGTACTCGTCCGAGTCCACCCGCTCGAAGCGGCTGGGAACGGGGAAGTACGCGTCGAGGAAGGCCCTGACCATGCGCTCCTGGGCCTCCGGATCCGGGTGCTCGACGGTGTCGTTCAGGCAGAACGTGTCGAAGTTGCGGTGCGCGAGGATGCTGTCCAGGCGCCGTTGGGCCTGGTCGGCGGCGAGGTCGATGTACTGGTAGCGCAACGTCCCGGTGGTCGTACGGCCGGTGTGGAAGCCGTAGTAGTGGTGCAGGGACGAGGCGATGGGGACGTCCTCGGGAGACCGGAAGCGGGAGTGCTGGGTGCGGTGGTGCTCCTCGCCGTAGACCAGCTCGATGTCGGCGAGGATGCTGCGGCGCAGCGGGTGCGGGGTGTGCTTCATCTTCTGCGCGATGCGGGTGCCGAAGGACCGCTCGATCAGTGCCCGGCTGTTCTTGCCCGCCGCGTTCACCGGCAGGTCGGACGCGTCCGTGGGTCCGCTCGGTATGAGCGCGGTGGACTGGAAGAACTTGGTCAGGCCATTGGTGTGGAAGAAGCGGTCGGCGCCGAGCGGCCGGCCGAAGAACACGTCGTCGTTGAGGTAGAGGAAGTGCTCGGACAGACCCTCGATGTGGTGCAGCTGGCTCTCGATGGCGTGCGAGTTGAAGGTCGGCAGCGCGGTGGAGTCGGAGAAGATCTCCCGGTGGTCGACGACCCGCAGGCCCGGGGCGTCCGTCTCCAGCCAGCTGGGCACCTGTCCGGCCGTGACGAGGTAGACGGTGCGGACCCAGGGCGCGTACTGGTGCAGGGAGCGCAGGGAGTAGCGCAGTTCGTCGCGGCTGGTGAAGCGCGCGTCGTTGGCCGCCTGGGCGTGCAGGACCGGAGCCGGGTCACCCGACCGCCCCGGGCGGAAGGCGTCGCGGGAGGCGCTCCACACGGGGTCGGAGTCGTCGACCCAGGTGTAGACGACGTCGATGGGGAAGAGGTGGTCCTCCGCCAGGGGCTGGGTGAACTCCGCCACGGTGCGCGCGTTCCCGGTGGTGTAGGCACCGGGCACCAGGGCGAAGAGGGCCTGCGGGACCGTGTGGCGGGGCGCGTCGACGGGCACCTCGACCACCACGCGGTTGGGGCGGGGCGCCTCAAGGACGCCCGCCCGCTCGGTCCAGAACTCCAGGTCGCACCCCTGATCGGCGCCGAAGACGAGCTCCTGCGTCGGGTCGGTGACGTACCAGGCGACGCGGAGGGCGTCGTGCTTGCGCACCTGACGCCAGGACTTCTCCTCTTCACCGGGTCGCATGCCCGACTCGGGCGCGGTGGCCGCGCCCACGTACCCCGGGGTCTGCTCGAAGGCGATCTGCAGCATCTCCTCCGCCGCGTCGCGCATCCCGGCGGGTACCGCGACCGTCGGGATGTCCTTCGCGGTGCCGCGGACGCAGAAGTACTCGACGCCCCCGGCCTCCAGGGCGGCGACGAGGATGTGGAGGTTCCGTGCCCGGGCAGCCCACGCGGTGGCGCCGTCCACGAGCAGGGCGTGCATGTGCCGGCCCTTGACGCGCACCACCCGGCGCGTGGAGGCCGGGCTGTGCCGGGGGCCGTTGCGGCGGCCGCCCATGGCCCAGACGACCGTCGCCGACCGGATGGCGTCCACGGAGGCGAAAGAGGATTTCACGGCGGTGCGCAGCGGTGCCGGTACCTTGCGGACGATCCCCCTGCGTGCGCCCACCGGCACCACGGACCGGTACGCCGAGACCAGCGATCCGGCCTCCGGATTACCCTGACCGCCCACGAGGCATCCACCAACCCACGCCACTGCGGTCCAGCGCCTGCCGCGACCGGCCGCCCCCTCGCGCCCGGACGACCAACGGTATGAGACCGAAACCTGTCATCCACAAGACCGGCCCGGTGGGCGGTCGCTTCTGCTCATCCGTGAGCAGGTCACAGAACCTTCACATGAAGGAGCGATCAACGTCCACTCAGGGAAAAGGACATAAACGACTATCCGTGGAGACAAATCCCACTGCGATGTCGTACAACCTTTAAACAACTTGGCGTGAACTCGCCGTGGCGTCGCGATGACGCTCCGGTGGCGCTCCGGTGTCCGGACGGACACCCGCGTCCGGTGGCGCTCCGTCCGGACGCCGTCAGTTCAGAGCGAGTTCAGAGCCGGTGCCAGACGGGCGAGAGGGTGAGCCCGGGGCCCGGTTCCTGCCGCGCGAGGGACACCGCCCCGTCCGGGCCGTGCACCGCCACCACGACCCGGCCCTGTCCGTCGAGGGCGAGCGCGGGATCCCCCACGCACTTCTCGGTGGTGTCGGACCACCAGACGCCGTTCTGCTCGCCCTCGGTGGCGCAGACCCCGATCAGCAGGGTGGAGCCGGCCCCGCGCTGCGCGAGGACCGTGCAGTCGATGCCGTCGAGCGGGGTGCGCAGCGCCACCACGGCGCCGTCCCCGGGAAGGCCGCCCACCGGCACGGGCCAGGCGCCCTCGCGGTAGGAGGTCACCCCCGCCCCGTTCGCCTCGGTCCAGTAGTAGGTGAGGCGGTCGGGCGCGGTCTCCAGCGCCGTCGCCGAGTTCTCCAGCGAGGTGAGCCGCAGGGCGGACGGCACCAGTTGCAGGGGGCCTTTCGCATCCTCCTGACGCCACTGCTGCATGCCGTGTTCGGAGGCCGCGAAGACCTCCACGCGTCCGCTCGACGTCACCGACGGCACGATCCCGGCGGTGAGCCCGGAGCCCTTGAGGTCCTGCCAGGCTTCCCAGGAGCCGTTCTTCCCCTCGCGCCGCACGTGCAGCCCGCGGCCCGCGTTGCGCACGAATACGTGGATCGCCCCCTGCGCGTCGACGGCGCCGGCCGGCGCGCCCGCCTTCAGGCCCTTCTCCCGGTCCCGGTAGGGGTTGCCGAAGGAACGCCATTCGGTGACGGGACGGCCGGTCTGGTACTGGACCGCGTGCACGAAGTCGACGCCCGGCCCGTCGGGACCGCGGCGCTCGCGCCGCCCGAGGAAGTGCACGTACGCGTCGTCGCCCTGGACGACGGTGAGGTCGGTCAGGTCCGTGATCCGCACGAAGTCCGGGCCGTCCCACCGGTCCCCGCCGGGGACCCGCTGGGTCCAGCGCAGCACGCCGCCGTCCGTGCGGGCGTAGAGCGTGAGCCTGCCGTCCTTGCCGAGCGGCATCCAGCGGCCGCGCGGCACGCCGCGGACCTCGCGGCGGGCGGGCGACGCGTCGGGGGGAGGAGTGCCGTCCGCGGAGTCCGATCCTTTTCTCCGCATGACCCGTGACACCCTCTTCGCCTCACCCGTGCTCGTCCGCGCCCATGCCGGGCGAGCCCATCATATGCTCAGCCCCGATCCGCCCCGCCGGGCCGTCGCGCCGGACCGCGCGTCCGGCGCGACGGGCCGTGAACACCCCCGCATCGCACGTGCGTTCAACCGCCCGGCGCGTGCTTCCCGCACGGCTCCGCGCGTGCGGGAAGCACGCGCGGAGCCGTGACGGGGCCTCACGGACGGGGCCTCACGGACGGGGCCGCGCCCCCTCCGGAGCGTCCGCGTCCGCCTCGCCGGCCGCGCCCACTCCACCGGCCGCGTCCACCTCACCGTCCTGGTCCGCCGCCGCGGAGGAGGGACGCGCGGAAGGATCCGCGGCGGCGGGGACGCGGCGACGGCGGACCGCCAGCCGCCAGACCACCGCGAGCAGGGCGACGGCCGCGAGGAACGGGGCGAGCGCACCGATCCCCATCGCGATCCACCGCAGCGTCGTCACGAACGCGTGCCACCCACCGCTCACCGCGTCCCCGAAACCGGGATCCCCGTCCTCGTCGAGGGCTGACGGGCCCTCGGGCTCGTTGAGATCGAGGGTGACCGTCGCCAGCGACGTACGGTCGGCCAGGGTGGCCCGCTGGGCCAGCAGGGACTCCAGGTCGGCCTGCCGGCTGCTCAACTGGCCCTCCAGAGCGACGACGTCGCTGAGCCGCTCCGCCTTCTCCATCAGGGCGCGGACCCGCTCCACGCTCGCCCGCTGGGTCGCGATGCGGCTCTGGACGTCCACGACCTGGTCGGTGACGTCCTTCGCCTCCGAGGTGCGCGACAGCAGCCTGCCCGCACCCGTCAGCCGCTTCAGCACCTCCTGGTACCGGTCCTCGGGGACGCGCAGCACCAGGTGCGAGGCCTCGTGGGTGTCGTCCACCCGCTCGGTCGTCTCGCTCTCCACCACGCCGCCACTGTCCTCGGCGGCGGACCGGGCGGCCGCGACGGCCGACGGGACGCTCTTCACCTCGATGGACATCACCGTGGTGCGGATGACGTGGGTGGCCGCAGCGGCGCTCTGGTCCGCCGCCTTCCCGTTCACGGCGGACCCCGAACGGTCCGACGCCTCCGGGCCGGCCGGCGCCCGCACGCCGCCGCCCTCGTCCTGGACGGCGGCCTCCTTGCCGTCCGCGGCGGACTTCTGCGACCCGCCGCTCGCGTTCGCGCCGCAGCCGCCCACCGCGAGCAGGACGACGAGCACCCCGGCCGCGAGGGCCGCGGTACGCGCGCCGGCCCGTCGCGCCGCATGCCGCGGGAGTTGCGGGTGTTGCTGGACTCTGTGCGCGGACTGCATGACTGGTGCCCCCCGGTGTCGCGTCGACGTTTCCCCTTGGACGCGCCGGCCGGCCGCCGGGTTTCCCCGCGACGGTTTCGAAGCAGTCACGGTCGGGACTCGTTCCGGGTTTGAGAGAGTGGACCCATGCAGGGTTCTGAACAGCACGCGCACGCCACCCCCCCGCACGTCGTCGTCGTCGGCGGCGGGATCGCCGGACTGGCCGCCGCCCACCGGCTGCTCGGCAGCGGAGTACGGGTCACCCTCCTGGAAGCCTCCGGGCGCCTCGGCGGAAAGCTCATGACCGGCGAGGTCGCGGGCGTCCAGGTCGACCTCGGCGCCGAATCGATGCTCGCCCGGCGCCCGGAAGCGGTCGGTCTGGCCCGGGACGCCGGACTCGGTGACCGCCTGCAGCCGCCCGCCACGGCCGCCGCCTCCCTCTGGACCCGCGGCGCGCTCCGCCCGATGCCCAAGGGCCACGTCATGGGCGTGCCGGGCGACCCGGAGGCGCTGCGCGAGGTGCTTTCGCCCGAGGGCGTCGCCCGTATCGCCCAGGAGCGCGAGCTGACCCCCACCGCCGTGGGCGACGACGTCGCGATCGGCGCGTACGTCGCGGACCGGCTCGGCCGCGAGGTCGTCGACCGGCTCGTGGAGCCGCTGCTCGGCGGCGTGTACGCGGGCGACGCGTACCGGATCTCCCTGCGGGCCGCCCTGCCGCAGCTCTTCGACGTCGCCCGCGAGGGAGGCCCGCTCCTCGACGGGGTGCGCCGCGTCCAAGAGCGGGCCGCCGCCCGGCAGGCGGACGGCCCCGTCTTCCAGGGGATCACCGGTGGTCTCGGCACCCTCCCCGGCGCGGTGGCCGACGCGGTGCGCGCCGGCGGCGGCGAGATCCTCACCGCCACCCCGGTGCTCGGCCTCTCCCGTACCGCAGCGGGGTGGGACGTCCGTACGGACACCCGGGTCGTCTCCGCCGACGGCATCGTCCTCGCCACCCCCGCCTGGTCCGCCTCCACCCTGCTGGCGGCCGAGTCCCCGGGCGCCTCCGCCGAGCTGGCGGGCGTCGAGTACGCCTCGATGGCCCTGATCACCATGGCGTTCCGCCGCACGGACGCCGAGGCGGTCCACGCGCTGCGCGGCCGCTCCGGCTTCCTGGTGCCCCCGGTCGACGGCCACACGATCAAGGCCGCCACCTTCTCCAGCAACAAGTGGCAGTGGGTCGCCGACGCGGCCCCCGACCTCTTCGTCCTCCGCACCTCGGTCGGCCGGTACGGCGACGAGGCCCACCTGCACCGCGAGGACGACGAACTCGTCGCCGTCTCCCGCCGCGACATCGCCGCGGCGACCGGGCTCACCGCGGAGCCGGTCGGCACCACCGTCACCCGGTGGATCGGCGGCCTGCCGCAGTACCCGGTCGGCCACCTCGCCAAGGTCGCCCGCATCCGCGCGGAGGTCGCGAAGCTGCCCGCCCTGCGGGTCTGCGGCGCGGTCTACGACGGCGTCGGCATTCCGGCCTGCGTCCAGAGCGCCCGGCGCGCCGCCGACGAGGTCGCCGCCGAGGTGACGGGGAGCGCCGCGACCGGCACGGCGGGGGAGATCATCGCCACGCCGACCCTGGTTCGGGGCACCGAAGACGAGGCGGGACAATAGCCGTATGAGTGCGCCTGAGAAGATCCCGAACGCCGGTAAGAAGGCCAAGGACCTCAACGAGGTCATCCGCTACACCCTCTGGTCCGTCTTCAAGCTGCGCGACGTCCTGCCGGACGACCGCACGGGCTACGCCGACGAGGTCCAGGAGCTGTTCGACCAGCTCGCCGCCAAGGACATCACCGTCCGGGGCACCTACGACCTCTCCGGTCTGCGCGCCGACGCCGACCTGATGATCTGGTGGCACGCCGAGACCTCGGACGAGCTCCAGGACGCGTACAACCTCTTCCGGCGCACCAGGCTGGGCCGCGCGCTGGAGCCGGTCTGGTCGAACATGGCGCTGCACCGCCCCGCCGAGTTCAACAAGTCGCACGTCCCGGCGTTCCTCGCCGACGAGACACCGCGCGACTACATCAGCGTCTACCCGTTCGTGCGCAGTTACGACTGGTACCTGCTGCCGGACGAGGACCGCCGCCGGATGCTCTCCGACCACGGCAAGATGGCCCGCGGCTTCCCCGACGTCCGCGCCAACACCGTGGCCTCGTTCTCGCTCGGCGACTACGAGTGGATCCTCGCCTTCGAGGCCGACGAGCTCTACCGGATCGTCGACCTCATGCGCCACCTGCGGGCCTCCGAGGCGCGGATGCACGTGCGCGAGGAAGTACCGTTCTACACCGGTCGCCGCAAGGCGGTCGCCGACCTCGTCGCGGGTCTCGCGTAGGGTCCTCTGGTCGGCGTTCTCCCGGGGGCCCTCCCGGAAGACCGCCGGCCACCCGCACACCTGGTGGCCCGACTCGCAATGCCGGCGTTTCCCGGCCACCCCCGACCCGGAAGATCAGACGGTGTCCGCGCGCGACCAGCGTCGCGGACCGCCGTTCCAGCGACACCGGGTCCGGCTCCGGGTGCGGCTCGCAGCCTGCGTGCCGCACCGGCGTCCTTCCGGGGCGTGCGTGTCCTCGTGACCCGCACGCCCCGGGACCCAGGGGCCGAGAGCCCGCACGATCCACGCGAGAGGCCCCGGGCGGCGCGACCGCTCGCCGGCCGCCCCGGAAGAAAGCCGGAGACCCGGTCATGACGTCGTCCGCCGCCTCCCCCTCGCCCCGTACCCCGCGGGCCCCCGTCACCGTCATCGGTGAGGCCGTCGCCGACGCCTTCGTGGGGGCGACCGCCCCGGACGGCTCGACCCCGCTGACCGTCCACCCGGGCGGCGGACCCGCGAACACCGCCGTGGCGCTCGCCCGGCTCGGCACCCCCGTCCGCTTCGCGGGCCGCCTCTCGAAGGGCCCGCTCGGCACCCTGCTGCGCGAGCGGCTCGCCGGCAGCGGCGTGGACCTCACCCGCTCCGTCACCAGCGACCGCCCGGCGACCCTCGCGCTCGCGCGGATCGACGAAGACGGCGGCGCCTCCTACGACTTCTACGCCGAGGGCACCGCGGACTGGCAGTGGACGGCGGACGAACTCACCACCGCCCTGACCGCCGCCCCGCCCTCCGTCTGCGTCCACACCGGCAGCCTGGCCCTCGCGCTCCCGCCGGGCTGCACCGCGATCGAAGCGGCCCTGGAACACGCCCGGCGGACCGCCACCGTCTGCGTCGACCCCAACGTGCGGCCCACCGTCGTCGACGTGGCGCTGGTCCGCTCCCGGCTGCCGCACTGGTGCGCCCTGGCCGACATCGTCCGGGTCAGCGCCGACGACGTGGAGTTCCTGATGCCGGGGACGGGACCGGACGAGGCCGCCGACCGGCTGCTCGCGGCCGGGGCCGGACTCGCCGTGGTGACCCTCGGCGGCGACGGCGCCCTCGCCCGGACCCGCGACCTCGACGTCCGGGTTCGGGCTCCGGCGGTGGACGTGGTCGACACGATCGGCGCCGGGGACGCCTTCACCGCCGGGCTGCTGCACCGTCTCGCGGCGGACGGGGTGCTGGGTGGCCGGCTGGAGGGGCTGACCGCCTCCGCACTGCGGGACGCGACGGGGTTCGCCGTCGCGGTGGCCGCCCGCACCTGCGCCGTCGCGGGCGCTCAGCCGCCGTACGCCGCCGAGATGGAGCGGCCCGGCTGAGGGCCGGCCCTCCGTCAGAAGGCGGCTCGGCCCCGCCGGAGGTGCTCCGGCCCGTCGTCGCCCCGGGGGACGGCGCGGTGGAGCGAGACCGGGTTCGGCTCCCGGTGCGGCGCGCACCCGGTGTCCGTCCCGGGCACCCGGCCCGTCAGGAGGTACGTCTCCAGATGGCCGTTGACACAGGTGTTCTCACCGCCCCCGATGCCGTGCGAGCCCGCGCCCCGCTCGGTGACCAGCGCCGCCCCGCGCAGCCGCCGCCGCAGCTCCACCGCGCCCGCGTACGGCGTCACCCCGTCGCGCTCCGCCGCCAGGATCAGTACCGGCGGCAGCCCGCCCCGACCGGTCCGCACGTCGAGCGGCCGGTGCCGGGGCCCCGGCCACGACGCGCACGGCAGCGTGGCCCAGGCCTCCGCCCAGGCGGCGAACGGGGCGGAGCGGGCCAACTCCGTGTGGTCGCGGTCCCAGACGCGCCAGTCGGCAGGCCACCGCCCGTCGTTGCACCCCACCGCCGTACGGACCGCGTCGGCGTTCTCGTCGCCCTTCGCCGTGTACGGCCGGGGGGAGGCCTGTGCGATCAGCGGCTCCGGATCGCCCTGCGCGTACGCGGAGAGGGCGGCGGCCCGCACCGCCCAGTAGTCGTCGTAGGCCACGGCGCCCAGGAAGGCCGCCTGGAGCCGGCCCGGCCCGACCGTCCCGCCCGCCGGTTTTCGCGCCACCTCGTCCCGCATCCGGTCGTACCGGCTCCGCACCGCACCCGGCGTCGTCCCCAGGCCGTAGACCGCGTCGTGGCGGGCGATCCAGGAGAGGAAGTCCTCGAAACGGGACTCCAGCGCCCGCGCCCGGGCCGGCCCGGAACGGTAGCCGAGCCGCCGCACGTCCGGGGGCGAGTCGAAGACCATCCGGCGCACGTGGGAGGGGAAGAGCGTGGCGTACAACGCCCCCACGTAGGCCCCCTGGTCGGTGCCCATGAAGGTCAGCCGCTCCTCGCCCAGCGCGGCCCGCAGCACCTCCAGATCACGGGCGCCGTCCAGGGAGGAGTAGTGGCGCAGCGCGGGCCCGGCGGCGCGGAGGCACCCGTCCGCGTACGTCCTCGCGCGGGCGATCCGGGCCCGCTTCTCCGCGGGGGAGGGGTGCTCAGGTGACGCGGTGGGTGTCTCCGCCGCCTCCCCGGGAGGCCGGCAGGACAGCGCGGGCGACGGGGCGACACCGCGCGGGGCGTAGCCGACGAGGTCGTAGGCGCGGGCGGTCTTCCGCCAGGCCGCCCATTCCCCCAGCAGGGGAAAGGTGATGCTCGCGGCCCCCGGACCACCCGGGTGGTACACCAGCGCGCCCTGGCGCTCGGGCGCGTCACCGGTGGCGGCGCGGCGGCTGACGGCGAGTTCGGTCTGCGGCCCCAGCGGGCGCGCGTAGTCGAGCGGCACGGTGAAGGTCCCGCACCGCAGCGACGCGGGCAGCATCTCGCGCTCCGGGCAGTCGCCGAAGGCGATGCCCCGCGCCCGGGCCCGGGCGGCGGCGATCATCGTCCCGATGGTCTCGGCCGCCCCTGCTCCCTGACGCACCTCGGCCGCCGCCGCGGCGGGGGCGGCCGCGACGGGCGCGGCGGGCAGCGCGGCGAGGAGCATCGCCCCGGCCGTCGCGTACCGCGTGGTTGCTCTCACCGGTCGTTCCTCCGTTCCCGCCCCGCGGGCCCTCGGGAGGGCCGTCCTGGAGGCCACCCCTGAGGGCCTCTCCGCGGGGAAGAGGATCGTCCGGGGCACGGCCGGTGAAGTACAGGACCCGCCCGGGGCGTGCGGGAGCGTGTCCGGGCGGCGGCTCGCGCCGGTGTCAGGAGGCGGGACCCGGCTGCCGGGAGCGACGGCCCGTCAGGGCGGCACGGAGCAGCGGATCCCGTACGGCCCGCAGGCCCCGGACCGCGACGGCGGCCGGCAGGCTCCGGTGGGCACCGCGCCCCGGACCGGAGGTCCCCAGCGCGTCGAGCCACTCCTGACCGGCGGGGGAGGCCCACGGGCTGTTCGGATGGTTCTCGATCCGCACGATGAGCAGGCAGCCGGCCACGAGTACCAGCGGCAGCAGGAACCAGACGAGCGCCGGTCCGCCGGGCGAGTACGACGGACCCGGCAGCAGCACGGAGGCGAGGGCCAGCACCACGATCAGCACCGCCGCCCGCCGCACCTCGCCCAGCGCCGCCGCCGTCGCGCCGCGCAGCGCGTGCGGCACCGCCAGCCCGGCCGCCACCAGGCGGTCGGCGAGCGCCCGTACCGGCTCGGCCGACGCGGCCGCGGCCCGTACCGGAGCGATCCGTGACTGGCCGTCGGGACCGATGGCCCGGATCACGGTGCGTTCGACGTCGTCCCGGCCCCGCGGGTCCACCACCGTGGCCCAGCCGGTGTGGGCCAGCAGCAGGCTCCGCCGCAGGTGCATGGAGACCAGCACCAGGTCCGCGACGCGCTCCGGCCCGCCGGCCAGGAAGGCCGTCTCGTACAGGTTCAAGTCGTACGGCGCCGGGCCCGGCCGGCCGGGGGAGCCGTCGGACGGGCGGGCCGGCGGGTGCGCGGCCCTGGCGGCGGCGAGACAGAGCCGCAGACAGGAGAGCGCCGCCGCGCCCCACGCGATCAGCAGACACATCAACCAGACCATGAGCGATTTCTATGCGAGAAGAGGAGGAACCGTCCCGGTGCGCTCACCATGCGGACACACGAGGCGCACCGGGACCCTACGGTGGGGCGAAGATCGTATGGCTCAACGGCACCCACGGAGCGGGCAGGACGACGACCGCTCACGCCTAGGCGGCCCGCACCTGGCTCCACCGTGAGGCCGAGGTCGTCGACCCCACCCACCTGACGCCGGCCGCGGCCGCCCGCCGGATCGCGGAGGCGGTCCGGAGCTGACGCCGGCGTGCGGCCGGGGCGGCGGTGAGCGGGTGCGGGGAGCGGGGCGCCGGGTCCGTGAGCCGGGTCCGGCGCCGGGGATGCCTCTCGCCGCTCAGCTGCTCCCGCCCCCGCAGCTGGACCCCCCGCCGCAGCTGGAGCTGCTCCCACCACCGCAACTGGAGCTGCTCCCGCCGCAACTGGACCCCGAACTCCCGCAGCTGGAGCTTCCTCCGCCGCAGCCGGACCCGCCGCCCCCGCCCGCACCGCAGCTCGAACCGGAGGACGAACCGCAGCTGCCGCCACCCGGGCCCGACCCCGCACACCACACGACGGGCACCATCGCGGCACCCGCCAGACCGTTGTCGGACCCGGCGTGAGGGTGCCCCGGACGGTGCGCCGAGGAGGATCCGCCCCGACGGGGCGCCCCCGGCGACGGGTATCGCGCGGCAGCGATCAACTGGTCCCGCAGAACCTGATCGGGCACCGCCCGCGGGCCGGAGGCCGCCACCAGCTGCGCGGGCGACGCGCCGTAGGTGAGCGACCGCAGGTACGCACCGTTCGCCGCCCGCCCCGCAGCGGTGATCCGGGCACGGGCGTTCTGCGTCACCACCACCCCGGTCACCGCACCGACGACGAGCGCGGGCAGCACCTTGAAGATGAACGGGAACGGGGTGGCGAAGCCGTCCAGCGACGCGTACTGGAGGACGGTCGCGATGATCGAGACGGGGAGGAGCACGAGGCAGAGCACGCCCAGGAGGGAGGCCCGGCGGCGGCGGGACCGCGTCTCCTCCGGACGGGCCAGCAGACCCCGGGCGGCCAGTCCGTCACCGATCTCCTGCACGGCGGGGTGCTGCATGACCGCCAGGCGCAGAAGGTGCAGCGCCCCGTTCGGGGCGAGCGCCAGCTCGTGGAAGACGGCGCGCTCCACCGGGTCCCGGGCCTCCGTCCGCAGGACGGAGATGATGCCCGGCCCGCCGACCGCGACGCGCCCGTCCGTGTGGAGAGCGGTGAGCGCGGTGTCCACGACCCTCGCCGGGCCTCCGCTCAGGAACGCCGCCTCGTAGAGGTCGTACACCGCACTGTCAGGACCGGCGTGCCGGCCGGTCCGCGAGGAGAGGAGGAGGACGCAGGAGACGGCGACGGCGAACGTCACCAGGAGAGCGAGCAGGTTCATGACCATCAGTTCCCCCCGGACCTGAGCGTGGTGGTGGACGTGCGGAACGCGGCCCGCGCCGCACGGACGAGCCGGGTGGCGCGTAGTGGCGGGCGCGCCCCCGCGCGCTCCTGCCACCAGTGGGTCAGCCGCAGCCGGGCCGCCCCGTCGGCGGGTTCGCCCGTGACCAGCAGGTGTTCGGCGAAGGCGAGCGCATCCCTCCGGTACCCGGAGGCCGGCGGACGGCCCTCGGCGTAACGGAGGAACGCCGCGCGGTAGCTCGCGCCCAGGATCTCCGGCAGCTCCGGCGCCACCTTCGCGACGACACCGGCCCGCTTGGCGGCGAGCGCCCGGCTCTGCACGCCCAGCCGCTCACCGTCGAAGCCCGGAGGGACGGGAGCGCCGGCCACGAGCGAGGCGAGCAGACCGGCCTGCGCCCCCGCCAACCGCTCCCGGACCCCGGCGGTGCCCCCGGCCGGTCCCCCGTCCCGGCGCGTGAGCGGGGCCGAGATGGGCGCCGTACGGCCCGTGGGACGGGCTGCCCCCAACGTGCTGGCGATCAGGGCGAGTTCGCCCGCCAGCTCCTCGGCGGGAGGGAAGTCGTCGTCGCGTTCGAGCAGCACACCGGGCGGGTCCACCCGGGAGCGCAGTTCCGCCAGGACGTCGAGCACCGGGGCCGTCACCGGGTGGGCGTGCGTGTCGTGCCAGACGCCGTCCTTCTCGACACCGCCCGCCACGTGGACGTAGGCGATGGCCTCCACCGGCAGTTCGTCCAGTGCCGAGGCGGGGACCTCGCCCCGGTTGACGTGGTTGGTGTGGAGGTTGGCCACGTCGATCAGCAGCCGGACCCCGGTCCGCTCGACCAGTTCGGCCAGGAACTGCCCCTCCGTCAGCTCCTCGCCCGGCCAGTTGACCAGCGCCGCGATGTTCTCCAGCGCCAGCGGCACCGGCAGCGCGTCCTGGGCGATCCGCACGTTCTCGCAGAGCACGTCCAGCGCGTCCCAGGTCCGGGGTACGGGCAGCAGATGGCCCGCCTCCAGGGCGGGCGAACCGGTGAGCGGCCCCCCGGCCCGTACGAACGCGAGGTGCTCCGTCACCAGCGGTGCGCCGAGCAACCGCACGCGTGCCGCCAGGTCCGCCAGCCGCCGGGGATCGGGGCGCTCGGCACCGCCGAGGCCCAGCGCCACCCCGTGCGGCACGACCGTGACGCCCCGCTCCCGCAGCCGTACCAGCGAGTCGGGCAGATGGTCCGCGCAGAGATTCTCCGCGACGGCCTCCACCCACTCGACGCCCTCCAGCGCCTCGACCGCGTCCGCGATCTCCGGACGCCAGCCGATCCCCACACCGAGCCTCATGGCGCTCCCCCCTTCTCCGGGCGATCCGCGCTGCCCGTGGAGAGGTGATGACCCCGGCGCACGACGGCGAATCCGAACAGGGAGACGTTCAGAGGATGATTTGAGGTTGCGGGCGACCGCTCGCGGTGGGTCAGCCCGCCGTACGCGCGCGCAGCGCCGGGTGGTCCGCGACCACCGTGCAGGAACCGGGGGCGATCTCGGTGAACCCGGCGTCGCGCACCACGGGCAGTCCGCTGACGGTGAGGCGGCGCCAGGTCTCCGCGTCCGGGGTGGCCACCGAGAGCGCGAAGTCCGCCTCCCGCCACTCCTTGCGCTCCGCGTCCGTCAGCTCCCACCAGGCGAGCTGCGCACCGTGGCCGGCCTGCGCCATCGTCTTGCCCGCCGACATGTCGAGCTCCGGGTTGAGCCACAGGACAGGGCCGGTGAGGTCCGGCGCGGAGGGCGGCTCGGGATCGTCCAGATCCGTGCCCGAGACCTGCAGTTTCGCCAGCTCCTTCGGCCAGCCGTCGAGCGGCACCGGCGGATAGACGCGTACCTCCGCGCCGTCCCCGGTGACCGTGATCCCCGGCAGCGTGGACGCCTTGCGCCACTCCGCGCCCCGGGCCCGCCGCACCACCTTGCGTATCCGGGCGTCCTGCCAGTCCCGCATCGCCCGCGCCCACTCGCCCTCGCCCAGCGCGCGGTCGTCGGCGAGGATCGTGAGCACCGCACGGGCCGCCGTCCGGAGCGCGTCGGTACGGGCGGGCGGATCGGTCTTCTCGATGTGCACCACCAGCGGCAGCACGAACTGCGGTGCCTCGTCGCGCGGGGTCGGCCCGCTCCGGAAGGGGCTCTCCTCCGGAGGCCGGCCGGCGGCCTCGGCCGGGGAAGCGGGGGAGACGGCGGCCGGTGCCGTCGCGGCGTCGGGGATGTCGTTGCTGCTCACCCGTCCAGTCTGCCAGGCGCCCGGGACGGGCCGGGCGGGGCCGCACGGCGGACGGGCCAGGTGCGGGGGGCGGGCCGCGCTCCCGCCGGCCGGTGCCCCGGCGGGCCGGCTGGTCGGCCGGCCCGGAGAGCCGTTTGGCAATGTGGCATGCACGGGGCGAGGATGCGGCGCATGAAGAGCGATCTCTTTTCCAGTGAGCACATGGCGCAGCAGGCGACCGTCCCCGGTATGACGCTGCAGAACGCCAAGTCGGTCAAGTACGCGGTCAGCGGGGAGATGCAAGCGCGTCAGGGGTCGATGATCGCTTTCCGCGGCGATCTCCAGTTCGAGCGCAAGGGCCAGGGGATAGGCGGCATGCTCAAGCGTGCCGTCACCGGTGAGGGGCTGCCGCTGATGGCGGTCCGGGGGCAGGGCGAGGCGTGGTTCGCGCACGAGGCGCAGAACTGTTTCATCGTCGAGATGGAGCAGGGCGACGTGCTCACCATCAACGGCCGCAACGTCCTCTGCTTCGACTCCACGCTCGCGTACGAGATCAAGACGGTGAAGGGCGCCGGCATGACCGGTGGCGGCCTCTTCAACAGCGTCTTCAGTGGTCACGGGAAGCTGGGACTGATCTGCGACGGCCACCCGATCGTGATACCCGTCACGCCCGGGGCGCCGGTCTGCGTCGACACGGACGCGGTCGTCGGCTGGAGCGCGCAGCTGTCCACCTCGCTGCACCGCTCCCAGAGCTTCGGTTCGATGGTCCGGGGCGGCTCGGGCGAGGCCGTTCAGCTGCGGCTGGACGGTGAGGGATTCGTCATCGTGCGCCCGAGCGAGCTGAAGCCGGAGAAGAACACGTCGAGCTGAGGGCGGCCGCCCCGGGCGGTCTGTCGCGGCGGGTCCCGGCGGTCGTACGCTCGATGCCATGGACGACGACACGTACTGCGAGCCCCCCGCCCTCTCCCCGTTCGCACCGGCCGACTCGGGGCCGCCGTACGCGGAGTGCGTGCACTGCCGGAAGCCGACGGAGTACCCGGAGTCGACGAAGGGCTCCACCCTCTGCCCGGTCTGCGCGTGGCAGGAGGCCGGCCGGAACTCCTGCTCCGGCTGAGCGGGCGGCGGCGGCCCGGCCCCGGCACCGTGCGGGCCCGGGCCGCCGTCGGCCGTGCGGCGCCCCGTCAGCCCTCCGCGCCTCCCGGGGCCGTCCGCATCAGCTCGGACACCTTTACGAACCGGTAGCCGCGTGCGCGGAGTTCGGGCACGATCCGGCGTACCGCCTCCTCCGTGGCCGGGGCGGCGCTGCGGGTGCAGTGCAGGACCACCAGCGAGCCCGGGGTCACGCCGTCCAGCACCTGCTGGGCCACCGCGTCCGGGTCGGTCGCGAAGGCGTCGCCGCCGACCACGTCCCACTGGACCGCCGTGACCTTCTCCGGGGCCAGCGCGCGCAGCGCCTCGTCGTCGTAACACCCGCCGGGGAAGCGGAAGTACGGGACGACGTTGCGCGCCCCCGCGGCGCGGAACGCGGCGAACGCCCGCGCCACCTCGTCCTCCCTCTCCTCCTTCGCCACGGTGGGCAGGCCGTAGCAGGGGGAGACGAAGGCGTGGTGGCTGTACGAGTGGTTGGCGATCTCGAACGCCGGGTCGGTGCCGATCGCGCGGGCCTGGTCCGGGTACTCCTCCGCCCAGCGGCCCGTCATGAAGATGGTCGACTCGACCCCGAGGCGGCGCAGCAGCGCGATCAGCGGTGGGTTGTCGAAGGGTTCACCGGCCGCCGCCCGGTCTCCCTCGTCCGCCGTCATGTCGGCGTCGAAGGTGAGGGCCACGACCTTCTCGTCCGCTCGCGCGCCGCCCTTCGCCCGCCGCGCGAACACGGGGGTGCGGCCGGCGGGGCCGGGGGCCAGGGTGGGCGGTCCGGGAGCCGGCGTTCCGGCAGCCGGGTCCGGGGCCGCAGCCGGTGCGGAGGAGACGGTGCTCGGTGGGCGGGCCGGGGAGGGGCGCTCGCCCGGACTTCCGCATCCGGCGAGCACCCCGCTCAGAAGGACGAGACCGGCGGCGAGGCGGGCGGCGCCGGTCGGCGGCGGGAGGTTCCGGGGTGAGACGTTCCGTGGCGAGGCGTTCCGTGGTGAGGTAGGCACGCACGGAAAATATAGGACAATATGATTTATATGGGTCGAGCGGTGCGCGCGGCGCCCGGGGCGCCCCGATCGGCCGACGCCAACACCTCCGGCTAGGGCTCCCGGCGTGGAGCCGGCCGTTCCACGAGAACGCGCGGCCGTGCGTCGACACGGGCGTTGCGGGGCGGGGCGGAGAACTCCGTGCGGGGGACGTCTCCGTCACTGCGCGGGTGGCCGGGACCGAATCCGGTGCGGCGAAGTGAGTGCGAGTGTCGCCGATGACCGCGCGACCGACTCCCGTTTCCCGCGGGCGACCTGACGGTTCGCCGTGCACCATGGCCGGTTCCTGACGCACCGGAGCCGCCGCCGCTCCCGGAAACACGGGAACGGCGGCGGCCCGGGTGGCGGCCGGTCAGGCCAGGGTGGCCGTCAGCGTGATCGTCGTGCCGGACAGCGCCTGGCTGACCGGGCAGTTGGCCTTGGCGTCCTCGGCGGCCTTGACGAAGCCCGCCTCGTCGAGACCGGGCACCTCGCCCTCCACGGTGAGGTGGATGCCGGTGATACCGGTGCCGGGCTGGAAGGTGACCTCGGCCTTGGTGTGGAGACGGGTGGGCGGGGTGCCCGCGCCGGCCAGGCCGTGAGAAAGAGCCATCGAGAAGCAGCTGGAGTGCGCGGCGCCGATGAGCTCCTCCGGGCTGGTCTTGCCATTGGCCTGTTCGGCGCGCGAGGGCCAGGAGACGGGGAACTCGCCGACACCTGACGAGTCCAGGGTGACGACACCCTTGCCCTCCAGCAGGTTGCCTTCCCAGACCGTGTGCGCCTGACGCGTGGTAGCCATGGTGAATCCCTTCGAAAACGGTGTGCGCGGTCGCGCGGGGCCGCAGCGCCTCCTGCGCCGCGGAACCCGGTGAACGGCCCGGCCACCCGGAGGAGTCGTGCCGTCACCCCCACGAACCTACTGCGCCACCAGCCCCTTCGCGTCCCGCGCCAGGGCCGTCAGCCGGGAGATGGCCCGGAAGTACTTCTTCCGGTACCCACCGTTCAGCATCTCGTCACTGAAGAGCCGGTCGAAGGGTATGCCGGAGGCGAGGACCGGGATCTCACGGTCGTACAGCCGGTCGGCGAGCACCACCAGCCGCAGCGCCGTCGACTGGTCGGGCACCGGCACCACCCCGGTGAGGCAGACCGCGTTCACCCCGTCCGTCAGCGCCCCGTACCGGCTGGGGTGGACTTCCGCCAGGTGGCCGAGGAGCGCGGCGAAGTCGTCCAGCGACGCACCCCCGGCGGCGTACGCGGCCCGCGTGACCTGCTCGTCGTCGAACGGCGCCGGCGCTTCGGGCAGGCCGCGGTGGCGGTAGTCCTGACCGTCGATCCGCAGCGGGCGGAAGTGGGCCGAGAGCCCCTGGATCTCGCGGAGGAAGTCGGCGGCGGCGAACCGGCCCTCGCCGAGCTTGCCGGGCAGCGTGTTGGAGGTCGCCGCCAGTGCGACACCCGCCTCCACCAGTCGGCTGAGCAGCGAGGAGACCAGCACGGTGTCGCCCGGGTCGTCCAGCTCGAACTCGTCGATGCAGAGCAGCCGGTGTCCGCTCAGGGTCCGTACCGTCTGCTGGAAACCCAGCGCGCCGACGAGGTTGGTCAGCTCGACGAAGGTGCCGAACGCCTTCAGGGCCGGCTCGGCGGGGGTCGCGTGCCAGAGCGAGGCGAGCAGATGGGTCTTGCCGACGCCGTACCCGCCGTCGAGGTACACACCGCGCGGACCGGACGGGGCCGCGGGCTTCCGCGAGAACCACCTCCGCTTGCCCTCACCCGACGCGTGCGCCCCGCCGAGGCCTCCGGCGAAGGACTCGAGCACCTCGACGGCCTTGCTCTGGCTCGGCTGGGCCGGATCGGGGACGTACGTCGCGAAGCGCACCGAGTCGAACCGCGGCGGCGGCACCATCTCGGCGACCAGACGATCGGCGGGGACGTGCGGCCGACGGGCGCACAGGGACAGCGGAACCGCGCCGGTCAGGGAGTTTGCCCCGGGGGCGGTGGTGGAGGACGACACAACTCTCCACCATACGGGCCGTGCCACACTGCCTGACATGCGAAGCCTGCTCCCTGTGACGGACCTGACAACCGCCGGTACTCCCGCCCCGGCCGCCGACGACCGCGAGTGGAGTCTCGACGAGCTGGCCGCGGCGTACGCCCACCCCGCCGGCCCGGGCCCGTGGCTGCGCGCCAACATGGTCGCCACCCTGGACGGGGCCGCCCAGCACGACGGCCGCTCGCAGGGCATCTCGTGCCCCGCGGACATGCGGATCTTCGGCACCCTGCGCGGCCTCTGCGACGTCGTGATCGCCGGCGCCGGGACGGTACGCGGCGAGGGGTACCGGCCCGCCCGTGTCCGGGAGGCGTTCGCCGCGCGGCGCGCGGCAGCCGGGCAGACGCCCGTGCCCGCCGTCGCGGTCGTCAGCGCGAGCCTGGACCTGGACTTCTCGCTGCCCCTCTACACCGAGCCGCGCGTCCCGACCCTGGTGCTCACCGGCTCGGCCGCGCCCGCCGAGCGGGTCACGGCCGCCCGGAAGGCGGGGGTCCGGGTGGTCGTCGCCGGTGAGGGTTCCCGGATCGACCCGGAGCGGGCCGTGCGGGAGCTGGCCGCACTGGGCCTGACCAGGCAGCTGACGGAAGGCGGGCCCCGGTTGCTCGGCCAGTTCGTCGCCGCGGGCGTCCTCGACGAACTCTGTCTGACCCTCTCGCCGATGTTGACGGCGGGCCGGGCGCAGCGGATCGCGGGAGGCCCCTCCTTGGCGGTGCCGGACCGATTCACCCTGGCCGGGCTGCTGGAGGAGGACGGTTTCCTCTTCAGCCGGTACCGCCGCCCCTGAGGCGGAGACGGCCCCTCTCCGACGCGCACCGGCTCTTGGCGGAATTCACCGTTCCGGTTGGCTTCCGGTGGGCAGAATTATCCCTGCACTCTCCGTGCGATCACGGGGAAGGATGGTTTCAGCAGCGCCCTCGACACGGCCTGCACCGGAAGAACCAGACGAAGAAGCGGAAGGGCGCCTGTCGTGTTCACAAGCGTTTTGATGATCGAGAAGCCCCTCACACCGGAGGACGTCGACTTCGTCACGACCCTCCACGGCGACGAGCGCATCTCGTTCCTGGTGCTCATGCAGCCGCGCGGCGACCAGGCGGACGTCCTGCTCCGCGCGATCGACGACGTGGCGCTCGGGGAGCTCAAGGACGCCGCCCGCGAGGGCGAGGAGCCCGAGGGGAAGGAAGCCCGCGAGCCCGCCCGGCTGGCCCTGGACACCTCTCTGCGCGCCCTGCGGGCGGCAGGCTCCGAAGCGGTCGGCCAGGTCGTGGAGGAGCACCCGCTGGACCACCTCAGGACCGTGGTGGAGGAGGCGGGAGCCGACGAGGTCATCGTGCTGACCGCCCCGCACTACGTGGAGGAGTTCTTCCACCGCGACTGGGCCTCCCGCGCCCGCCACAAGGTCGGCGTCCCGGTGCTCAAGCTCTTCGCGCACAGCGAATAGGCTGGGCGGCGGTGCCGGGCCGACCCGGCACCCCGACGACTTTGGGGAGAGACACGCATGGCACCCGGTATTCCTGCCGCCATGGAACGACCGCACTTCATCGGCATCGGCGGCGCCGGAATGTCGGGCATCGCGAAGATCCTCGCCCAGCGTGGCGCGAAGGTGGCGGGCAGCGACGCCAAGGAGTCCGGGACCGCCGACGCACTGCGCGCGCTGGGGGCGACCGTCCACATCGGTCACGCCGCGGACCACCTGGCCGACGACGCGACCTGCGTGGTCGTCTCCAGCGCCATCCGCGCCGACAACCCGGAGCTGGTGCGCGCCGCCGAACTCTCCGTCCCCGTCGTGCACCGCTCCGACGCCCTCGCCGCGCTGATGACCGGCACCCGCGCCATCGCCGTGGCCGGCACCCACGGCAAGACGACCACCACGTCGATGCTGGCCGTCGCGCTCTCCGCGCTGAACCTCGACCCCTCGTACGCCATCGGCGGTGACCTGGAGGGGCCCGGCACCAACGCCGCGCACGGCGGCGGCGACGTCTTCGTGGCCGAAGCCGACGAGAGCGACCGCAGCTTCCAGAAGTACGACCCCGAGGTCGCGATCGTCCTCAACGTCGAACTGGACCACCACGCCAACTACGCGTCGATGGACGAGATCTACGAGTCCTTCGAGAAGTTCACCGGGAAGATCGTCCCCGGCGGCACGCTCGTCGTCTCCGCCGACCAGCCCGGCGCCGTCGAACTCACCCGCCGGGTGCGCGCGAGCGCCGGAGCCGACCTCACCGTCGTCACCTACGGCGACTCCGAGACCGCCGACGTACGCGTCCACAAGGTCACCCCGCGCGGTCTGACCAGCGAGGTCACTGTCCTGTTGAACGGCAGGTTCCTCACCTTCACCGTCTCCGTGCCCGGCCGCCACTACGCCCACAACGCCGTCGCGGCCCTCGCCGCCGGCGTCGCCCTCGGCATCCCCGCGCACAACCTCGCCTCCGCTCTCGGGTCGTACACCGGGGTCAAGCGCCGCCTCCAGCTCAAGGGCGAGGCCGCGGGCGTCCAGGTCATCGACTCGTACGCCCACCACCCCACCGAGATGACCGCCGACCTCGAAGCCATGCGCGGCGCGGCCGCCGACGCCCGCATCCTCGTCGTCTTCCAGCCGCACCTCTTCTCCCGCACCCAGGAGCTCGGCAACGAGATGGGCCAGGCCCTCGCCCTCGCCGACGCCTCCGTGGTCCTGGACATCTACCCGGCCCGCGAGGACCCGGTCCCCGGCGTCACCAGCGCGCTGATCATCGACGCAGCCCTGGCGGCCGGCGCGGACGTCACCGCCGTCCACGACCAGGCGGACGTGCCCGGCGTCGTCGCGGGAATGGCGAAGCCCGGCGATCTGGTTCTCACCATGGGAGCGGGCGACGTCACCGACCTCGGCCCGCGCATCCTGGACCAGCTGTCGAAGTGAGGGAGCGAGCCACCGTGCCGTACGACATCGAGAAGCCCGACGAGCAGTGGCGGGAAGAGCTCTCCCCCGCCGAGTACGCGGTGCTCCGCAAGGCCGGGACCGAACCCGCCTTCGTGGGGGAGTACACCGACACCAAGACGGAGGGCGTCTACGCCTGCCGCGCGTGCGGGGCGGAGCTGTTCCGCTCCGACACGAAGTTCGAGTCGCACTGCGGCTGGCCGTCCTTCTACGACCCCAAGGACACCGACGCGGTCGAGCTCATCGCGGACCGCAGCCACGGCATGGTCCGCACCGAGGTCCGCTGCGCCCGCTGCGGCTCGCACCTCGGCCACGTCTTCGAGGGCGAGGGGTACGGGACCCCGACCGACCAGCGTTACTGCATCAACTCCATCTCCCTGACGCTGACGCCCGACGCCTGACGCGCGCCGCCGCCGTCCGTCCGGCGCGGACGCCCCACCGGCCCCCACGACCCGTCGCGGTCGTGGGGGCCGGTGGCGTGTGCGGGGCCCGCCCCGCGGGGCGCCGGTGACCGGCGGCCGGGGGAGGAAGACGGCGAAAACGAGGCTTCCTCCTCCGCTGCCCGCGCGGTCAGTGGCCGCCGGTGAGTTCCCCGCTGAGCCGGTCGTGGAGCCGGGCGCTCGGCTCGTTCAGACCGACGATCTCGACACTCTTGCCGCGCTGGGCGTACTTGGCGCCGATGGCGTCCAGGGTGGCCACGGACGAGGCGTCCCAGACGTGCGCGGCGGACAGGTCGATCACCACCCGCTCGGGGTCGTCCGCGTAGTCGAAGCGGCCGACCAGCTCGTTGGAGGAGGCGAAGAAGAGCGCCCCGGTCACCCGGTAGACCACGGTGGTGCCGTCCGGATCGGTGACGGCGGTGACGTCCGCGGAGTGGGCCACCCGCTTGGCGAAGACCACCATCGCCAGGACCGAGCCGACGACCACACCGATGGCCAGGTTGTGGGTGGCGACGACCACCGCCACGGTGATCACCATGACCGCGATCTCTCCCGCGGGCATCCGTCGGAGCGTCTTCGGGGCGATGGAGTGCCAGTCGAAGGTGGCGAACGAGACCATCGCCATCACCGCGACCAGGGCGGCCATCGGGATGTCGGAGACGACCGGCCCGAAGACGATGCAGAGCACCATCAGGAACGCGCCGGCCAGGAAGGTCGACAGCCGGGTCCGGGCGCCGGAGACCTTCACGTTGATCATCGTCTGGCCGATCATCGCGCAGCCGCCCATGCCGCCGAAGAAGCCGGTGACGATGTTGGCGATGCCCTGCCCGACCGACTCGCGCTTCTTGTCGGAGGGGGTGTCCGTGATCTCGTCGACCAGCTTCGCCGTCATCAGCGACTCCATCAGGCCGACCAGCGCCATCGCGAGCGCGTACGGCGCCACGGTCGTCAGCGTGTCCGGCGTGAACGGTACGTCCGGCAGGCCCGGCACGGGCAGCGACGACGGCAGCTCGCCCCGGTCGCCCACGGTCGGCACCGCGATTCCCGCTCCCACGGTGAGTGCGGTGAGGACCACGATGGACACCAGGGGAGCCGGGACGACGGTGGTGACCCTGGGGAAGAACACCAGCAGCGCGAGAGCACCCACGATCAGGGGGTAGACCGCCCAGGGCACGTCCCGCATCTCGGGGATCTGCGCCATGAAGATCAGGATCGCCAGCGAGTTGACGAAGCCGACCATCACCGAGCGCGGCACGAACCGCATCAGCTTCGCCACCCCCAGCGTCCCCAGGACGATCTGGAAGACCCCCGCGAGGATCACGGCGGCGACCAGGTAGCCGAAACCGTGCTCGCGGTTGAGCGGCGCGATCACCAGCGCCACGGCACCGGTCGCGGCGGAGATCATCGCCCGGCGCCCGCCGACGACCGAGATCACCACGGCCATGGTGAACGCGGAGAAGAGGCCGACCGCCGGATCGACGTCGGCGATGATCGAGAACGAGATCGCCTCGGGGATCAGCGCGAGGCCCACCACCAGCCCCGCCAGCACCTCGGTGCGCCAGACCTTGGGGTCGCCCAGCCAGTCGGGTTTCAGGGCGCGCAGCCGCGCGGCGGGGGAGTCAGTGGAAACGGTGAAGGACAAGGCAGCGGAAACCTGTCGTGCTCGGGGCGCACCACCGTGTCGGACATGCCGGGGGCGTGCGTCTGCCAGGAAGCGGAGTGCCGGGACAGCACCCCGCGGACGGTCCCGTGACGGGGCCTGCGTCGGACGAGACACGGATCCGGCGGGGATCCGCCCGGGAACGGGCCGATCGCCACGGGCTCGGAACGGACCACCGAGGACTCGTGACCGGACCGCCGGAAGGGCGGGCGTCCGGCGCTCGCCCCCGCGTCTCTCACGGCACGCAACCCTGCGGGAACCGGACCGCCACCGGGAACTGCGTCGGCCCCGGCACGGTGGAACAGGCGCGCGGAGCGTACCTTCCCACCGGAAAACTCTACCCCGGAGGCGGGGCGGGGCTCCGGTGCGGGCGTGGTGCCGCCCCCGGCAGGGAGGCGACGCGCGGAGGAACGGGGCCGGCCGTCGCCCACCGTGGCGGGTCGCTCGCGCACGGTCTCCGGCAGGCGGGCGGCCATGGTCTCCCGCCGGCGGACAGGCGGGCACACGGGCCGGCGGGCGGATCGGCCGGACGGGCCGGAGAAGTGCGGCTCGGGGTGGCTCCGGGTGCTCGTGGCGTGTCCGGACACCACAGCGTCCCGCGCCCCCGCGCTCCGGTCCGGGCGGGCCGAGCAGGTGGTGTCTGCTCGAAGCGGGCCGGGCGGGGGCGCGGGGGCGCGGGCGAAAGAGGAGGCCGGGCGGTGCCCGGCGGGACCGGACTGGCCGACGGGGCGACGGTGACCCGTGGGCCGGAGCCGGTCGAGGTGCTGGTTTTGGTGAGGTGCTGGTTCCGGTCAGGCGGCGCGGGCGAGCTCCGCGCGGCCGAAGAGGAGCGCGTACCCCTGGGGGAGGGCCCGGAGGATCCGGGCGAGCAGGTCGGGGCCGGTCAGCTGGGCCACCGTCGTCAGGACGGAACCCACGTCCCAGCGGGTGGTCGCGACGCCGGAGCCCGTCGACAGGGCGAGCGAGTTCACGAAGTCACGGCCGCTGAGCGGAGTTTCTGGTCTGGCCGCGAGGAGGACGGCAGCGGCCTCCTGCGGAAGGCGAGCCGCCAGGCTCGCGCGTTCGTCCCCGGCCAACTGGCCGCCGAGACCGTCCAGTACGAGACGTACCGCTTCCTCGGCCCGTTCCCGGGTCGGGTAGGCGCCGTCGTAACGGACCTTTTCGAGCATCAGGGTGTACGTCATGGCCGGAACGCACTGGGTGGATTCAGTCGTGTTCTGCATCGTTCGGCGGGTGCCTCTCTCGTCGCAGTGACCTTCTCGCCCGCGCCGGAGGTGGAACGTACGGAGCCGGGGCGCGCGGCGTGCGGAGCTGGTGTTCAGCCGGTACCCCGGACCCACCACCTCACACATGCGAAGTCGAAAGAGAGGAAAATCTCCCGGGTGCCGACGAGCGCCCGGCCCCTGCGGACCGGACCCCCCACACCCGGTCGGCCGGCGTCCGAGCGGGTGAACAACGGGTGCGGACGGTAGGGAGGTTCGGGGACGGAGGAGCCTCGGTGGCCCGTCGCCCGCGCGCCGGCCACCGGATCGGCGTAGGGGCCGGGGGCCCGACACGCCGAGGCCCGGCGGCGCGGTGGGCGCGGGTGCGGCCGGGACGGCGTACCACCGTCGGGGAGCCCACGGGGCCGTGACGGTGAGCCAGATCGGGCGCTGTCCCGGACGCCCCGGGGAGACGTGTGGGACCGGTGCTGACCCGCGCGTCGGTAACGGCCCGGGGGTCGCGGGAGCCGTCGGGTCCGATCGTCCGGTGACGAGCACCAGGCAGTCGGTCGCCCGGTTCCCCAGGGTGAGGACGAGCACGCGGACCCCGGCGCCCAGTCGCTCGTACCATCGCGAGGGACGGCCGCCACGTGGCGGAGCGGTGCCGGCGTCCTGACCCCTCCGTCTCCTCCGTCGTCCACTTCGAGGGCCGGCCCGGCTCCGGAAGCCGGCGGGACGCGAACCCACCGGGCGCCGGTCCCGGGCCGCGGTGCCGGGCGTCCCGGGAACTCGCGTCTCCGTGCGACCGCGCGCGGGGAGGTACGGCGGCTCTTCGCACGAGCTAACCCCCGCGGACGGCCGAGCGGCGGCACCGGACCGGCTGATCGTGGCCGGATCCGAGCATGCGGCCGTCGAGCGGGAGTGCGTCGACGGACCCCGTGGGACCTCGGTGCGCGGGCCCTCCGGTGCCGTGAGAGACGACCGGCTCCCCGCGGAACGAGGGGTGGGGCGCGTCAGGCCCGGGCCCGGTGCCCCCGGCCGCGCTCGCCGGGTCGATAGGGTCGGCCCATGAGTGACATCGATCTCCTGGCCGGAATCCTGTCCAAGACCGGGGACCTCGTCGAGGGCGTCCACCCGGACCAGCTCTCGCTGCCGACCACGTGCGCGTCCTACGACGTGGAGGCGCTCCGCAACCACCTCGTGGGCTGGCTCCAGGTCTTCCGGGCCGGTTGCGAGGGCCGTGCGTACGAGGGCGACCCGGCGGCCCACGTCTGCGGGGACGACCCGGCCGGTGAGTTCCGGACCGCGGCGGACGGGGTGCTGGCCGCGTGGCGGACCAACGGGTTCGATCGTCAGGTCCGGGTGCGGGAGGGCGAGTTGCCCGCGCGGATGGTGTTCGACATGACGCTGATGGAGTACCTGGGGCACGGCTGGGACCTCGCCGTCGCGACCGGGCAGCCGGTCCCCTTCACCGAGGAGGAGGCCGCCGAGGCGCTGGCCCGCGCGGAGGTCACGCTGCCGCCGCGGTTCCGGGGCGAGGGGCAGGCGTTCGGCGAGATCGTGCCGGTCGCCGAGGACGCACCGGCCGTGGACCGGTTCGTGGGGTTCCTCGGACGCGACCCGGGAGCGGCGCGGCCGTCCGCCTCCTGACCCCGCGCCGTCCGCCCCGGCCCCTGCCGGACCCGGTCAGGGGCGGCGTACCTTGCCCGCCAGTCGGCGGCCGAACCGGCCGAGCGTGCCCGACGGGCGCCGGTTCCACGCGCGGAAAGCCTCAGTCCGGCCGCTGCTCCCGGCCCGCCCGACGGCTTCCTCGACCGCTTGGACCCCGGCCGCGGAGAGCTCGCGCACGGCGGGGCGCAGCACCTCCTCCAGCAGCGCCGTACTGGTCCGCGCCCAGTGCGCGCCCGCGTGCGGATGGGAGCTCCAGGCCAGGTAGCAGTCGGCGGCGAACGCGGGGTCGGACCGCAGTCGGGCCCGTACGGCTTCCTCCCGCGCGACCCGGGCATAGGAGTCCAGCAGGTCGGGGTCGCCGGTGTGCACGAAGGCGTACAGCTCGTCCTCGGGCCGGCCCGGGGCCAGCAGACGGCGGGCGAGCGCGTCGAAGGCGTGGCCCAGGACCGCGGGTTCCACCGGTTCGGCCGCCGGGCGCAGGGCGAGCGCCCGCTCCGCCCAGCCGGGGCCGGCAGCCGCCCGGCCCGACGCACTGTCCGTTCCGCCGGCGTCCGCGGGGGTGCCGGCACCGCGCATCGAACGGGCGAAGTCGAGCAGCAGCAGGGCACCGCGCTCCCGCCCCCGGATCTGGTGCGGGAAGCCGCGCAGCAGGTCGTGCGCCAGGTCGGCCGCGTCCGTCTCGTGGGCCGGTGCGCGCAGCGCCGCGCCGACCAGGTGCGACCAGGTGCCCGCGCTGCGGTGCGCGTCGGAGGTGGCCGCCTCCAGCAGCATCCGGGCTTCCTGGGCGGTCGGTTCCCTGTCCGCCCAGACGAGGCCCACCGCGGAGCGCAGCACCAACGGCTCGGCGAACGGGGAGATTCCGGCGGTCCGCAGCACCCTGCCGAGCGCGGCGGCCCGGTCCTCCCCGCACCCCGCTCTGATCGCACCCGACTCGGCGCACATGCGCAGGTGCGGGAGCGTCTGGGTGCCGGTGAACGGAAGGGCGATCCGGTCCAACAGCCGCTCCATGGCGGCCGGATCGTCCGGCGCGATCCGGTCGAGGGCCACCAGGAGGGCGGTCCGGACGTCGAACTGCTCGTCCAACAGCTCCAGCAGGGCCGGTCCCCAGGTGAAGCCGGGGGCGGCCAGGAGAGCGTGGGCCGTCCGGTCCACCACGGAGGGCAGCAACCCGGCGCAGTCGACGTCGAGGAGCTTCGCCACCCGCAGCAGCTGCACGGTCCGCGCGATGTCGAAGACCGCTCCCGTGCCGCCCAGTTCGGCCAGGATCTCCGGGGCGAGGGCCTCGGAGACGGCCTTGCCCCCGGGGCCGGCGAAGGCACTCCTGGCGGGGAGTTCGAGGGAGCCGTTGCCGCCGCGTACCGCCTCGGTCACCAGCATCGCGGCGAGCGGGGCGGTCGTGGCGGCGGGGGAGCGGCCGTCCAGCGCGCCGAACAGCCGGCCCAGCGCGTCGAACTCGCCCCCGCTGCGGTCGTCGAGGCCGGGCGCGGTGAGCGCGGCCACCAGCTTCCGGGTCTGCTCCGCGTCCAGCGCGTACGGCCGCTCGGCCGCCCAGCCGGCCGCCGCGGAACGCTCCGCGGACCCCAGGGAGATGCCCGCGCAGAGGGCGGTGACGGCCAGCGGTCCGGCGGCGAAGGGCTCGCCGGGCAATGCGCGTGCCCGCTCGAAGAGCTCGGGTGCCCGGCCACGCCAGACCCGGGCGGCGGTCTCGGCCCAGGTGTCCCGGGAAGGCGGCGACGGGCGGCCGTGCGGACCGCCGCACACGTGCACCCGGAACTCGGCGGCGTCCAGCAGGTGGGCGTCCTCCGGGAGCACGCCGATCACCTGCTGCGGGGCGAGGGAGGGACGCCGGGAGTACGTGGTGAAGGTCAACTCCTCTGCGTGGTCCGGCGGGAGCACCGAGACGGCCAGCCCGAGCCAGCGGGCCACGTCCTCGCTCTGCCGCTCCACCAGCGCCACCGGCGCGCAGGCGCCCGCCGCGCTCTCGAGCCGTACGCGGCGCAGGTCGGCGAAGACGGCGGCGAGCCACGGCCCCCGGGAGACCGCGAAGTCACCGAGGGCCTCCCGCTCCAGGCCGGGACCGGTGTGCGGCGAGGTGAGCGGGTCGGGTACCGCCCCGCTGGGCGTGACGGACGCCCAGCGGGGTGAGCGCCACGCGGCGATCGGCAACCGGCCGGCCGCGAGCCGGGCTCCGGCGGGCAGCAGGACGCCGTGGGTGTGGAACCGGAGCGGGCCGGACCCGGTGCCGGGCGGGGCCAGCGGCACCGACCGGACCAGCAGCCTGCTGCCGTCCGAGAGATGGGTGAAACTGAACACCTGCGGGAGTGAACGCAGTTCGGTGTCCGTGGGCAGGAACGGCACGTCCCCGGGGGCCTCGTACCCCAGCAGGGGTTCGATCTCCGGGAGCAGTGCCGTGGGTATCCCGGGGCCGACGGCGGTGAACCGTCCCACCGTTCCCTCGTCCCCCGGCGCGGCCGAGGTGTAGTGCAACTGCGCGAGGCTCATGCCCGGGGCCCTCTTCGTCCTGCCGCGACCGTCCCCGAACCCGCGTGCGCGCAGGCCCGATCCGGTGGTGCGCGGGGGCCGGCCGGCGACCGGGGCGGGGAGCGTTCCGCAGTCGCGTGGGGGCGACGCTATCAAGGACCCGTGACCGGGACGCACGATCCGGCGGCCGGGGTCGCCGGTACCCCCGCGAGGCGGTGCGGGGTGGGGGCCGCGGAGCGGCGGGCCGGTGGACCGTGGCGCGTCACACGTGCCGCATCCAGATGCCCGGTTCCACGTAACGCCCCTCGTCGATTGAGCGGTTCACGCGCAGCGGCGAGAGGCCCTGCGGTACGACGTAGTCGCCGGAGTCGGGGAGGGCCATCCCGGTCCACTTCTCCCATGCGGCGACCGAGCCGGTCATGGTCTGGGACTCCGGAGCACAGGCGATCGCGCGGGCGCCGAGCCGCTGATGTGTACGGACCCACGGATCGAGGGAGAGGCCGTCCTCCCGGATCCATCCGGCGAAGGTATCGATCGGCGTCAGCGGATAGCGCGCCTTCAGCGTCGGCCGCACCGGCGCGACGACCCGCTGGAGCCCGCTCTCCAGGGCGAGCACGCGGAGGGCGCCGAGGGCCCGGCCGGCCAGACCCTGCCCCTTCAGCGCGGGAGTGACGATCGCCCCGCAGATCACCAGGGTGTCGGGCTCGACGCCCTCCTCCCGCCCCCGCACCGCACGTATCAGCGCGTCGGTGTAGCCGGTGGGCAGGGTGTCCGGGTCCCCGTCCCACCGCAACGGGACTCCCCAGCCGCCCGCCACCGGAACCCCCGAGCGGTCGACGAGGAAGAGGTCGAACGCGGCGAACCACTCCTGGACCCGGCCCAGGTACTCCTTCGCGACCCGGTCCGCCGTGATGAACTCCGGGAATCCGTCGCTGAACAGCTCCGTGAGCTGGCCACCGGCCCAGTCCCGCGCGTCCGAACGTTCCACCGTCAGATGATCCATGGGCGGAGTCTGCCACGCCACCGCTGTCCGGCCCGGGCGGGTGGTTGGAGCCCGTCCGGGCCCGCGGGGAGAAGCCGGTCCTCCCCCGCGCCGGGGGTCACTCGCCGCCGTGTGGCCGGGGACGGCACCCGGTGTCGGGTCACGCGGGCTGGAGCAGGTCCCAGCGGTTGCCGTACAGGTCCTCGAAGACCGCGACCGAGCCGTACGCCTCGTGCCGGGGCTCCTCCAGGAACCGCACCCCGGCCGCCGTCATCCTCGCGTGATCGGCCGCGAAGTCTCCGGTGTGCAGGAAGAAGCCGACCCGGCCACCCGTCTGCGCCCCGACCGCCGCCCGCTGGCCGTCGTCCTTCGCGCGGGCCAGCAGCAGCCCACCGCCCGCCGGGCCGGCGCCGCGCGGCGTCACGACGACCCAACGTGACCCGTCACCCCGGTCGGTGTCCTCGGTCAGTTCGAACCCGACGGCGTCCCGGTAGAAGGCGATGGCCTCGTCGTAGTCGTGGACCACCAGAGTGGTCAGGGCGATGTACGGCATCTCGGCTCCTCGGGGCGGGCGCAGACGGTGATGAAGATGGTTATACGTAACACTAACGAGGCACGGCGTCGGCCCGCACACTCTCCCGTATGGACACGTACGACCTCGCTCCGCTCGCCGCCCGCGCCCGGGCGCTCATCGTCCCCGGCCGGCGCCGGATCCTGGGGATCACCGGGCCGCCCGGCGCCGGGAAGTCGACTCTCGCCGCCGCACTGGTGGAAGCACTGGACGGTGCGGCCGTACTCGTCCCCATGGACGGTTTCCACCTCGCCGGCGCCGAACTGGAACGGCTCGGGCGAGCGCAGCGCAAGGGCGCACCGGACACCTTCGACGCGGCCGGATACGCGGCGCTGCTGCGCCGCCTGCGCGACACGGCCGACCCGGCGGCGGTCGTCGAGGGGAGCACGGCCGACGGGGAGACGGCCGAGGGGCAGGCCGCCGGAGGCGACACGGCCGAGGGGAGCACGGCGGGAGGTGGGACGGTCTACGCCCCCGTCTTCGACCGCGCGCTGGAGGAACCGATCGCCGGCTCCGTCGCGGTGGGCCCCGGCACCCCGCTCGTCGTCACCGAGGGGAACTACCTCCTCCTCGACGACGGGCCGTGGACGCCGGTGCGCGGGCTTCTCGACGAGGTCTGGTACCTGGAGATCGATCCGGAGGTACGGGTACGGAGACTGGTCGACCGGCACGTACGGTTCGGCAGGCCCAGGCCGGCCGCCGAGCGGTGGGTGACGGGTTGCGACGAGGCGAACGCCCGGCTGGTCCGGGCCGGTCGCGACCGCGCCGACCTCGTCGTCCGGCCGCGAACCGATGAGGACGTCCGTTCCCCGTGGCCCGAGAGCTCGTAGGTCCGCGCACGGCGGATCCGGTGTGCGCGGCCCGCCGCCCCCACCGCCGAACCCGGACACCTCCCCGCCTTCGCCGGCGGAGCGGCAATCTCCCACCGCGCCCGTCGTCCCCCCGGGTGAGGCCACCTTCTAGCACAGGGAGGGGTGTGATTCCTGACGAGGCGTCCACACCTCCGGGTCCAGGATCTTGGCGCCGCTTCCCATCCGTACGCCGGCGATGAGGCCGACCAGTCCTGCGGCCGCGCCCAGGCCGACACCCACGCCGAAGGGGACCGCTCCGACGAGGTAGGGGACGGTCAGGAGCACCGCGGCGGCCGCATGGAGCAGGCTGACGCCGTGTGCCGCCGGGAGGAAGCGGGACGGCGAGGGGAGTACCTCGGCGGAGAGACCGGGGTCGGTCTCGCGTACGGGTGCGAGCCCGCCGCGCAGCCATGTCGTCCAGTCATCCTGCCGGGTGTGCCCCCAGACGACGTGCCCGGTGTCGGTGACGAAGGCTGCGGCGACCCGGCGGTGTTCGTCCGTGCCGGCGAGGTCCTTCCAACGGGTGGGCCAGCACAACCACCCGCTGTGTCCGGCCAGTTCCGCGGCGGCGCGGGACAGGTGCTTGTCTCCGAGGTTGATCCGGAAGCTCTCGCCGTACATGGGAGCGAAGCGCACGGTCGGCCGCACGGCAGGTCCGCCTCCTTCGCTCTCCGGCAACAACTCGGCGTAGTATTGGTCGACGGTGGTGATGTCGCCGGTGCCCGTACCGGTGGGCTTGCGGTACTGCTCACGTACCGCGTCGCCGAACCGGGCCCGCACGGCGTGCACGCGCCCCGCTCCGGCGTCAGCCCGGAGAACCCTCTGGCCAGGGCCCAGCTGCGGGGTGGCCAACGCGAGGGCGTAGAAGGAGAGCACCACGCCGAAGATGGCGGTCAGCACACACCAGAGGCCGCCCAGCGTCGACCCTGAGCCATGCTGAGCTGCCGCACCGGCGAAGAACGGGGCCCAGATGACGAGATACGCCGTGGCGATGTGCCCCCAATCACGCTTGATCGAGCCCAGCGCGGCAGGTATCCCGGCACGGGCCGGGACGGCGGCTCTGCGCACCACGGGGGGCGCGGTCCGCACGGCCAGCACCCAACAGCCGGCGAACAGACCACCCGCCGCCAACGGAACGAGTACCTCCCAACGGACCACGTCCGCATCGGCTGGGACGAGGGCACTCCCGTAGGCCACAGCCATGGACGCGAGCGCCGCAGCGCCCAAGCCCTTCGAGAGTGGAGTGGAACGGTGCCGCATGTGAACTCCCCCGTGTCCGCCGACGCGTCCACCGTGGACCTTCGTCGCGCGGGCAAGAATACGTGTATCGATCACCGTCCTGTTCCGCCGTCCTGTTCTGCCCGTTCTGTTCTGCCAGGCATCCCGAGCGCGAGCCCGGCACGCGTGCCGGGGGATGGATGATCCTCCGTCGCTCCGGTCGCGCTCCGGGGCCGGGCTCTCGCTCCCCGATACGCGCGTCATCGCGAGAGTTTGACCTTCAAGCGGCTTGAGAGCCGACAATCGCCCGCATGGACGACACCGACGCGCTGATGAGCATCGGCGCCTTCGCACGCCGGGTGGGTCTGGCTCCGAGCGCCCTGCGCTTCTACGACGACTGCGACGTGCTTCCCCCGGCGCACGTGGATCCCGCGACCGGCTACCGCTACTACTCGCCGGGGCAGGAGCGCCGCGCGCTCCTGGTGCGGCGGCTGCGCGAAGCCGGGATGCCGCTCACCGACGCCTCGGTGGTCCTGGGCGGCAGCCGCGACGAGGCCCGTGCCGTACTCGAGGCGCACGCCAGAAGGGCGCGGGAGACCGCCGTGACCGCCCAGTCGGCGATCGAGGAGATCCTCCGGGAGCTGCCGGGCGGCCCGCGCCGGACGACGGCGCGGATCGGCGGAGCCGAACTCGCCGGAGCGGTCCGGCAGGTCGCCCCGGCGGTTGCGTCGGGGCCCGCCGCCGCGGAGTTCCCGGTACTCGGCTGCGTCCTGCTCGAACTCGACGGCCAGGAAGTACGGCTGGTGGCCACGGACCGCTACCGCCTCGCGGTCCGCGCCCTGCGCTCCTTCTCGGGTGAGGGCGATCCCTGTGCGTTCCTGGTCGGTGCCGAGGAGTTGAGGGAGGCCGCCGCCTGGGCCGCGGGGCTCCTGGACCTCCGGATCGAAGCGGACCGGCAGAGCGTGCGGCTCCTCGGTGCCGGGACGGCACGCGACCTCGCGACCGTCGACGGGACCTTTCCGGAGTACCGGCCGATGCTGGACGGCCTGCCGGCCGCGCGGCACCGCATCATCGTGGACCGGGCCGTCCTGCGCGCGGCGGTCGCCGGCGGTGTGCACGACGGCCCGGTCGTCCTGCGGACCCGGAGCGGGGAACAACGGCTCACCGTCGCCTTCGGCGACACGGTTTCCGCCACCCCGGCCGCTCTCTGCACCGGGCCGTCCCTGCGCATCGCCTTCGACCCGGCGGTTCTCCTGCCGTCGCTCGATGCGGGCGTGGGCCCCGACATCCTGCTGGAGATCACGGGGCCCGACCAGCCGGTAGTCGTCCGCTCCGCCGACCAGGGGAGCTTCACGACCCTGGTCATGCCGGTCCACGCCCCGGCGGAGAACTGATCCCGGCCGAGTCGCCCCGGCCCAGTCGCCCCCCCCGGTCCCCAGCGCCTGCCCGTTCCGGCCCGAGCCGGCTCCGGCCGACCACGCCGACCCCGCCCACCACTTCGGCCCCACCGGGCGCGCTCCTGCCCCGGACCGAGAACGAGAGCGAACCCATGGATCCCGACAACCCCGTCGTCAGCCTGTGCGCCCAGGGCATGCGGGCCGAGGCCGAGGGCCGGCCGGCTGACGCCGTCGGTCTCTTCCAGCAGGCGTGGGAGGCGGCCGGCGACGACTACGAGGCATGTGTGGCCGCCCACTACCTGGCCCGCCACCAGCCCACGCCCCGGCTGACGCTGCACTGGAACCAGGAGGGCCTGCGCCGGGCGGAGCTGGTCGGCGACGAACGGGTGGCCGCCTTCCGCCCCTCCCTCCACCTCAATCTGGCCAAGGCGTACGCGGAGGTCGGGGAACCGGAGCGGGCGCGCGAGCACTTCGTGCTGGCCGCTGCCCGCCTCGATGCGGTGCCGCCGGGACCGTACGCCGAGTGGATCCGGATCGTCATCGCCGAAGGTCTGCGGGCCACCGGGGCGGTTCCGCCGCGGGACACGGACGGCCTCGTGACCGCTCTCCTCGCCAGACTCTGCGAGCGCGGCGACCTCAAGGCACTGGGGATGATCCTCCCCGCCCACCTCGCGGACCTCGGTACGGAGGACGACCGGATGCGCCTCGTCACGGCCCTGCACATGGTCCACGCCGGCCGGTGGCTGCCCGAGGACGAACAGCGACTCCTCGGCCGGGCGATCGGCTCGTCGGCTGCCGTCGCCCCCTGACCCGGCGGACCGGCCCGTCACTCCTCCGCGCGAACCCCGGTGGGCAGTTCGCGTTCGAACTGGCCGATGGAGACGGTGACCGACATCCCGGCCCGCGCGTAGAGGAGGTGCGCGCCGGTCGGGCTCTCGCTGTCCACGTCCAGCCCGACCGAGACCGCGCCCCGCTCCGCGAAGAGGGCGAAAGCGCTCAGCAGCAGGGCGCGCCCGATCCCGAGCCGGCGGTGCTCCCGGCCGACGGCCAACTGGCCGACCTCGCCCGCGGATCGGCCCTCCACGTCGCGGAAACGGCACAGTGCCGCACCCGCGAGGTGCCCGGAGCGCTCCGCGAGCAGCCAGAGCGACGGATCGAAGCCGTCGTACAGCAGGTCGTCGGCCCACTCCTCGTACGGGCGGGGCGTTCGCCCCCACCGGTCGCCGAAGGCGTCCTCGACGCAGGCGTGCACCGCGCGCAGCTCCTCGGCCGATCCGGTGCACGGTCGCAGCGTGACGCCGTCCGCCCACTCGGGTGCGGCGGGCGGACGGTCCAGGGCGATCGCCATCCGCTGGTGGACGCGCGTGCGCCGGTAGCCGCGGGCGCGCAGCAGCCGCTCCGACGCGCCGTCCAGATACACGTAGTTGACCAGGTGGGCCGGGCCGTCCGCGCCGGCCGTCAGCGCGGCGGCGCGCTCTTCCGCCCGCTCCAGCAGCAGCGTGCCGATGCCCGCTCCCTGGTGGGCGGGATGGGTGTAGGCGTCGACGTGCACCCGGTTCTCGTGCGGCTCGGCGACCACGTGCCCGTATCCGGCGACGCCCCCGTCCGGCGAGGTCACGACCCAGGCATCCTGATCGGTGTCGACACGCGACCAGACGCGCAGGTACTCGTCGACGGTCTGGGCCCCCGCCGTGGCGTCCCCGGCCCGGCCCGCCGCGTTCACGGTGTCGAGGATCGCCGGGAGCTGTGACCGTCGCGGAGCACGTATCTCGTAACCAGGTTTCACGGGAGCCCTTCGCTCGTGGAGGGGGGGAGACGGGGCGCGCGGGCGCGCTCCGGACAGGGAAGCACCGAGCGGGTGACGTGGGCAAACCATTACGGATCATGGACCCCGGGCGTCGTGCACCGTCCGCCCGCCACCGCCCCGCCGCCCGTGTCCCCACCCCGCCCGTGCCCGCCGTCCCGTCCGCCCGCCGCCCCGCCCGTGCCCGCCGCCCCGTACGCGCGGCACCCGCCGTCCCGCCACGCCCGTCCGGCGCTCGCGTCCCGCGGCGGGCGGCGGGCGGCGGCAGGATGCTCCGTGCGGCGTACGCAGTGGTGCGCCGGCCACCGGTAGCCGTACCGGCCGTACCTCTGGAGGCCCCGCATGTCCAGCCCGAACCCGCCCGAGCCCTTCACCGCCGACGTCTACCGGACCCGGATGGCCCGCGCGGCCGACGCCGCCGCCGAGGCCGGGCTCGCCGGCGTCCTGGTGGCGCCCGGCCCCGACCTGGTGCACCTGACCGGTTACCAGCCCGTCAGCACCGAGCGCCTCACCCTCCTCGTCCTGACGCCCGGTCAGGAGCCGGTGCTGGTCGTCCCGGCCCTGGAGGCGCCCGACGCGGAGTCGGCGACCGGTGCCCCCGCCCTCACCCTGAGGGACTGGACCGACGCCAGGAATCCGTACGAGGTGGCCGCGCCCCTCCTCGACGCCGCCGGGCGGTACGGGATCAGCGACAACGCCTGGGCCATGCACCTGCTCGGGCTCCAGCAGTTCCTCCCCGCCACCTCCTACGCCTCGCTCACCCAGGCGCTGCCGATGCTGCGGGCCGTCAAGGACGCGGCGGAGCTGGAGCGCCTGGCGGCGGCGGGGGCGGCGGCCGACGCCGCCTACGAGGAGATCCTGAAGGTCCCCTTCGCCGGGCGCCGGGAGACCGAGGTCTCGGCGGACCTCGTGGAACTGCTCATCGGATTCGGGCACTCCCAGGTGGACTTCGCCATCGTCGGCTCCGGACCGAACGGCGCGAACCCGCACCACGAGGCCGGTGACCGGGTCATCCAGCACGGAGACATGGTGGTCCTCGACTTCGGGGGCCTGCGGTACGGCTACGGCTCCGACACCTCCCGTACGGTCCACGTCGGCGAACCCACCGCCGAGGAGCAGCGGGTCCACGACGTGGTGCGCGAGGCGCAGGCGGCCGGGTGCGCCGCGGTCCGGCCCGGCGCCGCCTGCCAGGACGTCGACCGGGCGGCCCGCGCGGTCATCACCGAGTTCGGCTACGGCGACCGGTTCATCCACCGCACCGGCCACGGCATCGGGGTCACCACCCACGAGCCGCCCTACATGATCGAGGGCGAGGAACAGCCGTTGGTGCCGGGGATGTGCTTCTCGGTGGAGCCGGGGATCTACCTGCCGGGGCGGTTCGGCGTGCGGATCGAGGACATCGTGACCGTCACCGAGGACGGCGGACGGCGGCTCAACTCCACCGCGCGCGAACTGGCCGTCGTCGCCTGACGGGTGCCCCGGCCCCCGGGGCGAGTGGGCGGGGCCGGGTGGGGAGAGGGGCTTGTCCGGGGTGTCGGTGGCAGGCCGTAGGGTTCGCCCGTGCCGAAGAACGAGGGACGACCCCCGAGCCCCGACAGTTCCCCCGACGAGCAGTGGAGGGCGTTCATCGCGCAGCACTCCGCACCGAGGGCCGCGCCGGCGCCGGAGCCGGAACCACCGGCTCCCCGGCCCGCCCGGGTGTGGCCCCGGAACGCGGCCGTCGCCCTGCTGGCGGCCGGCGCGGCGTTCGGCGTCATGACGTACGCGGGCGGGTCTTCGGACGGCGACACCCCCGCCTCGGCGTCCGCGTCGGTGTCGGCCTCCGCGGCAGCCTCCGCCTCCGCCACCCCGTCCGCTTCCACGCCGGCGTCCGCCCCTGCCGACGCCGTCCCGGCCGCGGCCGCACGCCCGATGATTCCGCTCGACGAGGTCTTTCCGGCCACGGTCGAGGACGGTTCGTCCGTCGTGTTCAGCAAGGTGGACGCGGTGGTGCTGGACTCCTGCACGGCGACGGACAGTGTCGGCGCCCGGCTGGCCGCCCTCATCCGGGCGAGCGCGGGGTGCGTGGGCGAGCAGATCGCGCTCTACCGGGACGAGGACGGCAACCAGTACAACCTGGCGGTCTTCACCATGAACGACCCTGTGGACACGGCGGACCTGGTCATGGAGCTGGCCCACGACTTCGAGGACTACCAGGTCGCCGCGCAGGCACCGCCGCCGGAATCGGGCCTGCCGGTCCTGCCCGCGGACAGCGGTCTCGTCCAGGCGTTCGGCGGCGGCGGTCGGGCGGCCGTGATCGCTCTGGGCCAGTGGGCCGACGGCCGGACCGCCGACTACCAGGAACTCGTCGAGCGGATGGGGCCCCTGCAGGATGCGGTGCAGGACAAGGCCTTCGCCTACGAGCAGGCCGGCTGACCCGACGACGACGCCGGCCGCCGCACCTGCCGGTCCGGAGACGGCCGGTGCCTTGCCCACCCGCCCCGGACACCGCAGTCCCCGATCCCGCCCGCCCGCTCCACGGGAAGCGGCCGACGGGCTCAGGTCGTCCCGAGCACCACACAGGATTCGGCGGGCAGCCTCAGCAGACCGTCCGGGCCCGGGGGCTCGACGGGCTCCCAGGCCGCCAGGACCCGCCCCGGTCCGCCCCGGTGGTGCCCGCCGCCCCAGGGCACCGCGACGGGCCGGCCGGCGAGGTTGACCGCGATCCGCACGTCGCCCCGGCGCAGCGCCAGCCAGCGGGCCTCCTCGTCGAAGGCGACCTTCACCGAGGCGAGGTCCGGGTCGTACAGGTCGGGAACGGCCCGCCGCAGCGCGATCAGCTCCCGGTACCAGGCCCGCAGCCGGTCGTGCGGAGCGCGTTCCGGCTCGGTCCAGTCCAGGCAGGAGCGGTCGCGCGTCGCGGGGTCCTGCGGGTCGGGGATGTCCTCCTCGGCCCAGCCGTGCGCCCCGAACTCCCGCCGCCGGCCGTTGCGCACGGCCTCGGCCAGCTCCGGATCGGTGTGGTCGGTGAAGAACTGCCACGGGGTCCGCGCCCCCCACTCCTCGCCCATGAAGAGCATCGGCGTGAAGGGGCCGGTCAGCACCAGCACCGCCGCGCACGCCAGGAGCCCGGGGGAGAGGGAGGCGGCGAGCCGGTCACCGAGGGCGCGGTTCCCGATCTGGTCGTGGGTCTGGGCGTAGCCGACGAACCGGTGGGCCGGGGTGCGGTGCACGTCGACCCGGCGGCCGTGCGTACGCCCCCGGAAGGTGGAGTACGTGCCGTCGTGGAAGAAGGCCCGGGTCACCGTCTTCGCCAGCGCGGCCAGCGGGGCGACGGCGAAATCGGCGTAGTAGCCCTGCGCCTCACCCGTCAGCGCGGTGTGCAGCGCGTGGTGGAAGTCGTCGTTCCACTGGGCGTGCAGACCCAGCCCGCCCGAGGCGCGCGGCGTCGTCGTGCGCGGGTCGCAGAGGTCGGACTCGGCGATCAGCGTCAGAGGCCTGCCCACTTCGGCCGCCAGCGCGTCCACCCCGGCGGCCAGCTCCTCCAGGTAGGTCAGGGCCCGGGTGTCGGCGAGCGCGTGCACCGCGTCCAGCCGCAGCCCGTCGAGGCGGTAGTCGCGCAGCCAGGCCAGCGCACTGCCCAGCAGGTACGCCCGTACCTCGTCCGATCCGGGGGCGTCGAGGTTGACCGCCGCGCCCCACGGGGTGTGGTGCGTCTCGGTGAAGTACGGGCCGAACACGGGGAGGTAGTTGCCGGACGGACCGAGATGGTTGTGGACCACGTCCAGCAGCACCGCCAGCCCCAGCCCGTGCGCGGTGTCGACAAAGCGCTTCAGCCCCTCGGGTCCGCCGTACGGCTCGTGGACGGCCCAGAGCGACACGCCCTCGTACCCCCAGCCGTGCGTGCCGGGGAAGGGGCAGACCGGCATCAGCGACACGTGGGTGACGCCGAGTTCCGCCAGATGGCCCAGCCGTCCGGCCGCCGCGTCGAAGGTGCCCTCGCCCGTGTACGTCCCCACGTGGAGCTCGTACAGCACGCCGCCCGGCAGCCCGAGCCCCCGCCACTCGCTCCGCCAGACGTACGCGTCCTGGTCGACGACCGCGCTCAGCCCGTCCGGTCCGTCCGGCTGGCGGCGCGTGCGCGGATCGGGGAGGGGCGGACCCCCGTCCACCGAGAAGCCGTACCGGTCACCCCCGGCCGCGTCCGCCTCGGCCGTCCACCAGCCCGCACGGGACCCGTCGCGCCCCATCGGCAGCCGTGTACCGGACAACTGGAGTCCGACCGACTCCGCCCCGGGGGCCCACACCTCGAACCGCATCCGCCACTCCCCGTCCGTCATGTCCGTCGTGTGTCAGTGATGCGTACGAAAAACCGGATGCGCCGGCGGAAAGTCCCCGGCGGCTTCCATGATCGGCTGAAGTCGCACGCGCGGCCCGGAATACTGGACCGGTTCCACCACGGGGATGTCCCGTGTTCCGTGCATCCGCGCGCAGGAGTACGGAACACCCCTTAAGGTCTGCTCTGATCATTGCCCTGCCCGATCCTGCTCATACGTACGCCGACGTACGGCTGATGGAGGCCGAAATGACCGTGCCGAAGTTCCCACCCGGCTTCCTCTGGGGAGCCTCCGCCTCCGCGTTCCAGACCGAGGGAGCCGTCGAGGCCGACGGAAAGGGCCTCTCGGGCTGGGACGCCTTCGCCGCCGTCCCCGGTCGCATCAAGGACGGGACGGACACCACCCGGGGAACCGGTTTCCACGAACACTGGCGCGAGGACGTCGGGCTGCTCGCCGGGCTCGGCGCCGACGCCTTCCGCTTCTCCATCAGCTGGCCCCGCGTGGTCCCCGGCGGCAGCGGCGCGGTCAACCCGGCCGGGCTCGACTTCTACGACCGGCTCGTCGACGAGCTCTGCGCCCGGGGCGTCACCCCCGCCCCCACGCTCTACCACTGGGACACCCCGCTGCCGCTGGACGAGGAGGGCGGCTGGCTCAACCGCGACACCGCCTACCGCTTCGCCGAGTACGCGGGCATCGTCGCCGAACGGCTCGCCGACCGCGTCCCCATGTGGATCACCCTCAACGAGCCCGCGGAGGTGACCCTGCTGGGCTACGCCCTCGGCGAGCACGCGCCCGGCCGCACCCTGCTCTTCGACGCCCTGCCCGCCGCCCACCACCAGCTCCTCGCCCACGGACTGGCCGTGCGGGCGCTGCGCGCCGCCGGGGCCGCCAACATCGGCATCGCCGTCTCGCACACCCCCGTCTGGACGGCCGGCGACTCGGACGAGGACCGGGACGCCGCCCGCCTCTACGACACCCTCACCAACTGGCTCTTCGCCGACCCGCTGCTCGCCGGCCGCTACCCCGACGAAGGGTTCGCCGCGCTGATGCCGGGCCCGGTCGCCGACGACCTGAAGACCATCTCCACCCCACTCGACTGGTACGGCGTCAACTACTACAACCCCACTCTCGTCGGCGCGCCCCGCCGGCCCGACACGCTCGCATCCTTCGCCGGATTCGAGATCCCCGCCGAACTCCCCTTCGGAATCCGGGAGATCGAGGGGTACGAGAAGACGGACTTCGGCTGGCCGGTGGTCCCGGACGGACTGCGCGAGACCCTCGTCCAGCTCCGCGACCGCTACGGCGACCGGCTGCCACCGCTCTACATCACCGAGAACGGCTGCGCGGTGGACGATGCCGTCAGTGACACCCGACGCATCTCCTTCCTGGAGGGCCACCTGGGCGCGCTGCACGCCGCGATCGGTGAAGGCGTGGACGTACGCGGCTACTTCACCTGGTCCCTGACGGACAACGTGGAGTGGACCGAGGGCGCCAGCAAGCGCTTCGGGCTCGTGCACATCGACTACGAGACCCTGCGCCGGACCCCCAAGGAGTCCTACGCGTGGTACCGCGAGGTCATCCGGGCCCAACGCGCACCGGACGCGCCGGAGGCCGGCCGGCCGGCGATCAAGATCATCGGACAGCCGCCCACCGGGGAGCCGGAACCGGCCGCCGTCCGCCCCGCCTGACCGGAGGGCGGCCCGGACGGGTCTTCCCGACCGGGCCCCGGTGACCGATACTTCGCGCCATGGTTGCTCGATGGTGGACCCAGGCCGGCCTGGGAATCCTCGTTCACTGGACGCCCGCGTCGGTACCGGGATGGGCGCCGCCCCGCACCCCGCCGGAGGATCTCCCCGAGGCCGGCCGGGCAGCCCCGCTCGCCTGGACCCCGTACGCCGAGTGGTACGAGAACGGGCTCCGTTTCCCCGGCAGCCCGGTCTTCGCCCACCACCGGGCCACCTACGGCGACAAGCCCTACACCGACTTCGGCGGGGAGTTCGAGGACGGGCTGGCGAGCTGGGACCCGGCCGCCTGGGCGCGCGCCTTCCGCGCCGCCGGGGCCCGCTACGCCGTCCTCGTCACCAAGCACCACGACGGTTACTGCCTGTGGCCCTCCGGGGTGAAGAACCCGCACCGGACCGGCTGGCACACCACCCGTGACGTGGTCGGGGAGTTCGCCGAAGCGGTCAGGGCCGAAGGTCTGCGCTTCGGGGTGTACTACTCCGGCGGACTCGACTGGACCTTCGACGACCGCCCGGTCGGCACCGCCGCCGACATGCTCGCCTCCGTGCCGCGCGGCTCCTACCCCGGCTACGCCGACGCCCAACTGCGCGAGCTGGTACGCCGCTACCGCCCGGACATCCTCTGGAACGACATCGCCTGGCCGGCCGGCGCACCCGAGGTCCGCCGGCTGATCGACTTCTACCGCTTCACCGTCCCGCACGGCGTGGTCAACGACCGGCTGCTGCCGCGCTCACCGCTCTGGCGCACCTTCGCCCTCCCCGGCGCCGGGACCCTCCACAACCGCTGGGAACGGCGCACGGTCGCCCGGGGCGAGGGCTTCGTCCCGCGCAAGCCCCCCTCCTACGACTTCCGCACCCCGGAGTTCACCCGCTACTCCGGCCCCGACCCGTACGAGATCACGCGCGGCATCGACCACAGCTTCGGCTACAACCGCAACTCCCCGCCCACCGCCTTCCTCGGCCGCGACGCCCTCACGGCACTGGTCCGCGACACCGCCGCGGACGGCGGCAACCTGCTGCTCAACGTCGGTCCGCGCGGCGAGGACGCGGCGATCCCGGAGGAACAGCTGCTGCGGCTGCGCTGGCTCTCGGAGGTGGCACGGGACGCGGCGCCGGCCGGTACGGGCGCGCCCGCCGGGCCGGCCGCGCCCGTACCGCCCGCCGGTCCGGAGGATCCGGCCGCCGGGTGATCCGGGCACGGCCCCCCGGCCGGTTGGGAGCCGCCCGGCCCTCGCGCCCCGGGTCGCGCGGCCGGCCGACACCGCCGCTGGACACCTCGGGCCGCTCGGCCCGACAATCACGGGGTGACGTCCTCCTCCGAGTTCCACACGTATCCCGCGCGGGTGTCCGACGCCCAGCGCGACCGTGTCCTCGGGGTGCTGCGCGAGGGCGCCGCCCAGGGCCGGCTCTCCCACGACACCTTCCTGCGCCGGATGGAACTCGCCCTCTCCGCCCACCGCTCCGAGGATCTGCTGGCGCTCACCGCCGACCTGCACGAGGAACGCGCCTGGGGCCGTGTCCTGTTGCGCGCGGTGGGCGGGGTCTCCGGCTTCCCGGGACGGCTGCGGATGGCCTGGCGGTCCGGCAAGCTCCCCCAACTCCTGTTGCCCGCACCCGGGCCGCACCCGCTGCTCATCGGCCGCGACCCGGGCAACGGACTGCGGCTCAACCACGAGACCGTCTCCCGCAACCACGCCGAACTCACCGCACGGGGACGGATCTGGCTGCTCCGCGACCTCGGCTCGACCAACGGCACCTGCGTCAACGGGCAACGGGTCGTCGGCCTCGTCCCGGTCCGGGAGGGGGACCAGGTGAGCTTCGGCCACATGACCTTCCGCCTGACCGCGCCCCCCGCTCTGCCACCGGCCCCGCCGCCCACCCTCTGAGGAGTCCGGCGCCCGCCCGGTCCGCGCCGCCGGCACCGCTCAGCCCTTTCCCGCACCCCGTCCGCGCGGACCCTTCCTGAGCAGGGCGACCGGTCGCTCGGCGAAGAGCTCGGCCACCTTCACCTCACCGCCGCCGAACTCGCCCTCCGCGGCGAGGACGTCGTGCCAGGGGCCGGAGCCGGGCAACGGCAGGACGGTGTCCTGCCAGCCGCCCGCCTCGTCGAGCCGGAGCGAGAGCCGGGTCACCGCCGTGACCACCTCCCCCGAACGGCAGAACGCGAGGGCGTGGTCCGCGGCCGGTCCTCGCGGAGTGAGCGGGACGTACGTACCCGACTCGCCGAAGACGTCCGGACGTTCGGCGCGGAGCCGGAGGGCGGCGGCGGTCACCGCCGCCTTCTCGCCGGGTTCCCCCGCCTCCGGTCGCGCGAAAGGCCGCCGGTTGTCGGGGTCCACCAGGGCGAGGTACTCCCGCTCGGTTCCCTGGTACAGGTCGGGGACCCCCGGCATCGTCAGGTGGACGAGCGCCGCCCCCAGGACGTTGGCCCGCACCTGCGGGGCGAGCGAGCGGGCGAAGGAGGCGAGCAGGTCCCGGGCGGGCCCCGCCGCGCTGCCCGGCCCGGCCGCGACGAAATCCGAGACCGCGCGCTCGTACGAGGAGTCGGGCTCGGTCCAGGTGGTGTGGAGACCCGCCTCGCGCACGGCTTTGAGCAGCGCGGGCTCCAGCCTGCCCGTCGCCTCGGAGGCCGGCAGGTCCACGCAGCCGAAGGCCGACTGCCACGCCTGCCACGCCAGCTGTCCGTCCGGAGCCGCCACCGTGGTCGCCCGCGTCAGTTCGCCCACCAACGTGGCCCACCACGAGGGGCATTCGGAGAGGACCGCGATCCGGGCCCGGACGTCGGCGCTGCGCTTCGTGTCGTGGGTGGTCAGCACCGTGCCGGTGGCGGGCCAGTCCCGGGCCAGGCGGGTGCAGAAGGCGTGGAAGGCGGCCGGCTCGACGGCCGGGGTGCCCGGCCGGCCGCCCACCTCGGTCGCCGAGATCAGCGGGACGTACCGGTAGAACGCCGTGTCCTCCACCGACTTGGCGTGCAGGGCGGACGCGGTCTGGGCGAACCGGGCGCAGAAGGAGACCTGATCGGGTCCGTCCCCCAGCCGGCCCAGCGCCAGCTCCCGCACCACGTCGACCGCCCCGGCCTCCTCCGGTACGGCGAACACGGCTTTCGCGTCGCGCACCGCCCGGTCCGGCACCGCCGCGACGGCCGACTCGGGCACCGCGCCACCGGCCCTGACGTACGGCCGGTAGACCGGGAGCCGGACGAGGAGTTCCCGTACGGCGGTGTGCAGCGCCCACGGCGCGTGGTCGCGCAGAGCCGGGTCCCGCTCGCAGATCCGTACGGCCAGCCGGGTGAGCCAGGCCGTCTCGGCGGCGAGGTCGTGGCCGACGACGTGCCGGGCGGCCCGCCGTGCGGTCTGTGCCCAGGAGCCACCTCTGTCGGACTCCGGGTTCGCGAAGGTGCGGTAGTGGCCGAGGAGTTCGGCGGTGCCCGTCGGGTCGGTGAAGAGCCCGTCGATGCGGTGCAGTGCGTCGTAACCGGTGGTTCCGGCCACCGCCCAGCCCGCCGGGAGGGTCTCCTCGTCCGTGAGGATCTTCTCCACCACCGTCCACCGGCTGCCCGTCCCCGCTGCCAGCCGCTCCAGGTACCCGGCGGGATCGGCGAGGCCGTCCGGATGGTCGATCCGCAGCCCTTCCACGACCCCGTCGCGGACGAGTTCGAGGATCTTGCCGTGGGTGGCGTCGAAGACCTCGGGATGCTCGACGCGGACCGCGATCAGGTCCGAGATGGTGAAGAAGCGCCGGTAGTTGAGCTCGGTACGGGCCAGCCGCCACCAGCCGAGCCGGTAGTGCTGGGCCTCCAGCAGCTCCGGGAGCGCCAGTCCTCCGGTGCCCGGCCGGAGCGGGAACTCCTGCTCGCCGTAGCGGAGCACGGTCCCGTTCTCCGCGACGGCGAACCGCTCCAGCTCGTCGCCGACCGGCCCGGCGAGGACGGGCAGCAGAACCTTCCCGCCGCCGCCCTCCCAGTCGATGTCGAACCAGCGTGCGTACGGTGTGCCCGGGCCCTCGCGCAGGACCTCCCACAGCGCCCTGTTGTACCGCGGGGACGCGGCCATGTGGTTCGGCACGATGTCGACGATCAGCCCGAGCCCGTGCGCGCGGGCCGTCGCCGAGAGCCGGCGCAGCCCTTCCTCCCCGCCCAGTTCGGCGCGGACCCGGCCGGGATCGGTGACGTCGTACCCGTGACGGGAACCGGGCACCGCCTCCAGGACGGGGGAGAGGTGCAGATGGGAGACTCCGAGCGAAGCGAGGTACGCGACCGCCTCCCCGGCGTCCGCGAAGGTGAAGTCCGGTTGGAGCTGGAGCCGGTACGTGGCGGTGGGGGTCATGCCCGGTTACGTACCCACTCACGGCCCGTCCGTGCCACCCGCCCGGCGCCCGGCTGCCCGCGACCGCACCAATGCACCCGGGAGGATTCACCCGGACGGCGGGCACGCGTGCGGATGCGGGGCCGGGCCCCGCACCCGCGCCGGTCTCAGGCGGACCGCTTCAGGACCGTGAGGCTCCGGCCGATGAGCGGGAGGTGCTCACCCCCCGCTGCCTTGGGCCCGCTTCCCGGCGGTACCCCCTCGGGGCGACCGGTGTCGACCACGACCTCCCACTGTGCGCCGTGGTTGACGGGGACGACGAAGTCCAGCGTCTCCGCACTCGCGTTGAACATCAGCAGGAACGAGTCGTCGGAGATCCGTTCGCCTCGCGGCCCCGGCTCCGAGATGGCGTGTCCGTTGAGGAAGACCGTCATCGCCTTGGCGTGCGCGGCCTGCCAGTCCCGCTGCGTCATCTCCTCGCCCTCGGGCGTGAACCACGCGATGTCCGAGAGCTCGTCGTGGGTGCCTTCGACCGGGCGACCGTGGAAGAAGCGCCGGCGCCGGAAGACCGGATGGTCCCGGCGCAGCCAGACCATGGCCCGGGTGAACTCGAGCAGGCCGTCACCCGGCCTGCGGACGGCCTCCGCGCCGTCCGCGCCCCCGGTGCCGGCCCCGGCGTCCGTACCGGCCCCGTCCCGCTTCTTCGCGGGCTCGGGCCAGTGCACCCAGGAGAGTTCGTTGTCCTGGCAGTAGGCGTTGTTGTTGCCGTGCTGGGTGCGGGCGAACTCGTCGCCGTGGCTCAGCATCGGCACGCCCTGGGAGAGCATCAGCGTGGCGATGAAGTTGCGCATCTGCCGCGCCCGCAGCTCCAGCACCTCCGGATCGTCGCTCTCGCCCTCCGCGCCGCAGTTCCACGAGCGGTTGTGGCTCTCGCCGTCGCGGTTGCCCTCACCGTTGGCGTCGTTGCGCTTGTCGTTGTACGAGACGAGGTCGTGCAGGGTGAACCCGTCGTGGCAGGTGGTGAAGTTGATCGAGGCGAGTGGCCGGCGGCCGTCGTCCTGGTAGAGGTCCGAGGAGCCCGTCAGCCGTCCCGCGAACTCCGCCAGCGTCCGGGGTTCGCCCCGCCACAGGTCGCGCACGGTGTCACGGTACTTGCCGTTCCACTCCGTCCACAGCGGGGGGAAGTTGCCGACCTGATAGCCGCCCTCCCCGACGTCCCAGGGCTCCGCGATCAGCTTGACCTGGCTCACCACCGGGTCCTGCTGCACCAGGTCGAAGAAGGACGAGAGCCGGTCGACCTCGTGGAACTGCCGGGCGAGCGTGGCCGCCAGATCGAAGCGGAACCCGTCCACGTGCATCTCGGTCACCCAGTACCGCAACGAGTCCATGATCATTTGCAGCACGTGCGGGGAGCGCATCAGCAGCGAGTTCCCGGTGCCCGTGGTGTCCATGTAGTAGCGCTGGTCGTCCGTCAGCCGGTAGTAGGAGGCGTTGTCCAGGCCGCGGAAGGAGAGCGTCGGCCCCAGGTGGTTCCCCTCGGCGGTGTGGTTGTAGACCACGTCGAGGATCACCTCGATACCGGCCTGGTGCAGCGCCCGGACGGCCTGCTTGAACTCCAGCACCTGTTCCCCGCGGTCGCCCCAGGAGGCGTACGCGTTGTGCGGGGCGAAGAAGCCGATGGTGTTGTAGCCCCAGTAGTTGGCGAGTCCCGCGTCGGCCAGACGGTGGTCCTGGACGAACTGGTGCACCGGCATCAGTTCGATCGCGGTGACGCCCAGCTCGGTGAGGTGGGCGATCACCTCCGGGTGCGCCAGGCCCGCGTAGGTGCCCCGCAGCTCCTCCGGCAGCCCGGGGTGGAGCATGGTCAGGCCCTTCACGTGGGCCTCGTAGATCACCGTGCGGTGGTAGTCCGTACGCGGCCTGCGGTCGTCGCCCCAGTCGAAGTACGGGTTGACCACGACGGAGCTCATCATGTGCGGGGCCGAGTCGAGGTCGTTGCGCGCGTCGGGCCGCCCGAAGGGGTAGCCGTACACCGCCTCGCCCCACTCGATCTTCCCGGCGACGGCCCGCGCGTAGGGGTCGAGCAGCAGCTTCGCGGAGTTGCACCGCTGCCCGTTCTGCGGTTCGTAGGGTCCGTGCACGCGAAAGCCGTAGCGCTGACCCGGCATGACGCCGGGCAGATAGGCGTGACGGACGAAGGCGTCGGTCTCGCGGAGCTCGACCGCCGTCTCGGAGCCGTCGTCGTGCAGCAGACACAGCTCGATGCGGTGGGCGGCCTCCGAGAAGACCGCGAAGTTGGTCCCGGCGCCGTCGTACGTGGCGCCGAGCGGATACGCCTGTCCCGGCCAGACCTGCATAGATATGACTCTTCCACTTCTGATCCGGGTGCGGTGCGGTTCTTCAGCCAGATAATCCCCGAAAGAGGGGCGCGTACCTAGTACGTCGGCCGGTGCGGTCGCGAACGGGCGGTGCCGTGCGCCGTGTACCCCGGCGTAGGCCGTCAACACACCGCACCACGTGACACCCCTTCGGCTCGTCGCCCCGCGCGCACCCTCCCTCGGCCCGGAACACCGCGCCCGCGCTGGTCACCTCACTATGAATCAGCTCACTACCCCTTTGGGGCCGCCGTGGAACCCGCTTTCCGTATCGACCAGTTGACGGAGCGTCCTCAGCAGAGGGCTGCACGGGTCCGGGCTCGCGGAGTACCCTTCCGTGATCGTTGGGTGGGGGAGTGGAAGGCGGTACGCGGGTGAGCTCGGGAGGGTTCGAGCTGCCTCCGGGTGAGGTGAGTCACGAGGGGGAGCCGAACGACGCGCCGCCCGGGACGGTATCCCTGGCGCAGCCCCTGGAGATCGGCGCGGAGCTGGGCTGGAACGCCGAGGACTGGAGCGAGGTGCGCACCCGCGCCCAGCGCGCCGGACGGGCGTACATCTGGCTGAATCTCGTCGAACAGCGGCTCCGTGCGGTCGTCGCCGCCGTGCTGCGCCCCGTCTACGCGCCGGTGCACGGCGACGAGTGGGTGGTGGCCGCCGCCGGGCCCGCCGGACAGGAGTGGGTGCAGCGGGCCGTCGCGGTGCGCGAGGTCTCCCGCCGCAAGGGTTACCTGCTCGACCCGGCCGACGACAACGTCCTGAGTTTCCTGACCCTGCCGCAGCTCCGCGAGCTGATGGTCCAGCACTGGCCCTGCTTCGAACCGTACTTCGACGACCGGCGCGAGGTCGAGCTGGCCCTCGACGAGCTGGAGGTCGCCCGCAACGTCGTCTCCCGCAACCGCGCGCTCAACGAGGCGGTCCACGCGCAGGCCGAACGGGCCTCCCAGCGCCTGCTCACCATCCTCGGCGGCGGGGCCGCCGTCCCGTCCGCCGACCGGCTGCCGGTCGACGCCGTGGAGTCCCTCGTCGGTGACCGGTACGCCGACGTGGTCTCCGTCCACCCGGACCGGGTCCGGCTCCAGCGCCAGCTCCCCGCCGAGGACCTGTTCGGCAACTCCCGGCGGCTCGACGCGATCGGCATAGGGCTCAACCTGCTGGTGCAGAACTTCTCCGGGCGGCGCCTGGTCCGGCTCGCCGAGACCGGCTGCCGGATCCGTCTCCTCTTCATCAACCCGGCCAGCAGCGCGGTCCGCCGCCGCGAGCGGGAACTCAACCTCCGCAAGGGCGAGCTGAGCCGGTCGGTGGAGATGAACATCCTGCACATGCGCCGCGTACGGGCCAGGCTCCGCGACCCGGGGGCCTTCCAGATCCAGGTGTTCGACGAGACCCCGCGCTTCACCGCCTACCTGGTGGACGGTGACGGCCCGGAGGCGGTGGGAGTCGTCCAGCCCTATCTGCGCCGCGCACGCGGGATGGAGGCCCCCGTCCTCGTCCTCCGGGGCGGCGGGCGTGCCGTCGTCCGGGCGGGGCAGGACACCGAGCACGGGCTGTTCGAGACGTACCGCGAGGAGTTCGAGTCGGTGTGGACCGACTCCCGGCCGGTCTCCTGACCCCGGCCGCCCCCGGCCGGCGTGTCAGTGGCCCGTGGCAGGGTGTTCCTCACTGGGGGTAAGCACCACGGAGGAGGTACGGGATGAGCTGGCACCGGGAACCACTGGTCGGCTTCGACCTGGAGACGACGGGCACCGAGCCGTTGGAGGCCAGGATCGTGACGGCGGCGGTGGTCGCCCTCACGCCCGGGGAGGACGAGCCGTTCCGGAAGAGCACCTGGCTGGCCGACCCCGGCGTCAGGATCCCCGAGCAGGCCTCGGCGATCCACGGCATCACCAGTGAACGCGCGGTGGCCGAGGGCCGCCCGGTGCACGAGGTGGCCGACGAGATCGCCGACGCCCTGGTCCACCACTGGCGCGAAGGCATTCCGGTCGTCGCCTACAACGCCGCGTTCGACCTGACCCTGCTCTCGGCCGAGCTGCGCCGGCACGGGCTCGCCCCGCTGGGCGACCGGATGGGCGGCGGCCGGATCGGCCCGGTCATCGACCCGTACACCATCGACCGCGCGGTCGACCGGTACCGCAAGGGCAAGCGGAACCTCGAAGCGGTCTGCACCGAGTACGGCGTGGTGCACGGCGGTGCCCACGACGCGTCCGCCGACGCCGTCGCGGCCGTCCACGTCGCCTACGCGATAGCCGGGCGTCACCCCGAAGTGGCCGCGCTCACCCCGGCGGCGCTGCACGAACGCCAGATCGGCTGGTACGCCGAGTGGGCCGCGGACTTCCAGGCGTTCCTGCGCCGCAAGGGCTCCGCCGACGCCCTGATCGACGGCGACTGGCCGCTGCGCCGTCCGGCCCCCGTACCGAGCCGACCGGTGGCCTGAGGGATGCGGCCCACCCTCCGGGACACCCCGCGGAGGACGCGCTCGGAGGGGACCTCTTCCGAGGGAGCCTCAGAAGGGGTACCAGCGCACCTCGGGGTCCTCGTCGCGGAGCGAGGCGACCCGGCGGCGGAATTCGGTGAGGGCCTTCGGATCCGCAGGCGCGTGCTGGGCGACCCAGGCGCAGCTGGCCGTCTCCCGTGCCCCGCGCAGCACGGCGCAGCCGTCCCACTCCCGTACGTCCCAGCCGTAGGCGGCGGTGAACGCGTCGTACGCCGCGGCGGGCAGCCCGTACCGGTCCCGGGAGAGGGCGAGTACCACGAGGTCGTGTTCGCGCAGGTCGAAGGAGAAGGTCTCCAGGTCGACCAGGACGGGCCCGTCCGGGCCGACCTGGACGTTGCGCGGCAGGGCGTCGCCGTGCACGGGCCCCGGCCGCAGACGGGGTACGAGGGCCGCGGCGGCCGCCGCGAAGCCGTCCCGCCGGGCACGCAGATAGGCGGCGTCCGCCGGATCGATGGCGTCGCCCGCCAGCCGGAGCCAGCGCTCGACCCCGCCCAGCAGCTCGCGGCGCGGGAGGGTGAGACCCTCCGGCGCGGGCAGCGCGTGCACCAGCGTCAACAGCGGCGCCAGATCGCGCGGTTCGGGTGCGCGTACGGCCTCCGGAAGCCGGTGCCAGAGGGTCACCGGGTGTCCCTGCGCCGTTCGGGGCGCGGGCTCGGCGGCCCGTACGGCGGGGACCTGGGAGTCGGCGAGCCATTGGGCCACGGCGACCTCGCGTGCGGCGCGTTCGCGCAGCTCGGGATGGTGCGTGGCGTCACGGCCTACCTTGACCACCAGATCACCCACGGCGAAGACCGCGTTCTCGCCCAGCGCCAGCAGCTCCGCCCCGGACCTCGTACCGGAGGAACCGTTTCCGGCCAGTCCCGCCGCGGCCAGTACCTCGCGCGCTCGCTCTTCGTTCATGGCCCGATTTTCGCATTGCCGCAGGCCACCTTGACGGACGGTCGGGCCGTCAGGACCATGACGGAGGCCGGGTGAGCGGCCAGATCGGCAGGAAGCCAAACCAATACGACAAAGAGGTCGAATGGTGACGTTGGCGAGCGTAAGGGGGCGGCCGGGACAACGCCGCCGGGACGACGGACGGGGCGGGGCACGGGCCGCCCGCGACCGGGCGGCCTGGTTCCTGGTGCTGCCCGCACTCGTCCCGATCCTCGTCCTCAGCGTCGGACCGCTGCTCTACGGCATCGGACTGGCCTTCACCGACGCGCAGTCGGGCCGCACCCGCTCCACGCAGTGGATCGGCGCGCTCAACTTCCAGGACCTGGTGCACGACACCCTCTTCTGGGACTCCTTCCGGATCGGTCTGGTCTGGGCGGTCGGCGTCACCGTTCCGCAGTTCGTGCTCGCCCTCGGACTCGCGCTGCTGCTCAACGAGAACCTGCGGATGCGGTGGCTGGCCCGTGCGCTGGCGATCATCCCCTGGGCGATGCCCGAGGTCGTCGTCGGCATCATGTGGCGGCTGGTCTACAACCCCGACGCGGGCATCCTGAACGAGACCATCCACGATCTCGGCCTCGGCGACGGCCGCGACTGGCTCACCGGATTCGGCACCGCGCTGCCCGCCGTGATCGTCGTGGGCATCTGGGCCGGAATGCCCCAGTCCACCGTCGCCCTGCTGGCCGGGCTCCAGAACACCCCGCACGAACTCCACGAGGCCGCGGCCCTCGACGGCGCCGGGGCCTGGCGTCGCTTCCGTACGGTCACCTGGCCCGCGCTGAAACCCGTCGCGCTCTCCATCACGGCCCTCAACTTCATCTGGAACTTCAACTCGTTCGCCCTGGTCTACGTCCTGACCAGCGGCGGACCCGGCGGACGGACCCGCTTGCCGATGCTCTTCGCGTACGAGGAGGCCTTCCGCTACGGCCAGTTCGGCTATGCGGCGGCGATGGGCTGTGTGATGGTGGCGGTGATCTCCGTGATCCTCGCCGTGTTCCTGGCCGGCCGGCTCAGGGGAGGGGACGACACATGAGCACGCGCACCGGACGCGCCACCCGCACGGGGCAGTACCTCGCGCTCACCGGCTACCTCGTCTTCCTGGCGTTCCCCTTCCTGTGGCTGATCTCCACCGCCTTCAAACCCGCCCGCGAACTGGGCTCGCTCCACCCCACCTGGATCCCCGACCACCCGACCCTGGACAACTTCCGCCAGGCCTTCGACGAACAGCCGCTGCTCCAGGCCGCCGCGAACTCGGCTCTCGCCGCCGTCAGCGCCGGGGTGATCTGCGTGGCCATCGCCACCCCCATGGCCTACGTGATGGCCCGCCACCGCAGCAAGCTCTCGGCCGCCGCCACCGGCTGGGTGGTGATCAGCCAGGCGTTCCCGTTCGTCCTCCTGATCATCCCGCTCTTCCTCGTCCTGAAGAACCTGCAGCTGATCAACTCGTTGGCCGGCCTGATCATGGTGTACGTCGTCTGGTCGCTGCCCTTCGCGCTGTGGATGCTCGTCGGCTACGTCCGGGCCGTCCCCGCCGAACTGGAGGAAGCCGCCTCCGTCGACGGTGCCGGACGCCTGCGCACCCTCGTCTCGGTCACCGCCCCGCTGCTGGCCCCGGGGATCGTTGCCACCGCGCTCTTCGCTTTCATCACCGCGTGGAACGAGTTCTTCTTCGCCCTCGTCCTGCTCAAGACCCCGGAGAAGCAGACCTTGCCGGTCGTCCTCACCCACTTCATCGGAGCCGAGGGAGCCGCCGACCTCGGCCCGCTCGCCGCCGCCGCCTTCCTCGCCACCCTCCCCTCGCTCCTCCTCTTCGCCTTCATCCAGCGCCGGATCACCGGCGGGATGCTGGCCGGGGCGGTGAAGAGCTGATGCGCGCCCTCGCCCGAGCGGCCGCCTCCGCCGCCACCGCGCTCGCCCTCTTGCTCACCGGATGCTCCGGAGGCGGGGGCGAGAGGACCGACGCCGACGGGACGATCCACCTCCGCTTCCAGTCGCTGGCCTGGCAGACGGAGTCCGTCACCGCCAACAAGGAACTCGTCGCGGAGTGGAACGCCGCCCACCCGGGCGTCCAGGTGGAGTACGTCCAGGGCAGCTGGGACAGCGTCCACGACCAGCTGCTCACCTCGTTCGAGGGCGACGAGGCTCCCGACATCATCCACGACGCCTCCGACGACCTCGCCGACTTCGCGTACGGCGGCTACCTCGCCGACCTCCGCACCCTCCTCCCCGGCCGGCTGACCGAGGACATCCCCCAGGCGTCCTGGTCGACCACCACCTTCGACGGCGGCGTCTACGGCGTCCCGTTCCTCCAGGAACCCAAGGTCCTCATCGCCAACACGAAGATCCTGAAGGCCTCGGGCGTCCGCATCCCCACCGCCGACCGGCCGTGGAGCTGGGAGGAGTTCCGCCGGATCACCGAGGAACTCACCGGAAAGGGCCGGTACGGGGTCGCCTGGCCGCTCAAGGAACCCGTATCGGTCACCCTCAACCTCGGCCTCTCCGCCGGCGGACAGCTCTTCCACCGGGGCGAGGACGGGGCGGTGGACCTCCGGTTCGGGGAGGGTGACGCCGTGGTGCCCCGGACCATCCACGACCAGGTCACCGTCGACCACAGCGCGGCCCGCACCGCCCTCGGCATGGGCGGCTCCGACACTCTGCCCGGCCTCTTCGGAGGCAAGTACGCCATGGTGCCGCTCGGCTTCGCCTACCGCCAGCAGGTCGTCGAACAGGCGCCCGAGGGATTCGAGTGGAGCGTGCTGCCCGCCCCCGCCGGCAGCGGCGGCACGGCCCAGGGGGTGAGCCCGCAGACCCTCTCCGTCGCCGAGGACAGCCCGCACAAGAAGGAGGCGGTCGAGTTCATCGACTTCCTGCTCGACCCGCCCAACATGGTGCGCCTGGCCAAGGGCGACTGGATGCTCCCCACCGGTACGAAGGCGCTGGCCGATCCCGCTCTGCACACCGAGGACCAGGGCTGGGCCACCGGCACCGCCCTCGCCCAGCGACTCCGTCCGGCCCCGGCCCAGTCCGTACGCGGCTACCCGGAGTGGAAGGACAAGGTGGCCACCCCCGCGCTCCAGGAGTACTACAGCGGCGCGATCGGCCTCGACGAGCTGACGGACCGCCTGGTCGACGACGGCAACCGGGTCCTGGCGCGCTACCAGCGCTGAGACCTCCCGGCTGCTCCCGAGGCCCGGGGCACCACCCGGCGGGCCTGCATGACGGGCTGCTGGAGCCAGAGCCACTGCGCGTAGGTGAGCGTCCCGTGGTCGGCGGGCGCCCGGGTGACCAGGCTCCCGTCCCGCATGGCCCGGCCCATCCCCCCGGGGAGGGGGACCTCCACGACCGGGCCCCTCCTTCCCGTGTGGTGCGCGTACGCCCTGACCATCGCGGACACCGACTCGACGCGCGGGCCACCCAGGTCGGTGACGCGGCCCGCTGGAGCGCCGGTGGCCAGCTCCACCAGGCGTGCCGCGACCTCGCGGGCGGCGACCGGCTCGGAGGTCATCCTCGGCACCACCACCAGGGGTCCGCGCCGCATCCGCCCGTACATCTGGCCCGCGAACTCGTGGAACCGCGTCGCCCGCAGGATCGTCCACGCCACCCCCCCGCCTTCGACCACCCGCTCCTGGGCCACCTTGCCGGCGTGGTAGCCGTACGGGGCCCGGTCGACACCGACGATCGACAGCGCGACGTGGTGCTCCACCCCGGCGGCCTGCCCGGCTGCCAGCAGCTGCCGGGTCACCGTGGTGAAGAACTCCTCGGACGCCTTGGCGGACATGGTCGGCGTCGATGTCACGTCCACGACCGCCGCGACCCCCCGCAGCGCCTCGGCCGCACCGGAACCGGAGACGAGGTCGACGCCGTGCGCTCGGGACAGCACCACGGCCTCGTGGCCGCCCTCGCGGACAAGGTCGACCACATGCCGCCCGACGGCGCCGGTGCCGCCGGCCACTGCGATCTTCACGGGATCTCCTGCCACTCGGCCTCCCCGGGGAACCGCCGAACCGCGCCCCGGTGTCCGCGACCGATCATCCCCCGGGGCGGAGCCGTCGGCACGCCGCACGGAGGTCGGCAGCCGGGCGGCCGGCAGCCGGGGGGTGGACTTGAACGCCGAACCCGTCATCACTGACAACGTGTCGCCCTCGTCCGCAGGTCCCTGACGCTCTGTGACAAGGATCCGATCCCGTCCTCCTTCCGGACCGCCCGCCCGCCGCCGCATACTCCGGAGTCGGCCCGACCGCCCGGTGGTGGGGGACACCACGTGACGAGGGGAACGGACGATGACGGAACAGGACCTCTCGCCGACCTTCGCGAGGCGGGACTCGTCCGGCACATCGGGATCTCCGCGGCCCGCCTCGACCCCAGCTGACCGAGGCCCGCGCAATCGTCCCCATCGTCTGCGTGCGGAACCGCTACGGCATCGACGACCGCCGCCACGAGGACGTGCTGACCGCCTGCGGCGAACTGGGGATCGCCTTCGTTCCCTTCCTCTCCGTGGCCGGGCGGGGCCGCGAAGGTGGAGCGACAGGCGCCGAGGGCCCGCAGGTGCGTGCGGTCGCCCGCGCGCACGGAGTCTCGACGGCGCGGGTGTGGCTGGCCTGGTCCCTCGGGCGCGGTGCACACGTCCTCGCGATCCCCGGCACCGGAAACCCGGACCACGTGGCCGACAACGCCGAATCCGCCCGCCTGCGCCTGTCCGCGGAGGAGACCGCCCTGCTGGACGCGGTGGCTCCCGCTCCGCGAGCGTCGGCCCGGTAACCGCATGCGTGAACAGCACTCCGTCCGCATGCCCGGCCACCCGGGGAACCCGCAGACCAGCCGCCCCGAGCGCGCGCAGCTGCGCCATCTCGCGCCCCAGCGACGCGCCGCTGGAACGGCCGTAGGCGGCGTGCGCCGCCTTCACCGCCGCCCCAGTCACCCCGCGCACCCCGCAGCACCGACACCAGCGACACACCGAGGACGGAGCACTTCGCGAACAGCGACTCCCCGTCCACCTCGACCCGCCGTACATGGCTGGTGACGCTCGGCGCGCTCTCATGGAGCCGTATCCGCGCCGAAGGCCACAGAGTCTGGGCAGACCGGACGATCAGCTCGTCCGCGAACTCCAGGACCGGGCCGATCGGCATGATGGACGGTGCGGTCGCCGTGCCGCACTCGATCTGGGAATGGGCCACAGGGGTTCCTCCTTCGGCCGTGCGGCACGCCCGCGCACCGCAGCTCAACGCGCCGGTTCCGCCCGGCGCCTAGCGGGCTGTAGGTGAGCCCACAGGGCCGGGACCGGCGTCGCCCATTCAACGCGCGGGCACATCAACCCCACGGGTGCCAGAAGGGGGTGCAATTCTGCTGCGGGAGGCCACGCCGAGGGGCCACGATGAAGACCTCGACCACATCGATCGGACGGTGCGCCCATGATGAGCCCGGACGGAATCGGCGTTCTCCTGCGCATGATCCGCGAACGCGCGGACCGATTTTCCTCGATGGAGAATCTAGTCAAAACGCTTGGACATGAGCGGATGCATGTGATGCAGATCGGTGTATATGGTCCGTCATCATCTTCTGCGCAAGAGCACGTGTGGGAAAAAGCAGCTTATGCATCGGAAGATCAATTCTGGAACTACTTCAACGGGAGTGCTGGATGGTGGCCAATCGAAAAGCGTGGTTGCGGGCGCTCGGAGAATTTATAGACCATAAGGCAGGGCGGGGCGTGTACGCCTGTGTTGACTGCGGTCAGCAAGGTTTGAACGTCAGGTATGTCGTCAAGGCGGAAAGTCGAGTCGGATATGCGCTCTTCTGGTGCAATGCCTGTTTGCATGGCATTTCGATTTCCAGGGTTCGTGCGCCGGAAGGCTGCCCAGTGTGGCCCATCGATGACGATCAATCCCTCGCGGGAGTTCCAGAATTTTTGCGTCACGAATAGCAATCCATGACGGTTCGGTATCAATAGATCGTTTCTACTCACAATTGTCCTGCTGGGCGCCAGTCGGTCATTCTTGGCGGTTGGAATGTGGGTCGAAAAAGGGACAGCTTCGCCTTCCCTTAGAAGTCATCTCATTTGGGCGAACTCAGTATTCTGTGAGTCATGGTGGGGATCGTTGAGCGGCTGGTGCCGGACGAGTTGTGGGAGTTGCTCCAGCAGGAGGCGCCGTCGCGGCCGCGGGGTGGTGGTCGGCGTCGGCACGGCGACCGGAAAGTGCTGGCCGCGATCGTCTGAGGGCTGTCCCACAACGTTGAGGCAGGCGGTGGAGAGACCGAGAGGTTCGCCGCTTATCCTCCTGTTGTGCAGCTGCCTCGGGATCCGTCGAACGTCGCCTATGCCCTGGTGGCAGCGTTTCCGACCCGTCTTGCCGGTGACGTGCAGAGTGTCCTGGCGGCCATGCCGGAGGCCAGGCTCGCGCCGATGATGCCCTTCGAGGTCAAGGTGCAGGGCGAGATCGTCGCCATCCCCTATCGCCTCTACAACGAGGAGCCGTGCGCCGACTTTGAGCGGCCTCTGTCCGGAACCCAGCAGATGATTTTGCACTGCCTGTATTCCCGGCACCACGATGGCCGGGTTCGCCAGCGGCACCTTGAGCAGATTGCGGCGTCGGGTGAGCCGTGGGTGGTCCCGTTCGTGGTGCAGTTGGCCGGCGAATACGTGCTGGAGATCATTGAGTTGATCGGCCGGGGGCTGCCCGGGCTCGCGGTCCCGGGATCAACCCAGCGCCGACATTTCGGGGAGTTCATCGCTCGGAATCCGGCCTTCTTCGCACGCACGGAGCGGCGCGTGGTGAGCTACTGGTCGTGCTACTACCGCTTGAAGTATGGAGCGTTCGGGACGTATCCCGGATGCGACCTTTTGGAAGCGTTCCGGGCCGCAGTTGTGGAACAGACAGGCGCGCAGTGGCCGCGGCACACGCCGCCCCCGCTGGCGGACGCGGGCGAGGGACTGCCTGAGTTCGGCCATGGTCCTATCCAGCCAGGTTGAGATTGTGCAGGCGGGGGATGCCGCGCATGGCGTGGTGGACGCCGTCGCCCTTGAGCCGGCAGTCGCGGAGGATCTTCCAGGTCTTCATCCGGGCAAAGACGTGCTCCACTCGTGCACGGACCTGCTTGTGTGAGCGGTTGTGCTCCCGCTTCCAGCCGGGCAGGTCCTGGCCATGGGTGCGGCGCTGCGGCATGATCGATCCGGTTCCTGGATTGCTGCCGTCAGCTATCACTGTCGTCCGGCCGACCGCTGCCTTGGCCCCCGATTCCTCCGAAACCCGCCACCAGGGGTGCTGGGTTCACAAAACGGCCAACTGCCTCGACAGCTTCCCGAAGTCAGCTCAGCCCGCGGCGAAGAAGGCCATCCAGGACATCTACAACGCCGAGGACCGCGAGCACGCGGCCGCCGCGGTCAAGACGTTCGCCAAGCAGTACAGCGCGAAGTTCCCCAAGGCCGTCAAGAAGATCGTCGATGACGAGGACGAACTGTTGGCGTTCTACGACTTGCCCGCCGAGCACTGGATCCACCTGCGGACAACCAACCCCATCGAGTCGACCTTCGCGACCGTCCGTCTGCGGACCAAGGTCACCAGGGGTGCCGGGTCCCGGGCCGCCGCCCTGGCGATGGTCTTCAAGCTCGTCGAGGCCGCCCAGGCCCGCTGGCGAGCCGTGAATGCACCCCGCCTCGTTGCCCTCGTTCGCGCCGGGCCCGTTTCGAACGCGGCCTGCTCGTTGAACGGCCGCAGACGACCGCGGCGTGAATAGGGTGGCGGGCCTGCCTCGAGGTTCGAGATCATCCGGTCATGTTGGATGGCACGGCAGGACAGGACCTTCCGGTCGGCTTCGGGTTCCGGCCGTATCGCGGCGACGAAGACCACGGCGCCATGGCCGCGGTGCGGCGGGGGTGTGCTGAACGGGACCGGGTCGATGCCCATTCGGTTGTGGAAGGGCTCCCGACAGCGGCCGAGATCGCGGAAGCTTCTGCCAAGTTGGAGGAGCCGTCCAAGAACCAGATCCTGGTGGTGTGCGACGGGAGCGTCGTCGGCTACTCGACGATCCGGTGGTGGCAGGAGCGGGACGATACGTGGCTATACCTGCACCGCGGCTACCTCTTGCCCGAGCATCGCGGCCAGGGCATCGGGTCAGCCATGCTGAGCTGGGCCGAAGAGCGGATCCGCCAGCTCGTCAAACAGCATGGAACGGCGCGGACGGCAGTGATCGGCGCGAACGCCACGACCTCCGAGCAGGATGCCACGGCGCTTCTGCGTGCAGCCGGCTACCGACGTGTCTTCAGTCTGGTCGAGCTGGAGCTGGGCGATCTGCAGCAGATGCCCGAGCCGGGCGACGAACTGCCGGCCGGGATACGGACGGGGCCGATCGGGACAAGCCACTACGGTGCAGCCTGGAGGACGGTCGTCGATTCGTACGCGGACAGCGGCTTCACTCAGAGATGGCCGTTCCAGGACTTCGTCGACACCGCCGACCCGGCATGCTGGAGGGCTGCCTGGAACGGGCAGGACATGGTCGGCGTCGCCCTCTGCTCCATCCGCCGTCACGACCACACCGTGGGCGAGGTAGAAGAGCTGAGTATTCGGACGGACCAGCGACGCCTCGGAATCGGCCGGGCCCTGCTGCTGGACGGGCTGCAAAGCCTTCGCGAACAGGGTGCAACGACCGTCCGGCTGTTCACGGGCACGGCAAATCCACATCGGTCCTACGACCTCTACGAGAGCGTGGGGTTCCGGCGGCAGAACGAATACGTCCGTTACCGCAAGCCGCTTGCTTGATCGACCGGCCATCGGGCTGGCCGGTCATCCACAGGATTTGACAATAGCTCCCGCCTGATACCTGGGCTCGTCGAAGGCGAAGGCGAAGGCACGCGCGGCGGCGGCATAGGGCGGACCGAGGGTGTGCACGCTGCCGGTGGGCGCGTCCCGGTCTGCGGTGAGGGTCGTACTGCGGGCGGTCATCTCCTTCGGGAACCCGTCCGTGTGCGACCAGTGTGCTTTCAACAACTCGTCACGGAGCGCCAGGGAGCCGGGCCGATCACGGTGGTAACAGAGAAACTTCCTGCCCGCAGTCTTCCTTCCCCCTCGGCCGGGCAGTACGGAGGGGTCAGGCCGTGTTGACCAGCTTCATGTACTTCGTCCAGTCCCAGTTTGGACCCGGATCCGTGTGGTCCGTGCCCGGAACCTCGACGTGGCCGATGATGTGCGTACGGGTCTTCGGGATGCCGTAGTGGTCGCAGACGGCCGCGGTGAGCTTGGCCGACTGCTGGTACATCACGTCGGTGAACCACTGCGGCTGGTCGACCCAGCCTTCGTGCTCGATGCCGATGGAGCGCGTGTTGTAGTCCCAGTTGCCGGCGTGCCAGGCGATGTCCTTCTCCCGTACGAACTGCCCGATGTAGCCGTCCGCGGAAGCGACCATGTAGTGCGCGGACACCCGGCGAGCCGGATCTTCGAAGATCCGCATCGCGTCCTGGAAGGTTTCCTGGGTGACGTGGATGACCACGTAGTTCAGGCGGTAACTGCTCGGGCGGCTGGAGACCGTGTAGTTGGAGGTGCTTGCCGGTATCCAGTGCGTTACGGGATACGGAGCCGCGGCGACGGCACGGGCGGCGGCCAGTGGCCCCAGCGCGGCAGCAGCGGCGGTGACGGCGGCGCCCTGCAGCAGTCGTCGGCGCGAGGGTCTGAGGGGGTGAGGGCTGGGCCGATCCATGGGGGGCTCCCTTGGGAAGAGGAGTGGGGCACTCAAACGTAAGCCGTGTCCATGACAATGATGTGCCTCATGATGAGCCCCCTCCACACCCCTGCCAAGACCTTCTTGGACATGCCAGAGGGCCGACCAAAGACGGTAGGCACTAGGGATCGGCCGCGGAGCGAAGCGACGGACGCCGAATCCGCCGCCACCCCTTCGGGGCGCTCCACCGAAGTTTCGTGGCGGCCGCTGGGGTGTCGGGGACGATGTCCAGGCGCCCGGTGTCCGCGTCGTATCCCCCGGCCCGGACTCGGCCGACGAGTTCCGGCGCGATCATGGCGAGGATCGTGTCGAAGTGGGGGAGGACGCTGCCGCCGGCGGCCGGGGCGGTCATGCCGAGCTCGGTCAGCATCCGGCTGATCGCCCTGCCCAGCCCGAGCGGCTCGCGGCCGTCGCGCCGTACGACGGTGATGGTGCGCCGCTTCGGCTTCTTGGCGGTGGCGCCGTTCTTCTTCGCCGCTTCCCGGGCGGCGGTCAGGGCCTGACGCGCGAGGTCGACCCCGCTCAGCTCCGACTCGGCACTCACGCGATCACCACCCTGGTGGTGTCACCGTCGAAAGCGCGGGCGGCGAGCTGCGGCAGCCGGTCCGTCCACGACCCGGCCCCGGCCTGCCCGGACCGACGCCCTGCGGTGGCCTGCTCGCGCAGCTGCTCCAGGGCGCACCGTCAGCAGATGCTGGGCGACGCGGTCCCGGGCGGTCGCGGCGGCCTTCGTCGCGGCTGCGACAGCGGCTTCACCGCTCGGGTTGTGCCGGAACCACCTCCTGCCCTGCTCGGTCCGGTAGGCCCGGTCGGCCTCCGTGTCGGCTTCGTCGGTCCGGCCGAACGCGGCCAGCGTGCTGGCCGCGGCCTGGTCGGTGATCTGCTGGACGGTGCCGTGGACGGTGAGCACGGCCCTGGTCGTCCTCGAGGTCAGCCGGGGCGGAGAGCTCCAGGAACTCCGCCCACTCGGCGGCGACCTTGCGGTCGATGGCCGTACGACCCTGGCGTCGAGGGAAGCGGCGTCCACGGCACCGGCCGACCGCTTGAGCGTTCGCGCCGCGACGAGCTGCACAGTCCGCATGGTGAGCGTCTCGGTCTCGCGGCGGCAGCCACACGCCTCGCACATCCCGCCAGCCCCAGTCTGCCCGCAGTCCGCGCACGCCAGCCCCTGGCGCACTGTCTCGGCGACGGCGACGGCGACGGCTGCGGCCTGGCGCTCCAGCTCCGCCCGCTCCCGGGCGGTGGCACGGGCCGCCTCACGCTCGGCTTCCCGGGCGCGGGCCCGTCCAGACCGTCCGCGTCCAGCAGCGCACGCACCCCCGGCCGGACAGTGGCCGGCCGGGGTGAGGACCTGGGCGGTGTGCCCGTCTCCGGGTCCCCGGGGAATTAGGGTGAGCCCCATGACGACGACGTACGCACTCCTGCTGCGCGGCATCAACGTGGGGGGCCACCGCAAGGTGCCCATGCCGCAACTGCGCACGCTCCTCTCGGAACTGGGCCACAGCGGCGTGTCCACGTACCTGCAGAGCGGCAACGCCGTCCTCACCGCGGCGAGCGACGACGAGGACGAGGTGGCGGACGGGATCGCGCGGGCCGTGGAGAAGCACTTCGGGTTCGCCGTCGACTGCCTCGTCCGCTCGGGCGCGTACCTGCGTGCCGTCGTGGACGCCTGCCCCTTCCCCGCCGCCGAGCTGGAAGGGAAGCAGCTGCACGTCACCTTCTTCGACGGTCCGGTCACCGGGGACCGCTTCGCGCCGGTGGACCCCGCCGCTCACCTCCCGGAGGAGTTCCGGCTCGGCGACCGGGCGCTGTACCTCTACGCCCCCGACGGTCTCGGCCGCTCCGGTCTCGCCACCGCCCTCGCCCGGCCCGCCGTCACCAAGGGCCTCGTCGCCACCAGCCGCAACTGGAACACCGTGGTCAAACTGGTGGAGCTCACCCGTGACTGAACCCCTCGACGCGGTGGCCGAAGCCATCGAGAACGAGCTGCGGCTGATCGACCCCGAGGTACGTTCCTCAGCGCCGGTTCTCGCGACGATGCTGGACCCCGGCTACCGGGAGATCGGCACCAGCGGCCGGCTGTGGGACCGCGACACGATCATCGCGGAGCTCACCGCCGAAGCCACCACCCGGCCCGGCCCGCTGACCGTCTCCCGGATGGCCGGCGTCGAACTCTCGCCCGGACTCGTCCACCTCACCTTCGACACCGAGTACAAGGGCCGCCGCTCGCACCGCAGTTCACTCTGGCGGCTGACCGGGAGCGGCTGGCTGCTCTACTTCCACCAGGCCACGCCGTTCGTCGACGACCCGTTCACCGAGTCCTGACGGTCGCCCCCGCTGCGCCCGCGCCGCCCACCGGCCCTCCGTGCGCGTGATGCGCACGGGGTGGCCGAAGCAGTCGCTGACCCGGTCCGTGGTCAGTACCTCGTCGGCGGGCCCCGCGGCCACGCACCGACCGCCCCGCAGCAGCATCGCGTGCGTCGTGGATGCGGGCAGTTCCTCCAGGTGGTGCGTCACCAGCACCGTCGCGAGTTCCGGATGTTCCTCGCGCAGGTCGTCCAGGCTGTCCAGCAGCTGTTCCCGGGCCGCGAGGTCCAGGCCGGTGGCCGGCTCGTCGAGGAGGAGGAGGCGGGGGCTCGGCATCAGGCTGCGGGCGATCAGCGTCCTGCCCCGCTCGCCCTGGGAGAGATCGGGCCAGCGGGACGCCTCCTTGCCGCCCATCCCGAGCATCGCCAGCAGGGCGTCGGCCCGTGCCCGCTCGTCGGTGGTCGGTGACCAGCGCGGCAACGGCATGATCGAGTTGGTGAGACCCGTCAGGGTGACCTGGCGCACCGTCAGCGACGCCTGGAGCGGGTGGCGCGGATTCACGTGGCCCAGCAGGGTCCGCAACTCCCGCAGATCCACCCGGCCCAGTGTCCTGCCGAGTACCTCCACCGTGCCCCGGCTGGGGTGGGTGACCGCCCCGAGCAGCCCCAGCAGCGTGCTCTTCCCCGCGCCGTTGGCACCCAGGAGCGCCCAGTGCTCGCCCTGCCGGACGGTGAGCGACACGTCGTCCAGGATCGTCCGGCCGCCCCGGACCACGGCCACCCCGTCGGCGTGGACCACGGGTGCGGACCGGTCGGCGGCGGGAGCGGGGTGCCGCTCGCCGGGCACGGGTGCGGGCCCGGCGAGGGAGGTGGGGGTCACGATGGCTGCTCCTTGCATCCTTGTATCCGGCCAGTGGACCCTATCCGTCCACCATACGGACGGACGGGCGGGCGCCGAGGCCGGCCGGAGCGGAGCATGCCGCGGGGTGGGGTGTCGCCCGACGAGGCGGTCTCACGCGGATAGGAGGAGCGTGCGTGCCGTCAGCGCCTCGTCGTAACGCCTCAGCAGCAGCCGGGCGAGGGCGGGGGAGGCGCCGAGCACCTCGGAGAGCACGTCCGCGCGGGCCTCGGCCGCACCCGCCACGATCCGGTCCGGGAGGCGGCCGGGCGCGACGACGTACGGGGCAACCGCCACCCGGCTCACCCCCTCGGCGCGCAGGGCGCGTACCGCGTCCCCGGTCGGCGGGAACCCGGCGGACGAAGAGGCGGAGGCGAACGCAGGCCGCACGGCGCACCAGCCGGTGTGCCGCAGCTCCCGCGCGATTTCAGCGATCACTGCGATCGCCTCCGGGTCGGTGGAGCCCGCCGAGGCCAGTACGAGCCCGGTCGAGCGTTTGTCGGCAGCGGTGAGTCCGGCCTCGTACAGCCGCTGCTCCAGAGCGGTCAGCAGCAGCGGGGACGGGCCGAGGACGCCAGCCTGCCGGATACGCAGCCGCGGCAGCCGGGACCGGGCCTCGCGCAGTACCGACGGGATGTCGGTCTTGGCGTGGAAGGCCCGGGTGAGCAGCAGTGGCAGCGCGACGACCTCCGTCGCGCCGGAGGTGCTCCCCGCCGCTTCGGCGTTCAGGCGTTCGAGGATCCGGGGCACGGACGGCGCGTTGAATTCGAGGAAGCCCGTCTCGACACGGAGCCCCGGCCGCAGCGACCGAACCCGCGCGGTGAGCGCGTGCACGGTCGCCGCGTGCCGCGGATCACGGCTGCCGTGGGCGACGACGAGGAGGACGGGTGCGGGCATGGAGCGACTCAGCTCGTGACGAGGAGACCGCGGCTGCGCAGGACCCACCGCTCCAGCGGACTGAAGATCAGCAGGTCGATCGCGACGCCGACGAAGAGGATGAGCAGGATCGACAGGAAGATGCCGGGCATGTCGAAGTTGTTGCGGCCGTTCTCCAGCAACTGCCCCAGTCCCAGGCCGAGATCGGGGGAGGAGGCGATGATCTCGGCGGCCATCAGCGACCGCCAGGAGAAGGCCCAGCCCTGCTTCAGCCCCGCGAGGTAGCCCGGCAGCGCCGCCGGGAGCACGATGTGCCAGGTGCCGCGCAGTCCGGTGGCGCCGATGGTGCGGCCCGCCCGGAGGAAGAGCGGCGGTACCTGGTCGACGCCGGAGACGAGGCCGTTGGCGATCGACGGGACGGCGCCCAGCAGGATCACCGCGTACATCATCGAGTCCTGGAGCCCGAGCCAGATGACGGCCGGAGCGACCCAGGCGACCGAGGGCAGCGACTGGAGACCGGAGAGGATCGGGCCGATCGCCGCGCGGACGAACCGTACCCGGGCGACCAGCAGACCGAGCGGTGTGCCGATGACGACCGCCAGCACGAAGCCGAGCAGACCGCGCGAGACGCTGGTCCAGACGACCTCCAGCAGGGTCCCCTTGATCCACATGTCCCGCGCGCTGTCCCAGACGGCGGCGGGCGGCGGCAGCTTGTAGTCGTCGGTGACCTTCGCCCAGACCAGCACCTGCCAGACCAGGACGACCAGCAGCACCGCGAGGACCGGCGGCAGCACCTTCTTGCCGAAGACCTCCCGGACGGGGGTGCGGCGGACCTGGACGGCGTCCAGCGCGTCGAGGCCGGCCTCCAGGCCCGCGAGGTCGTCGGACTTCGTGACCCCGCCCGCCGTCTTCCCGACGGACTCGATGTCAGTGCTGGCCATGACGGCGGATCTCCCCACGCAGTTCTTCGGTGATCTCTACGGACAGTTCCGCGACGGCGGAGTCCTCGATGCGGCGCGGGTGTTCGATGCCGACCGTCCACTCGCGGGCGATCCGGCCGGGCCGCGACGACAGCAGCACGACCCGCTGGGCGAGGCGCACCGCCTCACGCACGTTGTGGGTCACGAAGAGGACCGAGGCGTTGGTCTCCCGCCAGATCCGGGTGAGTTCGTCGTGCAGTACGTCCCGGGTGATCGCGTCGAGAGCCGCGAACGGCTCGTCCATCAGGAGCAGTTGGCTGTCCTGGGCGAGCGCGCGGGCCATCGCGACCCGCTGGCGCATGCCGCCGGAGAGTTCGTGCACCCGCTTGCCGTACGCCCCGCCCAGGCGTACGAGGTCGAGCAGCCGCTCCGCCTCCTGGCGGCGCTCGGTCTTGGTCACCCCGCGCAGTCGCAGGGCGAGTTCGATGTTCTTGCCCGCGGTCAGCCACGGGAAGAGGGCGTGTTCCTGGAACATCAGGGCCGGCCGCCCGCCGGGGGTCTCGATGGACCCCGCGGACGGGCGGTCGAGTCCGGCCACCAGGTTGAGCAGCGTCGACTTGCCGCACCCGGAGGCTCCCAGGAGGGTGACGAACTCGCCCGGAGCGACATCGAGCGTGATGTCGTCCAGGACGAGCTGCTGACCGGTGGGCCCGGCGAAGGACTTCGAGACGTGGGAAATACGAGCGGCGTGCTCGACGGACGCACGGTCCTCGGCCTTGGTGAGGGTACTGATCGCCATGGTCGTCACCTCCTGGGAATCCTGGTTCGGATGGGCGGGCGGGTTACTTGACGCCGAGGCCGGCGTCGTCGACCGCGGGTTCGCCCTCGGCCTTCAGGACCTTGTTGAGCAGGGTCAGGTCGTAGATGCCGTCGAGGTTGGGCTTCTCCAGCAGGCCCGCCTTGACCGCGTGCTCCGCCTCCGCGTTCAGGGTGGCCGCCAGCGGGTCGTCGGTGACCAGGATCGACTTCCAGGCCGGGTCGAGGACCTCGGGGGCGAGCGCCTTGCCGCTCAGGGTCTCCAGCGCCTTGTTGGCCGACGCCTTGGCCGCGTCCGGGTTCGCGTTGATCCACTTGTTCGTCTTCACCGAACCGCGCAGGACCGCCTCGACCACGTCGGGGTGCTCGGTGAGGAACTTCTGCGACACGATGATGTTGGTGATGACGAACTTGTTGTCCGGCCAGAGCGACGTCTCGTCCAGCAGCACCTTGGCGCCCTCGGCGACCAGCTTGGACGCGGTCGGCTCCGGGACCCAGGCGCCGTCCAGCGAACCGGCCTTGTAGGCGTCCGGGGTCACCTTGTTGTCCGAGCGGACGACGGACACGTCGCCCTTGCCGCTCTGCGCGTCGACCTTCCACCCCTGCTCGGAGATCCAGTTGAGGAACGCGACGTCCTGCGTGTTGCCGAGCTGCGGGGTGGCGATCTTCTTGCCCTTGAGGTCCGCCACGGTCTTGATCTTGTCCGGGTTCACGACCAGCTTCACGCCGCCGGAGGCCGAACCACCGATGATCCGCAGGCCCTTGCCCTCGGACTTGGTGTAGCCGTTGATGGACGGCGAGGGGCCGATGAAGCCGATGTCGATCGAACCGGCGTTGAGCGCCTCGATCTCGGACGGGCCGGCGTTGAAGGTCGAGGTCTTGACCTTCGTCCCGCCGAGCTCCTTCTGGAAGGTGCCCTCCTGGACTCCGACCAGGGCGGTGGCGTGCGTGAGGTTCGGGAAGTACCCGATGTTCACGGTGTCCGCGGAGAGCTTCTTCTCCCCTGCGGTGACGTCCGCCTTCTTCGAGTCGTCGTCGGTCGACTCGGAGCCGTAGCCGCAGGCGGTGAGAACCACGGCGAGCAGCGGCAGTGCGGCGGCAGCGGCGAGGCTGCGGCGGACGGTGGTACGGGTGGCTGGCACGGGAGGCTTTCCTCTCGTTGGCCGGACTCTACGTCCCTCGGGTGCGAGGGGACGCGGCCGGGCGGTCGGCAGGTCTTCGTCTGTACGGGCCGTGCGTGTGGTGCGGGAGGGCGCGCAGGCAGTGCGCGTACGTCATCACGCACATCGCGCCACCCCGCCCTGGCCGCTGCCGAGAGCACCGCTGCCCACGCGACCGCCCTCCTTGGCGAAGGAGGAGAAGAAATCGGTTCTCATCAGAAGTCCCATTCGGCGTCGTCGTCGCCCGCTGCGGGTGCCGCTGCCCCGGCCCGGGCGGCCTCGGCGAACGAGGCGCCCGCCATGCCGGCCGAGAGGGTCGTTCCGTCCGCGGGGTCGATCAGCAGGAACGATCCGGTACGCCGGGAGTCGGCGTACGCGTCGAGCGCGAGCGGTTCGGCGGTACGCACCACCACCCGCCCGATGTCGTTGGCGACCAGCTGCCCCGGGGCGGGGTGCTGGGAGAGGTCGTCCAGGGTGAGCCGCGAGGGGATGTCCTTCACGATCGCCTTGACCGTGCGCGTGGTGTGCTTCAGCAGCACCCGCCGGCCGACCGTGAGCGGCTGGTCCGCGACGTGGCAGACGGTCGCCTCGACGTCCTGCGTGGAGGCCGGCAGGTCACCGCTCGGGGCGATCAGGTCGCCGCGCGAGACGTCCACGTCGTCCGCGAGGCGCACGGTCACCGACTGCGGCGCCCACGCCGTGTCCACGCTCTCGCCCAGCGCGTCGATGCCCGCGATCGTCGAGGTACGGCCCGAGGGCAGCACGGTGACGGACTCGCCGACCCGCAGCACGCCCGAGGCGATCTGGCCCGCGTAGCCGCGGTAGTCGGGGTGCTCCGCGCTCTGCGGGCGGATGACGTACTGCACCGGGAAGCGCGCCGGGCACGCGGTCAGGTCGTGGCTCACCGGCACGGTCTCCAGGTGTTCCAGGACCGTCGGGCCGCCGTACCAGTCCATGTGCGCGGACGGTTCCACGACGTTGTCCCCGGCCAGCGCCGAGATGGGGATCGCGGTGATCTCCGGGACGCCGAGCGAGGCCGCGTACGCGGTGAACTCCTTCGCGATCGCGGCGAAGACCGGCTCCTCGTACCCCACGAGGTCCATCTTGTTGACGGCGAGGACGACGTGCGGGACGCGGAGCAGGGCGGCGACGGCGGCATGGCGCCGGGTCTGCTCGACGACGCCGTTGCGGGCGTCGACGAGGACGACGGCGAGCTCGGCCGTGGAGGCGCCGGTGACCATGTTGCGGGTGTACTGCACGTGGCCCGGGGTGTCGGCGAGGATGAACCGGCGCCGGGGCGTGGCGAAGTAGCGGTAGGCGACGTCGATGGTGATGCCCTGCTCGCGCTCCGCGCGCAGCCCGTCGGTGAGGAGGGCGAGGTCGGGGGTGTCCTGGCCCCGGTTGCGGGAGGCGTGCTCGACGGCCTCCAGCTGGTCGGTGAGGACCGACTTCGAGTCGTGCAGGAGGCGGCCCACGAGGGTGGACTTGCCGTCGTCGACGGAGCCGGCGGTGGCGAAGCGCAGCAGCGTGGTCTCCGCCAGTGGGTCGGCCGACTGGTCCGTGGTGGTGGTCATTTAGAAATACCCCTCACGCTTGCGGTCTTCCATCGCGGCTTCGCTCATCTTGTCGTCGGCGCGGGTGGCGCCGCGTTCGGTGAGGCGGGAGGCGGCGATCTCGGTGATGACGGCGTCGAGGGTGGTGGCGTCGGAGTCGACGGCTCCGGTGCAGGACATGTCGCCGACGGTGCGGTAGCGCACGAGGCGGGTCTGGGTGGGTTCGGTGTCCTTGGGGCCGCCCCAGTCGCCGGCGGTGAGCCACATGCCGTGGCGGTTGAAGACCTCGCGGTGGTGGGCGAAGTAGATCTCGGGGAGTTCGATGCGCTCGCGCTGGATGTACTGCCAGACGTCGAGTTCGGTCCAGTTGGAGATCGGGAAGACGCGGACGTGTTCGCCGGGGGCGTGGCGGCCGTTGTAGAGCTGCCAGAGTTCGGGGCGCTGGCGGCGGGGGTCCCACTGGGAGAACTCGTCGCGGAGGGAGAAGACGCGTTCCTTGGCGCGTGCCTTCTCCTCGTCGCGGCGTCCCCCGCCGAAGACGGCGTCGAAGCGGTGGCGCTGGATCGCTTCGGTGAGCGGGACGGTCTGCAGGGGGTTGCGGGTGCCGTCGGGGCGCTCGCGCAGGGTGCCGGCGTCGATGTACTCCTGGACGGAGGCGACGTGCAGGCGCAGCCCGTGTGCGGCGACCGTGCGGTCGCGGTAGTCGAGGACCTCGGGGAAGTTGTGCCCGGTGTCGACGTGCAGCAGCGTGAACGGGATCGGGGCGGGGGCGAAGGCCTTCAGCGCGAGGTGGAGCATCACGATGGAGTCCTTGCCGCCGGAGAAGAGGATCACCGGCCGCTCGAACTCCCCCGCCACCTCACGGAAGATGTGGACCGCCTCCGACTCCAGCGAGTCGAGGTGGCTGAGCGCGTACGGGTTGACGGTGCCTTCCGGCACGGTGGCGACGGACGTCACGCCAGGCCCCTCTCGGTGAGCAGCGCGTGGAGCACGCTTGCGGACTCCTGCACGGTCTGCTGGTGCGACTCGATGCGCAGGTCGGGTGCTTCGGGCGCCTCGTAGGGGTCGTCGACCCCGGTGAGGCCGCTGATCTCGCCGGCGGCCTGCTTGGCGTACAACCCCTTCACGTCGCGTTCCGAGCAGACCTCCACCGGTGTCGCGACGTGCACCTCCAGATAGGGGGTGCCCTCGGAGTGGTGCCGCTTGCGGACGGCGTCGCGGCTGTCCGCGTACGGGGCGATCACCGGTACCAGCACCTTCACGCCGTTCGCCGCGAGCAGTTCGGCGACGAAGCCGATGCGCTGCACGTTCGTGTGGCGGTCCTCGCGGGAGAAGCCGAGGCCCGCGGAGAGGAACTCCCGGATCTCGTCCCCGTCGAGGACCTCCACCCGGTGGCCGTCGCTCTTTAGCCGGCCGGCGAGTTCGTACGCGATGGTGGTCTTGCCCGCGCTCGGCAGACCGGTCAGCCAGACGGTGGCTCCCGTCTCCGTCACGCTCATCGATATCTCCTGATCAGTCGTCATCAGCCGTGCAGCCCGCACTCGGTCTTGCCCCGACCGGCCCAGCGGCCGGCGCGCGCGTCCTCGCCCTCGGCCACCCGGCGGGTGCAGGGCGCGCAGCCGACGGAGGCGTAACCGTCCATCAGCAGCGGGTTGGTGAGCACCCCGTGCTCCAGCACGTAGGCGTCCACGTCCTCCTGCGTCCAGCGCGCGATCGGCGAGACCTTCACCTTGCGGCGCTTCGCGTCCCAGCCGACCACCGGGGTGCCGGCCCGGGTCGGGGACTCGTCGCGGCGCAGCCCGGTCGCCCAGGCGCTGTATCCGGTCAGCCCTTCTTCGAGCGGCTTCACCTTGCGCAGCGCGCAGCACAGGTCGGGGTCGCGGTCGTGCAGCTGCGGTCCGTACGCGGCGTCCTGCTCGGCCACCGACTGACGGGGGGTCAGCGTGATGACCTTCACGTCCATCACCGCCTCGACCGCGTCCCGGGTCCCGATGGTCTCGGGGAAGTGGTAGCCGGTGTCCAGGAAGACCACGTCCACGCCGGGCCGGGCCCGGGAGGCGAGGTGGGCGACGACCGCGTCCTCCATCGAGGAGGTGACGCAGAACCGCTCGCCGAAGGTGTCCGCCGCCCACGTCAGGATGGAGAGCGCCGAGGCGTCCTCCAGCTCCCGGCCGGCCCGCTCGGCGAGTTCCTCCAACTCGGCGTCGGTGCGCCCGCCGTCCCTCAGGGTGTTCGTCATGTCCGTTCCCCTTCACCGTCGTTGCGCAGCAGCCCCTGGGCCAGCAGACCCAGGAACTTCAGCTGGAACGCGCGGTTGCAGGACGCACATTCCCAGGCGCCGTGCCCGGTCTCGTGCGGACGCAGGTCCTCGTCCCCGCAGTACGGGCAGTAGAACGGAGCGGCTCGCTCGCTCATGACAGCGACTCCGCGGTGGCCCGCGCCGCCCAGGTGGCGAACCGCTCGCCCTCTTCGCGCTCGTCCTGGTAGCAGCTCAGCACCCGCTCGACGTACTCCGGAAGCTCGGCCGAAGTGACCTTCAGACCGCGGACCTTGCGACCGAAGCCGGCCTCCAGACCGAGCGCGCCGCCCAGGTGCACCTGGTAGCCCTCCACCTGGTTGCCCTCGGAGTCCAGCATCAGCTGCCCCTTGAGACCGATGTCCGCGGTCTGGATACGGGCACAGGCGTTGGGGCACCCGTTGATGTTGATGGTCAGCGGCTCGTCGAACTCCGGCAGGCGGCGCTCCAGTTCGTCGATGAGCGCGGCGCCGCGCGCCTTCGTCTCGACGATCGCCAGCTTGCAGAATTCGATGCCGGTGCAGGCCATCGTGCCGCGCCGGAAGGACGAGGGGCGCACCTGGAAGTCCAGTGCCTCCAGCCCTTCGACCAGCGAGTCGACCTGGTCGGGCGCCACGTCGAGGACGATCATCTTCTGCTCGACCGTGGTGCGCAGCCGGTCGGAACCGTGCGCGGCGGCGAGATCCGCGATCTTGGTGAGGGTGGAGCCGTCCACGCGGCCCACGCGGGGTGCGAACCCCACGTAGAAGTTGCCGTCGTTCTGCTCGTGCACCCCGATGTGGTCGCGCCAGCGGGACGTGGGCTGCGCGGGGGCGGGGCCGTCGAGCAGCGGACGCTTCAGGTACTCGTCCTCCAGCACCTGGCGGAACTTGGCGGGCCCCCAGTCGGCCATCAGGAACTTCAGACGGGCCCGGGTGCGCAGGCGGCGGTAGCCGTAGTCCCGGAAGATCCCGACGACGCCGGCCCACACGTCGGGCACCTCGTCCAACGGCACCCAGGCGTTCAGGCGTTCGGCGAACCGCGGGTTGGTGGAGAGCCCGCCGCCGACCCAGAGGTCGAACCCGGCCCCGTGCTCGGGGTGCTCGACGCCGACGAAGGCGATGTCGTTGATCTCGTGGACCACGTCCTGGACCGGCGAACCGGAGATCGCGGTCTTGAACTTGCGGGGCAGGTTGGAGAACTCCTTGCTGCCGATGTACCGCTCGTGGATCTCGTCCACCGCCGGGGTGCCGTCGATGATCTCGTCGGCCGCGATGCCCGCCACCGGCGAACCGATGATCACTCGCGGGCAGTCGCCGCACGCCTCGGTGGTGGAGAGCCCGACGGCCTCCAGCTTCTCCCAGATGGCCGGGACGTCCTCGATGGCGATCCAGTGCAGCTGGATGTTCTGACGGTCTGTGATGTCCGCCGTGCCGCGGGCGTACTGCTGGGAGATCTCACCGATCGCGCGGAGCTGTGCGGAGGTCAGCCGGCCACCGTCGATACGCACCCGCAGCATGAAGAAGCGGTCGTCCAGCTCCTCCGGCTCCAGCACCGCGGTCTTGCCGCCGTCGATCCCGGGCTTGCGCTGGGTGTACAGGCCCCACCACCGCATGCGTCCGCGGAGGTCGTTGGGGTCGATGGAGTCGAAACCGCGCTTGGAGTAGATGTTCTCGATGCGTGCCCGCACGTTGAGAGCGTCGTCGTCCTTCTTGAACTGCTCGTTCCCGTTGAGGGGGGTGTGATGCCCCATCGCCCACTGGCCCTCGCCGCGGTGGCGTCCGGTCTTGCGGCGGGGAGTGGTGGTCGCAGGCTGTTCAGGGGTAGCGGCCATGACAATACGTCCTTCGGGACTGCGGGAGGGCGGCTCTGAGCTGCGCACTCGCGTGGACGCGGTGGTGCGGCGGGGCTTGCAGAGGAAGGGGGAGCGCGGCGGTGCTGGGACTGTCAGCCCGCCGGACAGATGGCGCTGGACATGCGGCAGAGGTCGACGTGGCGTCGACTCACCAAGGCAATCCCAGTTCCAGACATGACGGAAGCGTGTCATGCGCGTCTCCGGGCAGTCCATAGCTATCCACCATGCGGACGAGATCGTCTCGTACGGCGAGATGGTGTGGCCCCCGTCACCCCGTTCCTTCTCCGATGGGCGCCCATCGGTCCCGTATGTCCGAAAGGTGGTGACGGACCCTCTTCCCCGGGTGGTTCAACTGGTGGACTCCCTGCTCAGGACGGGAACGCCCCCGGCCACGGTCCGGGCGCCGCGCCCACGGACTCCTGGCTCACCTTCGTGTCGAAGAGGCGGAACCCGCGGCGCCGGTAGTTGGCCAGCGCGTGCGGACCGTCCAGCGAGCAGGTGTGCAGCCACACCCGCCGGGTCGCCGGCCGGCCGGGCCACCGCTCGGCGAGGTCCCAGGCCCGCGCGGTACCCGCACCGAGCAGATGGCCCCCGATCCGGCGGCCCCGGAAGGCGGGCAGGAGCCCGAAGTACATGATCTCCACGGCACCGTCGTCCTGCGGGTCCAGCTCGACGTACCCGGCCGGCGTCCCGTCGACGTACGCCACCCACGTCTCGGCCCCCGGCCGGTCCACGATCTCCTGCCACTGCGCGTACGTCAGCGCGAGCCGGTCCGTCCAGCGGACGTCCCCGCCGACCGCCGTGTAGAGGAAGCGGCTGAACTCCGGCGACGGCACCTCGGCCCGCACGATCCGGACGTCACCGTCGGGTGCCTTCGCGGGTTCGAGATCGTCGGGAGAGGTCTGCTCCAGGGACCAGGTGGTCACGTCGGTGGTGGCGGCGGGGCGATCGGGGCTGTTCATGGGCGTCAGGGAACCACGACGCCCCCGGAGCCGGCGAAGCGGGGCCCCGGCCGCGCCGACGGCGGCCCGTGCTCCGGAGGCGCCGCCGCCGGGAGGACCGCGACTCAGCCGCCCTCCGCCGACGTCCTGGCCCGGACCACCACCGGCGCGGTCGAGTGCGGCAGCAGATCGGCCGGCTTCTCCGGGTGCACGATCTCCACGTCCACCCCTTCCCGGAAACGGTACGGGCGGTGGGCCAGCACCTCGGCGAGATGACGGCGCATCCGGGAGATCTCCGCGCGCACCGTCACCGTGCGGGTGCCGTCGCCGAAGATGTCCCGCGCCAGCTCGGAAGCGGTGCACCCGTCCCTGCGCAGGGCCAGCGCGTACAGCAGCTCCGCGTGGCGGGGCGAGAGCCGCTGCGTCCAGGTGCCCACCGGCCCCGCCACGTGCACCACCGGCTGCCCGGCCCGCCCCAGGTCGAGCACCACCCGCCGCGGCGGCCCGTCCGACGGGTTTCCCGACGCCCCGTCCACCACCTGCACCAGCCAGCCCCCGGGCAGCGGCTCCACCCGGCACATCCCCAGCGACGGGAACCACGCCCGGCCCGGCGCGAGCGACTTCGGCAGCGGCAGCCGGTCCACCGGCGGCATCCCGGCCACCGCGGCCAGCCAGCCGTGGGCGTCCACGGCGAGGGCCCGGCCGCCGATCCGGCAGAGGATCGGAGCGGCCACGGACCGCAGCCGCTCGATCGTCGACAGGTGGCGGTTGCGTATCTCGCTCTCGGCGAGCTTCGCCACCGAATCCACCAGGGCCAGCGTCGCCGGATGGAAGGTCGACTCCGGACCGCTGATGTCGACGACGCCGATCAGCCGGCCGTCACGCGGATCGCGGACCGGCGCCGCCGCGCACGTCCAGCTCTGCAGGGCGTCCACGAAGTGCTCGGCGGAGTGCACCCGAACGGGGGTACGCGCGGCCAGCGAGGTACCGATCGCGTTGGTCCCTCTCACCGGCTCGGTCCACGTGGCGCCTTCCTCCAGCAGGATGCCCTCCGCCCGCCGCAGCACGGAACGGTCGCCCTGCCGCCAGAGCACACGCCCCTCCGCATCGCTGACCACCATGATCTGCCGCGTGGAGTCCGCGAAGGCGGCCAGCCCTTCGCGCAGCAACGGCATCACCGCGCCGAGCGCCGTGGACCGCCGCCGGTGCTCGATCTCCTCCGCCTCCATCAACGGCCCGTCCGGCGCCCGCTCCGGATCGATCCCGTTGCGCAGCGCCCGGGACCAGGAGGCGTCGATCTCCGCCCGGGGCGCGGCGCCGGTGCGCCGCCCCGTCAGCCGCGCCTCACGCGCCCGGCGCAGCGCCCGCACCGCGTCCGCCTGTCCCGGCGGAGGAACCGGCGGTGCCGTCCGGGCAGGGCCTCTCTCCATCACGGATCTTCCCCCCCACAAAAGGTGCCTCGGCCCCGGTCGGGGACCCGAGGTACTCATCCTGCCGTCGCGGCGGGCCCCTGCCGCCCCCGCGTACGCCCGCTTGCAACCCTTTGCAACTCTTGGCCAAGCCTCGGGCGAACGGTGAGACTGGCACCACACCGTTCGGCGTGGCTTCGCGCCGGCGCCGCTCGGTGCAGCACCGGCGGGGAGGGTGGTGCCGTGTCGGCGCAGCACCACCCTCCTTCGCTGCGCCCGGCCCCGTGACGCCTCCTGGGCCGGGGACGGGACGGCCCCGCGGTCAGGACGGGTCCACGACCGGCCGGGCCCGGGCGACGACGGACTTCAGACCGAGGGTGTGCGGCAGCGTCCCGAAGGCCGAACCCCAGTCACCGCCCAGCCGCGAGGCGCAGAAGGCGTCGGCGACCTCCGGCGGCGCCCAGCGCACCAGCAGCGAACCCTGGAGCACCAACGCCATCCGCTCGACGATCCGCCGGGCCCGTGCCTCCACCCCGTCCAGGTCGGCCAGGTCGGTCAGCAGATCCTTGATCGCCCCGTCCAGGCGGTGATCGGCGCCCCGCGCCTTCCCGACCTCCCGCAGCAACGCGTCCAGCGCCTTCGGCTCCCGCTGGAGCGCGCGCAGCGCGTCGAGCGCCTGCACATTGCCGGACCCCTCCCAGAGGGAGTTGAGCGGCGCCTCCCGCAGCAGCCGGGGCATCCCCGACTCCTCCACGTACCCGTTGCCGCCCAGGCACTCCAGCGCCTCGCCGACCACGGCGGTGCACCGCTTGGTCACCCAGTACTTCGCGGCCGGCACCGCCAGCCGCAGGAACGCCCGCTCCTCCTCGGTGTCCGCGTCGTACGCGGCGGCCAGCCGCATCCCCAGCACCGTCGCCGCCTCGGACTCCAGCGCGAGATCGGCGAGCACGTTGCGCATCAGCGGCTTCTCGACCAGCAGCCCGCCGAACGCGCTCCGGTGGCTGCTGTGGTGGACCGCCTGCGCCACCGCCTGCCGCATCAGCGCGGCGGAACCGACGACGCAGTCCAGGCGGGTCGCCGCGACCATCTCGATGATGGTGCGCACCCCCCGCCCCTCCTCGCCGACCCGGCGCCCCCACGTCCGGTCGAACTCGACCTCGGCCGACGCGTTGGACCTGTTGCCCAGCTTGTCCTTGAGCCGCTGGAGCGCGAACACGTTGCGGGTGTCGTCCGGCAGCACCCGCGGCACCAGGAAGCAGGTCAGCCCGCCCGGGGCCTGCGCCAGCACCAGGAAGCCGTCCGACATCGGAGCGGAGCAGAACCACTTGTGACCGGTGAGCAGGTACTCGCCCTCGGCGGCCAGCGGTTCGGCCCGGGTCGTGTTGGAGCGGACGTCCGTACCGCCCTGCTTCTCGGTCATCCCCATCCCGAAGAGGACGCCCGGCTTCTGCGCGGGGGACCGCAGCCCCTCCTCGTAGACGTGCGAGGTCAGCAGCGGCTCCCACACGGCGGCGAGCGCCGGATCGGTCCGCAGCGCGGGCACCGCGGCGTGCGTCATCGACAGCGGACAGCCGTGTCCCGCCTCGGCCTGCGTCCACACCAGGAAGCCGGCCGCCCGCCGCACGTGACCGCCCTCCCTGCCCCAGGCGTCGGTCAGCCCCGCGGTCACGGCGTGGCCCAGCAGCCGGTGCCAGGCCGGATGGAACTCGACCTCGTCGATACGGTGTCCGTATCGGTCGTGCGTGCGCAGTTTCGGTGGATTCTCGTTCGCCTGCGCCCCCCACTCCCGCGCCTGGGCCGATCCGGCCGCCTGTCCGAGCGTGGTCAACTCCTGCCGGGCCTCCGCCAGGACCCCGGGGGCGAGATGTCGCTCCACCGCCTCGGACAGGGCGCGGTCCGCGCCGAACACGTCGTAGCCGACCAGCGGCGGTACCTGATTGGTCACTGTGTGGGTGGTGGCTGCCATGCCGTTACGGTAAGGAGGTGCAGGCAGCAAAGGAAACACCCGAGCGGAGATCGAGCCGGCTCCACCGCGCCCGAGTTCTCTACCGCAACGTCTCCAAGCGGCAGATGGCGTGGCATCTGCTCAAGGACACCGTCAACTCGTGCATGGAGTACCGCATCCTCGGGCTCGCGGCCGAGGCGGCGTTCTTCACCCTGCTGTCCCTGCCGCCCCTGCTGCTCGGCCTGATCGGTCTCCTCGGCTACGTCGACGAGTGGACCTCCACCGCCACGGTCGCCTCCATCGAGCACAACATCCTCGACGCCGCGCAGGCGGTCCTCTCCCAGCGTGGGGTCAACGACTTCGCCAAGCCGCTCCTGGACGACATCACCAACGGGGCGCGCCCCGACGTCATCTCCATCGGCTTCGCCATCGCCCTGTGGTCCGGCTCCCGCGCGGTCAACGTCTTCGTCGAGACCATCACCGTCATGTACGGCCTCGACGGCCAGCGCGGCATCGTCAAGACCCGCCTGCTCGCCTTCCTGCTGTACGTCGTCGCCCTGCTGCTGGGGGCCGTCGTGCTGCCCCTGCTGGTGGCCGGACCCGACCGGGTGGTCGAGTTCGTTCCCTGGGGCACCGAGGTCCTCGCCGTCCTCTACTGGCCGTTGGTCATCCTGCTCACCATCGCCTTCCTGACCACCCTCTACCACGTCTCCGTTCCCGTGCGGTCGCCGTGGATGGAGGACGTGCCGGGCGCGCTGGTGGCTCTGGCGATGTGGGTGATCGGCAGCTTCGTCCTGCGGTTCTACCTGACCAGCACCGTCGAGGGCCCGACGATCTACGGATCGCTCGCCGCACCCATCGCCGTCCTCCTGTGGATCGGAGTCTCCGCCTTCGCGGTGCTCGTCGGCGCCGCGGTCAACGCCGCCATCGACCGGGTGTGGCCGTCGCTGGCGACGGCCGCCGCCCGTGAGGCCAACGATCTCGCCCGCGCCGCGCAGGCCGCCGAGTTCGTCGCCCGGACCCGGCCCTCGGCCTGGGCGATGTACGCGGACGACGAGGACGGCGCCGACGAGGGCGGCGACATGCCCTCCGAGTACCCGGAACGCTGGTCCCGCTTCCTGCCCCCGGACGACCTGAGGTCCCGGCTGCACGCGGCCCGCGACAAGGAGGCGAAGAAGCCGGAGGAGCACAGGGACGCCGCCGACGGGCCGGTCGGCGGATCCACCTGGAAGCCGGGACCCCCCGAGTAGGACGGGTTTCCCCGACCCGGGGGCCCGGGGCGGTACGCGCCGGTCAGGCCGCGTCGCCGAAGGGCTGCACGCCGCACCCGTCCGGGTCCAGGACGATGGCGTAGCGCCGGCCCCGCACCGCTTCCCACGGCTCCTTGTCCCCCCGGTGTCCGGCGGCCTCTCGGCGGCGCGCGGTACTCGGTGCGTCAGGCGTCGCGCTGGTGACGGGTGTCACGGCGGAGGCGCTCGGTGTGCTCGGTCAGGGCGTCGATGCGTGCGGCGAGGTCGGTGTCCCGGGCCCCCAGGTGAGGGCGGGAGTCGGCCAGCGGGCGGATGAGCCGGGCGGGGTCGGAGTGCGCGAGGGCCCGGTTCAGTTCGTCGACGGCGTCCGCGGCCCCTTCGGGCAGCCCGGTCAGCGCGGTGACCCGGCCGGCGAGACGACGGAGGTCGGCCGCGTGGTCGCGGGCCCAGACGGTGACGGTGCGGTCCGCGGCCCGGGTGGTACGGGTGGCCTGGACGCGCTGTTCGCCGGTGCTGCCGGCCTTGCCGGGGCGCTGGCGCAGGTAACGGCGCTCGGCGGCCTGCCGGCTGGCCACCCCGAGCGGTCCGGCGAGATCGGCCCAGCTCGCTCCCTGGTCGCGCGCCGTCTCGATCAGCCCGCTCTCCCAACCGGCGAGCTGCTCCCGGACTTCGCGCAGCATCAGCAGAGCGGCGAGAGCGGGGTGGGGACCCGAGCCGGCCGGCGGAACCTGGGCCCGGTCGGCCGCCGCGTCTCCCGGTCCGCCGTTCGCCCCGCGCCCCGCCGCGGAGGGGTCCCGTGCGTCCTTGACGGCGCGGTCGATGGCCTCCAGCGCCGCGGCGGCGGCCAGGAACGGGACGGGGAGGTCCGGCTCGGCGGTGCCGTGAGCGTCGTCCATGGCAGTCTCCTGACGTCTGTCACCCTATGGATGACATCCTGCTTGTCATCGTTTCGATGACATGCTACAACGGAAGCACCTGGAAGCGCATTGGCAGTTCCTGCCTGAGCCAACTGGAGGTGTTTCGCGATGTTGATGCGCACTGACCCGTTCCGCGAGATGGACCGCATCGTCCAGCAGCTGTCCGGCACCTCGGGAACCTGGTCGAAGCCGTCCGTGATGCCGATGGACGCCTACCGACAGGGCGACACCTACGTGATCGCCCTCGACCTCCCCGGAGTGCCCGCCGAGGCGATCGATGTCGACGTCGAGCGCAACATGCTGACCGTGAAGGCCGAGCGACGGCCCGCGGAGCGGTCCGAGGGTGTCCAGATGGAGCTCTGCGAGCGGCCCCTCGGCGTCTTCTCCCGCCAGATCATGCTGGCCGACACCCTCGACACCGAGCACATCGAAGCCGACTACGACGCAGGTGTCCTGACCCTGCGGATTCCGATCGCCGAGCGCGCCAAGCCGCGCAAGATCACCATCGGCGGCCAGTCCGACCGCCGGGAGATCTCCGGCTGAACCGTCCGGCACCCCGTGGCGGAGGGCGGGACACACCTGTCCCCCCGGCCCCCGCCCTCCGCCCGGGACCACGCACCGCGGCGCCCCGCGCGTCCCGCGGAAGAGCCGATGGCCCGTCGGGTCGTCCCGCCACGCCCGCGTCCCGGACCTCCTCCGTCCCCGTGCTCGCCCCGGCCCCGTTCTCGCCACCCACCCGCCCACCCAGCCCTCGCCCCCGGCCCGGCCCTCTAACAGAAAGGCAAGCGCCGCACCATGCACGACCGACTCCGAGCCCACCCGACCGCTGTGGCCATGACGTTCGACCAGCTGCTCGAACGAGTCCGCGACGAGGGCGCGTACCCCACCGTCGAACGTGCGGAGGAAGTCGTCCACGCCGTTCTCGGCGCCCTCGGGCGCCAGATCCGCGGTGGCGAACGCGTCGATCTCGCGCAGTGCCTGCCCGTCGAGGCCGCGCTCACCCTGAGCGGTCAGGTCCCCGCCGGAGAGCCGCTCACCGGATGGAACTTCGTCGCGGACCTGGCGACCCGTACCGGCACCACCGCGGCCACGGCACGCTGGGACACCGGAGCCGTGCTCGCCGTCGTCGCCCGCCTCGCCGGGCCCGACCTCCTCGACCGGGTCATCCGCCGGCTCCCCGACGGATACGCCCTCCTGTTCGGACAGGCCGAACTGCGTCGCCCCCGCGCCGCCGCCTGACCACCGCGGACCGCCTCCCCCGCACCACGGAGCCACGGTCTCCCCGTCGCCGAAGCCGCGGAAACCCTGGGAGCGGACAGCGGGGCGCCTCGCCCGGCGCCCGCCCCTGCGGCGTACGGGACGGACCGTTGGAGAGCGGTACACCACCCGATTACTCTCGGAGCCGGAGACCGTCCGGCTCCGCGGACCCGGTCGGCCCGCTCGATCGAGAGGGGGAGACTCCGTGGAACTGCGTCATCTGGTCGGGTTCGTCGCGGTGGCCGAAGAGCTCCACTTCGGCCGCGCCGCCCGGCGGCTCCGGATGGCTCAGCCGCCCCTCAGCCAGCAGATCCGCCGGCTGGAGAAGGAGCTCGGCGTCCAGCTCTTCGAGCGCAGCACCCGCTCCGTGCGGCTGACCAGCGCGGGGGAGGCCTTCCTCGGCCCCGTACGGACAGCCCTGGCCGGACTCGACGCCGCGGCGGGGGTGGCCCGCGCCGCCGGGCGGGGCGAGTACGGCCGGGTCACCATCGGTTTCGCGGGGGCCTCCTCCCACGAGACCCTGCCCCGGCTCACCCGCGCCGTCCGGGCCGCCCACCCGGGCCTGGAGCTGGCCATGACCGGCCAGACCTATGCCGACGTCGCGCTGGCCAGGGTCGCGGACGGTTCGCTCGACCTCGGGTTCGTCCGGCTGCCGGCGGACAGGCCGGGCGTGGTCCACCGGGTGATCGGGGAGGAGGAGCTCCTCTGCGCTCTTCCTTCCGACCATGCGCTCGCGTCCCTGCCCGCCGTACCCCTCGGCGCCCTCGCGGACGAGCCGTTCGTCTCCTTCCCGGCCGACGCCGGCTCCACCGTCCGCGCCGCCATGGAACAGGCGTGCGCGGGGCACGGGTTCACCCCGCGCGTGGTGCAGGAAGCCCCCGACTCGTACACGATCATGGCGCTGGTCGCGGCCGGAGTGGGCGTGACCCTGACGGTGAGCTCCTGCGGCCACATCCAGCAGAACGGGCTCGTCCACCGGCCCCTCGCCGGACCTCCGGTCCGCCGTCGGACCGCGCTCGCCTGGCGCGAGGACAACCCCTCCGCCGCGCTGAGAGCGGTACTCGCCGTGGCCGAGGAGGCACTGCCGACACCGACCGCGAGCGATTAGGACGCCCTTCGTCTCAACCGCGGGCCATTTCGGTATTGGACCGACTCAGTCACCGGATGCGAGGGTCGTGGCGGGGGAGCGCACCGGGTTCCGCACCGCGCGGCCCACTGCGCGCCCCCGCGCCGTACGCCGCCCGGGCCGTGCGGCGTCCGGCTCGTACCCGTACCGAGAGGCCCCGCCGTGCCCGATCCCCAGGATGTCGTCGTCTGCGAACCGCTGCGCACCCCGATCGGCCGCTTCGGCGGCTCCTTCGCGCAGCAGACCCCCGCGGCACTCGCCGCCCGCGTCATCTCCGAGATCGTCGCGCGCACCGGCGTCGACCCGGACCGGATCGACGAAGTCATCCTCGGGCACGCCTACCCGACCTCCGAGGCCCCGGCCATCGGCCGGGTCGCCGCACTCGACGCGGGGCTCCCCGTCACCGTCACGGGGACACAGATCGACCGGCGCTGCGGTTCGGGTCTCCAGGCCGTCCTCGACGCGGCCATGCAGATCCGCGCGGGCTTCAGCGAGGTGGTGATCGCGGGCGGGGTCGACGTCATGAGCGCCGCCCCCTACTACACCCACGAAGGCCGCTGGGGCATCAAGGGGCCTGGTCTCCAGCTCCACGACGCCCTCGCGCGCGGCCGGGCCACCGCCGGCGGCCTCCACCACCCCGTCCCCGGCGGAATGATCGAGACGGCCGAGAACCTGCGCCGGACGTACGGCATCACGCGCGAGGACCAGGACGCGCTCGCGCTGCGCTCCCAGCAACGGGCCGCCCGCGCCGCCGCCGAGGGGCGGTACGACGCCGAGACCGTTCCCGTCACCGTCAGGACCCGCAAGGGCGAGCACACCGTCACCGCCGACGAGCACCCCCGGCCGGACACCACCGCCGAGCAACTGGCCGCGCTGCGACCGGTGAGGGGCGGGTCCGATCCGGAGGCGACGGTCACCGCGGGCAACGCCAGCGGCCAGAACGACGCGGCCGCCGCCTGCCTCGTCACCAGCGCGGCCACCGCCCGACGCCTGGGCCTGACCCCGCTGGTCCGGCTGGTCTCCTTCGCCCGCGCCGGGGTTCCAGCCTCGACGATGGGGATCGGCCCGGTCCCGGCCACGAGGACGGCTCTGGAGCGCGCCGGACTCACCCTCGCCGACCTCGACCTCATCGAGATCAACGAAGCCTTCGCCGCCCAGGTCCTCGCCTGCACCACCGAGTTGGGACTGGGCGCGACCGACCACGAACAGCGGATCAACGTGAACGGCTCCGGCATCTCCCTCGGCCACCCCGTCGGCGCCACCGGCGCCCGCATCCTCGCCACCCTCAGCCGGGAGATGCACCGCACCGGGGCCCGCTACGGCCTGGAGACCATGTGCATCGGCGGCGGCCAAGGGCTGGCCGCGGTCTTCGAGCGCGTCACCGGCTGACCGGCGCCACCGGAGGGAAGCGCGGATCCGGCATCCCGCGCGGTACGGGCCGGGCCCCGCTCCCTGATCCGACCCGAGCAATCGGAGCGCCCCCGGGCCGGGGAGCCCTCGACGACAGGAAGGTCCGGCGGACAGCGCAACACACGCTGTCCGCCGGACCTTCCGGTGTGACGTGAGATCAGTTACGGGCGTCCCGGGCGCGTCGCATCAGCAGCACACCGCCGAGCAGCATCGCGGCGCTCGTACCCGCGGCCAGGCCGGTGGTGGCCGCACCGGTCTCGGCCAGCTCCGGCGGAGCCGGCGCCACGGGCGTACCCGACGGCGGCTGGTCGGCCGGCGGCTGGTCGGCCGGGGGCTCCTCCGACGGCGGCTGGTCCGTGGGCGGCTGGTCCACCGGCGGCTGGTCGGTGGGCGGCTGGTTCACCGGGGGGTGGTCGACGGGAGGCTGGTCGACCGGCGGCTGGTCGACGGGGGGGTGGTCCACCGGGGGGTGGTCGACCGGCGGCTGGTCGACGGGAGGGTGGTCCACCGGGGGGTGGTCCACCGGGGGGTGGTCCACCGGGGGGTGGTCCACCGGCGGCTGGATCACCGGGGGTTGGTCCACCGGCGGTGCGTCGGGCGTGCTGGTGTTCGCGCAGGTGTTGCCGAACGCCGGGTTGAGCAGAGCGATGACGTTCACCGTGTTGCCGCACAGGTTGACCGGGACGTGCACGGGGACCTGGACCACGTTCCCGGAGGCGACGCCGGGGGAGCCGACGGCCGCACCGGACGCGCCGGCATCGGCGTACGCCTGCCCACCCGCGACGGACAGGAGCCCCGTTGCGGCGGCGATGAGCACCGTGTTTTTCTTCAGAACCTGTCGCATTTTCTGCTCTTCCTTGGAATTTCCGTATGCATGGACTCGCCCGAGGAATGGCCGGACGGGCGACACCGTGCGACCGGGGCCGGAGACCTTGGCGGACAGACGTCCCACGTGCGCGCTGGATAACAGCCCTAACGAAGCGGGCCCTTGATGGAAACTCGCAAAGGTCCGGATAAGTCCCAATCACTCGAACGGACTACCTGGGAGCTCGTCACGCGATCCCGTGGACAGTGGCTGCACAGCGACGGGCCCTCCGCCCGGCCGAACGGCACCTGGGACGGCGGCCCGCCGACGTACCGGCGCCCGTCCTCGCGAGGGAGCCGCCCACGCCTCGGGCCGGTGGTCCAGCGCGGCCCGAGAGCCTTTGCCGAGAAGGGCGCGGAGAGCCGGAGCGCCAGTAGAGCGGCTGCCGCGGCGCCCCGTCGGCGGCCAAGCTCCACCGGGCGCCGAGGGATGAGGCCGCTTCGCCGATGCGTGCACGACGCGCCGGGGGACGAGCCGTGGACGGACAACCGAACTGGCTGAATCCAGTCGTGTACGTCCCGCGAAGGTGACGTGCGAGTGGGGGAGACGGCTGCCCCGGGCGAGCGGTGCCGCGCGAGGAGCGCTCGCCCTGTCGCCGTCCTCCCCCGACCGAGCCGATGAGACGAGGCTCGGAGGGCTGATCCCGGGTCGTGGCTGGGCCGCGACGGGGGCCGACAGGGTGGTCCGGTTGCCGGGTCGACCCTACGACGGGCTGCGCGGGTTGGCGGCCCTCCGTCGCTCCGGTGCGTGCCGATCGGTCTTCCCGAGGACACCCGGGATCAACCACCGTTCAGGCAAACGGCCTTCACACCGATGGGCGGACCCCGGGGGAACCGCCCGCACCACCGTTCCGCATGCGGACCGTCCCCGGAACCACCGTCAACTCCTGGTGTGAAGCGAGCGACGGACGGGCAAGGCTTGACGGAGTTGGCAGGTACACAGGTGGCCAGACGGAGTCCGTGGGGGACACGGTGCGCCGGTTCTCTCTCGTCGACCAGGGAAAGGTGCGCATGAAGCATTTCCGGCTGCTCGTTCTCGGCAACGGAATATCCGCGTACGGCAGTTATCTCAACATGGTCGCGCTCAACGTGTTCGTCTACCACGTCACCGGGAGCGCCCTCGCCGCAGGACTCTTCATGGCGGTGCGGCTGGGCACGAGCGTCGGTGCCGGATTCTTCAGCGGCCACCTGGTCTCGACGTACGATCGCAAGCGCCTCATCGTCGGCGCCGACACCTGTCAGGCGCTGGCGCTCCTGGCCCTGCTGCTCGCACCGGAGACGGGCCGGGTCACCCTGCTCTACGGCTTGGCCGTGATCACGGGGGCCTGCTCGACCCTCTCCCAGGTGGCTCTGCGCAGCAGCATCCCGGAGATCGTCGGCCCCGATCTCCGTACCCGTGCCAACGGCCTCCTCGTCATCGGCCGTTCACTCGCCATGGTCGCGGGATTCTCGTCAGCCGGCATCGTGGTGGCGCAGCTCGGATACCGCACGGCGTTCGCGCTGGACGCCGCCACCTTCCTGGTTTCGGCGACGATCCTGCTCCTGCTGCCGATCCGTACGAGATCGGTTCCCGGCCACGCCGAGTCGCACGCGGACAAAGAGACGGAAAGAGGTGCGGGCGGGGCACCGGCCGCTCCGCCGTGGACGATCCGGATGCTGCTCACCTCCGCGCCGCTGCTGATGGCGATGATCGCGGTGCGGGCTGTCGACGGACTGGGATCGTCCTCCCACAACGTCGCGCTTCCGGTCTACTCCAGCCTGCTCGACCCGGATCATCCGGCCACCTTCATCAGCCAGTTCTGGGCGACCTGGGCGGTCGGCACCATCATCGCCCAGCAGGTGCTGGCCCGTTGGACCGGCCGTACCGGGCGCACGCCGGGCGAGCGGGCCTTCGCGCTCGGCGCCTGCGTCATGTCGGGAGCGTTCATCCTCGTGTTCAGCGGCCTGCCGACCGTACCCACACTCGTCATGGCGCTCGTCGCGGGCGCTGCGGACGGAGTCACCGAGGTCGTCTACGTGTCCCGGCTGCAGGACGTCCCCGACGAGCAGCGCGGCCGCCTCTTCGGGCTCTCCGCATCGACGGAGAACGCCGGGTTCGGTCTCGGGATGCTGGTCAGCGGGTCGCTGCTGGAGTCCTTCTCACCGTTCGGGGTGGTTGCCTCGCTGCACGGGCTGGCCATCGTCCTGTGCCTCGCACTGCTGGGGACGGTCATGGTGCGCCGTGCACCGGGCCCTGTGGCCGGACATGTCGACACGGGGCCCGGGAAGCGGCGCGAGAAGAGTGACGACCCGGTGACGGAGGGACGCGACTGATGGGCGCCGACGAGATGGACCCGCGCATCGCCGTGATCGGAACGGCCTTCCGTCTGCCGGGAGCGGACACGCCCGAGGAGCTCTGGCGCATCGTCCGCAACGGTGAGGACCGCATCACGCGCTTCTCGCGGAGCCGGCTGGCGGCCGCCGGTGTTCCGGAGGAGCTGTACGGGCGGGACGACTTCGTCGGCGCCTCCGGGATCCTGGACGACATCGCGGGATTCGACGCCAGGCACTTCGGGATGAGTGCCCGCGAGGCCCGTCTCACCGATCCCCAGCAGCGCATCTTCCTGGAGTGCGCGCAGCATGCCCTGGAGAACGCGGGGCGTCCTGACGAGCGGGACGGCACCCGCGTGGGGGTCTACGCCAGCACCGGCTACCACCTGTACAACATGCAGTCCTACCTGCTCAACAACGTTCTCCCGGAGGAGGATGTCACCGACTGGCTGGCGGGAATGCAGATCCTGGTGGGCAACTTCACCGACTTCAACGCCACCCGGGTCGCCTACCGCCTGGGCCTCACCGGCCCCGCCGTCAATGTGCAGACGGCCTGCTCCAGTTCGCTGGTGGGTGTTCATCTGGCAGCGCAGTCACTTCTGACGGGTGAGTGCGATGTCGCGCTGGCGGGAGCCGCCGCCATCCACGTGCCCCAAGTGCTCGGCTACCACTACGTGAAGGGTTCGATCCTCTCGAAGACCGGCCGGCTGCGGGCGTTCGACGCCGCGGCGAACGGAACGGTCGGCGGCACCGGGGTGGTGACCGTGGTGCTGAAGCGGCTCGACCGCGCCCTCGTGGACGGCGACACCGTGCACGGGGTGATCCGGGGCTGGGGCATCTGCAACGACGGCTCCGGAAAGAGGGCGTTCGCCGCGCCCAGCGCACAGGGCCAGCGGATCGCCGTCCGCCGGGCGCTGGACCACGCGGGTGTCGGCGCGGAGACCATCGGCTACCTGGAGACCCACGGCACCGGCACGCTGAAGGGCGATCCCATCGAACTGGAGGGTGCCGGTGCCGCGTACCGGGAGGACACGGCGCGCACCGGCTACTGCGCCCTCGGAGCGGTCAAGACCAACATCGGGCACCTCGACGTGGCGTCCGGTCTGGCAGGCCTGGTCAAGGCCCTGCTGGTGCTGAAGCACGGCGTCATCCCGCCGATCGGAGGCTTCGAAGAACCCAACCCCCTGCTCCGGCTGGACGACAGCCCGTTCTACGCGCCCCGGTCGCCCCAGCCGTGGCCGGAGACCGGAACCCCCCGCCGCGCGGGTCTGACCTCCCTCGGCATCGGCGGCACCAATGTGCACCTGATCCTGGAGGAGGCGCCCGAACCGGCTCCCCGCTCGGGCTCGGCCGCTCCGCCGGACGTGCTCCTGGTCTCCGCGACCTCCGAGGACGCCCTGGCGGACAACGCCCGCACGCTCCGCGACGAGTTGCGCCGGCGGACCGCGCTCTCCCCGGCCGATCTCGTCACCACCGCCGCGCTCGGCCGCTCCCACGGACGTCACCGGATTGCCGTCCGGGGCGCCACCCCGTCCGCACTCGCCGACTCCCTGGACGGGTGGCTCGCCGGTACCGCGTCCGCGGACACGGTCACCGGAACCGCATCCCGCGACGGTGAACAACCCGGAATCGTCCACCAGTTCACCGGACAGGGCGCCCTGTACCCGGGAGCGGCGGCAGATCTGTACGAGCGGTTCCCCGTGGTGCGCGAGGTGCTGGACCACTGTGAGAGGCTCCACCGCGAGCTCACCGGGGAACCGCTGCTCGCGGGGTTGCTCACCGACGGTCCTGTCCCGGGTGGCGGGGGCGGTGCGGAGGGCGGCGTCTGGCCGACCGGGACGGCCCAGCCCGCCCTGTACGCGTTGCAGTGCGCCCTGGTCCGGCTCTGGCAGGAGGCGGGCGTCGCCCCTGAGGCCGTGACCGGCCACAGCGTGGGTGAGTACGCGGCACTGTACGCGGCCGGGGCGCTGACCCTCGCGGACGGGCTGGAGCTCGTGACGGCCCGGGGGCGGCTGATGCGGCGGCTCTGCCCGCCCGGCGCGATGGTGGCCGCGGCCGTCGATCAGGAGTCCGCCGCCTCGCTCGTCGCCGCGGTGCCCGGTCTGGAGCTCGCCGTGACCAACGGGGAGCTCGCACGGGTGCTCGCGGGGCCCGTGGCGTCGGTGGACCGGGCATGCACCCTGCTCGACGGACGCGGCACCCCGTACGAACGGCTCGCGGTGGACCGGGCCTTCCACACCGCGCTGACGGAACCGATGCTCGATGAGTTCCGGGCACTGGCGGAGAAGATGCCCTTCGCCCCTCTCCGGATCCCCCTCATCAGCTCCCTGGACGGGCGGACCCGCGCACCGGGCTGGGTCCCGGACCCGGATCACCTGGTGCGCCACGCCCGCGAACCGGTCCGTTTCGACGAGGCCCTGCGCACCGTCGCCGGTCTGCGGCCCGACGTACTGCTGGAGATCGGGCCGCACAGCACGCTCAGCGGTCTCGCCCGACGGGCCCTGCCCGCGGTGCGGGCGGTCCCGTCCCTGCGGCGGGGCAGCGGGCTCGCCCCCCTCTGGGGCGCCGCGTCCGAACTCCACTGCGCGGGCGCGGACGTGCACTGGGAGTTGTTCCTGGCGGGCACCGGGGGGCGGCGGATCCCGCTGCCCGGTTACCGCTTCCAGCACCGACACCACTGGGCGGGGGCGCCACCCATGGCCCCGGGACCCGAAATACGAGTGAGAGAGGAAGCCATCGTGGCAGCGGACCAGGCAGACGCCGGGCACATACTCGACAGCATTCTGGGGGTGCTGTCGCAGAGCTTCGGAGAGGATCTCACCTCCGTGCCGGTCGACACCCCCTTCTTCGATCTCGGCGCGGACTCCCTGCTGATGATCAACGTCCTGCGTGAGCTGGAGCGGCAGCACCAGGTCAAGGTGACGATGAGGGAGCTGTTCGACGACACGGGGACACCCCGCCTGCTGGCGGAGCTGATCGCCGCGCGACTGCCCCGGGCGTCCGGAGCGGCTTCCGGGCCGCAGCGCACCGCCGAGGCAGCGGCCCCGGAACCGACCGCCCCCGCATCGCACGCGGTGCCCCCCGCAACCCCCGCCGCCGCACCGGTCCCGCTCGCGGTTCCGCCACAGCGCTCGGTCCCGCCCACCCTCGCCCCGCCCGCCCTCGAAGCTCCGACGGCGGTGCGGCCGCCGTCCCCCGCGGGAGTCGACCCGTCGAGTTCGGTCGCCCCTCCCGCCGGGTTCGTCACTCGGCAGGAGCTCGACGAGCTGGCCCGCCAGGTGCGGCAGATGTCCCAGATCCAGCTCCAGCTGATGACGCAACTGTCCCAGCTGCTCGCCGCGCAGAACGCCTCGGCGGTCGAACGGCTCGACGGTGAGGCGGTCCGATGAACGACGGGGGTAGATTCGCCCAGGATCTGGACCAGGATCTGGCCGTCATGGCCGGGCTGGCTGAGCGCATCGCCGAGCAGATGGGGGCACGGGTACCCGCCGCGGCGCCGGCGGAGCAGTCCCCGGCGCCGCCGCCGGTGGAACAGCCCCAGGCGCACGGCCCCCGCGTGGTGGTCGCCCCCGGCTCCGGCATGGTGGGCCGCACGGCCCCGCGCGGGCAGCAGGAACATCTGGACGAGCTGGTACGCCGCTACACCGCACGGACCGCTAGCTCCAAACGACTGGCTCAGAGCCACCGCAGGAGACTCGCCGACAGCAGGGCGGTCGTCGGCTTCCGCGGGTCGACCAAGGAGATGCTCTACCCGGTGGCCGCCCGGCGCGCGGAGGGTTCGCGGGTGGAGGACATCGACGGCAACAGCTATGTCGACATCACCATGGGCTTCGGTGTCCTGCTCTTCGGTCACGAGCCCGAGTTCGTCCGGGAGCCGGTGCGCGAGCACCTCTCCCGGGGCATCCGGCTCGGCCCCCGCAGCGTGGAGACCGGTGAGGCGGCGGAGCTGCTGACCGAGCTGACGGGGATGGACCGGGTGGCGTTCGCCAACTCCGGTACGGAGGCCAACGCGGCGGCGATCCGGCTGGCCCGCGCCGCCACCGGCCGCGACCGCATCGTCACCTTCCAGGGCGCCTACCACGGCCACGCGGACCAGGTGCTGGGGCGTTTCGCGGGTCGGGGCGGTGGCGCGGGGACCGTCCCCGTGTCCCGGGGCATCCCGCAGAGTGCCGTCGCCGAGCTGACGGTGCTGACCTACGGGAGCGAGGAGGCGCTGCAGGCGATCGAGCGGGACGCCGCACAGATCGCGGCGGTCATCATCGAGCCGGTGCAGAGCAGGAACCCCCTTCTCCAGCCGGTCGAGTTCGTGCGCAGACTGCGCGACCTGACGTCACGTCACGGAATCGTCCTGATGTTCGACGAAATGCTGACGGGGTTCCGCCCGGCGCTCCGGGGCGCGCAGGAGCTCTACGGCGTCGCTCCCGACCTCGCCACCTACGGCAAGCTGCTCGGCGGCGGATTCCCGATCGGCGCGGTCGCCGGCCGCTCCGACATCATGGACGGGGTCGACGGCGGGTACTGGAGCTACGGCGACACCAGCGGCCCACCGGCCGACACCACCTTCTTCGGCGGCACCTACCTCCAGCACCCGGTGTCGATGACCGCCGCACGTGCCGTCCTCACCCACCTCAAGGAGCGCAGTCCCCGGCTGCAGCAGCAGCTCAACGACCGCACCACCGAACTGGCCACGGGACTGAACACCTTCTTCGAGGAAGAGGAATTCCCCCTGCGGGTCGCCTGGTTCGGCTCGCAGTTCCGCTTCGAGCACCGCGCCGACATGGAGTTGCTGTATTACCACCTGATGCTGCGAGGCGTGCACGTCTGGGAGTGGCGCAACTTCTTCCTCTCGACCGCCCACTCCGACAGCGACATCGAGCACGTGGCGCACGCCGTCCGCGAGTCGCTCCGGGAACTGCGCAGGGCCGGCTTCTTCCCGGCCGCCCGTCCTCCGGCCCCCGCACCGAGGCCCGCCCGCCAAGCCACCGGGGTCCCCGCCCCCGGCACCCCGTCCGTACCGGCTCCCGCCTCCGCGCCTGTACGGGAGCCGGCAGCCGAGCCGGTGCGTGAGCCGGCGCGAGGAACCGCCGTCCGCACGGCCGACTTCAGCCTGTACTTCTTCGGCGACTACCCCCGGGAACCATCGGACACCGAGGGCGGACGGTACGAACTGCTGATGGAGGCGGCCCGGTTCGCCGACGAACACGGCTTCCAGGCGCTGTGGATGCCCGAGCGGCACTTCGACTCGTTCGGCGGCCTCTTCCCCAACCCCGCCGTGCTGGCTGCCGCATTGTCCCGGGAGACGCGGCGTATCCGTCTCAACGCCGGATCGGTGGTGCTCCCGCTGCACGACCCGGTCCGGGTGGCAGAGGAATGGTCCATGGCGGACAACCTCTCCGGGGGACGCGTCGGACTCGGTGTGGCGAGTGGATGGAACGCCAACGACTTCGTCTTCTTCCCCGACCGCTTCGGGCGCCACAAACAGGAGATGTACGAACAGGTGGAGCAGGTACGGCGCCTCTGGCGGGGCGAGGCGGTGCGCCGTACCACCGGGGACGGGGTGCGCGAGATCCGGCTCTTCCCGAAGCCCGTGCAGGACATGCCACCGCTCTACACGGCAGTGGTGGGCAACCCGGAGTCGTACGAACTCGCGGCCCGGCACGATCTGGGCGTGGTCACCAACCTGATGACCCAGAGCGTCGAACAGCTCCGGGAGAACGTGGACCTGTACCGCCGGGCCCGTGCGCGCCACGGATTCGACCCCGACGCGGGGCGGGTCGCCGTACTGCTCCACACGTACCTCGCGGAAGACCACGAGAGCGCCCGTACCGGGGCCTTCGAGCCGATGTCCCGCTACATGCGGGCCTCCCTCTCCCTGTTCAGCGGGGTCAGCAACAGCCTGGGCATGACCGCCGACCTGGCGGCGCTCAGCGAGGACGACCTCGACGTCGTCTTCCGCCGCGCCTACGGCCGCTACTGCGACCAGCGCGCCCTGATCGGCAGCGTGGACAGCGTCCTGCCGGTGGTCGAGGCGGTGACCGGAGCGGGCGCCGACGAGATCGTCGCGCTGGTCGACTTCGGCGTCACAGCGGATCAGCTGCGCGCCGGTCTTCCCCGCCTGGACGACCTGAGGCGACGGCACCGCGAGTCGCCCACGGCCCGGACGCGGACACAGGAGCGGGCGCCGGCACCGGAGCGGGCGCCGGCGCGGGGAGAGGAGGATCTGCCCGGCACCGTGCTCTCCCCGGGCCAGGAGCGGATCTGGTTCCTGGAGCGCCTGCTCCCCGGGCGCACCGCCTACAACGAGGTCAAGGCGATCCGGCTGCGAGGTCCGCTCGACACCGGCGCGCTCCGCGCCGCCCTGCGTGGTCTGGTCGTCCGTCACGAAGGGCTGCGCACCGTCTTCAGGGCGGAGGGCGATTCGGCCGTCCAGGTGGTACTGCCCGTGGCGGAACCCGACTTCGCTGTGGTGGACGGTATCGCCGGCACCGAGTCCGCCGTCCGGGAGGTGCTGACGGCGGAGAGCACCCGTCGCTTCGATCTGGAGCACGGACCGCTCTTCGTGAGCAGACTCGTCCGTACCGGCGGCGACGAGCACGTGCTGATCCTCTCCTTCCACCACATCGTCGTCGACGCCGCCTCTGCCACCGTGCTGAGCCGCGACCTCTCCGCCCTGTACCGCGCGGAGCGCGACGGCACGCGAGCCGGTCTTCCCGTCCTCACGTGGAGTTACGCCCTGCACGCCCAGGAGCAGCGCGCCGCGGCGGACGGGCCGGACACGGCGAAGGACCTGGACCACTGGCTGACCACGCTCGGTGGTGAGCTGCCGGTGCTCGAACTGCCCACCGACCGGCCCCGTCCCCCGGAGATGACCTCCGAAGGACGCGCCGTCTTCCGCTCACTCGACCCCGTACTGTCACAGAACGCGAGGAAGCTGGGGCGCGGTCACCGCGCCACCCTCTTCATGACCCTCCTCGCCGGCTGGGCGGCCATGCTGAGGCAGGTCACCGGGCAGGAGGACATCGTCATCGGCGTCCCGGTGTCGGACCGTCCGCAACGCGCGGAGGACCTGGTGGGCTTCTTCGTGAACACCCTCGCCGTGCGGGTGGACCTCACGGGCGACCCGGACTTCGCGACTCTCCTGGACCGGGTCCGCTCGGTCGCTCTGGACGCCTACGACCACGCGGGTGTGCCGTTCGAGAGGGTGGTGCGCGCGCTCGCCCCTCCGCGCAGAACGGACCGGACCCCGGTGTTCCAGGTGTGCGCCGAGTTCCAGTCGGCCGAGCCGTTCCGGTTCGATCTCCCGGGAATCGAGGCCGTCCCGCTGGACGCGGGCCCGGACAAGTCCCTGACCGACCTGACGGTCTACTTCACCGACACGCCGGAGGGCGTGCGCTGTCATCTGGAATACAACTCCGACCTGTTCGACGCGGGCACCGTCGAGCGGTTCTTCCTCACCTTCCGCGATCTGCTGACCGCCGGGACGGAGGCCCCCTCCACCCCGCTGTCCCTCCTCACCCGCGCGGTGGCCGAGGGGGACGACGTGCCGGAGAGCTGGGAGAAGGGCCCGGAGCGGACTGTGGCGGACACCACCGTCCACGCCTGGATCACCCGGCGCGCGGCGCGACGCCCCGAGCACCCGGCCGTGGTGGCCGGGGACACCGTGCTCACGTACCGCGAACTGGAGGAACGCGCCGACCGGCTCGCCGCCGTGCTCCGCGAGCGGTCGGGGGAGGGCCGGCCCGACGAGGTGGTGGCCGTGTGGCTGCCCAGATCGGCGGAGTCCGTCGTGGCGCAGCTCGCCGTCCTGAAGACGGGACACGCCTTCGTGCCACTGGACCCGTCCCTCGGCGCGGTCCGCGCGTCCCAGGTCATCGCCGAGAGCGGAGCCCGCACGGTGATCAGCGACCGCAGCGGGGCCGTCGGCCTCAGGCTGTCCGACGCGGTGACCGTGGTGCCGCCCGACCCGGCCCCGGTGAGCGTCGGCGGCACGGTCGGCACGGTCGGCCCGGTGGTCGGGGACTCGCCGTTCTGTGTCATCTACACCTCGGGCAGCACCGGGGCCCCGAAGGGCGTCGTCCTCACCCATCGCTCCCTCGTCGACACCTGCCAGTGGCACCACGCGCGATTCGCCTTCACCGGCGAGGACCGCAGCGCCGCCGTGTGCGGCCAGAGCTTCGACGCCTCGCTCCTGGAGATCTGGCCCGCCCTGACGGCGGGCGGCACCGTCGTCATCGCCGGTGAGGACGTCCGCAAGGACCCGCTCGCGCTCGCCCGGTGGTACGCGGACCAGGGCATCGCCTTCAGCATCGTGCCCACGGCGCTGGGCCACGAGGTGCTGCGCCTGCCGGCGGCCGACCAGCCGCCGTTGCGTCATCTCGTTCTGGGCGGGGAGCAGATGCGTACCCGTCCCCGGCCCGAAGCGCCCTATGAGGCGGTGAACGTCTACGGTCCGACCGAGGCGACCGTCCTGTGCGTCAGCGAGACGGTCGCACCCGGCTCCAGCGCGTCACCGGCTCCAGGGGACGGGGCGTGCCGGGGCGAGGACGTGATCGCGATCGGCCGCCCGGTCGACAACGTGCGCCTGCGGGTGGTGGACGAGTTCGACAAGCCGGTCCCCGTCGGTGCGACGGGGGAGCTCCAGGTGGGCGGGCCGGGGGTGGGCAGGGGCTATCTGCACCGGCCCGACCTCACCCGGGAGAGATTCGTGGCGGACCCGGAGGCCGGCCCGGGCGCGCGCCGCTACCGTACGGGCGATCTGGTGCGCTGGACCCCCGAGGGGAAGCTCGTCTTCGTGGGCCGCACCGACGACCAGGTGAAGATCCGCGGGTTCCGGGTCGAGCCCGAGGAGGTCGCCCGGGTACTGAGTGGCCTGGAGGGCGTCGGCCGGGCAGCCGTCCTCGGAACCCGGCGGGAGAACGGCGAGGTGTACCTGGCCGCCCACGTGGTTCCGGCCGCGCCCCTGGACGCCGCCCCCGGGGCGGAGCGTGCCTACGCCGGGCGGCTGGCCGGAGAACTGGCACGCAGGCTGCCGGAGTACATGGTGCCGCGTGCCTGGCAGGTCCTCTCCGGCTTCCCGCTGACCGCCAACGGGAAGCTCGACCGGGCCCAACTGCCGCCGGCCGACCTCGTCCTCCCGGCGGCTGCGGTCGCAGCCCCCGCCCTCGCCTCGCCGCAGCCGGAACCGGGCAGCCGTCCCGACCGCAGGAGCAGGCCCACGGGGGACGGCCTCCTGCCCGGGGACCTCCGGCCCGGGGCCGACCGGTTGCGGGAGATCTGGGCCGCCGAGATCGGCATCGCTCCCGAGGACGCATCCCCGGACGTCTCGCTGTTCGACCAGGGCGGCCACTCGATCACCGCGATGCGGCTGGTCAATCGGATCAGGGAGGAGTGGGGCACCGAATACCCGCTCTCCCGTCTCTACCAGGAACCCACGCTGAGAGCCGTGAACGAACTCCTCTTCGGCAGCGCGCCGAGGAAGGTCCTCAGGCGGGGCCCGGTCACCGACCAGCAGGCGCGGTTCGCGCTCCAGCACCTCCGCCACGCGCGACCACAGGTGTTCAACGTGGCGCTGCGGATCGACTTCACCGGACCACTGGACCCCGGTGCGGTGCGCGCCGCGGTGCAGCAGTTGACCGAACGCCATGAGTCACTGCGTACGAGGATCGTCGCCGAGGAAGGCGGGTCGTGGCGGCAGGAGGTGCTCGAACCCCGTCCCGTGGAGATGCCGGTCGAGGACCTCACGTCGAAGCCGGAGCCGGAGCCGGAGCGGGAGGAGGAGGTGCGGCGACGTGCTCAGGAGGCGGCCGAAACGCCTCACGACCCCTTCGCCGGGGACGTGCTGTCCGTCCGTCTGCTGCACGTCGGCGCCGAGAAGTGGACGCTCCTCCTGGTGCTGCACCACTGCGCGTGCGACGGGTGGGCCGTGACGGTGCTTCTGAAGGAGTTCGCCGCGCTCTACCACGCGGCCGCCTCCGGGACGGCCCACTGCCTGCCGGCCGACGTGCCGCAGCAAGTGGAGTACGCGCACTGGCGGGCGGCCCACCAGGAGAAGACCGGCCCCCGGCGGATCGACTACTGGGTGGAGGAGCTCGACGGCGCACCCTTCACCCTCGACCTGCCGCTCGACCGGCCGAGGCCCGAGAAGCTCAGTGGCCGGGGCGGTGTCGTCAGCTTCACCGTGCCCGCCGAGGTGCGGGAGGGTGTGGAGAGACTGGCCGCACGTCGCCGAACCACACCGTTCGTGGTCACGGCGGCGGCCCTCGGCCGGATGCTGGCGACCAGGGCGGGACAGCCGGACGTACTGATGAACATCTCGTACGCGGCCAGGGAGACCAGGGAATCCGAGTCCCTGGTGGCGTGCACGGCCACCGGATTCGCCCTGCGGGTACGTGAGGCGGCGAACGGTTCCTTCGCCTCGCTGACGGACCAGGTGTCCCGGTCCGTCGTGCGCGGCATGGAGCACGCCATGCCGCCGAGGCTGGTCGCGCCGGCGATGCGGGAACGCAAGGGCACCGAGATCCCGGACGCGCTGGCCGTGGGCCTCGCGTACGAGAGTTCGCTGGACACCGGCGTCGAACTGCCCGGACTGACCACCACCGTGCGGGAGATCGCCCCGGCCGCCTCCCGGGGGGAGCTCATCGTGGTGCTGACCCCCACTCCGCAGGCGCTGCGGGGAGACGTGGAGTACTCGGCCGATCTGTGGGACCGCGAGACCATCGAGGAATGGACCCGCGAGTACGTGACGGTGCTGCGGGACGAGGTGCGGGAGGCGCTCGGCGCGGACGAGGGGTGACCGGCGTCCCCGGGGTCGCCTCCGGGTCGGGCCCGCGGCGCCTTCCGGCGGCCGTGGGCCCGACCCGTACCTCCGCTGCCTTCCGGCCGGAAGTCTTCGTGCGCACGCGGAGTGCGCCCTCGTGCCCGTCGGCTCCGCTCCTCGGCCCCGCCTCTTGCCGGTCCGGCGGCATCCCGATCCGCCGAGCACGGGCGGGGCCCTACCCGTGCTCGTACACGCGCTCGGGAGCCCACTCGGACGGGGGGATGGCCCTGGCGTTTCCCCACGTGGCGCAGAGGAGTGCGCGGCAATCGGGTGAACGCGGAGAACCAAACCGCGAACGCCGAGTTGATCAGTGCGCTCCTGTACGGGGCAACGAGTACGAGAAGGGTTAATCGTGATCAAGAAGGTTCTGGCAACGGGTGCCGTTGCCGCTTCCATCCTCGGTCTCGGGGCCACGCAGGCCATGGCCATCGGCAACGACGGCGGCACCACCTCGGTCAACGGCAACGGCGCCTCGCAGTCGTTCGGCAACGCCGAGACGCGTGGCGACTGGAGCCCGCAGTTCGGTCTCGTCCAGGGCTCGCTCAACAAGCCCTGCGTCGGTCTGCCGCTCAAGGCCAACGTCGGTTCGCTCATCGGCCTCATTCCGATCTCGGTCCAGGACATCAACGTCCTGTCCTCGCCGCAGAACCAGCAGTGCACCGAGAACTCCACCCAGGCGAAGGGCGACGAGGCGCTGTCGCACATCCTGGACGACATCCCGATCCTTTCCGGCAACGGCGCCGGCAACAACTGATCCTCGCGCCCTCGTGAGGGCCCGGGCCGACGGCCCTCCTCCTCGTCGGACCGGGCCCGTCCGCTGCCGTTCCTCGGCAGTGCGCGGCGACCTGTCCCCTTCCGTGTGCCTGTCACGGCGTGGGTGGTCGTCGGATCATCGCACCGCGCGGACGGATTTCCAGAAAATCTCTCTGAGAGAGTTTCGATTCCGGCCGCTCCTCGTTACGAAGGAAAGCGCCGGAGTCACGGGCGATCGACAGAACGCTCGTGCGGCACGAAATACGTGACCGCCTCGGACTCCGCCGCGAGAAAGGGATGAAAATGAAGTACACCAAGGTCGCCGCAATCGCCGCCGGAACCCTGATGGCGCTGGGCGCCGCCGCTCCCGCCATGGCCGACGCCGGCGCCGAGGGCGTGGCCGCCGGTTCCCCGGGCGTTCTCTCCGGGAACGTCATCCAGGTGCCGGTGCACATCCCGCTGAACATCTGCGGCAACACGATCAGCGTGATCGGCCTGCTGAACCCCGCCTTCGGCAACACCTGCGTCAACGCCTGACAAAGGACCGGGTGAGAGCCCAGGGCCTGCGCCGCGGCGCGTGGCGGATGCACGGCGACGGCGACGACACCTCCTCGCGTCGCCGGCACGTCCCCCTGGGTCGCGCGGGTGGGCGTGCCCCCGCCGCGCGACGCACCGTATCGGGCGCCGCGCACTGATGGCGCCGCGCACGGCCGGACAGCCCTCGGCTCACCCATGACCGGCCCCGGATCACCTCGGTGAACCGGGGCCGTCGTCTTTTTCGGAGCATGCCCGAGAACGCCCGGCGGAATCGGCGGGGGACGGACTCCGGCATCGCCGGGAAAAGCGGGATCCGGGTGCGGAAAATTCGCTCCGCACACAGTTTCCGGGCCGATCCGGGCTCGTTGTTCCGGTACGAGCGGCAGGAACCGCAGCCAAAGAAGGCGTGGGTGCGGCTGCCATGTGCGGCCGACAAGGCTGCCGCTCCGGAAGGGAAGCAGAAAGTGAAGTTCGCGAAGACCGCCGCTCTTCTCGCCGGCTCGGTGGCCGCCCTCGGAACGGCCGCCCCCGCGTTCGCCGTCGCGGAGGCCACCACGGCCCCCGTCTTCAGTCTCGACACCGGTCTGAACCAGGTCATGGACAACGCTCCGCAGGTGGTCGACGCGGTCGGTGGCACGGTGGACGGCGCGACGGAGACGATGAAGAAGGACGGCACCGTCGGCAAGCTCGCGGGTGAGGCCAAGAGCGCCGCCAAGGGCGCGACGCCCCTGCTGGGCGGCCTCTCGCTCGGCGGCTGAGCCCTCGTACTCCGCGCGGCACCGTTCTCCCGGAAGGCCGGCTTCCCATTCCGCGGGCCTGGGACCGGGAGTACGCGCGGGCCATCGCGTCACGCGGGCACCGGCGACGACGGCACCGACTTCTCATGCCGGAACACCATTTGAGTGAACCGGCGCAACCAATCCCGCACCCGAGAGTTGATCAGGTCGCTCCGGACAGGCGGACACGTAGACATTTCACGAAGGGCATTTCCATGTTCAAGAAGATTATGGCTTCCGCCGCGGTCGCGGCCTCCGTCGTCGGCGTCTCCGCCGCCTTCGCGCCGTCCGCCATGGCCATCGGCAACGACGGCGGCACCACGTCCGTCAACGGCAACGGTGCCATGCAGTCCTACGGCAACTCCGCCACCCACGGCGACTGGAGCCCGCAGTTCGCGCTCATCCAGGGTTCGCTGAACAAGCCCTGCATCGCGCTGCCGGCGAAGGCCAACCTCGGTTCGCTCATCGGGCTCGTCCCGATCACGGTCCAGGACATCAACGTGCTGTCCTCGCCGCAGAACCAGCAGTGCACCGAGAACTCCACCCAGGCGAAGGGTGACGAGGCGCTGTCGCACATCCTCGACAACATCCCGATCCTCTCGGGCAACGGCGCCGGCAACAACTGACTCGTGCGGGTGCGGAGATGACGCCCTCAGGGCACCTCCCGCATCCGGCTCGTCACCGGTGCTCGACCACGCGCGGGGCCTGCTCCTCCGCACGACCGATCCTTCGGCCGTGCGGCGGGGCGGGCCTTTCGCCGTGCCCGGGCGCGGCGCCCGGGCCTTTCGCCCCGGGGAGTCGGCACCCGACCGGCCGCGCCCGAGCGGCGGTGACCGGGCCGCCGGGGCCCAGGAGCCCGGGGAAAGGCCGGACGTCCGGCCCGAGGGGCCGTCCCGGCAGGGCGGTTGGGCCGGATGCCGCAGCGCCGGCCGGGCGCCGGGCGGGCGCGGGTAGGGCTCTTCCATGGACCAGTACGACAGTCAGAATCCGCCGCACGGGCAGGGACCCGCGGAGAGTGACACCCCCATCTACGACCGGCTGTTCGCCGAATGGCAGGCGGCACACCGGGTCCCCCAACCTGCCGCACCCTTCCATGCGGCCTCTGCCCACCGCATTCCAGCGGCGCGAAATCACCGCAAAGCCCCCGGAAGGTAGGCCGATGGCGTCTATTTCACGCCAGATCGAACCCATTTGAGTGGTACTGCGCAACCGAATCCGTCGCAGGGGGTTGATCAATACGTTCCACAACGGAACGCTCCGAAAGGTGAAGCGTGATGAAGAAGATGATGACCGGCGCGGCGATGGCTGTGTCCCTGATCGGTCTGTCCGTCGGTGCGGCCCCCATGGCCATGGCGATCGGCAACGACGGAGGCACCACGACGGTCAACGGGAACGGTGCCGAGTCGGAGTTCGGCAACAGCGAGACCGCCGGCGCCTTCAGCCCTCAGAACCAGCTCATCCAGGGCACCCTGAACAAGCTGTGCCTCGGCGTGCCGGTCAAGGCCAACGTCGGCTCGCTGATCGGGCTCGTCCCGATCACGGTCCAGGACGTCAACGTCCTGTCCAACCCGCAGAACCAGCAGTGCGCGGACAACTCCACCCAGGCGAAGGGCGACGAGCCGCTGTCGCACGTCCTGGACGACATCCCGGTCCTCTCGGGCAACGGCGTCGCCAACAACTGACCCGCGCGCGGCCGGGCGGCCGGCGGGACCCTCTCCGCCGCCGCCCGCGCCCGCCGGTGAGGCACCGCCCACGACGATGCCCACCACCCCACGGGGGGTGGTGGGCATCGTCATGTCCGTCCGGGGCCGGGTCAGCCGAGGGAGCGCACCGGCATGAGGCAGTGGGCCGCCGTGGCGACGGTGTCGGGGCTGGCGGCGAACGCGCGCAGCTGGTCCTCGGTCACCGGCCGGCCCGGTACCGCCTCGGGCCAGGGGCGGGTCGCGAACATGCAGTACACCTGGGCCTGGTCCCGGGCGGCGGCCAGCCACTCCGCGGGGGCGGGATACTGCGCCGTGAAGTGGGGGAGCGTCAGGACCGCCTGGCCGGCCTGGACGAGGAGCTTGACCTGGAGTCCCGGCTGCTCGGCCGCGTTCGCGACGCCGCCGCCGACCTGGAGGCCCGCTCGTTCGAGGGCGGTCCGCATGGCGGCCTCCCCGGCGTGGGGGCCGTCCTGTCCGTCCCCGAGGGAGTAGGTCAGGAGGAAGGCGGCGTCCCGTCCGCTCTCGGGATTTTCGCCGCTCCAGCCGATCACGATCTGGGTGCCCAACTGGGCGGGTGAGTATGGGTGGGTGGACGTCTGCGGTGAGGTCATGCTCGGCACCCTAACCGTGGCGGACCGGGTGCCATGCATGCTTATCACCTGAACGAGGGACATCTCGGTTAAGTTCGCCGCACGGGTACGTGTGGTGGTGCGGGCGGAAGCCCGGAGCGGGTGAAGCGGACGGCCCGGGGAGGGCCCGCGCGTCGGCGGCCGGTAATTCCGTTGACGGAAGCGGGGGGTGGCTGGCTAGGGTGGGAACCGTTCCCGTGCGGCACCGCGGGGGACACCGAGTCGGTGAGGAAGCAGGAGGTGAGGACATTGATGACTGTCGCTGCGACGGGCGCTGCCCGCAATCGGACGAGCACTGTTCTCCACTTCTCCGTGGCCACCGGCTGACCTTCACCTTCTCCGCGCCGTACGCGCGCTGCCGGGGCCACCCTCCGAAGGGTCTCCCCTTGTCTTCCTCGTTCCCCACCGCTCACTCCGGCCTCCCGGCCCTCTCGCACCCGCTCACGCCCTACGGCTGGGACGACGCCTGGGCCACCGCCTTCGCCCCGTACGCCGCGCAGGGACTCCTGCCCGGCCGTGTGGTGCGGGTGGACCGGGGCCGGTGCGACGTGATCACCCCTTCCGGCACCCTGCGGGCGGACACCGCCTTCGTGGTCCCGCGCGACCCGATGCGGATCATCTGCACCGGCGACTGGGTGGCCGTCGACCCCGACGGCGACCCGCGGTTCGTCCGTACGCTGCTGCCCCGGCGCACGGCCTTCGTCCGGTCGACCTCCTCGCAACGCTCCGAGGGGCAGGTGCTCGCCACCAACATCGACCACATCGTCATCTGCGTCTCCCTCGCGGTCGAACTCGACCTGGGGAGGCTCGAACGCTTCCTCGCGCTCGCCCTCTCCAGCTCCGGCGGCGACGCCCTGCTGGGCGGCTCGGAGGGCGGCCGGGAGCAGCCCGCGGCCGTGGTCGTGCTGACCAAGGCGGACCTGGTGCCCGACGCGGCGACGCTGGCGCACCTCACCGAGGACGTCGCGGCCGTCGCCCCCGGCGCGCAGGTCATCGCGGTCAGCTCGCACACCGGCGAGGGCGTCGACGTGTTCACCGCCCTCGTCTCCAGCGGTACGAGCGTGCTGCTCGGCATCTCCGGCGCGGGCAAGTCCACCCTCGCCAACACCCTCCTCGGCGACGAGGTGATGGCGGTGAAGGCCGCCCGGGACGTGGACGGGAAGGGCCGCCACACCACCACGACCCGCAACCTCCTGGTGCTGCCGAACGGAGGCGTACTCATCGACACCCCCGGACTGCGCGGGGTCGGGCTCTGGGACGCGGAGACGGGGGTGGAGCAGGTCTTCTCGGAGATCGAGGCACTCGCCGGAGAGTGCCGCTTCCACGACTGCGCCCACGCCGGTGAGCCCGGCTGCGCGGTGATCGCGGCCGTCGAGGACGGGAGCCTCTCCGTGCGGCGGCTCGACAGCTACCGCAAGCTGCTGCGCGAGAACCAGCGGATCGCCGCCAAGACCGACGCCCGCGTCCGTACCGAAATGACCCGCGAGTGGAAGCGCAGGGGAGCGGAGGGCCGGGCCGCCATGGAGGCCAAGCGGGGCCGCGTCAGGTAGTCCGTGTCCGGTTCTTCGCGTCGGCTCGGCGGGCGGGAAGGGCTGGACACGGCGGAGAGACGACCCGTCACGCCCGTCGGGCCGGTGCCCCGGCCCGACGGGCCTGATGAGCTAATGAGGGGCATGACCTATTTCATGTACGACATCACGGGCACTCCGGTCGAGGAGCCCGATGCCGACGCCGTCCGGGCGGCGGTGGCGGCCCTCGGCGAGACCCACCGGGAGAACCCGGACGTCTCGCTCACCCATGAGTCAGGCTGGTCCCTCACCGCCTATGCGGGAGGGCTGCTGATCTGGGAGAACGTGGAGGACGACGGGCTCGTCCCCGGCGTCATCGAGCAGGCGTCCACCGACGACGTGCTCCGGCTCTTCGACCGGCTCGCCGCCGGGGACACCGACACGGTGGAAGCGGAGGGCTGGCGCCGCGACTGAACCGGTCCCTCCGGCCGCGGGGGCGCGGGCCGTCAGGGGTCAGCCCAGGACGACCGCGCCCAGCCACGCCCCGGCCACCAGCAGGCACGCGTACAGCTCCACCAGCACCGCGTACCCGGTCGCCCGCATCACCGACCTGACCGAGGCCCATCCGGCGCTCCGGGACCCCAGCCGCAGCCGCTCGACGCCGTAGACAGCGCCGACGTAGCCGAGGGCTCCTCCCACCACCGGCAGGACGAAGAACCCTCCGACGGCGGCCAGCCCGCCGACGATCAGGGTGCGGCGCGGCGCCCCCGACTCCTTCGGCCGACGGGGCGGCAGCAGCGGTTTCAGAGCCTGGTTGAGCAGCAGGACCGCCGTCGACCCGATCAGCACCCCCCAGGCGAGCGGTGACACGTCGGTCAGCGCCCACCAGAGCACCGCGGCCCAGACGATCGCCTGGCCCGGTACACCGGGCACCAGGACCCCGAGCAGCCCGAGCAGCATCACCAGGCCCACGGCGACGAGCTGCCACTCACTCATCAGCCCAGCCTGCCAGCGGCCCCGCGTTCCCGCGCGTCAGCGGGGAGACGAAGGGAGACACCGCTCCCCGGGGCTCCGGGCCCCGCCGCCCGGTCCCGGAGCGAGGACGGGCCGGAGCGAGGACGGGCCGGTCACCCGCGCGCCGGTGGCTCCGGGCCCGGTCCCGGACGTCCGAGCCCCGCATGGCGGAAGTCCACGCGCGGCTCACACCGGCGCGGCCGCCCGCGGGTCCCGCTGCGCCATCTCCTGTGCCGCCGCGCGGGCCGCGTCCGCGAAGGCCTTCAGCGCGCCGGTGGTGTTCCCGGCGCGCCAGACGAGGCCGTAGCCGGTCGGCTCCGCGTCGGTGACGGGGACGTACGCGACGCCGGGCCGCGCGAAGTAGGTCGCCGTGTGCGCGACGGTGAGGAGGGCGCCCCGGCCGCCCGCGACCAGCATCAGGGCCTCCTGCATCTGGGTAACGGAGGGGCCGGGGATGATGGGCCTGCCGCTCGGGGTGCGGGTGGGGGCGTGGTGCTCCTGCCGGTAGCCGGGCAGCTCGCCCTCGATGGTGAGGAGGAGGACGTCGGCGAGATCTTCCAGGGAGACAGTGCCGCGGGCGGCAAGCGGATGCGCGGACGGTACGGCGAGGACACGCTCCTCAGTGAGGAGGGGCGGGCCGCCGCCCAGGTCATCCTCCCGGACCGGGAACTCCTGGAGCTGGACATCGAAATCACCGTCCCGCAGACGCCCGTAAGGATCGGTCATCGGCACCTCGCAGATCTCCACCGCGAGGCCGGGATGGCTGATCCGCAGCGACTCCGTCACCTTCATCACGATCTCGCCGGCGAGCGGGTTGGAGAATCCGACGTGCAGGGTCGTGTCGATGCCGCGCGCGGTGGTGGCGGCGCGCGCCAGGGCGGCGTCCATCGCACGGTGGAGCGGTTCGAGGTCGGCACGCAGTTGGCGGCCGATCGCCGAGATGGCGACGCGGCGGCTGGTGCGGATGAACAGCGGTGCTCCGACACGCCGTTCGAGACGCTGGATCAGCTGGCTGACGCGGGCGCGGGAGAGCCGCATACGGTCGGCGGTGCGCCCGAAATGCAGCTCTTCGGCGAGCAGGAGGAAGCACTCGACTTCGTCGCGTTCCACAGGTTCCCCCAGGTGAGCCGGATCGGTAAGTCCTGCTGAACGAACGTCCAGGTATTGGCCGTTGTTCCGCCCGCGCCTGCCGGCCGAAGGTGAACGAGCCGCCCTCCCAGCAGACGGCACACCTGTTACCCCCGCTGCCTCCCACCAGGAGTTGACCTGCCATGAGTACGTCCAGAACGGCAGCCGCTGCGCTCAGTGCCCGGGAATGGGGCGTGCTGCTCGTCCTCTGCGGCGCGATCTTCCTCGAAGGCATCGACGTCGCCATGCTGAACGTGGCGTTGCCCGCCATCCGCGCGGATCTCGGACTGTCCACCGGCATGCTGCAGTGGGTGATGAGCGCGTACGTCCTCGGCTACGGCGGCTTCATGCTGGTCGGCGGCCGGGCGGCGGACCTCTTCGGACGGCGCCGGATGTTCGTTCTCTGGCTCTCGGTGTTCCTGGTCTTCTCCGGGCTCGGGGGATTCGCCTCCGAGGGCTGGCAGCTGATCACCGCCCGGTTCGTGACCGGTGTCGCGGCGGCCTTCATGACCCCGGCCGGGCTCTCCGTCATCACCACCGGCTTCGCGGAGGGTCCGCGCCGTAACAAGGCTCTGCTCTTCTACTCCGGCACGGCCGCCGGCGGGTTCTCGATCGGCCTGGTCGTGGGCGGACTCCTCGCCGCGGTGGACTGGCGATGGGTGTTCTTCGCGCCGGTGGTCCTCTCGGCGCTGATCCTGATCGGTGCGCTGGCCTTCGTACCGAAGTCGCCGCGGCCCGACCGGACCGGACAGAGCCTCGACCTGGCCGGCGGCCTGACCATCACCGCGGCCGTCCTGCTCCTGGTCCTGGGTGTGGAGCGGGTGAGCCACGCCTCGCTCGTCCCGACCGTCGTCACGCTGGGCGCCGGCCTGGCTTCCCTCGCCGCGTTCGTCGTCGTCGAACGCCGCGCCGCCGCCCCCCTGGTCCGGCTCGGCATCTTCCGCAGCGCCCCCCTGGTACGGGCCAATATCGCCGGTCTGCTCTTCGCCGCCGGTTTCTTCGGCTTCCAGTTCCTGGTCGTCCTCTACCTCCAGGAGCTGCGCGGGTGGTCCACCCTGGAGACCAGCTTCGCGATGATCGTCATCGGTGTCGACGCGATCCTCTCGCCGACGGTCGTCCCCAGGCTGGTCGACCGCCTCGGCAACGCACGCCTGATCTTCGGCGGCCTGGTCCTTGCCTCCCTCTCGTACGCGCTCTTCCTGCCGCTCGGCGCCGACTGGACCTACCTCACGATGCTTCCGAGCCTGCTGCTGCTCGGTATCGCCTTCGCCCTGACGTACGGTCCGCTGACCATCGTCGCGACGGAGGGCGTCGAGGAGGAGGAGCAGGGGCTGGCCGGCGGGCTCCTCTACGCCGCGTTCCAGTTCGGCGCGGCACTCGGTCTCTCGGGGGCCGCCGCGGTCGACGTCGCCGCCACCGCGTCGGATTCGGCGGCCGCACGCCTTGACGGATACCAGGCCGCGCTGTGGGTACCGCTCGCTGCGGCACTGGGCGCGGTGCTGGTCAGCGCCTTCGGAGTGCGGTCGGGCAAGGGCCAGGTGGTCTCGGAGCGCGAGCTGTCGCCCGAACTCACCACCGCCGAGTGACCCCGCCCAAGGGGAAGGAGCACCCGTCGTGGCCGCCACCGGGACCGACACGTTCACCCACGTCCAGGACACCTTCTTCAGCCACGTCCGCGACATCGAGTACGCCACGATGATCACTGTCGACCGCAGGAACCGACCGCGCGCCAGAGTCCTCCTCCCCGTTCGGGAGATCGCCGACGGCCGCCCGGCCGGCCGCCTACAAGACCCCGGTCAAGCCGGCACACCTGGCCCACAGCCCGTACACGACGTGCTCGTACGGGAACCCCCGCCGGAACACCGTCCACGTCGACGCCCTCCCATTGGGTCGAGACCGACACCGACCGGCAGCACGCCTGGGACCTCTACCTCGGGGGCGGTCCGCCGGGGGTGGGCTACGACCCGGTCCACTACTGGCGCAGCGGTGCGGGTGCTGACCGCTTGAGCGCGCCATTGTCGGCCGACAGATCGGCGGCCGCCGCCCGGCCGATCAGTGGTCGCTCGGGCGGTGGACGCTGAGGTCACCGTAGGCCGACAGGACGCCGGCCAGGTCACCGGGCTTGTCCCGCAGGGTGGTGTCCAGGAAGGCGAGAGTGCTTGCGGCGACGACCCGAGGGCTCTCGGTGCGGCCCAGGGAGCCGACCACCGAGGACAAGGGCGGCAGGTACAGGGGGCCGTCCATGAAGGTGAGGTGTGTGGCGCCGGGGATGGTGAGCCGGTAGCTCGTCGCTGTGTTGAGCTTGAGGGCCTGGGTGAGGCGGGGTATGTAGTGCGGGTCGGTCGCGGGGGTGATGGCCTGGGTGAGCGCGAGCGTCGGCTGGTGGAGGGCGGGGGAGGCGGGGCCGTGGGGGTAGCCGTCCAGATCGATGACGGCGTCGAACCGGTGGTCCTGCCGGGCTGCCTGCAGGGCGGCGGCACCGCCCATGGAGTGGCCGGTGACCGCGACCCGGCCGGTGTCCAGGCGTCCGGTCAGCGGGCCGGCGATCTCACCTCGGCCCAGACGGTCCAGCTGAGTGAGGACGAAACTGAGGTCGGCGCCCCGAACAGTCGTCCAAGCGGCCGCCAGCTTGTCGTCCTTGTCCCGGTCGCCGGTGGAGGTGGTCTTGGTGTGAATCGTTCGGCCGCCGGTGAGGACGACGGCGGCAGAGTCGTACGGGTGGTCGAGGGCGGCGACCAGATAGCCGTGGCTGGCCAGTTCCTCGGCCCAGGCGGTGTTCTGGGTGCGCACTCCGCCCGATCCCGGAGAGAACAGCACGACCGGGAAGCGTCCGCCCCCGTCGGCCACCGGGGCGTCGAAGACCGAACGGGTGTGGGCACGAGGGATGCCGTCGACCAGGAAGCCAGGCAGGCCGACCGTGCGGGCGAGTGCGTTGGAGACGGTGCGCGCCTCGTGCTCAGTGCGTCCGAGATACTGGGCCCGCTGCGTGCCTGCGGGGCTCTTCCGTGCGGGATACCAGAGCTGGACCACGACCTCGCGCCGGTCGTGCGGATCGGCGGTGAAGGTCTCGGGGCGGCGTGGGTCGGTCCACTGCAGCACGCGGGTGCCGACTGCGAAACGGCCTGAAGGTTCGGGGAACACGGGTACGGGGAAGGCCCAGGCGGCCACCGGACCCGTGGCGATCAGACCGACGCAGGCCACCGAACCGGGCAAGGCCAGCCACCACCGGGCCCGCCACGCCGGTCGGCCGGTACGGAGCCGCAGCAGCGGAGAGAGGGCGAATGGCAACGCGACGACGGTGCCTGCCAGTACGGGCAGCAGTTGCCAGCGGATGCCCACCACGCTCAAAACGACCGCGGACAGCACGGACACTGCTCCCGCCGTGATCGTGACGCGTGGGCGGACGGCAGGGGGAAGCCAGCGCACCACCACCAGCGCGACGGCACCCAGCAGTAGAAGTACTTCCAGAAGGGACATGTGCAGTCCCAAGATGTTCTCGGTCACCCGGCCATGCTCGGGGCGGGGTACGCGCTGCCACATCGCTCCTGGGTCGCCATCGTGTACAGCCAAAGTCGCAATCCGAGGCACGTCCATGTGGGAGGCCTTGCGACCGTGGGGGTGGCCGGGCTCCTCCTGTGGTCGTACTTCCGCGCGCTTCCTTCGGACGGTGGACTCATGCGTGCCGCTGGAGCGCGGCCCACCGTGACAGGCTGGGTACGTGCGCGCGGCGCGGGTGGAGCAATGCCTCGCACAGTGTTTGCCCCGCCTGCGGGAGCTGGGCTCTGAGCCGGGATGGTGTTCGGCTGGTGGTTGGTCAGCGGGCGAGGAGGAGTTCTCCGCCCCGTCCGGGAGCAGGCGGCACGGGCCAGGTCAGCTTCACAACTCACCTGACTCGTGCGGGCCCTTCTGGTGTCACGCCGCAGTCCGTATGACCGACCCGCGGTGACAGAGGTGCCCCGGTCAGCTGTCGCCGGGCAGCAGCTTTTTGATCGCTGCGACGGCGGTCTGCGGTTCGTCGGCGTGGCAGTGGATCGTACGAACCTCCGTGCGTCGTCCCCACAGGCTCACGGCGGTGACTGGTTGGGCCAACTCGACAGTGATCGAAGTCTGCGACGCGACAGCCACGTCCAGTACGCCGTCATCGGACTTGTTCGCGTCCGGGAACCGGAGATCGTGACGGGCGGACGCGATCAGGTGCAGCGGTATCCGCAGATCAAGCCGCGTACCGCGCCGCACCCGCAACCCGCCCGGCCCCACGACGTGTGGACGTGTGACGGCGGCGGCGTGCAGCCCCAGCACCAGAAACACCGTGTAGAGGTCCACAAGCAGCATGACCAGGTGGGCGACCGGATACGGGGCGAGCATGAAGGACACCCCAACCGTCTCGATCACGAACACGAAAACCAGCCCATAGGCCGTTGGCGCCTGAGCACGTGCATACCCGACAGCGATGTCCCCGTCCCCGACCCCGTGCGAGCGCCGAGCCACCCACAGCCCGAGGCTCGCCATCCACCGCCCCTCGTGGGCCGCCAACCGTCTCGTCCGCGTGATGAGTACCCCGATCCCCATGTGCCTCAGTGAATCAGAAGGACTCTCCAATTCCTCCCCAGGCCGTTGGCCGCATGCACACCTCGCGGGACACGGAGAAGCTCCAGGTCATCAACGAGAAGGTGGAAGAACGCGCCAACATCTGTCCGGGGTTGGAAAGCCCTTCATCCGGTTCCCCGTTCGGGTCAGGATTGTCCTGTCGAACAGAGGAAGTCGGACGGTGGACCGGGCGTTGCCGGCAGATCGCCACCCAGCTCGTGGCGCACCGCCTCCAGAACTGCTCTGGACTCACACGGGAACGATTCCCATTGCCCACCGGTCCGTGGCGAAGGACCCGCCGGATGATCCCGGTCGAGCCCGGACCGGTACAGCTCGGCGAGTCCTGTCAGTTCGTCGCTGGTGTCCGAAGTGAGGGGGAGCCTTTCCGGGCCGCAGGGATACCCGTGGGACTGTCGAGGCAGGGATCCTTCGACGCGCCCGGCCACGACGGGGTAGCAACGCCATACTCGAAGAAAAGCCGTAGGTAGGAGGGAATGGGCTCAGGCTTTCGCAGCACTGAGTACACGAGCGGCGAGCTGAAAGTCTCATCCGCCGAACTGAAGCGCCCAGTCACCATGGATTACCCGTGAGCCGCAGCGCGATGGCTGGCACCAAGGGCACCGGGGGATCGATGGCGTCGGCCCTGTCACCGCCTGATACGTGTGTGCAGGGCAAGTGCGCCGGCAAGGGCGAGTACGCCCGATCCGAGCAGTGCGAGCGTGCCTCGCGAGCTGACCACGCGGTAGGGGCCGACGGCCAGTACGGAGCGCCGTGCCTGGATGGACAGCGCACTTCCGGTGCTCTGGAGAGACCCCAGCGAAACCAGGGACATGGCAGAGCCGATCGAGCCGACCGACAGGGAAGAGCCGATGGACCCGACGGATAGCGCGCTGCCGACCGAACCGATGGACAGCACGGACCCGACGGAGCCGATGGAGAGGAACGAGTCCTTCGACCACAGGGAGAGTGAGGAGCCCCCGACGGTGCGGGAGGGGGTATGCGCCATGAGGGTCATCATGCCGCTTGAGGAGGCCGGCGTACCCGGTGAAAACAACCTCGTCAGCCTCCGCCGGTGACAGGCAGAGTGCTGGTCCTAGGTCAACACGCCTGCTTCGCCGCCGTGGAACCGCAGGTCACAGCATCGTCCTCGGTGGAACTTGTCGAGCTTCGGCACAACCCGTGCCCGGATCCGAAGAACTCGACATGGTCGAAGCCGACCGCCCGTGCCCCGCGCACCCGGTGGGACGACCCGGCTCATGTCTGCATCCACGGCCCCCGGCGCGCGTACTGAGGTGACGACCCGCCGGGAGGACCGGACGAGCGCACAGCCCGACCACGCATCCCTCACGCCGTACGCCCTCGCGCCCGGGGCGCCGGCGCGGGCAGGGTCGCCTAGGGGGAGTACATGAGGCTCGCCCGGCCGGAGGCGCACTCCTCCTTGCGGGGGCGGGCCGGTCAGGGCCGGGACCGGGCCACCCAGCCGCGTTCGTAGGCGTGCCAGCCCAGTTGGAGGCGGGTCGACACCCCCGTGAGCTCCATGAGCCCCTTCACCCGGCGCTGCACGGTCCGCAGCCCCAACTCCAGCTGCTTGGCGACGCTCGCGTCCGTCAGGCCGGCGAGCAGCAGGGAGAGAATCTCCAGATCGGTGGCGTCGGGGCCGCTCCCGGTCTCCTTCGGACCCCCGTGCTCGCCCAGCCGCAGCGGGATCGCCTCCCGCCAGACGGCCTCGAACAGCCCCATCAGCGACTCCAGCAGCCCGCTCGCGTGGACGACCAGCGCCGCCGGCTCCGCGGAGCGCCCGGTCAACGGCACCATGGCCAGGCTCCTGTCCGCGACCATCAGCTTCGTCGGTACCCGCTCCACCACCCGGCACTGCTCGTCCCTGCCCAGCGCGGCCGACAACTCCAGGATCCCCTGCGGCAGCGACAGCACCTCGCGCTCGACGACCACGCGGAACGCCACGCCGCGGGAGGCAGCCCGTTCCTCGGACTCGTTGTCCATGCCGCTGACCGCGATCGGTTTTCCGGTCACCAGCGCGCAGACCTCGAAGGCGGCGCCCAACTGCAACTGGTGGAAGCGCTGGGCCACCGCGTTCGCCCCGGTCACCACCTCCACGAGGTCGTGCACGCTCGGTTCGCTCGCCTCCGCCCGGTATTCGGCGGCCAGCAGCGCGGACGCCAGCTCCGCCTGGTCGAGTTCATGGCGTTGTTGGATCAGCAGGGCTCCCAGAGCGACACCGGGCGGCGCCGCCACCCACCGGTCGGACCGGGCCGACGACTGGGCGGCGAGACCCTGTTGTTCGAGCCGGCGCAGAGATCGCTCGGTCTCCGTCTCCGACAGCCCCAGACGATGGGCGAGGCGGGAGAGTTCGGCGGCTCCCAGGGCGACGAGGGCGCGGTAGGCCGCTTCCTGTCTTTCGTCGAGACCTATGGCACTCAGCATTCTCCTCGGACCCTCCCCGGGCGTCGCGGACCACGCATCCTCTGCTCCGGCCGGTCCCGCCCTGGCGAGAAGCTGCCACGGCGTGCACCCGCCGGGCCCATCATGGACGTACCCGTGCCTCCCCGGCCACGGTGGTCCCCGCCGAGGCCGTTCCCGGGTTCCGCGCGGACCGCGTCGGGGGAGCCGTGCCGTCCGCCCGCATGCCGCCGGCCGGGGCGACACGTTTTCTCCCAGGAGACGGTTCGAGCCGCGCTTCCCGGTGGACACTGGGGACATGAGTCAGCAGAACCCCACCGCCCACGAGGACGACTGGTGGCGCAAGCTCTACGAAGGGGCAGCGCCCGACACCGGACCAGCCGCCGCGCCGGACAGCCTGGACGACCGCTTCGACTCCGCCGCGGACGCGGTGGGCTCGCCGACGGCACCCGGCGAGGCCGACGGGCCCCCGGGCACAGCGGCGTACGAGGCCGACCCGTACGTCGACGGGGCCGGGCCGGATCCCGACGAGGACGACGCCGACACCGACGCCGAGGCGGACCCGCGCACCGGCCTCCGGACCGCCGCACCCCCGACCGCCGCACCCGTGTCCGGGCACGACGACGAGGACGCGCTCCCCGCGGATCACGGCCACGAGGACGCGCTCCCTGCGGACCAAGGCCACGAGGACACCGTGATCACCGACGCCCGGCACGGTGTGGTGACCCCCGGCCCCCGGCCCCCCGCCGCCCGCACCCCGGCCCCCGGTCCCCCGCCGCTCGCACCCCGGCCCCCGGCGCCGGAAACACGGCTGCCCGAACCACCCGTGCCCCCGCACCCCACGTCCCCACCCCCGATGCCCCCGCACCCGGTGCCGGAGCCACCGGCGTCCGGTCCGCCGCAGCCGCAGCCGCAGCCGCACCCCGCGTCCGTGCCGCCTCAGTCGGCGCCACCTCCGTCCGGGCCGCGCCCCGCCAGGCCGCCCGGCGTCGTCCGGTTCGCCGCGCCCTGGGAGAGCCCCGCCGGCCCGCAGGAGCCCCGCACCTTCGCCGTACCCGTCCCGCAGCCCCCGGAGCCGAGTCCGCCCGAACCGGGCACCGGCCGGCACGCCAGGGGCCCCGCGTCCCAGGACACGGACGATCCGCTGGGGCGCCGGCCCACGCCGGCCGGCCACCTCGGGGACCGCTCACCGGCCTACGAGGCCGAGCCCGCCACCCTGCCGGCCGCCACCGCGCTCAACCTCGACGGACTCGTGCCCGACACCGTCCTCGACGGTGCCCGGTACGGCACGTACACCCTCCGCACCGCCTCCGTACGCGGCGACGCGGCCCGCTTCCGCGGCGAACCCCGCAGCGACGCGCTGCTCACCGCGCGATTCGGCAGCGGCGAGGGCGCCCTCGTCCTGGTCGCCCTCGCCCGGGGCGTCCGCGCCGCCGAGGGGGCGCACCTGACGGCGGCGGACGCCTGCCGCTGGATCGGCGGTGCGGTCGGCCGCAGCCACGCGCGCCTCTCCGAGGACATCAGGGCAGGACGCCGGGGCGATCTGAAATCAGGTCTGCAGCGGCTCACCGACCGTACGTACGGCAGACTCCGCTCCCGCTCCGCCGAGCTGGGCCCGGATGCGCGGGAGCACGCGGTCGGGCTGCGCTGCCTGCTGCTCTCCGCCGATCCGCGGTGCCGCACCCGTGTCTTCTTCGGCGTGGGCGCCGGAGGCCTCTTCCGGCTCCGCGACGGCGTCTGGCAGGACCTCGAACCCGCCCTTCCCGAGGGCGGTGCGACCACCGGTGAGCCGGTCGTCGGCTACGGCTCGCCGCCGCGCGAGCCGTACGCCACCGGTGGCCCCGGAGCCGGTGATCCCGGAACCGGTGATCCCGGAACCGGCGGGTCCGGGCGGGCGGACGACCGGCTGACGCTGGACCTGCAGATCGTGACGCCCGCGGGGCCGTACGTCGAGGACCCGCTGCCACCGCCCTCCGAACCCTTCAGGTTCCGGGCCTCCGTGGCCCGATCGGGCGACACCCTGCTGCTCTGTTCCCCGGGGTTCGCCGATCCGATGCGCGGGGAACCGGCCCTCGCCGGGGAACTCGCCGCCCGCTGGTCCTCCGCGCGACCGCCCGGTCTGGCCGAGTTCCTCGCGGACCTCCAGCCGCAGATCGAGGGGTACGCCGAGGACCGTACGGCGGCCGCGGTCTGGGAGGCGTAACCCCGCCCGCCATGGGTTGATGGATTCCGGAGACCGTCCGGCGGCCGCGATTCCCTCGGACGCGGGAGTTTCGGGTTCCGGAGTCCGGACAGCCGAGCGTGCACGGAGCACGGGCAGAGAGGGCACATTCCCATGGCCAAGCAGAACGTGTCGGAGCAGTTCGTCGACATTCTCGTACGGGCGGGAGTGAAGCGGATGTACGGCGTCGTCGGCGACAGCCTGAACCCCGTCGTCGACGCCATCCGCCGCCACAAGGGCATCGAGTGGATCCAGGTCCGGCACGAGGAGACGGCCGCCTTCGCGGCCGGCGCGGAAGCGCAGATCACCGGTGACCTCGCGGCCTGCGCCGGCTCCTGCGGCCCCGGCAACCTCCACCTGATCAACGGTCTGTACGACGCGCACCGCTCCATGGCACCGGTGCTGGCCCTCGCCTCGCACATCCCCTCCGGCGAGATCGGGCTCGGCTTCTTCCAGGAGACCCATCCCGAACTGCTCTTCCAGGAGTGCAGCCACTACAACGAGATGATCTCCAACCCGCAGCAGATGCCCCGCCTCCTCCAGACGGCGATCCAGCACGCCATCGGCCGGGGCGGCGTCAGCGTCGTCTCCATGCCCGGCGACATCGCCTCCCAGCCCGCCCCCGAGAAGTCCGTCGAGCACGCCCTCGTCACCTCGCGGCCCACCGTCCGCCCGGGCGACGAGGAGATCGACGCGCTCTGCCGGATGGTCGACGAGGCCAAACGGGTGACACTGTTCTGCGGCAGCGGCACGGCGGGTGCGCACGCCGAGGTGATGGAGTTCGCGGAGAAGGTGAAGGCACCGGTCGGGCACGCGCTGCGGGGCAAGGAGTGGATCCAGTACGACAATCCGTACGACGTCGGCATGAGCGGGCTGCTCGGCTACGGCGCCGCGTACGAGGCGACCAACGAGTGCGATCTGCTGATCCTGCTGGGCACCGACTTCCCGTACAACGCCTTCCTGCCCACCGACGTGAAGATCGTCCAGGTGGACGTCCGGCCGGAGCGGCTGGGACGGCGCTCCAAGCTCGACCTCGCGGTCTGGGGCGACGTCCGGGAGACGCTGCGCTGCCTCACGCCGAGGGTGAAGCCGAAGAGCGACCGCAAGTTCCTCGACCGGATGCTGAAGAAGCACGCCGACGCGCTGGAGGGCGTGGTCAAGGCGTACACCCGCAAGGTCGAGAAGCACGTGCCGATCCACCCGGAGTACGTGGCGTCGGTGCTGGACGAGATCGCCGACGACGACGCGGTGTTCACCGTCGACACCGGGATGTGCAACGTCTGGGCGGCGCGTTACCTGACGCCCAACGGCAAGCGGCGGGTGATCGGTTCCTTCAGCCACGGCTCGATGGCCAATGCCCTGCCCCAGGCGATCGGGGCCCAGTTCACCGACCGCCACCGTCAGGTCGTCTCGATGTCCGGCGACGGCGGATTCTCCATGCTGATGGGCGACTTCCTCACCCTCGTCCAGTACGACCTGCCGGTCAAGGTGGTGCTGTTCAACAACTCCTCGCTCGGCATGGTGGAGTTGGAGATGCTGGTGGCGGGGCTCCCGTCGTTCGGCACGGCGAACAAGAACCCGGACTTCGCCGCCGTGGCCCGTGCGGCCGGCGCCTACGGCGTCCGGGTGGAGAAGCCGAAGCAGTTGGAAAGCGCCCTGCGGGACGCCTTCAAGCACAAGGGCCCGGCGCTGGTGGACATCGTCACCGATCCGAACGCCCTGTCCATCCCGCCGAAGATCAGCGCCGACATGGTGACGGGCTTCGCACTCTCCGCCGGGAAGATCGTGCTCGACGGCGGGGTGGGCCGGATGCTCCAGATGGCCCGCTCCAACCTGCGCAACGTGCCCCGGCCCTGAGCCGGGCCCGGAAGGGGCCCGCGCCGCCGGTGGGGGTCGGCGGCGCGGGCCGGCACGGGGTGTCCGGGTGGGAGCGATCCGTCAGCAGCCGTGGTCGACGAGATCGAAGGTGACGTAGTGATCGGCGGTGTAGAAGTCCTCCACCGCCGAACCGGTGACGATCCGCCGCGCGCCCCGGGTGGACGAGCCCGGAGTGATGACCGTGTACTCGTGGTAGTAGCCGGAGGCCCGGCTCGGCAGGACGCCCTCGCGGTTCTGGAAGACCACGCCGTCCTGCGAGTACGGGAACGGCCCGCCGGCGTCGATGAGGGCGAGCGTGTCGTGCGCCTGTGACGGCAGGTCGGAGGAGCAGATGCTGCCGACCGCCGCGGAGAGCGGCGCGGGTGCGGCGTACGCCGGGGAGGAGGCGTACGCCGCGGCTGAGGTGGGGGTGGGGTCCGCGACGGCCGCCGACGCCGGGGCGCCGACGAGGAGCGCGGACAGGAGGGCGGCGGAGCCGCCGAGTGTGATGACCCGTGGGGGGATGCGCATGGGCCCTATGATGACGCGCGTAGATCCCTGGGCGTCAACGGCAACTCCACGGAATTTTCCGGAAGTTAACCAACGGTGCCGCTCGCGGTACCGCACCGCGCGATCAAGCGTGATCGCGCGGTGCGGGGGGCATGCATCCCGGGGGAACGTATCGGGGATCGAGGCAGAGGGAGGCTGATTCGGCGTGCGGGCGGGGGACATGATGGAACGTCATGACAGGACCGGACACCGCGGCGGCGGGGGCCCGGCGTGCGACGGAGCAGAAGGCCGGGACGCGCGTCTGTACCGCCGGCTCGGACACACGGACAGCTCCGCGGTCGGCGCGGTCCGGCGCGATCTGCGGGACTTCCTCCGTCCCCGGGTCGGTGCGGAATCCGTGGAGACGGCGCAACTGCTCCTGAGCGAGCTGCTGACCAACGCCCTGATCCACACCCGCAACGGCGCGGCCGTCACCGCCACCGTCGCGGGGGCACGCCTCCGGGTGGAGGTGAAGGATTTCGCGCCCGGGTCGCCCCGGCCGTACGTACCGAACGCCGAGGACGGTACGCACGGCAGGGGGCTCATCCTGGTGCGGAGCCTCGCGAACGCCTGGGGAGTGGAGACCCAGGCGCTCGGCAAGGTGGTCTGGTTCGAGGTGGAGGGGTAGGACGCCCCACGGAGCCGCGACCCGCCCGGCCGGCCCGGGCCGAAGCGAGGGCTCCGCGCGGAGCACCGCAGTCACCCGCGAACCGTCCGGTCAGCCGAACTGCTGCTCCAGGTCCTTGAGTTTGCGCTCCAGGGAGTCGAGCCGCGGGAGCGCCTGGGTGTCGTCCTCGGCGGTGAGGTCGACGGTCAGGGGGTCACCGTCGACGCTCAGCGTGCTCCCTTTGGGGCCCGCATCACCCGCCGTCCGCTGTGCGCCGATGACCGCCTGCAGCGACGGCCTCGGCCTCAGGGGGAGCTGACCCGGCTCCGTGGTCGCGGGCTCCACCGCCGGCCGGTCCGCCGCGGCCCCCGGAGGCAGGGCCGGCACGTCCACCTGGCGACCGCTCCTTCCCCTGCTCCAGACGCGGTTCTGCCGGTTGAGCGCCTTGATGCGCGCCCGGTCCAGCTTCTCCTGATCCCGTCGGCGGAGACGGTCCTGCTCCTGCTCGCGGCGGTCCTCGCGCACCTCGTCGACGGCCTCGTCCAGGGTGCGTACCCCTTCGAGGAGCATCAGCGACCAGGCGTCGAAGGTCTCATGGGGGGCGCGCAGCCAGCGGACGATCCGGATCTGCGGCAACGGCCGCGGCACCAGGCCCTGTTCGCGCAGGGCGGCCCTGCGGGTCTGCTTCAGGGCACGGTCGAAGAGCACCGCCGCCGAGAGCGACATCCCCGCGAAGAACTGCGGGGCACCCGCGTGGTCGATACCGCGCGGGGCGTGGACCCAGTTGAACCAGGCCGCCGCACCGGCGAACGTCCACACCAGCAGCCGCGACCCGAGCGCCGCGTCTCCGTGGCTCGCCTCGCGCACGGCCAGCACGGAGCAGAACATGGCCGCGCCGTCGAGACCGAAGGGGACGAGGTACTCCCAGCCTCCGCCGAGGCCGAGGTTCTGCCGGCCGAAGCCGACGAGTCCGTGGAAGGAGAGCGCGGCGGCGACCGCCGCGCAGCAGAACAGCAGGAGGTAGGAGGCGGTGGCGTAGAGCGCTTCCTTGCGCCTGCGGCGGTCCTCGCTGCGTTCCCAGGTGTCGTCGGACGAGGCTTTGCCGGCGGCACGCTTGCCGCGCGCGACCACCGTCACCGCCGCCATGACTCCCACGAGCAGCACGGCGCCCGGAAGCAGCCAGTCGAGCGACATGTCGGTCAGTCTCATGCGCGGTTCCTCGGATCACGTAGGGCGTTTTCGGACGCCATCGTGACGGAACTTCCGCCCGTCTCCGGCGGATTCGGCACAAGAGCACGCCTTCGGGGGGCGCGGAGCGCACAGGTGACCGCATTTGCGTCGAACTGCCGGACGAGATCGATGAGTTCCATTCGAGGGGAGCTCCCCCGCGCGGGTGGTGTCGATCAGGAGGCGGTGGCGAGCCTCTTCACGCGGTCGCTGTCGCAGGTGCGCGGGCAGGTGACACAAGTGTCCTCGGGCCGCAGTGTGTAGAAGAGGCAGCAGCTGGCGCGGTCGCGGGTGGGCAGCGACTCGCCGTTCGGACCGGTCAGTTCGCGGAATCCGGCGGCTCCCACGTAGGGCTTGGTGGCGCCCGGCAGGAGACGCTCCAGCTCGGTCCTCGCCCGGGTCTCCTCGCCCAGCAGGTGGGCGATGTACCAGAGGCCCTCGACGATCTCGTCGGTCGCCATGCCCCACAGCGCCCGCTTCCCCCGCCGCATGCGGGGGCCGAACCCCTCCAGGACCGGACCCATGTGGGCGGCGACGGAGGCCAGCACCTCGGCGCGGAGCGCCGCCTCGTCCGGCACCACGCGCGCGTCGGGGTGCGAGGCCGCCGGGTCGTCGGGGAGACAGGCGAACTCCCCCGCCCGGACCGCGAAGTGCCCCAGCGCACGCTGGAACGCCACGTCCTCGACGGGGACCCGCGGCACCCGGCGGTGCAGGAACCACGGCAGGGTCACCAGCAGGCAGACGGGCCAGGCGTACCGGTGGAGTCCGAAGCTCGCCACGACGTCCGGGCGGGCGCTCTGCTGGTAGTCGCGCCGGACCTGCGCCTCGTCCCACTCCAGGAAGGCGTCGACGACCGCGCCGCCCGAGGCCAGCCGGTCCGCGCGCACCCAGCCCGGCCCGGAGGGCAGGGGCGCTCCGGGGGCGAGCACGTCGGTGCGCAGGCCGGGGAAGACCTCGGCGAGGCGCGCGTACGCGGAGGCCACCGGGGAGGCCGGGGCCGCGGCGCCGGGAGGAGCTGTGGGGACGTTCATGCGGGACCACCGAATCACGATCGTTGGCAGGCAAGGCTTACCTTATCCGAAGTGATCCACGTGTGAACGTGAGGGTCCTGCGCCTATCGTGCACGGGTGGCACGGCCGGCGCGGCCGGCCCGGGGCGGGGACGAGGAGGTCCGGTGGAGCAGGGCAGAACGCACGGGGAGGCGCTGTCGTCCTTCGCGTACCCGGAGCACCCCGGAGCGTCCGGAGCCGGTCCGGCACCCCGCGTACCGCAGCAGGCCGGACGCGGTCCGGCCAGGGGTGGGCACGCCCACGGTGAGGCGGCCGTCCCGCCGGCCGTGCGACGCCACTCCGTGCGCGGGCAGGTCCTGGAGGCCCTGCGGTCCGCCCTGGCCACCGGCGAACTCGTGCCGGGCCACGTCTACTCCGCCCCCGCCCTCGGTGCGGACTTCGGCGTCTCCGCCACCCCGGTCCGCGAGGCGATGCAGCGGCTGGCCGCCGAGGGCGCGGTGGAGGTCGTGCCGAACCGGGGCTTCCGGGTCGTCGAGCGGGACGCGCGCGAGCTGGCGGAACTGGCCGAGGTCCGTGCGCTGATCGAGGTCCCCGTCGTGCTGCGGCTCGCCCGGACCGTGCCGGCCTGCAGCTGGAAGACGCTGCGCCCGCTGGCCGAGGCCACGGTCGCGGCGGCGGCGACCGGCGACCGGCCGGCCTACGCGCGCAGCGACCGCGCCTTCCACCTGGCCGTGCTGGCGTTCGCCGGCAACGCCCAGCTGGTGGCGCTCGCCGACGACCTGCACCGCCGCTGTCCCGCCCCGCGGCCCGGGAGCGCCCCGGCCCGCCTGCGGGCCGACGCGGCGCAGCACACGGCGCTGCTGGACGCACTGATCGCCGGCGACCTGCCGGCCGTACGGGCCCTGGTCGCGGAGCACTACGGGAGCCCGGCGGACCCCGCGTAGGGCAGGGCACCCGCGTAGGGCCGGGCACCCGCGTAGGGCCGGGGACCCCTGCCGGGCCGGGGCCACCCCGGCCCGGCCGGAGGACCGGGATCAGTTCGCCGCCGCGACCTCGGGTTCCGGCGGCGGGTCGAGCAGGGGAGCGAGCCAGGTGGGCACGCCGCCCAGCAGCCGGAAGAGGCGGCCCGCCTCGGCGCGCAGCCGGGTCGCCACCGGTTCCGTCTCGGTCTGGGCGAGGGAGATCAGCGCGGGCGCCGTCCCGACCAGGTAACCCAGCTCCTCCCGTATCCGCAGCGACTCCGCGAAGCCGTGGCGTGCCTGGGGCAGGTCCCCCTCGCTGAGGGCGAGGGACGCCAGGTGGCGCCAGGTGAAGGAGAGCAGTAACGCGTCCCCCCGGGCGGTGGCGCCCGTGTGCGCCCGCCGGAACGCGGCCCGCGCGGAGTCGGGCGCCTGGGCGATGTTCTGGGCGATCAGCCCGCGCCGGAAGTCCAGCAGCGGCCGGCCCGGCGCGCCGGGAGCGAGCAGCGCCGCCGCCCGGCTCAGCGCCACGGAGGCCTCGTCGGCCCGGTCGCGTACGCCGAGCAGGGTGGAGGCGTACGCCAGGTAACCGCGCTCACAGGCGGCGGCCCCCCGCTCCGAGTCGTCCCTGGCGAGCGCCTCGGCGGCCCGCAGTGCCTCCTCGGCGTCGGTCCAGCCCTCGGTCGTGTAGAGGCAGCGCTCGGTCAGCAGGGCGGAGCGCTGGAGAGCCGCCGCCGGGTCGGTCGCGGCCGCCGGTCCGAGCAGCGCGGCCGCGTCCGTCCAGCAGGCGCGCGAACGCAGCCGCCACACGGCGGTCAGGAGAGGAGGTTCGTCATCGGCTGTCGTTCCGGACCCAGACATGGCGGTGGACGCCACATTGCCTCCCCGAGCGCGCCATCGAGCTGTTGAGTGTGGGCGCATCTCAGCACGGATCGGCAGTCCGGCCAAGAGGGCGGGGCAGGTTCAGGTGAAAGATTTCACAAACCGGCCCCGCCCTTGTGCGGCTTGGGCGGGGCACGGCCGGACGAGGAAGGTCAGCTCATGCGCAGGGCGAGGAAGAAATCGAGCTTGTCCTCCAGGCGCGCGAGATCACGGCCCGTCAACTGCTCGATCCGGCCGACGCGGTAGCGCAGCGTGTTGACGTGCAGGTGCAGACGGGTCGCACAGCGGGTCCAGGAGCCGTCGCAGTCGAGGAACGCCTCCAGGGTCGGGATCAGCTCGGCGCGGTGGCGCTGGTCGTAGAGGCGCAGCGGGTCCAGCAGCCGCGCCGTGAAGGCCCGGCGTACGTCGTCGGGCACGAACGGCAGCAGCAGGACGTGGGAGGCGAGCTCGTCGTGGCCGGCCGCGCAGACGCGTCCGGGGCGGGCCGCCGCCACCCTGCGGGCGTGCCGGGCCTCCTCCAGCGCCCCGCGCAGCCCTTCGGCCGAGTGGACGGCCGCGCTGACGCCCAGGGTGAGCCGACCGTCCTCCGCCAGCCCCGCCGAGAGCGGCTCGCGGACCGTCTCCAGCAGGGCGCCCGCGCGCAGGGCGGGGTCCACGCCGAAGCCGCCGGCGCTCCCCTCGGGCGCCGCGCCGGCGGCGGGCCCCGCCGGGCCGACGGCCGGCAGGGGTACGAGCGCGACGGCCTCGTCGTCCGTGTACGCCACCGCTATCCGGTCGGCCGAATCCGGCCCGGTCACCGCCGGGTCGACCAGGATCTCCTCCAGCAGCGCCTGGGCGACCGGACCGCCGGCCCCGTCCCGCGCGTCCCTGCGGGCCGGAGCGGCCGCGCCGCCGTCCGGCGCGTCCCACTCCACCCGTGCCACCACCACCTGCCAGTGCGGCGCGGTACCGAGGCCGGGCAGCAGCACCGGCGCCGCCACCCGCAGCCGGGCGGCGATCTCGGCCGGGGCAGCGCCGGCCTGCACGAGTTCCAGCACCTCCTGGGCGAGCCGGCGCCGTACCGCCCGCGCGGCGTCGCGCCGGTCGCGTTCGACGGCGATCAGCTGGGTGACGCCCTGGAGCAGGTCCAGCCGGGCCTCGGGCCAGTCGCCCGGATCGGCCTCCACCGCCAGGAACCACTCCGAGAGGGAGGACCCGCGTGCGTCCCGGCGCGCGTCCGGGAGGACGGGCCCGGTGCCCCGGCCGGTGTTCCGGATCAGGAAGAGCGCGTAGGCCGTCCCGTCCACCGAGGCGGCGTGCGGCCCCCGGCGGCCGGTCCGGGCCGCTGCCAGGTGGTGACCGGCGAGCGCCACCGCGACCGGGCCCGGCAGCGGTTTCCCGGCGTCGGCGATCCGGCGCCCGGTGGGGGAGAGGACCCATGCGGAGAGGGAGAGGTCGCCGGCGAGCAGGTCCAGGACCACCTCGGGTCCGCCGCCCGCCGGGCCCGAGGTCATCAGCCGGCGGTGCCGGTCCACGACGGCGGCCAGGTCCCCGGCACGTTCCCCGGAGACCTGCCGCACGACGTACTCGGTGATCGTCGCGAAGGCAACCGTCTCGTTCACCGCGAAGAGCGGCAGGCGGTGGCGGAGGCAGGCCTCGACCAGGTCGTCGGGTACGGGGCCCAGCTCGGCCTCGCCCGCCGCGAGGGCGCTGACGCCGGCCGCCGCGAGTGTGCGGACGAAGGGTTCCGAGTCCGCCGCGTCACGGCGCCAGGCCATCCCGGTGAGCACCAGCTCGCCGCCCGAGAGGTAGCGGCTCGGGTCGCGCAGGTCCGTCGTCATGACGCCCCGGACCGGACGGTCCAGCTCGTCCTCGCCACCGAGCAGCCGCAGCCCGAGCGCGTCGGTGTCCAGCAGTGCGCGGAGCCGCATCTCGTTGCCGCCGATCTGTTTCCGTAGGTGCCGGGAGTCCTGTGAATTGCGGCGAGGTTTCCGGCCCGCGCCGTTTGTTCGAATCTACAAGACGGGGAAGGAGACCAGCCAACTCCTTCATTGTTTCGGTGACTGCACCGGTTGGAGCACGGCTTGTGTACTGGGGACCACCCTGCGTCAACAACTGATGAAGAGCGATCGCTCCCGGCCCCCCCGCGGGTCCTTCCACCGTGCGCACGCCATCGAGAAGAGGGCCACTCATGGACTTCCTCCGCCCCGCCGACTGGGAGGACGCGCTCGCCGCCAAGGCCGCGCACCCGGCGGCGGTGCCTCTGGCGGGCGGTACGGACGTGATGGTCGAGATCAACTTCGACCACCGCCGTCCGGACCACCTGCTCGACCTGACCCGGATCGGTGAACTCGCCGAGTGGGAGGTCGGCGAACGGACCGTGCGCCTCGGCGCCTCCGTGCCGTACAGCGCCATCATGGAACACCTCAGGACCGAGCTGCCCGGACTGGCGCTCGCCGCGCACACCGTCGCCTCCCCGCAGATCCGCAACCGGGGCGGGGTCGGCGGCAACCTCGGCACCGCCTCCCCGGCGGGTGACGCGCATCCGGCGCTGCTCGCCGCCGGAGCGGAGGTCGAGGCGGTGTCCGTACGCGGCACCCGGATGATCCCGATCGACGCCTTCTACACCGGCGTCAAACGGAACGCGCTCGCCCCCGACGAACTCATCCGGGCCGTGCACATCGCGCGGGCGGACGGCCCGCAGCAGTTCTCCAAGGTCGGCACGCGCAACGCCATGGTCATCGCGGTCTGCGCCTTCGGACTGGCCCTGCACCCCGAAACCCGTACGGTCCGTACCGGCATCGGGTCCGCGGCGCCCACCCCGGTCCGGGCCACCGCCGCCGAGGAGTTCCTCGGCGCGGCGCTCGACGAGGGCGGCTTCTGGGAGAGCGGCACGGTCATCACCCCGTCCGTCGCCCGGCAGTTCGCCACCCTCGCCGCGGGCGCCTGCAACCCGATCGACGACGTACGCGGCACCGCCCGCTACCGCCGGCACGCCGTCGGCGTCATGGCCCGCCGCACCCTCGGCTGGACCTGGGAGCAGTACCGCGCCGGCCGCACCCACGAAGGAGCCCGCTGACCATGCGCGTCAACTTCACCGTCAACGGACGGCCCCAGCAGGCGGACGACGTCTGGGAAGGCGAGTCCCTCCTCTACGTCCTGCGCGAACGCATGGGGCTGGCCGGCTCCAAGAACGCCTGCGAGCAGGGCGAATGCGGCTCGTGCACCGTACGCCTCGACGGGGTGCCGGTCTGCGCCTGCCTGGTCGCCGCCGGGCAGGCCGAGGGCCGTGAGGTCATCACCGTCGAAGGGCTCGCCGACCACGCCCGCCGCCGTGCGGAGGACCGCGCGGGCAACGGCACCACCCCGGAGGACACCCCCGGCCGGCAGGCCGCTCCCGGACCCGACGGACCCCCGCTCTCCCCGGTCCAGCAGGCCTTCATCGACGCCGGAGCCGTGCAGTGCGGCTTCTGCACCCCCGGGCTGCTGGTCGCCGCCGACGAACTGCTGGAGCAGCGGCCCTCCCCGACCGACCAGGACATCCGCGAGGCGCTCTCCGGCAACCTCTGCCGGTGCACCGGCTACGAGAAGATCCTCGACGCGGTCCGCCTCGCGGCCGCCCGTTCCGGACAGGCGGACCGATCATGACGACCACCGGCGGCCCCGCAGGCCCCGCCCAGGACTCCCCGGAACGGCTCGCACCGACCCGGGGCCCGGGGACCCCCGGCGGCATCGGCGAGTCCGCCCCGCGCCCGGACGGCACCCTCAAGGTCACCGGGGAGTTCGCCTACTCCTCCGACATGTGGCACGAGGACATGCTCTGGGGCCACACCCTGCGCTCCACCACCGCACACGCCGAGATCATCTCCATCGACATCGCCGAGGCACTCGCCACCCCGGGCGTGTACGCGGTCCTGACCCACGAGGACCTGCCCACGGCGGTGACCACGTACGGCCTGGAGATCCAGGACACCCCGGCCCTCGCCCACGGCCGGGTCCGCCACCACGGCGAACCGGTCGCGCTGGTCGCCGCCGACCACCCCGAGACCGCCCGCCGCGCCGCTGCGAAGATCCGCGTCGACTACGCGGAGCTGCCCGTCGTCACCGACGAGGCGTCCGCCACCGCACCCGGCGCCGTCCTCCTCCACGAAGACCGCGACGACCACTACAGCGATCACGTCCCGCACCCCAACGTCGTGCACCGCCAGCCGGTCGTGCGCGGCGACGCGGCCGCAGCGGCGGCCCGCGCGGACGTGATCGTGCGCGGCGAGTACGTCTTCGGCATGCAGGACCAGGCCTTCCTCGGCCCCGAGTCGGGGCTCGCGGTGCCCGCCGAGGACGGCGGTGTGGACCTCTACGTCGCGACCCAGTGGCTGCACTCCGACCGCAAGCAGATGGCACCGGTCCTCGGACTCCCCGAGGAGAAGATCCGGATGACGCTGTCCGGCGTCGGCGGCGCCTTCGGCGGCCGTGAGGACCTGTCCATGCAGATCCACGCCTGCCTCCTCGCGCTGCGCACCGGCAAGCCCGTCAAGATGGTCTACAACCGCTTCGAGTCCTTCTTCGGCCATGTGCACCGCCACCCCGCCAGGCTCACCTACGAACACGGCGCCACCCGCGACGGCAAGCTCACCCACGTGAAGTGCCGCATCGTGCTGGACGGCGGGGCGTACGCCTCGTCCTCACCGGCCGTCGTCGGCAACGCCGCCTCGCTCTCGGTGGGACCGTACGCGGTCGACGACGTCGACGTCGAGGCGCTGGCCCTCTACACCAACAACCCGCCCTGCGGGGCGATGCGCGGCTTCGGAGCCGTACAGGCGTGCTTCGCCTACGAGGCGCAGATGGACAAGCTCGCCGCCGAACTCGGCCTGCATCCGGTGGAGTTCCGTCAGCTCAACGCCATGGAGCAGGGCACCCTGCTGCCCACCGGCCAGCCCTGCGACTCGCCCGCGCCCGTCGCCGAGCTGCTCCGCCGGGTGAAGTCCCGTCCGCTGCCGCCCGAACGCCAGTGGCTGACGGCCGGGAGCGGGACGAGTGCGGGCCCCGTCGACGTCCGGGCGCTGCCCGGCGGGCTCTCCAACACCACCCACGGCGAGGGAGTCGTCCGGGGCGTGGGATACGCCGTCGGGCTGAAGAACGTGGGGTTCTCCGAGGGGTTCGACGACTACTCCACCGCCCGGGTCCGGATGGAGGTCATCAACGGCGAGGCCGTCGCCACCGTGCACACCGCCATGGCGGAGGTCGGCCAGGGCGGCGTCACCGTGCACGGCCAGATCGCGCGCACCGAACTCGGCGTGGGCCAGGTCACCGTCGAGCCCGCCGACACCCGGGTGGGCTCGGCCGGCTCCACCTCCGCGTCCCGCCAGACGTACGTCACCGGTGGCGCGATCAAGAACAGCTGCGAGGCCGTCCGGGAGCGGGTGCTGGCGTTGGGCCGCCGCAAGTTCGGTACGTACCATCCGGCTTGGCACACGGCCGAACTGCTCCTGGAGAACGGCGAGGTCGTCACCGACGGCGGTGAGTCCCTCGCCGGCCTCGCCGACGTGCTGGGGGACGAGGTGATCGAGGTGGAGCTGGAGTGGCGGCACCGGCCCACCCAGCCCTTCGACCGGTACACCGGCCAGGGCAACGGCCACGTGCAGTACTCCTTCGCCGCGCACCGAGCCGTCGTGGAGGTGGACACCGAACTCGGCCTCGTCAAGGTCGTCGAACTCGCCTGCGCCCAGGACGTCGGCAGGGCGCTCAACCCGCTCGCCGTCGCCGGTCAGATCCAGGGCGGCAGCACCCAGGGGCTCGGTGTCGCGGTGATGGAGGAGATCCTCGTCGACCCGAAGACCGCGCGGGTCCGCAACCCCTCCTTCACCGACTACCTGATCCCGACCATCCTCGACACCCCGCCGATCCCCCTCGACGTACTCGAACTGGCCGACTCCGAGGCCCCGTACGGGCTCCGGGGCGTCGGCGAGGCGCCCACCCTCTCGGCCACCCCGGCGGTCCTCGCGGCCATCAGGGCGGCCACGGGACTGGCGCTCGACCGGACCCCGGTCCGACCCGAGCACCTCACGGGCACCTGAGCGCGCTCCTCGGCGCAGCGCCGCCGTCCACGCCGCAGCCCACACCCGTGCCGTCACCACCCCGTCAGGAGAGAGCCGTGCTGGACATCGCCGCCGAACTGCACCGATGGGCCGTGCAGGGAAGGGAGTTCGCCGTCGCCACGGTCGTGTCGGTCACCGGGAGCGCGCCCCGGCAGCCGGGTGCCGCGCTCGCCGTCGACCGGACGGGTGAGGCGGTCGGATCGGTCTCGGGCGGTTGCGTGGAGGGGGCGGTGTACGAGCTGTGCCGGCAGGCCCTCGACGACGGGGTCACCGTGCGCGAGCGGTTCGGCTTCAGCGACGAGGACGCCTTCGCGGCGGGTCTCACCTGCGGCGGGACCATCGAGGTGCTGGTCGTGCCGGTACGGGCGGGCGACCCCGGGCGGCCGGTCGCGGCGGCGGCGCTCGCCGCGGCGGCGGCCGGCCGGCCCGCCGCCCTCGCCCGGGTCACCCACGGGCCGGACGAACTCCTGGGGCGGGGACTGGTGGTGGACGCCGCTCAGCACAACGCACCGCTGTGCAGCGACATGGACGATCCGTCGCTTCAGGACGGCTTCCACCGGGCCGTCGCCGCGCACGCGCGGGCGATGCTGGCGGCCGGGCGCTCCGGCCCGGTGACCGTCGGCGCGGACGGCTCCCTGTGCGGGCGGCCGGTCACCCTGCTCGTGGAGTCGAGCGTGCCGCCGCCCCGCATGATCGTCTTCGGAGCCGTCGACTTCGCCTCCGCCCTGACCCGCGCGGCGGCCTTCCTCGGGTACCGGGTCACCGTCTGCGACGCCCGCCCCGTCTTCGCCACCGCCGCGCGCTTCCCCGAGGCCGACGAGATCGTCGTCGACTGGCCGCACCGCTACCTCGCCACGACCGAGGTCGACGCACGCACCGCACTCTGTGTCCTCACCCATGACCCGAAGTTCGACGTGCCGCTGCTGAAGGCCGCGCTCCGGCTGCCAGTCGGCTACGTCGGCGCCATGGGCTCCCGGCGCACCCACCGGGACCGGGAGGCGGCCCTGCGGGAGGAGGGCCTCACGGCGCGCGAACTGGGGCGGCTGCACTCGCCGATCGGGCTGGACCTCGGGGCACGGACGCCCGAGGAGACGGCTCTCTCCATCATGGCCGAGATCGTCGCCGAGCGGCACGGCGGCAGCGGGACCCGGCTCACCGGCGCCCGCACACCGATCCATCACGAGCCGGGCCGCCCGCCGAATGCCGCAGGCGTGGACATTGCCGCCGTGAACGCACGTCCCCCGTCTGGCGGTTAGTCGCCACGGCGGTTTCCTGCCAGAGGGAAACCGCTCGGTCGCAGCCCTTTGCCGGTAGATCAGCACCATGACATTTTCAGTACCCTCCGTTTCCGGCCGGGCGAGACCCGCCCGCCAGGGACGCACGCTCCTGCTCATGGCGACCTCCGTCGCGCTGGTGAGCGGTGTCATGCTCCCCGCCGCCGGTTCCGCTTCGGCGGCTCCCCTTTCCGCGGCTCCCCGGGGGCCGGGCGCGCACGCCCCGCAGCCGGCCGAACCGCAGAGCCACGACATCACCCTCGTCACCGGTGACGTCGTGCACTACGTCGAGGGTGCCGGAACCGGAGCGACCGTCACCGTCGACCGCCCGGACGGTGCCACCGGCGGCGTCCACGTGCAGCAGGCCGGGGAGCACCTCTACGTCCTGCCCGACGAGGCGACCTCCCTCCTCGTCGCCGGGAGGCTCGACCGCCGGCTCTTCGACATCTCCGCACTGGTCGAGATGGGGTACGACGACGAGCGCACCGTTGGCATCCCGCTGATCGCCACCTACCCGGCGGCCCTCGCGCGCTCGCTGCCCGCCGCGCCGGACGGCGCGAGGAAGGTACGTACTCTGGAGTCGATCCACGGGGCGGCGCTCACGGCGGAGAAGGCCGGGGCGCGCACCTTCTGGGACGCCATCTCCCGTACGGACAAAGCGCGTTCGCTGGACGGGGGAATCACCAAGCTCTGGCTCGACGGACGGGCGAAGGCGCAACTGTCGGAGTCGGTACCGCAGATCAACGCCCCCGCCGCGTGGGCGCGGGGGTACGACGGCACGGGGATCAAGGTCGCGGTCCTGGACACCGGCATCGACGCCGACCACCCGGACGTCAAGGACCGCATCCTGGAGTCGAAGAGCTTCGTCCCCGGCGAGGGGGTGGACGACAAGAACGGCCACGGCACGCACGTGGCGTCCACCGTCGCCGGGTCCGGCGCCGCGTCCGACGGCCTCAACAAGGGCGTCGCCCCCGGCGCCGGTCTGCTGATCGGCAAGGTGCTCGGGGACACCGGTGAGGGCGCCGACTCCGGCATCATCGAGGCGATGGAGTGGGCGAAGGCCGAAGGCGCCGACGTCGTCTCCATGAGCCTCGGGGCCCCTGTTCCGGACGACGGCAGCGACCCCATGGCGCAGGCGGTCGACGCACTGTCGGCCGACGGCGGCCCGCTCTTCGTCGTCGCGGCCGGCAACTCCTACGGCGCCGGCACCATCAGCGCCCCCGGCTCGGCCGCCACGGCGCTCACCGTCGCCGCCGTCGACAAGCGGGACGACCGCGCGGAGTTCTCCTCCATGGGTCCGCTGGTCACCACCCACGGCCTGAAACCGGACATCTCCGCCCCGGGCGTCGGCATCAACGCGGCCGCCTCCCAGTCGGTACCCGGCATCGAGGGCATGTACCAGTCGATGGACGGTACGTCGATGGCGACCCCGCACGTCGCCGGCGCCGCCGCCATCCTCAAGCAGCGCCACCCCGACTGGTCCGGCACGCGCATCAAGGACACGCTGATGAGCTCGTCCCGGCGGCTGCCCGCCCACACCCCGTACGAGCAGGGGACCGGCCGCGTCGACGTGAAGGCGGCGATCGACACCACGATCGAGGCCACCGGCTCCGTCGAGGTCGCCGACTACGCCTGGCCGCACGGGGCCTCGGACGAGGTGGCCCGGCGCACCCTCACGTACACCAACTCCGGTGAGCAGGACGTCACGCTGCACCTGGCGACCGACTCCGACTCCCCGGCGTACACCCTGTCCACCCCGGAGCTGACCGTCCCGGCGGGGTCCACCGCCGAAGCCGTGCTCTCGATCGACCCGTCCTGGGTCGACGCGGGCACCCTCTTCTCGGGCCAGGTGCTCGCCACCGACACGACCGGGGCGACCGTGGCCCACACGGGCTTCGCCGTGTCCAAGGAGGAGGAGCGCTACGACCTCACCATCGAGCTCCGCGACCGTGCGGGCGCACCGGCGGCGGGCCGGGTCGTGTACGCGGCCCTCGAAGACCCCCAGCTGAACGTCGTCGACGTCGACGGGGACACCACCCTTCGGCTCCCCCCGGGCAATTACACCGCCTGGACCGCACTCGACGTCGACGGTGACCGTGCCGACTCCCGGGCGCTCGCCTTCCTCGCCGCCCCCGAGACGATCCTCGGTACCGGCCCGCGGACCATCACGCTCGACGCGTCGAAGGCCCGCAAGATCAGTGCCAGGGCGCCGCAGGAGACCGAGACCCGCCAATTGCGCTACGACATGGCCCGGACGGCCCCCAGCGGGCTCGTCCAGCGCGACCTCTACCAGATCCCCCTGACCTACGACGAGTTGTGGGCCGCGCCCACCGGGAAGGTCACCCGAGGCAGCTTCAGCTTCCTGACCCGCTGGCGACTGGGCGAGGAGAACGTCGACGTCACGGCCGACGGCGACGACGTCCCGGTCACCCCCCAGATCGGCTCGGTCGTCGCCGAGGACCGTGAGCAGAAGCTCGACGCGGTCTACGCGGGCGACGGAAGCACCGCCGCCTACCGTGGACTCCGGGCCAGGGGCAAGGCCGTGGTCATCACCCGCAGTGACGCCGTCGCCCCGGCCGACCGGCTCGCCCACGCGGTCGCGGCGGGAGCCGAAGTGCTCTTCGTCGTCAACGACGCGCGCGGGGTCGCCATGGAGTCCTACACCGAGTGGGGCACCGACTCGGCGATCCCGGTCGTCTCCGCACAGGCCGTCGCGGGCCGGTCCCTGATCAGGGCCGCCCAGCGCGGCCAGAAGATCGGCGTGCACCAGAAGCGGTTCGCCGACTACCTCTACGACCTCGTCGACCGCCACGACGGTGCCATCCCCGACCGATCCCTGGAGTTCGCCCCCGCCGCGGGCCGGCTCGCCAAGGTGGAGAACACCTTCTACGGAGCCCGGAAGACGCTCGGCGCCGGCTACCGCTACGACATCCCGGAGTACGGCCCGGGCGTCGGATTCGCGGAGTACGAGCAGTACCCCGCGGTCCGCGAGGAGTGGGTCACCCCGCTTCCGGGCGACTCCTTCTGGTACGAGGACCACTCGGTCCTCAACGCCACGCGGACCGACATCGCCGCCGAGATGCGCAGCGCCTCGCTCGACTACACGGCGGGCCGCACCTACCGCGACGAGTGGTTCGCACCGGTGACCGGACCGCGCCTCGGCACCGGCTTCTGGGGACCGTTCCGTACGTCCTACAACGACGTGCAGTTCAACATCACCCCGTGGACCGACTCGGGCGAGGGCCACTCCGGCACGATGCCCATGGACGAGTACGACACCACCGAATTCGCCTTCTACCAGGGGAACACCCTGATCAAGGAGGGCGCGGGCCGGGCGGGCTTCGCCTGGGACCTGTCGCCCGAGAAGCTGCCCTACCGGCTGGTCCTCGACTCCCGACGGGACGCCGGGACCTGGAAGACCTCCACCCGGACCCACAGCGAGTGGTCGTTCCGCTCGGGGGCGCTCGCAGCGGGTGAGGGCGGCTACGCGCAGGTCGACATCCCGCTGATCCAACTGGACTTCGACGTCGACACCGACCTCGCCGGTGACGTCAGGGCGGGCGCCCCGGTCGAACTCGGCCTCGACGCCGGGACGCAGGCCTGGCTGGACGGTGCGGTGAGGGCCACCGGCGCCACCCTCCAGGTCAGTTACGACGACGGCGACACGTGGAAGCCGGTGAAGCTCCGCCGGACGGCGGCCGGCCGGTGGACCACGACGTTCACCCCGCCCGGGAGGGGGGCCTCCTCGGTCTCCCTCAAGGCGCACGCACAGGGTCCGGACGGCCTCGCGGTGGACGAGGAGATCATTCGGGCCTTCGGCCTGAAGTGACCGCCAGACGCTGAGAACGACCGGTGGGCTCCGCACCCCTCGCCCGGGGTGCGGAGCCCACCCGCGTGCGTGCCCCGCGCCCCGGTCACGCGGCGGGGGCGGTCCGCCCCTTGCCCGCGGGAGCGCGTCCGCGCGCCCCTCCGGCGACCGCCACCGCCGCCCCCAGCGCGGGCAGCGCGGCCAGGGCGAAGCACACCGTCGTCGGCAGCCGGTCGACGCACAGCCCCGCTCCGGCGGCCCCCAGCGAACTCCCGGCGTTGAAAGCGGTGTTGGCCCAGGCACCCGCACGGGTACGGGCGTTGTCCGGGACCGAGGCGTCGGCCAGCAGATACGCGGTCGTCAGGACCGGCGAGACGAAGAGCCCGGCCACCGCGGCCACCACCGTCAGCACGACCACGTGCGGCGAGAGCCCCGCGACGGCCAGCGCCGCACCGAACGCCCCGGTCAGCACGGCCGCCCGCGTCCGGCCCCCGTCCGTCGTGGCCAGTGCGCCGTGGGCGAGCCCGCCGACGGCGCTGCCGGCCGACAGGGCGGCCAGCACCTGGGCGGCGGCCTGCGGGCGGTCCTGCGCGAACGCCACGACCAGCAGGTCCATGGCGCCCAGGCCCAGCCCGACGCCCGCCATGACCGTCATCGCGTGGCGCAGCCCCGCCACCCGGAGCGGCGAGGACCGGGCGACGGCGCCGTCGGCACGTTCGCCCGCCTCCTCGCCCCGTACGGCCCGGCCCTCCGCCGCCCGGACGGCCGGGGAGTGGGCGAGCGTCAACGCCCCCGCCAGGACCAGGCCGGCCGCCAGGGCGAGGCCCACCGCCGGGCCGGTGTGGACGACCAGCAGTCCGACCAGCAACGGGCCACCGACGTAGAGCAGTTCTTCGGACACCGCGTCCAGGCTGTACGCCCGGCGCAGCAGATCGCGGTCGGTGAGCAGGCCGCTCCACAGGGCGCGCATCACCGGTCCCATCGGGGGAGTGCAGCACCCGGCGGCCACCGACAGGGCGACGAGCCACCAGGAGGCCGCCCCCGGTCGCCACGTCTCCCGGGCCAGCAGGGTGAGCAGGACGGCGTAGACCCCGGCCATCGGCGGCAGGGCCCGGCGGGTTCCGTACCGGTCGACGAGGGCGGCCCGGGCGGGGGAGAGGACCACACTGGCGGCGCCGAAGAGCGCCAGGGCGGTCCCCGCCACCGCGTAGGAGCCGGCCGCACCGTTGACGGCGAGCATCAGCGAGAGCGGGACCGCCCCGTAGGAGAGGCGTCCCACCAGGGAGGCGGCGAAAGCCGAACGGACGAGGGGCGTGCCGAGGACGGCACCGTACGAAGGCGAAGACATGGTCGTTCCTCGAAGAGGCGGCGCGCGCGAGGGCGCCGCGGGCGTGCGGGGACACCGGAGTGCCGCTGCCACGGGGTGGGAGCGGACGCGGGGCGGTGTCCTAGGCACGGAGGAGGAACATGGGCCGTACCCTACCGAGCCGGGCCGACGGGGCGGTAGTCCGAGCCACCCGCCGGGGCGCCCGGCGTCCGCGCGGCGACGGTGCGCGGACCGGTCGCGGGAGCGCACGCGCGGGAACCCCGGCGGCGGACGTGCGGAGGCGGACCGGCGTCCGCCGCCGGCCCGCCTCCGCACGTCCGCATGTCCCTCCGGGGTCAGCTGCCCGACTGGAGGGCCGTCCAGGTGGCCCCGCCGACGATGCCGTCCACCGTCAGCCCGTGGCCGGTCTGGAAGCTGCGCACGGCCGTGGCGGTGCCCGGCCCGAAGGTACCGTCGACGGGGACGGTCGAACCGAGGGCCGCCGTCAGCGCCCGCTGCAGACGCCGGACGTCGTCCCCGGTGCTGCCCTGCCGCAGGACCGGGGTGGTGCCGGCCGAGAGCAGGGCCGTCCAGGTCCTGGCGCCCACGATGCCGTCCGCGTCCAGTCCGCGGGCCCGCTGGAAGGCCTGGACCGCCGTCCGGGTGCCGGAGCCGAACACCCCGTCCACCGGACCGGCCTCGTAGCCCTGCGTGTTGAGGAGCTGCTGCACCGCCTTGACCTGGGCGCCGCTGGAGCCGGACTGCTGGGCCGTGTACGAGGGGAAGCTCAGCGCGTCCGCGGCCCCGCCGGTGGTCCCGCCGACCAGCTGCATGTAGAGGGTCCAGTCCCAGTACGCGCCCGGGTCAGTGTGGTCGTTCCCGGGGGCCTCGCTGTGCCCGATGATGTGCGCCCGGTCCTTCGCGATGCCGTGACGGTCGCAGAGGTAGCGGGTGAGCGCCGCCGAGGAGCGGTACATCGCGTCGGTGAACCAGGTCGGGTCGTCGATCCACCCCTCGTGCTCGATGCCCAGGGCCGAGGCGTTCGCGCTCTTCGCGTGGTAGGCGGTGTCGCTGTCACGCACCATCTGGGTGATCTGGCCGTCCGAGGACCGGATCACGTAGTGGGCGCTGACCACGGCCGCGGGGTTCTGGAACCAGCTGATGGAGCCCGCGTACGACCCCTGGGTGACGTGGATGACGACCTTGTCGATGTCCGCTGTCCGGCCCGCCTTGTAGTTGGTGGAGGCGGCGGGCACCCAGAGCGCGGAGGGATAGTCGGCCGACCGGGTGCTGACGTCGGACGGTGCGAGGGCGCCCTTCTCCGGGGAGACCGGACGCGAGGTGACGGTGATCTCCTCGCCCTCGGGGGTCTTCCCCCGCAGGCCGCCGGCGAGGAAGGAGTAGACCGCGTCGGCGTAGAGCGCGGCGGCCGGCCCGGTGGCACCGCCGTACTCGGCGACGGCCGGGTACCAGGCGTCGACGTCGAGCCGCTCGGTCCGGTCGAGGCCGAGGGAGTCGGCGTGCGCCCGGAGTACGGCGGCGCCGCCCAAGACGTTCTTCTCGGTGTTCTCGCGCAGCTGGGCGGCGGGGAGGCCGGTGAGGGCCGCGGCCTTCTCCAGGGACCGGTTGGTCGGGTTGCTCACCAGGTGCATGACGCCGTAGCCGTTGTCCTGGCTGGGGAGTCCGTGGTGCCCGTCGAAGTGCGTCTCGCCGTAGCCGACCGCCGCGAGCAGGTCGCGGGGCACGCCGTATTCGGTGGAGGCGCGGGCGAAGGCCCGGTTCAGGGAGCCGCCGGCCGGGTCCGGTGCGGCGGAGGCGAGGGCGGGCTGCCCCGCCGCGACGACGGCCGCGACGGTCAGGGCCGCCAGGGCCGAGGCGCGACGGCGCGCGGAGACCACGGGGCGTCCGGGGGCGGGCGAGGGGGCGCCGGTCAGGTCCGCGGGGCGTCTGGGCATGTCTGCTCCTGCAGGGGTGTGGGGGGAGAGGAGGCCCTCGGTCCGGTGGGGTGGGCCGGGGCTGCCGAGCGGGCTCAGGCTATCCATCTGAAGAATGCATGACAACGACGCCCGTGTGCGGCTCGCCGGACCAACACCCCATCGGAGCAACAGAACTGACGTAACGGCAGCACAGCATGGCGTCCGCCCCCCGCAGGGGGAGGCGGACGCCGCGGAACTCGGGTCTACCAGCGGTCGCGGTGCAGTACCTCGGCGACCGGGCGGCGGCGAACGGGGCCGAAGTTCCCCTTCGGCCACCCCACCGGAATGGCGGCGAAGGTCCGCATCTCCTCGGGGATGCCGAGCGCTTCCTTCCACTCCTGCTCCAGCATCAGGTGCCAGATGGTCACGTTGGCCGCGAGACCCAGTCCCCGGGCGGCCAGCAGCAGGTTCTGCACCCCCGGATAGACGCAGGAGCCCTCCGCCAGCGCCTGGAAGCGCTCCTGGGTGGCCATCAGGCGCTCGCTCGCCACCGGGCCCAGTGCCACCGCGGACGCGATCAGGCCCTCCTCGTCCAGGCGGGGCTCGGGGAACCGGTAACACGGCACGACGAGCGCGGGCGTCTCGGCGAAGTGGTCGCGCTGGTACTCGATCGCCGCGACCATCCGGCCGTACGCCGCCTCGTCCATGCCCCGGGGGGCGTACTTCCCGGTCGTCGCCAGGTAGGCGTCCACGCACCGCTTCCACAGCGGTGCCAGCTCCGCCATCACCAGCCGGTCGGTGACGACGACGTACTCGTACGCCTGCATGTTGCCGCCGCTGGGGCCCCAGACGGCCGCCTGGACCAACCGCTCCAGCGTCGGGAAGGGCACCGGCTCCGGCGAGAGGCGGCGCATGGCGCGCATGGTGGACATGGTCGTGAAGAGAGCGGGGTCCTCGGTCGCCGAGGCTTTCACGGGCAGCGATTCCGTTGTCATGATCGCGGAGTGTACGGGGCCAAGGCGGGTCGTAACCCGGGGCGTTGGGCGTCGGTCCGTGAACCGCTCGGGGCACCTCCGGGACGGCGGTCACCGCCCCGGAGGCACTCCGGGATTCGTACACCTGCCCAGACCCCCACCGCACGGGGGAACGCGGGGCCGATCATGCTCCGCGAAGGCGTATAAAGGGCCCTTCGGAGCAGCCGGCGTCCCCCGATGGCCCACCTCATCCCCCACGCGGCAGGCGTCACCGCGTCCCCGAGCGGAGGAGCGCGCCATGAGCACCTCGGACCACATCACCGACCTGCTGGTGTCGAACTTCGGCACCGACCCCGAGTCGATCGGGGAGGATGTGCCGCTCCGCCGGCTACGCCTGGACTCCCTCGCGCTGGAAGAGCTGAGGCTGCTCATCGAGGACCGGATGGACGTCGACCTGGAGGACGTCGAGCTCACCTCCCGCGACACCGTCGGCCGGCTCGTCGCCGCCGTGCACGAGAAGGTCACCGCATGACGGGCCGCCCGGCCCCCGGGCGGTGGACGCGCCCCCGCCCGGAGCCCTTCCACGCCGCCGTCACCGGTATCGGCCTGGTCACCGCCGCCGGGGTCGGAGCGGAAGCCTCCTGGCTCGGTGTCCGCGGCGAGGGAGCCGGCCCCTCGGTGCCGCACCGGAGTGAACTCGAGGGCCTGCCCTGCGACTTCTTCTACACCGTCACCGGTCTGGACACCCGCGCCGAACTCGGCGTCGCCGCCCAGCGGCTCATGGACCGCTTCTCCCAACTCGCCGTCATCGCCGCCCGCGAGGCCGTCGCCGATGCCGGACTCGACCCCTCGGTCTGGGAGAGCGCCCGGGTCGGTGTCGTGATCGGCTCGGCCCACGGCGGCCTCCCCTTCTACGACGAACAGCACTCCATCCTCGGCGAGCGCGGCCCGCGCCGGGTCTCACCGAAGCTCGCCCCCCTCGTCGTCGTCAACGGCGCCGCCAGCAGCGTCACCCTCGACCTCGCCGTCCACGGTCCCAGTCTGGCCGTCTCCACCGCCTGTTCCTCCGGCACCGTCGCCATCGGGACGGCGCACCAACTGCTGCGCACCGGCGCCTGCGACATCGTGATCGCGGGCGGCGCCGAGTCGGTCTGCTCCCGTCTGCTGATCGCCAGCGCCTGCCAGATGAAGGCGGTCTCCACCCGGCGGGACGACCCGGCTTCCGCCTGCCGCCCCTTCGACATCCACCGGGACGGCTTCGTGGTGGGCGAGGGCGCCGGGCTCCTGGTCATGGAACACCCCGAGCACGCCCGCGCCCGGGGCGCCGAGGTCCGGGCCCGGGTCAGCGGGTACGGGGCGGCCAGCGACGCCTTCTCGACCGTCGCGCCCGAGCCCGAAGGGCTGGGCGTCGAACGCGCGCTGCGCACCGCCCTCGCCGACGCCGGGCTCACCGGCCGGGACATCGGCCACGTCAACGCGCACGGCACGTCGACCGTGGCCAACGACCTGATCGAGGCGACCGTGCTCCACCGGGTCCTCGGCGACCAGGCCCTCGTCACCTCCACCAAGGCGATGACCGGCCACACCCTGGGAGCCGCCGGCGGCATCGAGACCGCCCTCACCGTCCTCGCGCTCCAGCACCAGCTCGTGCCGCCGACCGTCAACCTGGAGGCCCCGGATCCGGAGATCCCGGTCGAGGTGGTGGGCAAGGAGGCCAGGCGGCACACGTTCGAGTATGCCGCGAAGACCTCGCTCGGCTTCGGCGGCCACAACGCGGCCCTCATCCTCGGCCGGGCCTGAGGCGGAAGGAGGCCGATCATGGGCGAGGAGATCATCCGCTCGCTGACGGTGCGGGGGGTGCCGTTCGGCTACCGCCGGCTGACCTGCCGGGGAGCACCCGCGCCGCTGGTGCCGGGCCCGGATGCCGGCCCGGACAGGGCGGCGCACGGCGCTCCCCCCGCGGGCCCGCCAGCCCCGCGTGATTCCGGTGCCCCCCGGCCCGCGGCCGCCGTCACCGAGCCGGTCGTGGTGCTCGGCGGTGCGCTCCAGGGGATGTACGGGTGGCCCCAGATGGACGACCACCTCGGCCCGCTCGCCGACGTGGTGACCGCGGACCTCCCCGGTATGGGCAGCGCCGGCGCGCTGCCGCCCGGGCCGAGCGCCGGACTGCTGCGGGAGGCCGTCACCCGGATCGTCGAGGATCTCGGCGCCCCGCGGATCAACCTCTTCGGTTTCTCCTACGGCACCGCGATCGCCTTCGACTGGGCCCGCCACCACCCCGACAGGGTCGCCCGGCTCGCGCTGGGCGGAGTCCCCACACACATCTCCGCGGCCCAACGCGACCACTGGCAGCGGGCGGTGGAACGGATGGCGGCGGGCGACCCGGACGGACTCGCCACCCTGGCGGCCGAGGCGCTGATGTGCACGGACCCCGAACGGTACGTCCACCGGGGGGCGTTGGCCCAGCGCTACGTACGACGGTCCTTCCTGCACGCCCTGCGCACCTCGCCGCACGCGGCGGACTCCCTGGTACGGGCGCTGGGGGACCGGCCCGACTTCTCCGGCGGGCTCCGGGGGGTGCCGGCGCTCGTCTTCGCCGGCGAGCACGACACGGTAACCTCCCCGGCGCGCCAGCGGGAGTTCGCCGCGACCGTCGAGGGCAGCCGGTTCCTCACCCTCGCCGACGCCGACCACTGGGTGGTCCTCGAACGCGCCGACGACGTGGCCGAGTTGGCGGCCCACTTCTTCACGGACCGTCCGCTCCCCGCCGACCGCGGGCCAGGGCCGTCGAGCCGGCAGGCGTACGCCGCGCGGGGACGCCGGTCCGCGTCCTGAGACACCGCCGGCCGGTTACGCCGCCGGCTGGGGCTGCTGGGACAGCCGGACCGGGGAGCCGCTCGCCGGATCGACGGCGGAGCCGAACGCCAGCGGTTCGGCCGAACTCCTCGCCAGTGGGTCGAGCCGCTCCGGAAGCGGGGCCGGTGTTCCCCCGCGCGGACCACGTGCCGGTCCTCCGCGGGGCGAGTGGCCGGTTCCCACCCGCCACCTACCGAGTGGGCCGAGGGCCCCACGGAGGGCAGCCCGCGAGCGGACGGCCCTCCGTGGGCACGGCGCGGGGTCAGTGCCCCTTGCCGTGCCCCTTGTCCTTTCCGTGGTTCCTGTCGTCGTGCCCGGCCGGACCGCCGCCGAGGTTCACACGGACGATCTGCGGGTCGTGGTCGCTCGCCTGGTCGGCGAACTCCGCGTTGATGTGCACCACGTCGTAGTCGAGCCGACGGATGCCGGGGCTCGTCAGGATGTGGTCCAGCGTCTGGGAGTTGCCCTCGTACACGTAGCTGTACTGCTCGTTCGCGGGCAGCGTGGTGATCAGTGGCTTGAGCACCCTGCCGTCGGTCAGCGCGGCCACCGCCGGGGAGAACGCGAAGTCGTTGAGGTCGCCGAGAGTGATCACCTTGGCCGACTTGTCCGCGGCCAGCAGCGCCTTGACGAAGGTGTTGACCTCGGCGCCCTGCTGGATGCGCTTGACCTCCGAACTGCGCTGCGGTTCCTGGTTCTTGCCGTGCAGGGGCAGGTCGCCGCCCTTGGACGCGAAGTGGTTGCCGATGACGAAGACGGTGTCGCCGCCGAAGCGGAACTCGCCCACCAGCGGCTTGCGGCTGTCGGCCCACGCGGAGCTCGCCGGGTTGATCCGGCCGGGCGAGGCGGAGAGCTGGACGCCCTTGCGGGTGTCCACCGCGGTGACGGCGGTCGTCGCGGTGCCGCCCGGGCGGTCCACGAAGGTGACCCGCTTCGGGTTGAAGAGGAAGACGTTGCGGATGTTGCCGCCGGGCTCGCCGCCGTCCTCGCCGTCCTGGGGGGCGATGTAGCGCCACGAGTAGCGCGGGCCGCCGGCGGCGACGATCGCGTCGGTGAAGCGCCGCAGGGTCGCCTCGGAGCCGACCGTGCCGTCGTTCGCCGCACCGTTGTCGTCCTGGATCTCCTCCAGGGAGACCACGTCCGGCGAGGAGAGGTTGACGGCCACGCCCGAGGCGAGGGTGTCGAACTTCGCCTGGCCGTCGAGCGCGTCCAGGTTCTCCACGTTGTACGTGGCGACCGCGAGTTCCTTCTTCCTCTGCTTGCGGGTGACCTCGCGACGGAGCCCGTTGTCGGTCAGCGTGCCGACCTCGGTGGCCTGGAGGGCGTAACCGCCGAAGGAGACGTAGTCGAGCACGCCCGTGGTGGCGCCGGAGAGCACGTCTCCCACGTTCGCGGTGGGGACCGGTCGCGCGGGATCCAGGGACATCACCTCGATGCGCCCGGTGTTCTGGTCGGTGTACGAGGTGTAGAGCGTGCCGCCGCGGGCGCTCGGGTTCTCGTTCGGCTTGACCGTCACCCACATCTCGCCGTAGGAGTTCGACGCGCCGACGACCCGGGTGTCCACGATCCGCACCCGGGCGCCTTCGAGGGACTCGTACAGGTCGAGGGCGTAGGTGGCCGGCTCCAGCGGGAGCGCCTCGATCGAGCCGCCGCCCGCGGTGGGCGTGTACGCCGCCGGTACCGAGGACGCGTCGAGCACGACCGGCGCGGGCAGCGCGTTGCCGTGCGAGCGCACCGTGGTTCTCGGGGCGGTGATCTCGGTGACGGACTGGGTTCCGGTGCCCGGGTAGTACTCGTCCACCGTGCCGCTGACCAGGACCGCGTCCCCGGCGACGACGCCCGGGGCGGCGGAGCCGGTGTAGACGAAGACGGCTTCGCCGGTGCGGGGGTCCGCGTCCGGCGCGGTGTCCTGCAGCCAGTACCCGCGCGAGCCGCTCGTGCGGACGCCGGTGACGACGCCCGGTACCGCCGTGACGGTCCTGCCGTCCAGCGGCGAGAGGCGGGTGGTGCCCTGGATGTCGTGCACCCGGACGGTGCCCGGCTCGGTCGGCTCGCCCGGCTCCTCCGGGTCGGTGGAGCCGCCGCCGGAGGTCTGGCCGGCCGTGTTGACGGGGGTCGGGGCGCCCGCGGAGAGGTCGGCGGCGTTGTCGTCGGTGTCGGCCAGCGAGGCGGTGCGGGCCACCGAGGAGGTCGCGGACGGGGCGGGGGACGGGCTGGTCTCGCGGACGACGGCGGAGCCGTACCCGACGAGGTCGACGATCCGGGTGTCGATCGCACAGTCGGCGGCCGTCTTGCAGGTGAGGGGAGCGGTGCCCGCCACCAGGGCGACCGTGCCGCTGCCCGCCGCCATCGCGACGGTGCCGGTGGCGTCGGGGGTGGGCAGTGCGACCGTGCCGCCGGTACCGGCGGCCTCGGCCACGAGGTAGCGGCCGCCCGGGGCGACGGCTCCGGTGAGGGGGGAGACCTGCCAGAGCGAGCCGGCGGAGGGGGTCCCGGGAAGGTACTGGACGCTGTAGCCCGAGAGGTCGAACGCCGTACTGCCCGCGTTGCCCAGCTCGATGAAGTCGCGGGTGAGCGTGGCACCCGAGTTGCCTCCGCCGCCGTAGACCTCCGAGATCACGGCGCCGGCGGACGGGGCGGCGAGGGCGGCGGGCAGGGCCGTCACCGACAGCGCGACGGCGACGACACCGGCCAGCGCGGCCGAACGGGTTCTGGATATCTGCACGGGTACTGCCCCCAAAGGTGTAGTGAGAGCAGAAAGCTATGCGCGTAGAACAGGCATGACAAGGCATCAGAGGTTAATTCCCCGCATCGTGTGGGTGAGTTGCCGGTGCGCGGCGTGCCCTCGGCGATGCGTGCGAGAGTCGCCGAGCGACGGGCGTACGGCGGGCGGGCAGGCGGGAAGCGGCGTACGAGAGGGCCGGAGCGGCGTGCGTACGGCGGACGGGCGGGCGGAAGCGGCGTGCGGGCCGGACGGGTGACCGGCCGGAAGCAAGCCGCACGGGTGTGCGGGGCCGGAGGTGTCCGGCCATGATCCGCCGGACACCGCCCGGAAGGGTGTGCGGGCGGAGGGAGCGGGCACGAGCGACCCGTGCCGGACGAACCCCGTGAAGTGACGCCCGAAGAGATGTCCGACCGCATGTCCGAGCGGGCCGGGATGAGGAATGCGGGAGGCCCGCCTAGGGTCCGAAGCATGACTCCGAGCGCGGCGCGTCCCGGTCCGCAGGGACGCGGTACGCCTCCCGGTTCCCCCTCAGGTCCTGGCGACGCCGGACGGCAGGAGCCCGACCCCCAGCGCTGGCGGGCCCTCGCGGTCTGCCTGGTCGCCGGATTCATGACGCTGCTGGACGTGTCGATCGTCAACGTGGCGCTGCCCTCCATCAAGGAAGGGCTGCACACCCCGGAGTCCGACCTCCAGTGGGTACTCTCCGGCTACGCCCTCGCCTTCGGCCTTTTCCTCATCCCTGCGGGCCGCCTCGGCGACGCCCGCGGGCGTCGGGCGGTGTTCATGGTGGGGCTCGCCCTGTTCACCCTCTCCTCCGCCGCCTGCGGGGCCGCCCAGTCCAGCCTCTGGCTGGTCATCGCCCGACTGGTCCAAGGGTGCGCGGGCGGTCTCCTCTCACCCCAGATCTCCGCCCTCATCCAGCAGATGTTCTCCGGACGCGAGCGGGGCCGCGCCTTCGGGATGTTCGGCACCGTCGTCGGCATCTCCACCGCCGTGGGACCGCTGCTCGGCGGGCTGCTGATCCAGCTGGCCGGCGCCGACGAGGGGTGGCGCTGGGTGTTCTACGTCAACCTGCCGATCGGTGTGGTCTGCCTGCTGCTGGCCCGCCGGCTGCTGCCGGACACCCCGTCGGCCGGCCGGGTGCGCGCCCGCGACCTGGACCCGGTCGGCGTGGTGCTGCTCGGCACGGGCGTGCTCTGCCTGCTGCTGCCGTTCGTCCAGTCCCAGCAGTGGCACGGCGGCACGAAGTGGCTGCTCCTCGTCCTCGCCGCGGCGCTGCTCACCGCGTTCGTGGCCTGGGAGGCGCGCTGCGCGGGCGGCAAGACACGGCCCGTCCTCGACCTGGCGCTGTTCCGGCTGCGCTCCTACTGGCTGGGCTGCCTGCTGATCCTGCTGTACTTCGCCGGGTTCACCTCGATCTTCTTCGTCACCACGCTCTATCTGCAGTCCGGCCTCGGCTACAGCGCCCTCCAGGCCGGTCTGGCCATCTCCCCGTTCGCGATCGGCTCGGGAGTCGCCGCCACGATCGGCGGGCGACTCGTCGGCCGCTTCGGCCGCCCGCTGGTCGTCGTGGGGCTGGCCATGGTCGCGATCGGGCTGGCGGGGACGGCGCTCGCCGTGCACCAGGTGCCGGGGCAGAACGCCGGATGGGCGATGGCGGCCCCGCTGCTCTTCGGCGGACTCGGCAGCGGTCTGGTCATCGCCCCCAACCAGACGCTCACCCTCTCCGAGGTCCCGGTGGCGAACGCGGGCAGTGCGGGCGGCACCCTGCAGACCGGCCAGCGCGTCGGCTCCGCGATCGGCATCGCCGCAGTCGGTTCCGTCTTCTTCGCCCAGGTCACCCACGACGGCTGGGCCACCGCCTACGACCACGGCCTCATCGTCTCGGTCGCCTTCGTCTGCGCCGGCCTCCTGGCCGCGATCGCCGACGTGGTGGCGGGGCGCCGGGACGCCGGGCGGACGCGGAAGGCATCCGGGTCGACCGGCGGCGCGTGACCCGCGCCCGCCGCCGGTCCTCCGTCACTTCACCCGGGACGGTGGCAGCGGTTTCCCGGAGGCGAGCGGCGACCGGGAGAGTTCCAGGCAGCCCAGGGCGATCAGGACGAGCGCGACCACCTCCGGCAGCAGCCACCAGCCGGTGCGCAGCGTCTCCCCGAAGAGCGTCACCCCGTACAGGATGCTGATCAGCGCGTCGCCGAGGGTCAGCATCGGCTGGACCGCCACCAGCGTGCCCGCCTGCAGCGCGTTCTGGAGCAGGAAGAGCGCGCCGACACCGGCCGCGGCCGTGGCGTAGAGCTGCCAGGAGGAGAACAGCCGCAACACCCCGCCGGAGCCCTCCAGCCGGGCCATGGCGTCCTTCATCAGCGCGGCCGTCAGCGCGTAACCGCAGGCGGCGGCGAGCCCGAGCAGGGCGGCACGGACATTGCGCCGGGATGCCAGGGCCCCCACGATCAGCGCCGCCTCGAAGAGACCGGTCAGCACCAGCGCGATGGCCCAGTGCGAGCCGCGTACGGTGTCGTGGCCGCCGCCCGGGGCCGCCGACGCCATGCCCAGCGCCAGACCGGCCGTCACCGCGGCGACTCCGTACCAGACCTGGCGCGGGACCCGGACGCGCATCACGACGCCGGCCAGCAGCAGGGTGGAGGGCAGCTCGATCACGAAGATCGGCTGCACCACCGCGATCGGCCCGGTCGCCAGGGCCACGGCCTGGCAGACCGCCGCGACGATCACCAGCCCGATGCCCGCGAGCCACACCTTCTGGCGCAGCAGATGGTGGAAGAGGGAGAGCCGCATCGCCGAGGAGTCCGGCGCGGTGGCGGCTGCCCGGCGCTGGAAGACCGAGGCGGCCCCATTGCTGAGCGCGGTCAGGATGGCGAACAGAACGCTGATCACGCCTCCATCATGCGGGCGGGAAAGCCCTGACCCCGGTCACCCCGTCCGCCCGAGAGTGTCGGCCGCGTACGGCCGGCGTGCCGGAGGAGTTCCCCGGCGTGCGCTCCGGCCGCCGGCGCACCCGCGCCGGACGCGATCTTTCCTCGCGGACCGGAACTGTCCGCGAGTCCGCGTACCGTGCCGGACATGGCCGCTCAGACGAACCCTCCCGGACGCCGCCCCGCAGCCGGGCCCCCGCGCCCGGCCGTCCTCACCGCCAGGGCACTGAACCGGGCCACGCTCCACCGCCAGCTCCTGCTCGCCCGGTCGGCGCTCGGCCCGAAGGACGCCGTCGCCCACCTCGTCGGACTCCAGGCGCAGAACACCCGACCGCCCTACTTCCAGCTCTTCTCGCGCCTCGAAGGTTTTGACCCGGCCGGCCTCTCCGGGCTGATGGAGTCGCGCGAGGTCGTACGGATCGTCACCCTGCGCTCCACGATCCACACCCACACCGCCGACGACGCGCTCACCGTCCGGCCGCTCGTCCAGCCGGCCCGGGACCGCGAACTGAAACTCTTCCGCCGGGGGCTCGCCGGAGTGGACCTCGACCGGCTCAAGGCGATCACCCGCGCGCTGGTCGAGGAACGGCCCCGCACCGTGGCGGAGCTGCGCACGGAACTCCTCTCCGCATGGCCGGGCGCCGATCCGCTCGCCCTCACCGTGGCCGCCCGCTGCGCACTCCCGCTGGCACAGACCACCCCGCGGGGCCTCTGGGGGCGGAGCGGGCAGGTCACCCTCACCACCCTGGAGCACTGGCTCGGCCGCCCCGCACCCGGGACCCCGGATCTCGACGCCCTCGCGCTCCGCTACCTCGGCGCCTTCGGGCCGGCCTCCGTCAAGGACTTCCAGGTCTGGGCCGGACTCACCCGGACGCGCGAGGTCTTCGACCGGCTGAGGCCGGGGCTCCGCACCTTCCGGGACGGGAACGGCGTCGAGCTCTTCGACCTCCCCGACGCCCCGCGCCCGGACCCCGACACCCCCGCCCCGCCGCGCTTCCTGCCCGAGTTCGACAACGTCCTCCTCGGCCACGCCGACCGCACCCGGATCATCCCGGCCGGGTTCGCCGGACGCAACGGCAAGGGGAACCAGGCGTACGGGACCGTGCTCGTCGACGGATTCCTCGCCGCGATCTGGCGCCTCGACGCTACGGGCGACCGGGCGACCGCCACCGTGCAACCACTGGGCGTACTCGGCCGCGCGGACCGGGAGGCGGTCGCCGAGGAGGCCGTACACCTGCTGAGCGTGATGACGGAGGCCGCGGAGCACGACGTCCGCTTCGCCGGCTTCGTGGACTTCGGAGAGTGAGCGGAGCGGCCGGACCGTGCGGCCCCCGGGTCCCGGGGCGGACCCCGGGTCCGAGCGGACCGCCCACCCCCGCGGGGGTCCCGAAGCCGGCGTGACTGGTTGAATCACCGGAAACGACCGGTCCGGTCCGCACCGAGGAGGACACATGTCGGCAGACAGCGCGACGGAGACGTTCCGGGCCGCCCGGGACTTCCTGCTCCAGCACCGCGAGGACTGGGCGACCGCGTACGCGGGATTCCGCTGGCCCCGCGCCGCTCACTTCAACTGGGCGCTCGACTGGTTCGACGTGATCGCCCGGGGAAACGACCGGACCGCCCTGCACATCGTGGAGGAGGACGGCCGCCGCACCGAGACGTCGTTCGCCCTCATGTCGGCCCGCTCCAACCAGGCGGCCAACTGGCTCGCCGCCCAGGGCGTGCGGGAGGGCGACCGCATCCTCGTGATGCTGGGCAACCAGGTCGAGTTGTGGGAGACCGCGCTCGCGGCGATGAAGCTGCGCGCCGTGGTCATCCCCGCCACCCCGCTGCTCGGACCGCTCGACCTGCGTGACCGCGTCGAGCGGGGCCGGGTCCGCCACGTGATCGTGCGCGCGGAGGACACCGCCAAGTTCGACGGGGTCCCGGGCTCCTACACGCGCCTGGCGGTGGGGGACCCGGCGCGCGGCGACGGCTCCGGGGTCCCGGAGGGGTGGGGCTCCTACGCCGGCGTCGGCGAACACTCCCCGGTGTACGTACCGGACCGGCCGACCGCCTCGGACGAGCCGCTGATGCTCTACTTCACCTCCGGCACGACCGCCCGCCCGAAGCTGGTGGAACACACCCATGTGTCCTACCCCGTAGGTCACCTGGCGACCATGTACTGGATCGGGCTGCGGCCCGGAGACGTCCATCTCAACATCTCCTCGCCCGGTTGGGCCAAGCACGCCTGGTCCAACCTGTTCGCCCCCTGGAACGCCGAGGCCACCGTCTTCATCTTCAACTACCAGCGTTTCGACGCCGCCCGCCTGATGGCCGAGATGGACCGGTCGGGCATCACCAGCTTCTGTGCGCCGCCCACCGTCTGGCGGATGCTCATCCAGGCCGACCTCACCCAGCTCGCGCACCCGCCGCGCGAGGTCGTCGCGGCCGGGGAGCCGCTCAACCCCGAGGTCATCGAGACGGTACGGCGAGCGTGGGGCGTCACCGTCCGGGACGGCTTCGGGCAGACCGAGACCGCGGTCCAGGTCGCCAACTCACCCGGCCAACAGGTGAAGGCCGGCTCGATGGGCCGCCCCACCCCCGGCTACCGGGTCGAGCTGCTCGACCCGCTCACCGGCGAACCCGGCGCCACCGAGGGGGAGATCGCGCTCGACCTCGCAGCGGCGCCGGTGGGCCTGATGACCGGCTACCGCGGCGACCCCGAGCGTACGGCGGAGGCGATGGCGGGCGGCTACTACCGCACCGGGGACATCGGCGCCCGCGACGAGGACGGATACATCACCTACATCGGCCGCGCGGACGACGTGTTCAAGTCCTCCGACTACAAGATCTCGCCCTTCGAGCTGGAGAGCGCCCTCCTGGAGCACGAGGCGGTCGCGGAGGCAGCGGTCGTGCCCGCCCCCGACCCGCTCCGGCTCTCCGTGCCGAAGGCGTACGTCGTACTCGCCGAGGGCTGGGAACCCGGACCGGACACCGCCAAGGTGCTGTTCGCGCACTCCCGCGCCGTCCTCGCCCCGTACAAGCGCCTGCGCAGGCTGGAGTTCGCGGAGCTGCCCAAGACCATCTCCGGCAAGATCCGCCGGGTCGAGCTGCGCGAGCGGACCGCCCGGGCGGAGGGGACGGAGTACGCCGAGGGCGACCTGCGCTGACCCGCCCGGCACCAGGGCGGCCCGCCAGGACCTCAGGCGGCTTCGACCACCTCGGGCCGCCCGGGGTCCCGGGTCGCGGCCGCCCATTCGATGAGCAGGACCTCGTACGCCTCGGAGGACCAGTCGCGTCCGGCGCGGGAGTCGACGAGGGCCCGGATGGCCGCGTTGGTCTCGTCGGCGGACGGGCCGGTGCGGCCGCCGGGGCGTGCGTCGTCGGTGTGGCCGGGCGCCGGCGCCGGGTCGGCGGGGAGGGTCCGGTCGGAGGACAGGTGACGGTCGGTCAAAGCCATGCTCGCAGGCTAGCGTTCGCCACTGACAACGTCGGCCCGCTGGCCCCGGCCCGCAGGCCGGGCGACCGCCGTCGGGGCGACGGGCCTGGGCAGGGCGATCCGGGCCGGTGCGCGGCGCATGCAGACCCGGGGCCGCAGGTGCAGGCCGCTGTCCACCTCTTCGGCCCTGATCCGCCGCAGCCCGTCGGTGAGTTCCTCCTCGCGCAGCACGGTGAACCCGATGCGCGCGTAGTACGGCGCGTTCCACGGGACGTCGGCGAAGGTCGTCAGGGTGAGCGCGGCGAGGCCCTGTTCCTCCGCCCACGCGGCGACGTGATCGATGAGTGCCCGGCCGATGCCGAGCCGGGCCGCCGAGGGATCGACCGACACCTGTTCGATGTGGGCGGCGCCGTCCACCGGATCCGCGAGGAGATAGCCGACGGGCCGGTCGTCCTCACGGGCGTGGGGATGGGCTGCCACCCAGCAGCGCCCGGCCGCCCGGTAGCTCTCCAGCAGTGCGAGGGAGGGCGGTTCGTCGTCGGCGACGTCTGCCATTCCCAGGGCTCTGAACGGCTCTCCCGCCGCGCGCTCGATGTCCTGGAGGCGGCGGAGATCGGAGCGTCTGGCGGAGCGGATGCGCATACGGCCAGTATGGCGAGCGGAGGCCCGCCCGGGTACCTGGACGCCGGAAGTCGGCCGGGTGCCGGGCGACGTTCCGCCGCGCTCCTCGGACACCGCCGGACACCGTCTACGCCCCCGCGCGCAGGAGCTCCTCGGCGGCGCGGTTGGCCGGCTGCGGGGTGCCGGTGGAGTCGATCGCGAACAGCGGCATCGACACCAGATCCGCGCGCCGGGTGGCGGCGTCCTCGTATCCGGAGAGGGAGAAGAAGACACCGGTCACGGACTCGCTGAGCGCGTTCAGCCAGAGGCACTCGATCTCCCGCACCCCGGTCGCGAGGGTCGAGGTCTCCACCTGCGCGAGTGCTCCCTCGGCCCGCAGATCGACCCGGGAGGCGGGGCGTTCGGGCGGCTGGACGATCCCCTGGAAGCCGAGCCAGCCGAGGTACAGACCCGCCACCGTCACCGCGTCGCGGGCGGTGTGGATCGGCAGCGGCCGGAACGGCGGGCGCGGAGAACGAGCCGCGGCACGGGGGAGGGGGACGCGGGCGGAGGGCGCGGCCTCCGGCTCCGGTCCGGCGGCGGACCCGGCTTCCGTGCCGGGGCCGGTGCCGGGGTCGACCACGGGTGGCGCATCGATCCCGTCCCCCCGTCGCGTACCGGCTCCGGTCTCCGGTTCCGTGCCGGGGGCGGCCGGCGACTCCGCACGCACGACCGGGACGCGCAGGACCGTACCGCAGGGGCATCCGAGCTCCGGTTGCGGCCAGTGGTCGTCGCGCCCGCAGGCGAAGCACCGCGCGACGACCCAGCACTCCTCCCAGACGCGCTGGGTGACCGCGGTGACGGGTGCGCCGCGCACCGGCCGCAGGGCGGTCGGGGCACCGCAGGGACAGGAGTGGACGGGCGTCACGAACGTGTGGTCGCGCAGACAGACGGGGCAGCGCACGTGCGCGGGTTCCACAAGGTCTCCTTCGGCCGCCGCCCGGAGACCGGCGCGGCGTTCTGCGGGCGAGGGGCGAGGGGCGAGGGGCGGGCAGAGGAGGCGGATGACGGCAGGGCGGGTCCGGAGCTTCGGGCGTGGTGGGCGGGGTGCTCGGGCCGGCCGAGGGCCGGGCCGCGCGGTGCCCGGTCGGGTCCGTGGGGGCGTCCCTCGGCCTCCCCGTGCCCGTACATCGTCCTCCGGCAGGGGCCGTCGGTCAGCCGGTCCGCGCTGTTTCCGCCCGAAGCGGCCCGAGCGGCAGCCGCTCCTGCAGACCGGCGAGACCGCGCGCGGCCCCGCGTTACAGTCGGGGCCGGGGCGGCCCGCACACCGGCCGCGACTCCAGGGAGGCACCGTGCGTCTGAGGGTGGAATTCACCACCGAGCCCTTCGATCTCGACGAGATCCCGGCGCACGCGGCGGTGGCCCGCGAGGTCGTGGGCACGGCGCCGCTGGACGCGGTGGACGTGGGTCCGTTCGGCAACACGGCGGAGGGCGGCGCGGACGTGGTGCTGACGGCCGTGGACGAACTGCTCCGGCGCACTCTCGCCGCCGGCGCGACCCGGATCACGCTCCAGGTCAACGTGATCGGTGAGGGGGAGCGGTGAGTGCCGCCGTACCGGACCACCCCTTGGCCGTCGCCGTGCAGCCCCTGGCCGACGCGTTGGGCGCCGAGTTGCTGGAAGCCGCCGAGGCCCGGCCGGACGATGTGGTGCTCGCCTGGGAGGGGAAGGACGTCCTGGCGGTACGGCTGCCCCAGCTCTCCGACTCGCTGGACCACATCCTCTCCGCCATGGAACGGACGTACGGCGGGCCGTTGGCGGAGTTGGACCGCCGGGCCAAGCAGTCCGTGGTCCGCACCCTGGAGGCCCGGGGCGCCTTCACCGTGCGGCACGGGGTGGAGACGGTGGCGAGCGCTCTCGGTGTCAGCCGGTTCACCGTCTACAACTACCTCAACCGGGAGAAGGGCGTCTGACGGGCCGTCCGGACGGGAACCGGCTCGCCCGCCCGTCAGGTCAATTTCAACAAAGTGTTGACGTGGTGTCGCGCAGGGGCGTTAGCTGTTCGCACCCCGTACGACGCACAGCGACGAACAGCGCGGAGGCTCCGTGGAGTCGAGCTCGCCACCGGGCCTGGCCCGGTTCAACGCCCTGGCGCACGACGAAGTCGCCCGCGTACTGCACGAGATCTGCTCCAGCACGGCCTGGGGCAGAGCTCTGCTCACCGGGCATCCGTACGCGACCGCCGACGACCTGCTCACCGCGAGCGACGCGGCGACCGCGGCGCTCTCCCCGGGCGACCTGGCCGAGGCGATGGCCGGCCACCCGCCGATCGGACGGCCGAAACCCGGCGATCCCGCCTCCGAGCGGGAGCAGCGGGGAATGACGGACGCCTCGGAGGCGCTCCGGGCCGAGATGCTGGAGCTGAACCTGGCCTACCAGGAGCGTTTCGGACACGTCTTCCTGATCTGCGCCACCGGCGCCACCGGTGAGCAGATGCGCGACGCCCTGCGGACCCGGACGACGAACACGCCCGACCGGGAGAACGCGACGACCCGCACCGAGCTGGGCAAGATCAACCGTATCCGGCTGACCCGCCTCCTGACCGAAGGGGAGTGACGGTCCTGAGTACCGACACCACCGCCACGGTGTCCACGCACGTCCTGGACACCTCTGTCGGCCGCCCCGCGGCCTCCGTCCCCGTCCGTGTCTCCACCCGGGCCGACGCCACCGCCGGCTGGACTCCGCTCGGCGGTTCGCTGACCGACCCGGACGGCCGATGCGCGGATCTGCCCGCCCTTCCCGAGGACGCCGCACAGGTGCGCCTGGAGTTCGACACCGGCGCCTACTCCGCACAGGAGAAGGGAAGTTCCGCCGCCGGGCCCATGGAAGGCGGAGCGTTCTTTCCGGAGGTGGCGATCGTCTTCACCGTCCGTCCCGGCGAGCACCACCACGTGCCCCTGCTGCTCAGCCCGTTCGGCTACTCCGTCTACCGGGGGAGCTGAGGGCCACCGCGTCCGGCCCACTCCTTCAGCCACCGCGAGGGGGTCGCTCCGCCCCCCGTATCGCCGGGGCGGTCCGCCGAAGCCGGAAGCACCCGCCCGACCGCCGTATCCGTCGGCACCACGCCCCGACCGCCGTATCCGTCGGCACCACGCCCCGACCGCCGTATCCGTCGGCACCACGCCCCGACCGCCGTATCCGTACGCCCCGGGCCCGCACCCTGACGGCGCCGCCTCCCGCTTCCCGCAGAAAGGTTTCGGTAGCCCGTGAACACTCCCGAGCAGCAACCCTCCGGCGGTACCGCCCCCCTCTCCCGCGCCGTCGTCCTCGGCCAGAACCAGTACGGCAAGGCCGAGAGCCGTGTCGTCAAGATCGTGCGGGACGGCAGCACCCACCACATCAAGGACCTCAACGTCTCGGTCTCCCTCTCCGGCGACCTGCGGGAGGTCCACGTCTCGGGCGACAACGCCCACGTCCTGCCGACCGACACCATGAAGAACACGGTGTACGCGTTCGCCAAGGAGCACGGCATCGACTCCGCCGAGCAGTTCGGCATCCACCTCGCCCGCCACTTCGTCTCCTCCCAGCCGGCGATCACCCGGGCGCGCGTCCGGATCGAGGAGTACGCCTGGGAGCGCATCGAGGACCCCGCCGCCACGGACCCGGACCGCCCGCGCCACTCCTTCGTCCGCAAGGGGCAGGAGATCCGCACCGCGCAGATCACCTACGACGGCGAGCGGTGGGAGGTTGTCTCGGGGCTCAAGGAACTCACCGTCCTGAACTCCACCGACTCCGAGTTCTGGGGGTTCGCCAAGGACCGGTACACCACCCTCGAGGAGGCGTACGACCGCATCCTCGCCACCGACGTCTCCGCCCGGTGGCGGTACCACTGGTCCGACGCCACCGAGGAGATGCCCCGCTGGGAGGAGTCCTGGCAGCAGGCCCGCGCCCACGTGCTGCTGGCGTTCGCCGAGACGTACTCCCTCTCCCTCCAGCAGACGCTCCATCAGATGGGCGCGCGGGTCATCGAGAACCGAGACGAGATCGACGAGATCCGCTTCTCGCTGCCGAACAAGCACCACTTCCTGGTGGACCTGGAGCCGTTCGGGCTCGAGAACGTCTCGGAGGACGGCGCGGTCTACCTCGCCGCCGACCGGCCCTACGGACTGATCGAGGCCACCGTGCTGCGCGCCGGCGCCGAGCAGACCATCCCGGCCGACCTCACCAGCCTCTGAGCCGCTCCGCCATGCCCTTCCCGCCCCCGCCACCGCCCACCAGCCCATTTCGGCCCTCACGGAAGGACACACGATGACCGATCCGGCCGGGCTCCAGCGCCTCGTCATCGAGAACTGCGCGATCGCCACCGTCGACGCGTACGACACCGAGTTCTCCCACGGCCACGTCGTCGTCGCTGGGAACCGCATCGAGTCCGTCGGCGCGGGCCGCGCCCCCGAAGGTCTCACCGGTGTGGTCCGCCGCATCGACGGCACCGGCCACCTGGTCACCCCCGGACTCGTCAACACCCACCACCACTTCTACCAGTGGATCACCCGGGGTCTCGCCACCGACGCCCACCTCTTCGACTGGCTCGTCGCGCTCTACCCGACCTGGGCCCGCATCGACGAGCCGATGGTCCGCGCGGCGGCACAGGGCTCGCTCGCGATGATGGCGCGCGGCGGTGTCACCACGGCGATGGACCACCACTACGTCTTCCCCCGGGGCTCCGGCGACCTGTCCGGGGCGATCATCGGCGCCGCCCGCGACACGGGCGTACGGTTCACGCTCGCCAGAGGCTCCATGGACCGCGGCGAGAGCGACGGCGGACTCCCGCCGGACTTCGCGGTGGAGACCCTCGACGCCGCGCTCGAAGCCACCGCCGCGACCGTGGACGCCCACCACGACGCCTCGTTCGACGCGATGACCCAGATCGCCGTCGCACCCTGCTCCCCGTTCTCCGTCTCCACCGAACTGATGCGCCACGGTGCGGAACTGGCCCGCTCCAAGGGGGTCCGTCTGCACACCCACGGCTCGGAGACCGTCGAAGAGGAGCAGTTCTGCAAGGAGTTGTTCGGGATGGGGCCGACCGACTACTTCGAGTCCACCGGCTGGCTCGGCGAGGACGTGTGGATGGCCCACTGCGTCCACATGAACGACGCGGACATCGCCGCGTTCGCACGTACCGGTACGGGCGTGGCGCACTGCCCCTCCTCCAACGCCCGGCTGGCAGCCGGGATCGCCCGGGTTCCCGACATGCTCGCGGCCGGCGTGCCGGTCGGGCTCGGCGTGGACGGCACCGCCTCGAACGAGTCCGGCGAACTCCACACCGAACTGCGCAACGCCCTCCTCGTCAACCGGCTGGGACCGCACCGGCAACGGGCGTTGACGGCACGTCAGGCGCTGCGGCTCGGGACGCACGGCGGCGCCCGGGTGCTGGGCCGCGGTGACCAGATCGGCTCCCTCGAAGCGGGGAAACTCGCCGACCTGGTGCTCTGGCGGATGGACACCCTCGCCCACGCCTCCATCGCCGACCCGGTCGCCGCGCTCGTCCTCGGTGCGGCGGCGCCCGTCACCCTGTCGCTGGTCGACGGCAAGCCGGTCGTGGAGAACGGCCGCCTGACGACCGTGGACGAGGACGCCATCGCCGTCGCCACCCGCGAGGAGGCCAGACGCCTCGCGCGCGCCGCGCGGTCGTAGACCGTGGCCGGTCCTCAGCCGATGTGGTAACTGTCCCCGTACACCCGCCAGTCGAGCGGGGGGTTCAGCCGGAGGTTGCCGTTCCGCAGGAAGACCCGCTGGGCGGTGTCGACCCGGCTGGTGTCCGAGTGGGCGGCCTCCTGCCGCATGGCCCACACCCGCGCGTCGAGGTACGCGTGCAGGTACACCGTCTCGTCGCCGCCCCGCGACGGCAGGTGGGCGGAGGCGAGGGCGCGTCGGCGGATGGCGCCGAAGCTCGCGCCGTCGTCGCCCCCGCCGTGCATGACGAGCGCGTCGAAGTACGCGAACTGGCCCAGAGTGCCCAGCCCGTCGGCCTTCGCCTGCTCGACCGCCGGGTCGAAGTACACCCGGTCCCGCTCGTCGTCCTGCACCTCACGGAAGACGGGGTCGTTCACCGCGGCCTTCTCCCAGGCCGCGGTGAACCGGGAGCCGAGACCCCGGTGCGAGTCGGTGCCGTCGACCTCACGCAGCGCGGGCAGGAAGGGTGCGAGGAGGTTGCCCGGGGCGCGCTCGGTGTAGAGCTCGACGACCCCCAGCATGTCGCCGGTGCCGGAGCAGAAGCCGACGATGCCTGCGGTGTAACCGCGGCCGTCGCCGATGTCCTCGATGTACCGGTACTGGTCCCGCCATTCCAGCGACGAGTTCTCCGCGCTGGAGACCACCTGCATGGCGATCTCCTTCTTCGCCGGGTCGTCCAGTCCGACCGCCGCGACGGTCCGGGAGGCCCGGCCGCCGGGAGACACCCCGCGGGAGGGGGAATCGGCCAGGGCGGCGCACGGGACGGTGGCGAGGGCGAGTCCGAGGGCGGTCGCCACGGCGACGGCCGGGACGAGGCTCCACCCGATTCCGGCGGGTCCGGCCGGAGTGCCGGGTCCACGGGAATCTCCGCGAGCACGTCGGACTGCGTCGAACCGGGCGTGGGGCACCTGTCCTCCAACGGAGACATGTGGATCGTCTGCTCTGCCGCGAGCTTCCTATCAGGCCTTTCACGGCCCGGTTGCCGCCCGGCCCCGGCACGGACCGCCGCGTCACCCGCTCGGACCAGAGCGACCGGTACCGGGGCGCCGGAAGTGCGGGCAGAGCCCCGTACCGCGCGGTAGGGGGCTCCGGCCAGGTCCCGCGGGGTGCGGGGTGCGCTCGTCAGGCCCGGGTCACCGGCGTCTGCAGTTCGGTGACCCAGTGGTCGCGGTTCTCGGGGCACTCCAGGGTGACCTCGCGGGGGTGCCCGGTCGCCCGGTAGCCGTGGGCGTCGATCCAGCGGGCAAGGGTCTGGGCGGTGGGGAGCACCGTGTCCATCGGGCCGCGGTGCACGATGGTCGCCACCCGGTCGTGGGAGGGCAGGTCGAGAACGCGGAAGGGAGCGTCCCGGAGCGGGACGGAGACCTGGACCGCGGCATGGACGGTGATCCTGCCACCGCCCTCCGGAGCCTCCTCGTACAAGGCCACACCGGGGCCCGTGGGGGTGACGTCCGCCGCACCCAGGCGCCGGAACAACTCCTCGTAGAGCGGCCCGATGACCGGCCCGATGTCCTGGGGACCGTAGCTGTCCGCCGTCGCGGTCAGCTCCGCCACCCTGATGGCCGGAACGCTCTTGATGACAACGTCGTTCGTGGGCATGTGCCCCTCGCTCTCGATCGCCCGGAGCCTCGCCTCGACCTGGACCAGCCGTGCTTCCGCGGCCGCCACCGCGGTGCGGAGTTCGGTCCGCCGCAGCCGCAGCATCCCGCGCAGTTCCTCCGCGCCGACCCTCTCGTCCACGATGTCCCGGACCTGCTGGAGGGTGAACCCGAGGTCCTTCAGCGCGATGATCCTGTTGAGCCGGGCGAGTTGGCCGGCGCTGTAGTGGCGGTAGCCGCTGGACGGGTCGACGTGGGCCGGGCGCAGCAGCCCGGTCGCGTCGTAGTGGCGCAGCATCCGGACCGACACGTGGCCGTGCCTGGCGAAGTCTCCGATGATGAACATGATGGCTCCGAGTCCACCGTCTGACACGGTGTGAGGGTCAAGAAGACGCGGGGCGCCGCCGCACCGAGGGCGCCGGGAACGCCGGCCCGTCGCACGGCCGGGCCGGCTCCGACGCCGGTCCGCCCGTCAGGCCGGGGCATGCACGACGAGACGGTTGCGCTCTCCGTCGAAGATGCCGGCCAGGGCATCGGCCTGCGGCCGGCTCCCGTCGAAGAGCCCTTCCCGGTCGACGTGCACGGTCAGGGTGTCGTGGCTGTCGATCACCCCGGAGATCCCCCGGGTTCCGATCGTGTCCGACCAGGCGTCCAGGTTCCGGCCGAACCACTCCGGCAGCCCGCACGGCCCGCTCACCGCGTCCCAGAAGTCGTCGAGTGTCCCGATCGGCCGGCCGCGCAGGTCGACGATCAGCTCGGTGTCCGTCATCGCAGCAGAGTAAGGGGTGCCCGGAGCCCTGACCGGCCTCGTCACGGACCGGGACCCAGAAGCACCGCCTCAGTCGATCCGGAAGCTCTCCCCGTAGACCTTCCACCGCAGCGGGGTCTCCAGTTGGAGCTTCCCCTCGCGTACGAAGCGGCGTTGGGCGGTCTCGACGCGGCTGGTGTCGGTGTGCGAGGGCTCCTTGCCGATGGCGGCGACCCGGGCGTCGAGGAAGGCGTTGAGGTACTCCTCCTCGTCGCCGCCCCCGGCCGGGGAGTCGGCGGCGGCCAGCGCCTTGCGGCGGATACTGCTGAAGCCGACCGTGCCCTCGGTGTCGCCGGCGCCGTGCATCACGTACGCGTCGTAGTAGATGAACTGGCCCAGGGCGCTGAGTCCGTCCTTCTCGGCCCGGTCCACCGCCGGGCCGAAGTACCCCTCGTCCAGTACCGCGTCCTGCGCGGCGCGGAAGGCGGAGTCCTTCGCGGCGGCGGTCCACGCCGTGGTGAACGGTGTGCCGAGCCCGGCGTGCGAGGGCGTGCCGTCGACCGCCCGCAGGGCGGGGAGGAAGCGGGCGAGGGCGTTGCCGGGGCGCGTCCCCGTGTACCGCTCCACCACGTCGAGCATGTCCCCGGTGCCGGAGCAGAAGCCGATGATGCCGCCGGTGTAACCGCGACCGTCGTGGATGTCCTCGATGTACGCGTACTGGCCCCGCCAGTCCAGGGTGGAGTTCTCGGCGCTGGAGACCAGCTCCATGGCGATCTGCTTCTTCGCCGGGTCGTCTAGCCCCTTCTCGGGTTCCTCGCCCGCGCCGGAGCATCCGGTCAGCAGCGTGGCGGCCAGCAGGGCGGAGGCGGCGTACGGAAGGAGGCGGCGGGCGGCGGCCCTGGCGGTGCGGTTCACCCCCCAAGCCTGCCAGGCCGGGGCGAGGGCGTTCGACCCAGGCCACCGGCTGTAGCGTCAGGGTATGGAAGATCAGTCTGTTGTGGATGTGGGCGACGTGCGGCTGGCGTACCGGGCCTGGGGAGACCAGTACGGTTCGCCGGTCGTTCTCCTGCACGGTCTCGGCGGTTCGTCCGCCGACTGGGAGGCCGCCGGGACGCTGCTCGGCGCCGAGTGGCGGGTGTACGCCCTCGATCTGCGCGGGCACGGTGAGAGCGACTGGCCGGACGAGTACGCATTCGAGCAGATGCGGGACGACGTGGTCGGCTTCCTCGACGAGTGCGAGCTCGACCGGGTCGGACTGGTGGGCCACGGCATGGGCGGCACCGTCGCCCTGCTGCTGGCCCAGGAGCACGCCGACCGGGTCGAGCGGCTCGTGCTGGTGGAGATGCCCGCGCCCTTCCCCGGGGACCCTGGGCCGGCCGGACGGGCGGAGGGACCGGTCGACTACGACGAGAACGCCGTACCGGCCGTCCACGCCCAGCTGGCCGATCCGGATCCGGAGTGGGCCGAAGGGCTGGGTGAGATCGTCGCGCCCACCATGATCATCGCGGGCGGGCCCGAGAGCACCCTGCCGCAGGCACTCCTGCCGGAGGTGGCGTCGCGCATCCCCGACTGCCGCCTGATCACCGTGCCCGGCGGCCACCGGATGCACGAGACGCGTGCGGACCAGGTCGCCCAGCAGATCAGCGAGTTCTTCACCAGCTGACCCGGCGCGGGGGAGAGCACGCGGGAGGGGCCCGGCGGAACACGCCGGGCCCCTCCCGCACACACGCGGACAGCCTTCGACCGGCCCTTGGACCGGACCCCTAGTCGGCGCCGAACTCCATGGCGGCGCTGTCGAGGAGCTTGTCGCCGCCGGGGGCCTCCCCGCGCGAGGCGATCTCCTGGGCGTTGCCTTCGGGCATCGCGCCGATCAGCGCTGTGGACGCGGACTGCGCGCCGATCAGCGCCTGGTGGGAGGTGCCGACCATGCCGATGGCGGCGTACTGCTCCAGCTTGGCGCGGGAGTCGGCGATGTCGAGGTTCCGCATGGTCAGCTGACCGATCCGGTCGACCGGACCGAAGGCGGAGTCCTCGGTCCGCTCCATGGAGAGCTTGTCCGGGTGGTAGCTGAACGCCGGTCCGGCGGTGTCCAGGACGGAGTAGTCCTCGCCGCGCCGCAGGCGCAGGGTGACCTCGCCGGTGACGGCCATGCCGACCCACCGCTGGAGCGACTCGCGGATCATCAGCGCCTGCGGGTCCAGCCACCGGCCCTCGTACATCAGGCGGCCGAGGCGGCGGCCCTCGTTGTGGTAGCTGGCGAGGGTGTCCTCGTTGTGGATCGCGTTGACGAGGCGCTCGTAGCACGCGTGGAGCAGGGCCATGCCCGGCGCCTCGTAGATGCCGCGGCTCTTGGCCTCGATGATCCGGTTCTCGATCTGGTCGGACATGCCGAGCCCATGGCGGCCGCCGATGGCGTTGGCCTCCAGCACCAGGTCGACGGCGGAGGCGAACTCCTTGCCGTTGATGGTCACCGGGCGGCCCTGCTCGAAGCCGACGGTGACGTCCTCGGTGGCGATCTCGACGGACGGGTCCCAGAACCGCACGCCCATGATCGGCTCGACGCTCTCCAGGCCGGTGTCCAGGTGTTCGAGGGTCTTGGCCTCGTGGGTGGCGCCCCAGATGTTGGCGTCGGTGGAGTACGCCTTCTCCGCGCTGTCCCGGTAGGGCAGGCCGTGGGCGAGCAGCCACTCGGACATCTCCTTGCGACCACCGAGTTCGGTGACGAAGTCGGCGTCCAGCCACGGCTTGTAGATGCGCAGCGACGGGTTGGCCAGCAGGCCGTAGCGGTAGAACCGCTCGATGTCGTTGCCCTTGAAGGTGGAGCCGTCGCCCCAGATCTGGACGTCGTCCTCCAGCATGGCGCGCACGAGCATGGTGCCCGTGACCGCCCGGCCGAGCGGGGTGGTGTTGAAGTAGGCGCGCCCGCCGGAGCGGATGTGGAATGCCCCGCAGGTCAGCGCGGCAAGCCCTTCCTCGACGAGGGCGGTCCGGCAGTCGACCAGCCGGGCGATCTCCGCCCCGTAGGCGTGGGCGCGTCCGGGCACGGAGGCGATGTCGGGTTCGTCGTACTGGCCGATGTCGGCGGTGTACGTGCACGGCGCCGCGCCCTTGTCGCGCATCCACGCGACCGCGACGGAGGTGTCGAGGCCGCCGGAGAAGGCGATTCCGACGCGTTCCCCGACGGGCAGAGAGGTCATTACCTTAGACATAGGAAAAGTATGCACCGCGATGCATGTTCATGCAACTTCGTCGGCCGGGTCCCGGCTCACACGATGAGGGGACGGTGGCTCGCGCGGTGCGCGCGACTCCTTTGAGTGACCTCTTTGTCACTCATGGTTACCATGGGGAGCGGCGGGTAGGTCTCGCGTCGCCCCCGGGTGGCTCCCGGCCTTGGCCGACGAGGCGCCGGGGGCCGAAACCACCTCGTACCCGTCTCTCTCCGGGGCGGGAGATCCAGGAGACCGCTCATGGCAGTACGGAAGACCGCCGCCACCCTGACGGCCGCCGCGACGCTCGTCGCCGGTTCGCTGTTCGGGCTGACGGGGCCGGCGTCGGCGTCCGCCCGGCCGGACGAATCCGCCCTCGCGGCCCAGGCGCTGGCAGGTGCCCGGCAGCGGGCGGTGGAGTCACCCGCCGCGGTGAAGTCCGCCGCCGCCGCGCTCTCCTGTTCCTACACCTACGTGTGCGGACAGGGAGCCAACGGCAACAGCTTCGCCTACACCAAGTGCAACACCCTCTACCAACTCCCGAACCTGACCGGGAACGGCGCCCTCGTCAACAACCAGACCCCGGGGACCGTGGCCTACTTCTACGACAAGAACCAGAACTACCTGTTCTCCTCGACCGCCTACCAGTCGACGACGGTCAACTGGACCCCGGTCTGGTACGCCATCGCCTGCTGACGGGCCCGGAGGAAGCGCGGCGGGGTTCCGGGCCGGCTCCGGGACCGGCGTTCCGGGCCCCGCCGCGCTTCGCCCCGATTCCCGGGCTCCACGATCACGTGCCGGTGCCCGGGCGCCGGTCGGCCGCGGGGCACACCGGCACATTGCGGAACGATCCGCGCACCCCTCTTGTGATCCGCCCGCCCGCCGTGCCATACAGGTCTGGACCAATGCCCCGACGAAAGGCGGCAGCACCGTGCAACGTCCCCCCACGCGCGTCGTGTCGACCTGTGCCGCCCCACTCCTCCTCGGCCTCCTCGCCGGCTGCGGCGGCTCTGCGGAGGCCACCGACACCACGGCGCCCACCACCCCGCAGGGCGTGACCGCGCAAGCGAGCAGTTCCACCTCCGTGCACGTCATGTGGGAACCGTCCTCGGACGACACGGCGGTCGCCGGGTACGAGATCTACCGCGAGGGAACCCGGGTCAGGACCGTCCCCGCCGCGAAACGCATGATCGACGTCGACGGGCTGACCGCATCCACGGCGTACGCCTTCACCGTCCGCGCCCGGGACGCGGCCGGAAACCTCTCCGGCCCCGGACCCGGGGTGCCGGTCACCACCCAGCCCACCCCGCCCGACGACCGGGACGCACCCACGGTCCCCGGACCACCGCGCGCCACCGGGGTCGGCACCGACGGTGTGACCCTGTCGTGGACGGCCGCCACGGACGACATAGGCGTCACCTCCTACGACGTCTACCAGGAGGACTCCCGTATCCACAGCGTCTCCGCCACCGTGACCAGCGCGCGGCTGACCGGTCTGCGCCCCGGCACGGTCTACACCTTCACGGTCCGCGCCCGCGACGCCTCCGACAAGTCCTCGGCCGACAGCCGGGCCGTGGACGTCACCACCGCGTCCGCTCCCGGCGCCCCCGCCAGTACCGCCCCCACCGGTCTGCGCACGGAGACCTCGGGCAAGCCCGGCAGTTACGCCGTCGCGCTCTCCTGGGACCAGCCCGAGGTGGGCGGGGTGATTCCCGCGTACGAGCTGTACCTCGACGGGAAGGCCACCACGACCGTCGTCTGGGGCGGCACCCCTCCGAAGGGCCGCGCCACCTACGAGCTGACGCTCACCGAACCGGAAGGCACCAGGCACTCCGTCAAGATCCGGGCCAAACTGCCGGACGGGAAGTGGGGCGACTTCTCCGCGCAGCGCACCCTCGTCCTCGGCGGCTGAGGGGCAGCCGGGCGCGTGCGGGCGCCCGGCGCCGTACTCCCGCCACGGTCTGCGATCCGGTTCGACGACCGGCGGACGCGCGGGAGCGTCCGCCCTGTGGTCCATTGATCCCTGGGGCGTGTCCGGACGCGGCGGGACCGCGCACGGTCCCGACCCGGAACCCCGGACGCGAGTACATGAGGAACAGGAATGTGCACCATGGACCTGAGCACCCGGGTCGACGCGCTGACGGACGCTCCCGCCGCCGATCCGGAACGGCTGACGGCCGGCGGGCCCGCCCACCGGACGGCCCTCACCGCGCTGCGTGAGGGCTGGGGCCGGGAACCCGCCTTCCTCGCGAGCGGCGGCTCGATCCCGCTGGTGAACGGTCCGGCCCGGGCGGCGCCCGGTGCGGAGGTGCTGCTGTTGGGCGCCGAGGACAACCTGTGCGACCCGCACGCCCCGAACGAACGCGGGCTCTTCTGCGAACCGCGCTCGGCGGTGATCGCCGAAACCGCCTTCCCGCGGCAGTTCGCGGCCGGACACCGCACCGCCGGTGGCGCCGCATGAGCACGATGACGGGCGGCGCCGACCGTGGCGAGAAGCCCCCGGCCGAGAAGAAGTTCACCTTCCCGAGCGCCCTCACCGTCCTCGCCCTGGTCACCCTGGCCGTCTGGGCGCTCGCCTTCCTCATCCCCTCCGGGGCGTACGACCGCGATGCCGCCGGTGCGCCGGTCCAGGGCACCTACCACCGGGTCCCGTCCGGCCAGAGCTTCGCCGACCGGCTCAGCGACCTCTTCCTCTCGCCCGTCAACGGCCTGTACGGAATCCGGGACGCGGAGACCGGCGAGGTCGGACCGGATCTCGCCGGCGAGCTCTACGGCAGTGCGGGCGTCTTCCTCTTCGTCATCGCCATCGGGGCGTTCATCACCGTCGTGTTCGCCACCGGAGCGCTCGACCGCGGCATCGGCCGGCTCGCCCACCGGCTGCGGGAGCGGGGCGCGCTCCTCATCGCCGGTGTCATGCTGGTCTTCTCTCTGCTCGGCACGGTGGAGGGCTTCGCCGAGGAGACACTCGGCTTCTACGGACTGATCGTGCCGCTGATGCTCGCCCTCGGCTACGACCGCATGGTCGCGACCGGCACGATCATCCTCGGCGCCGGCATCGGGGTGCTCTGCTCGACCGTCAACCCCTTCGCCACCGGCGTCGCCTCGTCCGCCGCCGACATCTCGCTCGGCGACGGCATCGTGCTGCGCGGGCTCATGTGGATCGTCCTGACCGCCGTCACCATCGCCTACGTCGTCCGGTACGGCTCCCGGGTCCGCAGGGACCCCGACCGCTCCCTCTCCGGCTTCCTGCCCGGCGACCGCGAGCAGTCGGCGGCGGAGTCCGGGGAACCGCCCCCGCTCACCCGCCTGCACCAGGCCATCCTCGTCCTGGTCGCGGTGGTCTTCGCTTTCATGATCTTCTCCGTGGTGCCGTGGTCCGGTGCCCTCACCGGGGACGCCGACGCCACGCCGTACGGCTTCGAACTCGGCTGGTCCTTCCCGCAGCTGGCCGCGCTCTTCCTGGTCGCGGCAGTCGTCGTGGGCGTGGTGGCCCGGTTCGGCGAGCAGAGGCTGAGCGCGACCCTCGTACAGGGCGCGGCGGACTTCATCTCGCCCGCGCTCGTCATCGTGCTGGCGCGCGGAGTCACCGTCATCATGAACAACTCGCAGATCACCGACACGGTGCTGCACTCCATCGAAGGCGTGGTGTCGGGCGTCTCGTCCGGGCTCTTCGCCGTCGTCGTGTTCATCGTCAACCTGCCCCTCGCCTTCCTGATCCCCTCCACTTCCGGGCACGCGACCCTCGCCATGCCGATCCTCGCGCCCCTCGCCGACTTCGCGGGCGTCCCCCGCGCGGTGGTGGTGACGGCGTGGCAGGCGGCGAGCGGCTGGATGAACCTCTGGGTGCCGACGACCGCCGTCACCATCGGCGGCGTCGCGCTGGCCAAGATCGGCTACGACAGGTATCTCCGCTTCGTCTGGCCGCTGCTGGCGATCCTGTCCGTTTTGATCTGCGGATTCGTCGCCCTCGGTGCGGTATGGACGTGAGAGAGGCGTTCCGGCGGGTGCCCGCGGTCGCGGTCCCTTCTCCACGACGCCTCCGCCTCTTCGGCTGCGCATTCCCCGTCGTTAACGTGCGACCTGCCCGTTTCCCTCCCGAATTCCGCCCGGGGAGATCCGATCGGGAATGCGTGAGGAACGGGATCCGGCCCGACAACGGACTTGCCTGAGGTGCCCTTCTGGAGATAGATCTACTGCACGACCCTGGGGAGGGGCGCCACCGCTGGTGGGGGGTTTTCCGTTTCCGTCATGCCGTGCTCCGGTGGTCACGACCGACACCGAAGGCACGTCGACGGCACCATCACATCCGGCTCCGCGTGACGCGTGAGTCGGCTCCGGCACGTGCGCCGCTCTCCGTGGAGTCGTCATTTCCACAGGAGGCAGAATGCCCAACCCCGCAATACCCGGGTCCCGGCGGACCCGGAAGACGGCCACAGCGGCAGCGATCGTCTGCGCCGCTCTGATGGTCAGCGGTTCGATGACGATCACCGCACACGCGGCCGGGAACGACGCCGCGACCCCCGGCACGGTCACCGTGCCGCACACCACCCACACGCGCCCCACGTTCACGATCCCGGGCCGTGAGAACGCGGCCGCACCCGAGCGGCACAACATGACGGCCCGTTCCGCGGTCGACAACAGGGCTGCCCAGCGCGCCGACTTCGACGGCGACGGCACCGGCGACAGTGCCTACCGCATGGACTCGGGAGACGTGTGGACCGACTGGGGCTACGACGGTGCTGCCGTCCTCTCCGGGGAGACCGCCCAGGTCAAGGACCTGATGCTGCCGGGTGACATGACCGGCGACGGCAAGGCCGACCTGCTCACGCTCACGCCCACCGGAGCGCTCCGGCTCCACAGTGGCGTCAACGCGACCCTCCAGGACGGCCTGAGCTCGTACACCACGCTCAGCAGCGGCTGGCAGGCGTACAACAAGCTCGTCGTTCCGGGTGACCTGAACGGAGACGGCAAGCCCGACCTGCTCGCCCGCAGCACCGCCGGACTGTTCCTCTTCCCGGGGACCGGAAGCAACTTCGGCAAGGGCATCCAGGTCGGCGGCGCCGGCTGGAGCCAGTTCGACCAGCTGGTCGGCGCGGACGACCTCAACGGTGACGGTATCGCCGACCTGGTGACCCGCAACGCCACCGGGCTCTACCTGTATCCCGGCAACGGCAGTGTCTCCGGTTACCCGTTCAAGACCTCGATCCAGATCGGCGGCACCGGCTGGCTGCAGTACAACCAGATCACCGGAGGCACCGACTACAACGGCAACGGCACCGCGGACCTCGTCGCCCGCGGCTACGACGGCAAGCAGTACTTCTACGACGGCAAGGGCAACGGCCTCTTCCAGGCCCGGTTCACCTCCGGCACCACCAACTGGGGCGGGGTCGCCCAGCTGGCCGGTGCCGGCAACATGGCGGCGTTCGGCAAGTCCGGCGTCTTCGCCCGCACCAGCAACGGCACCGTGTACTACTACCAGGGCACCGGCCTCGGGAAGCTCTCGACGAAGTACCTCGTCGGCACGGGCTGGACCCGCTCGGTCAGCCGCCTCACCCACAGCGTCGCGCTCCGGCCCGACGGGTACTCGGACCTGATCGAGCACAGCACGTACGACGGCCACCTGTACAACACGGCCGTCTACGCGGAGAACGACCCGGAGATCGCCGCCGGTTCGAAGTCGTACAACCTCGTCGTCGGTCCCGGCGACCTGAACGGTGACGGCAAGAGCGACCTGATCGCCCGCAGCTCCACCGCGCTGTACTTCTACGCCGGCAACGGCGACGGCCTTTCGCTGAAGGGCCGTGTCCAGATCGGCGGCAGCGGCTGGAGCCAGTACAACAAGCTGGTCGGTGCCGGCGACTACAACCGTGACGGGCGTGCGGACCTCCTGGCCCGCAGCTCTGCCGGGCTGTTCCTCTACCCCGGCACCGGCAAGGCGGCCACGCCGTTCGGCGCGCGCGTCCAGGTCGGCGGCAGCGCCTGGAGCCAGTACACCAACCTCGCCGCCCCGGGCGACATCAACGGGGACGGCATCGCCGACCTCCTGGCGTCGAACTCCAAGGGCCAGCTGTTCTTCTACGCGGGCACCGGCGTCACCAAGACGCCGCTCAAGGCCCGCGTCCAGATCGGCACCGGGGGCTGGAACCAGTACCCCGACCTGGTCTGATCCACCCGCACACCGCCTGACCCTGGCGGCGCCCCGAGCGTCGCACCGGCCGCCCCGCCCCCGCACACCAGCGGGGGCGGAGCGGCCGGCCCGTCGTGAGGGCCCGTGGGGGGCGGCGACTCAGTCCCGTGCCGTCCCGGTGACGAAGGACGCCCAGGCGTCCGGGGTGACCGTCAGGGTGGGCCCGGTGCGCTGCTTGGAGTCGCGGACGTGGACGGTGCCGGTTCTCGTGGAGGCGGCGACCTCCACGCAATCCCCGCCTTCGGCGCCGCTGTGGCTGCTCTTGCACCAGCGCAGCGCGGGGACGGAACCACCCGTGGTGACGTGGCCGTTCATCCCTCTCCCCTCCTTCTCCGCAGGTCCGTGCCGGCGTCAGTCACGTGCGGTCGCGGTGACGAAGGACGCCCAGGCGTCCGGGGTGACCGTCAGGGTGGGCCCGGTGCGCTGCTTGGAGTCGCGGACGTGGACGGTGCCGGTGGAGGCGGCGACCTCCAGACACTGCCCGCCTTCGGCGCCGCTGTGGCTGCTCTTGAACCAGCGAAGCGTGGGGACGGAACCACCCGTGGTGACGTGGACGTTCATACCTCTCCCAGCTGTTTCTCGATGAAGGCCAGGGACTCACGCGGGGTGAGGGCCTGGGCTCGGATGATCCCATAGCGGGCCGAGAGGGCACGGACCTCCACCCGCTCGCTCACCAGTGTGCTCCGGCCCTGCACTTCGAGGTAGCCGACCGGCTCACCGTGTTGCGGGGTGAGGACGGTGAACGGTCCGTCCACCCCCGCGTTGTCCTCGCGGTCCGCGGGCATGATCTGGATCTCGACGTTGCGCTTCTCGCCGATCAGCAGCAAGTGTTCGAGCTGACCTCGTCGGACTTCTCGGCCGCCCAGTCCTCTGGTGACCACGTACTCCTCCATGGCGAGACTGAGCAGCGGGGCGGGCCAGCGGTGGAAGATCTCTTGGCGCGCCTGGCGCGCTGCCACCCGCTGTTCGATGGTGGCCTCGTCGAGGAGCGGGCGCCGCTCCTTCAGCAGCGCGCGGGTGTACTCCTCGGTCTGGAGCAGTCCGTTCACCACCAGGGTGTCGTAAGCGGCGAGCTCTGCAGCCTCGGCCTCGATCTTGGCGGCGTCCCGGAAGAACGCCGGATACTGGGCGCGCGCCACCTCCTCCTTGCCGGTGCGCAGGACGCCGTGAGCCCCGAGGACCTCGTCCACCTGGTCGATGAACTTCGGCGGCGGGATGCGCCGTCCCTGCTCGAACGCGGCGATGGTGGAGGCGGAGTACCCGGTCCGGGTACCGAGTTCGGCGCGTTCCAGGCCGGCCGCCACCCGGAACAGTTTCAGCTGGCGTCCGAAGACGGCCAGGATGCCCGTCCCGCTCTCGTACGCCTCGGGTGGTTGCTGCTGCTCCGGCATGACGCCTGCCTCCACGATCGCTCCGCCCCGCGGCCTCACGCGCCGTCGCGTGTACAGGGTGTGTACCGCCGCGTACAGCCCTGGGCCGTCAGCGTGTCAGTCCTGGTCACGGTATGCGGACGGCGTGAGGCTTTTCCCCATGAACGAAGCAATTACCTCTCTCGGGGCAATGGTTGAAACCTGTTCCGCGCTTAGGGAATTCGCGATGCGATTCTCCTCGACTCCGCGCGGCGCCCGGCTGTCCCGCCGGCTCGTCTCGCTCCGGCTCCACGAATGGGGGCATCCCTACGCGTCGGACGCCAACGACAGCCTTTCTCTGATCGCCGCCGAACTCGCTGCGAACGCGGTGCGTCACGGACGTGTGGAAGGACGCGATTTCCATCTGCGGCTCATGGAAGTGGAGGGCCGAACCCTGCGGATCGAGGTGACGGACACCCGCGCCGAACGGTGTCCCTCACCCGGCGCCCCGTGCGAGCCGCACGCCGAGGAGGAGTCGGGCCGAGGGCTGCTCCTGGTCTCGCGGCTCGCCGAGCGCTGGGGGACCGTGCCCCGCCCGGGGGCGCCGGGCAAGACGGTGTGGGCGGAGATCCGCTGCGAGGCGGGGTGACCGAGCAGCCTCCCGACCGGCCTCGCAGCGGACGGGATCAGCGCAGCTGCTCGTAGGCGGGCAACGTGAGGAAGTCCGTGTACTCCTTGTCCAGCGCGACCTGGAGCAGCAGGTCGTGGGCCTGCTGCCAGCGACCGGCCGCGAAGGCCTCGTCGCCGATCTCGGCGCGGACGGTGGCCAGTTCCTCCGCGGCGACTTCGCGCGCCAGCTCCGCGGTGGCGTGTTCGCCGTTCTCGAAGACCACGTCCGCGTTGATCCACTGCCAGATCTGCGAGCGGGAGATCTCCGCCGTGGCCGCGTCCTCCATGAGGTTGAAGATGGCAACGGCTCCCACGCCGCGCAGCCACGCCTCGATGTAGCGGATGCCGACCGCGACGGCGTTGCGCCAGCCGTCGTACGTGGGGCGGGCGTCCAGGCTGTCGACGGCGATCAGGTCGGCCGCAGCCACCGACACGTCCTCGCGGAGCCGGTCCTTCTGGTTCGGCTTCCCGCCGAGCACCGCGTCGAAGGAGGCGAGGGCGATCGGCACCAGGTCCGGGTGGGCGACCCACGAACCGTCGAAGCCGTCGGCGGCCTCGCGGTCCTTGTCCGCCTTCACCTTCTCGAACGCGACCTTGTTGACCTCCGGGTCCCGGCGCGACGGGATGAAGGCCGCCATGCCCCCGATGGCGTGCGCGCCCCGCTTGTGGCAGGTGCGGACCAGGAGTTCGGTGTACGCGCGCATGAACGGTGCCGTCATCGTGACCGCGTTGCGGTCCGGCAGGACGAACTTCGCGCCGCCGTCACGGAAGTTCTTGACGAGGGAGAAGAGATAGTCCCAGCGTCCGGCGTTGAGTCCGGAGGCGTGGTCGCGCAGTTCGTAGAGGATCTCCTCCATCTCGTACGCGGCGGTGATCGTCTCGATGAGCACGGTCGCGCGGATGGTGCCCTGCGGGATGCCGAGGCGGTCCTGGGCGAAGACGAAGACGTCGTTCCAGAGCCGGGCCTCCATGTGGGACTCGGTCTTCGGGAGGTAGAAGTACGGCCCCTTGCCGAGGTCGATCAACCGCTGGGCGTTGTGGAAGAAGTACAGGCCGAAGTCGACCAGCGCGCCCGGCACCGGGTCTCCGTCGAGCTGGAGGTGACGCTCGTTCAGGTGCCAGCCGCGCGGGCGGGTGACGACGGTCGCCAGCTCCCCGGCGGGCCGCAGGGCGTACGTCTTCCCCGACTGCGGGTCGGTGAAGTCGATGCGCCGCTCGTAGGCGTCGATCAGGTTGAGCTGGCCGAGGACGACGTTCTCCCAGGTGGGGGCCGAGGCGTCCTCGAAGTCGGCGAGCCAGATCCGGGCGCCGGAGTTGAGCGCGTTGACCGTCATCTTCCGGTCCGTCGGGCCGGTGATCTCCACCCGGCGGTCGTCCAGGGCCGCCGGTGCGGGCGCCACCCGCCAGGAGTCGTCGGCGCGGACGGCGGCCGTCTCGGGCAGGAAGTCCAGCGTGGACGTACGGGCGATCTCCGCGCGCCGCGCACCCCGGCGGGCCAGCAACTCGTCGCGGCGGGGGGTGAACCGCCGGTGCAGCTCGGCCACGAACTCGAGGGCCGCGTCGGTCAGTACCTCCTCCTGCCGGGGCAGGGGTTCGGCGTCGACGACGGCCAGGGGGGACGGCACCGGTCCGGACATGAGCGGTCACTCCTTCTGGGGCTTCTGGTGCGTGGATAGTAGTTTCCTCATGGTGGAACTTCAATCGTCGGGGGCAGGTGGTGCGTCGCCTCGGACACGGCCCCGCGAGCGCGGTCATCCGCCCTGTGTGCCGGGGTCCGCCAGGTGTCTCAGGTCCTCCGGCGTGTCGATGTCGTACGGGCGGGCCACGTCCCCGCACTCCACGAGTGTGAGCCCCGCGCGGTGCTCCCGGAGGTAGGCGCGGGCTCCCTGGTCCCCGTCGGCGGCCTCGGCCACGCCGGCCCAGTGCTCCGCGCCGAGGAGGACGGGATGCCCGCGCTTCCCGTCGTACGCGGCGGCCACCAGGCTCGCCCGCGAGGTGTGGGCCGTCCGTACCCGGGAGACCGCCTCGGCGCCGATGCCCGGTTGATCCACGAGGAGGACGAGCGCCGCCTGCGCCCCGGTGTCCGTCAGCGCGGCGAGACCCGCACGCAGGGAAGTGCCCATGCCCTGCTCCCACCGCGGATTGACGGTGACCGCGCACCCGGTGAGCACGGACCGGGCCCGCACCTCGTCGGCGGCGGCGCCCAGCACCACCACGATCCGGTCACAGCCGCCGTCGCGCAGGGATCGAACGGCGTGTTCGATGAGCGGGCGCCCCCGGTGGGAGAGGAGCGCCTTGGGGCGTCCGCCGAGTCGGCGGCCGCCTCCGGCGGCGAGCAGCACCCCGGTGACCAGGGAGTTCTTCCGAACAGCAACCATGGCTCCTGCATACCACCGAAAAGGCCGCCGCTCGGCTGGTGCGGGCGAAGTCGGAACCACTCTCAGGGGTAACCCTGATTTCTCGTCACTGAGTGGCGCCGGCCACCTTCGATGGCGTTAACTTGCCTCCACCCCGGCGCACTTGACCACGCTCCGGGACCGAACGCATACAGCAGGACGGCGTGCGAGGGGGAATGCGTTGTTGCGAAGTGTGGAGCAGGAGCGGGTGACCGGGAGCAGCGAGGACCCCAGGGTCGCGGAGTTGCGGACAGTGGTGTCCCGGCTCCGTCGCGAGCTGGCCGGCCACCCCGCGGAGTTCTCCGACCGGGGGATCGCGGAGGAGGAACTCGCCGCGCTGGACGCCATGGCGGCCGGCGGGGTACCGGAGATCCCCCGGCTCCGCCGTTCCCTGCTGCTGATCGCCGGGGCGATCGGCTCCGTGAGCGCCCTGGCGCCCGGACTCCGCGCGGTACGGAACGCGGTCGATCTCTTCGGGGAGCCGCCGCGCGGGTGACGCACCTGCTGCCCCTGGCGGGAGGCCGTACGACGGAGGGCGGCGGGGCCAGGGTGCCCCGCCGCCCTCCGTCGTGGGCAATGGGTTCCGCATGCCGGTGGCCGCCCGGCATGCCCGCCCCACCGCGTTCCGCGCGCCCGGCGCGTGCAGGAAAGGGCGGTGGCCGCTAACCGCTCGCCGTGAGGACCTCGGAGAGTTCCTTCGCCGTCCGCTGGAGGATCGGGACGATCCGTTCCGTCGCCGCCTCGGTCACCCGGCCGGCCGGGCCCGAGATGGAGATCGCGGCGGCGGTGGGGGAGTCGGGTACGGCCACCGCGAGGCAGCGCACCCCGATCTCCTGCTCGTTGTCGTCGACGGCGTACCCGGAGCGGCGGACCTGCTCCAGCGCCTCCAGGAAGGCGTCCGGCGTGGTGATCGTCTTCTCGGTGGCGGCGGGCATCCCGGTGCGCGCCAGCAACGCCCGTACCTCCTCCGGCGAGGTGTGCGCGAGCAGCGCCTTGCCGACGCCGGTGGAGTGCGGCAGCACGCGGCGGCCCACTTCGGTGAACATCCGCATCGAGTGCTTCGAGGGCGCCTGGGCGACGTACACCACCTCGTCGCCGTCGAGCAGCGCCATGTTCGCGGTCTCGCCCGTCTCCTCCACCAGGTGCTGGAGGTGGGGCCGCGCCCAGGTGCCGAGCAGCCGGGACGCCGACTCGCCCAGGCGGATGAGCCGGGGCCCCAGCGCGTAGCGGCGGTTGGCCTGCTGGCGCACGTATCCGCAGACCACCAGGGTGCGCATCAGGCGGTGGATCGTGGGGAGCGGCAGCCCGCTGCTCGTGGCGAGCTCGCTCAGGCCCACCTCGCCCCCGGCGTCCGCCATGCGCTCCAGCAGGTCGAAGGCGCGCTCCAGGGACTGCACCCCGCCGCTGGGACCGGCGGTACGGGAGTCGGGGGAGCTGGCGTCGGACGGCGGCACGTCAACGGTCCTTTCGAAGCGGAGGGCGAGTGGAGCAGCCTACCGGCCCGTTGCCGTTCGCACACCGCCCGCGACCGTGCGTATGTGCCGGTCAGGACGGTCGGTCCCGGTGCCGGCGGGTGCGTCGGGCGACCCGGGGAGGGCGCCGCCGCGCCGTCTCGTCTTTCACCTGACGAGAGGTCGTTTCTGCCCTGCGGAAAGCCGGAGGGCTGTTCGGTGGCCTTCCAGTGGGCTCCCGCGCGGGGTCCTGCCGGGGCGGGAGGGGCTTGACGGAGGAGAATCGCGCATGAAGACTCCTTCAACAGTTCGTTGACATCGCTGAGGCGTTCCGGCGCCGGCGGGGCGAGGAGCACGGGTGCCTGGTGCGGAGTTGCGGAACGAGCACGACGGCGGCGGGAGCCCGGGCGGCGGCCTGATGCTCCGCTCGACGCGGGTCGTCACCCCCGGAGGCACCCGGCCCGCGGTGGTGGCGGTGCTGGCCGGGAGGATCGATGCGGTCCTGCCGCACGACACCGAGGTGCCGGCGGGCGTCCGGCTGGAGGAGCTCGGCGAGAAGGCCCTGCTGCCAGGGCTCGTCGACACCCATGTGCACGTCAACGACCCCGGGCGCACCGCGTGGGAAGGATTCCGCAGCGCGACCCGGGCGGCGGCCGCCGGAGGCATCACGACCCTTCTCGACATGCCGCTCAACTCCCTCCCGCCGACCACCACGGTCGGGCACCTGCGGACCAAGCAGCGGGTGGCGGCTCCCCAGATCCATGTGGACACCGGATTCTGGGGCGGCGCGATCCCGGCGAACGCCAAGGATCTGCGTTCTCTCCACGAGGCCGGCGTCTTCGGCTTCAAATGCTTCCTCTCCCCGTCCGGCGTCGACGAGTTCCCGCACCTGGACCAGGAGCGGCTGGGGCGCTCCCTGGCGGAGATCGCCGACTTCGGCGGGCTGCTCATCGTGCACGCCGAGGACCCGGGTCACCTGGACGCCGCCCCGCACCGCGTCGGCCCCGCGTACGCCGACTTCCTGGCGTCCCGCCCCCGCGCGGCCGAGAACGACGCCATCGCCGGACTGATCGCGCACGCGAAGCGCCTCGACGCCCGCGTGCACGTCCTGCACCTCTCCTCCGGTGACGCGCTGCCGCTCATCGCCGAGGCGCAGCGCGAGGGCGTCCGCATCACGGTCGAGTCCTGCCCGCACTTCCTCACCCTCACCGCCGAGGAAGTACCGGACGGGGCGACCGAGTTCAAGTGCTGTCCGCCCATCCGGGAAGCGGCCAACCAGGACGTGCTCTGGCAAGGGCTCGCCGACGGCGTCATCGAGTGCGTCGTCTCCGACCACTCGCCGTGCACCGCCGATCTGAAGACTCCCGACTTCGCCACCGCCTGGGGCGGCATCTCCTCCCTCCAGTTGGGGCTGCCCGCCCTCTGGACCGAGGCACGCCGCCGCGGCCACACCCTCGACGACGTGGTGCGCTGGATGTCCGCCGGCCCCGCCCGCCTCGCCGGACTGGACCGCAAGGGAGCCATCGAACCCGGTCGGGACGCCGACTTCGCCGTCCTCGACCCCGAAGCGGCCTTCACCGTCGATCCCACTGCCCTCCACCACCGCAACCAGGTCACCGCCTACGCCGGCCGGACCCTGCACGGTGTCGTCACCTCGACCTGGCTGCGGGGCGAACGGATCCTCGGCGACGGCGTGTTCGCGGCCCCCTCCGGCCGTCTGCTCGAAAGGAACCACTGACCATGACGGAGCCCGAGACGCCGCGCTGGACCGGTGACGCCCACCCGTACGCGGGGGGCGATCCGTACGCCGACTACCGCACCCCGGGGCCCGCCGGTTTCCCCTTCAGCCACTTCGTCGACCTCGCGGCCCGGCAGCTCGGCGGCGGGGTGATCGCCGCCAACGACGAGTTCTTCGCCGAACGGGAGAACCTGCTGAAGCCGGGACCCGCGGTCTTCGACCCCGAACGGTTCGGGCACAAGGGCAAGATCATGGACGGCTGGGAGACCCGTCGCCGGCGCGGCGAGAGCGCCGAACGCCCGCACCCAGAGGACGACGACCACGACTGGGCGCTGGTACGGCTCGGCGCCCCCGGCCTCGTGCGGGGACTGGTCGTCGACACCGCCCACTTCCGCGGCAACTACCCGCGGGCCGTCTCGGTGGAGGCGACCGCGCTGCCGGGTGCCCCCTCGCCCGAGGAGCTGCGGGCACCCGACGTGACGTGGACGACGCTGGTGCCCCGCACGCAGATCGCCGGTCACGCCGCCAACGGCTTCACGGTCGATGCCGGAGGGCGCTTCACCCATCTGCGGATCTGCCAGTACCCCGACGGTGGCATCGCCCGGCTACGGGTCCACGGAGAGGTCGCGCCCGACCCCGCCTGGCTCACCGCGCTCGGCACCTTCGACCTGCTGGCCCTGGAGAACGGCGGCCGGGTGGAGGACGCCTCGGACCGCTTCTACTCCCCGGCCACGAACAGCATCCGACCCGGCCGCTCCCAGAAGATGGACGACGGCTGGGAGACCCGCCGCCGCCGGGACAGGGGCAACGACTGGATCCGCTACGCGCTGCCCGCCCAGGCGGAGATCCGGGCGGTCGAGATCGACACCGCCTACCTCAAGGGCAACGCGGCCGGCTGGGCAGCCCTCCGGGTGCGCGACGGGGAGGACGGAGCGGACGGAGAGTGGACCGAACTCCTGCCCCGGACCCGGCTCCAGCCCGACACCGACCACCGCTTCGTCCTGGACACCCCGGTGCGCGGCACCCGGGTGCGCCTCGACATCTATCCGGACGGCGGGATCTCCCGGCTGCGGCTCTTCGGCTCCCTGACCGAGGAGGGGGCGGGGCGGCTGACCGCGCGGTACCGGGAGCTCGGGGGCCGCTGAGCCCTCGGCGGGGCGGCTGCCGACAGGCGTCCGCCGGGGCGCACACCGCGTGGCGCGGACCGCGCGGACCCGCACGCGCCGGCGGCGAGGGCGGTCGGACAGCGGTCCGGTGCGCCCGAAGGGTGCGGTGCGGTGCCGTATGTCACCCTGGTCGCGGTGTCGTCGGGGCCACCGGCGCCCGGCGGCGCGTTCCCGTACGGCCCGACCAGGAGCAGCCATGATCTTCATCGCCGTCAAGTTCACCGTCCTCGTCGCCGAACGCGACAACTGGCTCCCCGCGATGGAGGAGTTCACCCTCGCCACCCGCTCCGAGCCCGGAAACCTGTTCTTCGACTGGTCGTACAGCGTGGAGAACCCCGACCAGTTCGTCCTGCTCGAAGCGTTCGCCTCGGCGGAGGCGGGCGAGGCGCACGTGAAGTCGGCGCACTTCCAGACCGCGATCAAGACGATGTCCTCCCTGGTCGCGGAGGTTCCCGAGATCATCAACGTCGAGATCCCGGGCGACGGCTGGTCGCGGATGACGGAGGTCGCCCCCGTCAACCGATGACGGGCGGGGAGGGGCCGCACGGCACACCAGCACCGTCCCGCCCCTCCGTCCCCGGCCTCACCACCGGTTGCGGGCCTCCTCGGCCCAGCCGACCAGGCCGTCGAGATCCGTCTTCTTCCCCTCGTCGGTCAGAGCCCAGCCACTGAAGGTGCCGAAGCACTGATGGGTCTCGTTCGCGACGACGCCCAGGTTGGTCCGCCCGGCCTTCTCGTGGAACGGACTGAACCGCACGTCCACCCGCTCGCCGCGGATGTGCCACGGGCGCAGCCAGTCGGACCGGTCGTAGCTCCAGCGCAGCTCCTCGCCGATCTTGTGCAGGCGTCCGTCGACGAAGAGGGCGTTCTCGGTGACACCGGTGCCGTCGGTCCACTCGCCACCCAACTGGACCGCACGCCCGGGAGCCGCTCCGGCCGCCCAGTTCCACCGCACCGCGTACGGCCATTTGCCGCGGCCGTGGTCCAGCACGGCGAAGGCCTCGGGGCCGCCCACCTCGTAGGTCCGCCCGTGCACCGCCAGCGTGCCGTGCACCGGTCGGCCGACGTCCTTGACCGTGTACTGGAACCGCTTGTCGCTCCACGGCACGACCACCCCGAGCGCTTCGTGTCCCGGTGGCAACGGCACTTCCACGTCGAGGCGTACGCCCGGAGCGGTCGCCCGGATCGTCGAGCCGTCCGGCCTCTGCCCGATCCTGATCTCCAGCCCGCCCGCCCGCACCGAGACCTCACCCTCGCCGCTGCGCGCGGGCAGCACGGTGCCGCGGGCCAGCGGCTCCACCACGTCCGTGCCGTGTTCGACGCCGGTCGCCCGGTCCAGCACGTAGAGCCCGTGCACACCCGCGTAATCGAGCGACGAGGCGACCAGGCCGACGATGTGCTCCGGCGTGACGATGCCCCAGTACTCCCAGCGCTTCGCCCGGCCCCAGCCGCGCAGGTTGGCGGTGTGCAGGGGGCGCCGGGTCCAGCCGACGGCCGCGGGATTCAACCGCCCGTCGGGGCGGCAGAGTTCGACCGGGGACGTCAGCTCGGGTTCATGCGTCATCCGCGCAGGATAGGGCCACCGGGCGGGCCGTCCGCCGGCCGGTCGGGACCTGTCCCGCGGGCCACCCCGGGCCCGGGGCCCGCACAGGAGTTGCTCAGAACTCCTCGTGGTCGTCCGGGTCGCCGCCGAACCGGTGCGGGCGGCTCGACTCGATCCGGTCCAGCTGGTCCGGTGTCAGCTCGAAGCCGAACAGGTCAAGGTTCTCCCGCTGCCGCTCGGGGTCGGCCGATTTGGGGATCGGGACCACCCCCAGCTGGGTGTGCCACCGCAGCACCACCTGGCCGGGCGTGACGCCGTGCTCCCGGGCGACCGCGACGGTCTCCGGCGACTCCAGCACTTCGCGGCCGCGCGCCAGCGGACTCCAGGCCTGGGTCACGATGCCCTTCGCCTCGTGGTACTCCCGCAACCGGTCCTGCGGGAAGAGCGGGTGCAGCTCGATCTGGTTGACCACCGGCAGCACCCCGGTCTCCCGCTCCAGCCGGTCGATCTGCGCCGCGCTGAAGTTGGAGACGCCGAGGGAGCGGACCAGTCCTTCCTCACGGAGCTTGATCATCGCCCGCCAGGTCTCCACGTACTTGTCCACGCGCGGCAGCGGCCAGTGGATGAGGTAGAGATCGACGTGGTCCAGGCCGAGCGCGGTCCGCGACTCCTCGAAGGAGGCCAGCGTCTCCTCGTAGCCGTGGTGGCGTCCGGGCACCTTCGTGGTGACGGTGATCTCCTCGCGCGGCACCCCGCTGCGGGCGACACCGCGTCCGGTGCCGCGCTCGTTGCCGTAGTTCAGCGCCGTGTCGACGAGCCGGTATCCGAGGCCCAACGCCCCCGCGACGGCCGTCTCCGCCTCGTCGTCGTCCAGGGGATAGGTGCCGAGACCGACCGCCGGGAGGGTGCGGTGGTCCAGGAGGGGGAGGTGCGGGATGTCGCCGGCGCTCATGTTCGTCCTTTCCCGGTCCGGTGCGGTCCCACCCAGCGTAGGACGGCCGACACCGCCGGGCAGATCGCGGGGGGACGGAGCCCGCAGGGGGAGGGGCGCGGGGGAGACGGGTCCGGCGAACGGGTGAACGCGAGTGGGAACGCGGGTTTTATTCCGGGCCGGTGCCCGGATAGCGTGACCCGGGTCCGTGCGCGAGCCGGCGAGGTCTCCACGCCGCATCCGACGCGGAGGCGTCTCCGTCACGGAGAGTCCTCCCTCACGGAGAGCCCTCGTCGTGGAGGCATATCCGCCATGGAAGACCCTCCGTCGCCCGGAGACCCCCGCCGTGGAGAACCCAGGAGTACCAGGTGCCCGCTGTCACCCTGCCCGCCACCGCCCCGTCCCGCTCCGCCTGGACGACCGACCTGCCCGTTCTGGCGGTCGCTGTCGTCTGGGGGGCGAGCTACCTCGCCGCCAAGGGCATCACCACACCGGGGACCGTCATAGCCGTCCTGGTGCTGCGCTTCGCCGTCGTGCTGCCCGTCCTGGTCGTCGTCGGAGCGCGCGGACTGAGATCCCTGACGGCTGCCCAGTGGCGGGGCGCGGGGCTCCTCGGACTGGTCCTCAGCGGCATCTTCCTGCTGGAGACGTACGGACTCGTCCACACCTCGGCCACCAACGCCGGGCTCATCATCAGCCTGACCATGATCTTCACTCCGCTGGCGGAGTCGGCCGTCACCCGCACCCGGCCGACCGGCCGGTTCCTCCTCGCCGCCGGGCTCTCGGTCGCGGGCGTGGTGCTGCTGACCCAGGGCGGGGGGTTCACCACGCCGTCCGGCGGTGACCTGCTGATGCTGCTCGCCGCCCTCGCGCGCACCGTCCACGTCCTCGCGATGGCCCGCATCAAGGCCGTCCGGTCCGCCGACTCGCTCTCCCTGACCACGGTCCAGCTGGGCAGCGCGGTGGCGGTCTTCGCCGTCCTCACCGCGGCGCCCGGTACCGGCTCCGCACCCTGGACGGTGGCGGCCGGGTTCGGCGCCGCCGAGTGGGCCGGGCTGCTGTTCCTCGCCGCCTTCTGCACGCTCTTCGCGTTCTTCGTCCAGATGTGGGCGGTCAGGCGCACCTCGCCCTCCCGGGTCAGTCTGCTGCTCGGTACGGAACCCCTGTGGGCCGCCGCGGTCGGCATCGCGATCGGCGGCGAACGGCTCGGTGTCCTCGGAGCGGTGGGCGCGGTCCTCGTCCTGGCCGGGACGGCCTGGGGGCGGAGCGGCGCACGCGCCTGACGGCCCCGTCCGGACGCCGGGGCGCCCCCGCCGAGCGACCGGCGCACAACAGCGGGCGGTGGCACGAGGGTTGGACCGCCTCCCGCCGAGGTAGGGGTTCACGGGGGGCGGGGCCGCGTACGTGCCGCTCTCCCCGGTCCGCCCCGGCCGGCGCGCACGGACCTCCGGAAAGGAACCGCGGTGACCACCGACGCGATACTCGACCTCGGCGCTCTCGGCGAGGACTTCACCCGGGACCCCTACCCCGTCTACGCCGCACTCCGCGCCCGGGGACCCGTGCACCGGGTGGTCATCCCCGACGGGACCCCCGCCTGGCTGGTGGTCGGGTACGAAGCGGGCCGCGAACTCCTCGCCGACCAGAGGCTCTCCAAGGACTGGGCCAACGCCTCACCCCTCCTCGGTGCCCACCAGGTCTCCGCCGGGAGGACCATGCTCAGCTCCGACGCCCCGGACCACACCCGGCTCCGCACACTGGTGAGCCGTGAGTTCACCCCGCGCCGGATCCAACAGCTCGCCCCGCGCATCCAGCGGATGGCGGACGAGCTGCTCGACGCCATGCTGGCGGAACCGGACCGCCGCACCGATCTCGTCGACGCGCTGTCGTTCCCGCTGCCCATGGCGGTCATCTGCGAACTGCTGGGCGTGCCCACCATGGACCGGCAGAGCTTTCGCGAGTGGTCCAACACCGCGCTCTCCTCCACCGACGCCGAGGAGCGGCGCACCGCCGTCGCCTCGATGAACGCGTACATCGCCGCGCTCCTCGACGACAAGCGCAAGGACCCCGGCACCGATCTGATGAGCGCGCTCATCCACACGGCAGACGAAGAGGGGGACCGGCTCTCCGGAAACGAACTGGCGGGCATGGCCTGGCTGTTGCTCGTCGCCGGTCATGAGACCACGGTCAACCTCATCAGCAACGGGGTGCTCCACCTCCTCACCCACCCCGACCAGTTGGCCGCCCTGCGCGACCGGCCCGGCCTGCTCGGGAACGCGGTGGAGGAGATCCTGCGCTACGACGGCCCCGTCGAGACCCCCACGTACCGCTTCACCACCGCGCCGCTCACCGTCGGCTCCACCGTGATCCCGGGCGGCGGCGAGCTCGTCCTCGTCGCGATGGCGGACGCCAACCGGGATCCCGCCCGCTTCGAGGGCGCCGACCGCTTCGACATCACCCGTGACGCACGCGGCCATGTCGCCTTCGGCCACGGCATCCACTACTGCCTCGGAGCACCGCTCGCCCGCGTCGAGGCGCGGGCCGCGATCGGATCGCTGCTGGCACGCTGCCCCGACCTGCGGCTGGACACCGATCCGGAGCTGCTCACCTGGCGTACCGGCATGCTGATACGGGGGCCCGAGAGACTGCCGGTCGCCTGGTAGGCAGGGCGCGCGACGGCTCGCGCGGGGCTCAGCCGCCCGGGATCCCGGCGAGCGCCACCGGGCGCCGCTCCCGCCGCGACCGCTCGCACGCCTCGGCGATCCGCAGTGCCGCCAGGGCCTCGCGTACGCCGCACGGATTGGCGGCCCGGCCGGCCGCCAGCCGGAGGAAGGCGTCGAGCTCGGCCTCGTACGCGGGGGCGAACCGCTCCAGGAAGCCGGGCCACGCCTTCAGCGGCGCGCCCCCTCCCCCCGGTTCCACCGAGGTGAGCGGGGTGCGGTCGTCGAGACCCACCGCGATCTGGTCCCGCTCGCCCGCGAGCTCCATCCGTACGTCGTACCCGGCGCCGTTGCACCGGGTCGCGGTGGCCGTCACCAGGGTCCCGTCGTCCAGGGTCAGCAGGGCGGCGGCGGTGGACACGTCGCCCGCCTCGCGGAACGCGGCCGGCCCCGCGTCCGACCCGGTGGCGTACACCTCGCGCACCTCGCGGCCGGTCACCCACCGCACCATGTCGAAGTCGTGGACGAGGCAGTCGCGGAACAGCCCGCCGGAGAGCGGGAGGTAGGCGGCGGGGGGCGGTTCGGGATCCGAGGTGACGGCGCGCACCGTGTGGAGCCGGCCGAGCCGCCCCTCGCGGACCGCCTCGCGCGCGGCGCGGTACCCGGCGTCGAAGCGGCGCATGAATCCGAGCTGGAGGACCGACCCCGCCGCCTCCACCTCGGCCAGCGCGGCGAGCGTCCCCGGCAGGTCCACGGCGACCGGCTTCTCGCAGAAGGCGGGCAGCCCCGCCCGTGCCGCACGGGCGATCAGGCCGGCGTGAGCGGCCGTGGCCGACGCGATGACCACCGCGTCCACCCCGCCGGCGAACACCTCGTCCACCGGCACCGCCGTGGCACCCGTACGGGCCGCCGCGGCCGCCGCGTGGGCGGGATCGGCGTCCGCCACCAGGAGGGCGTCCACCGCGGGATGGCGGCTGAGCACCTCCGAGTGGAAGGTGCCGATACGTCCCGTTCCGACCAGTCCGATGCGCATGGCCTCACCGTGGCGTCCGCCCTGTCGCCGTGTCAAGCACGCGCAGTCGCCCCGCCGTGCACCCGCCGCACCCGTGCGACCTGGGAAATCGCCCGTGCGCCAGGGCGCCCCTCCCATCTGCCCGGGCCCTGCCGGGTGCCGCCCGTCGAACCTCGGGGATACTTGGGCAGCCGGGCCGGGACTCCTCATGTCCGCGGCGCACCAGACGGCACAGTGAGCGGCACAAGAAGGGCACGGCTTCGTGGCAAGGGTTCGGACAGGGGTACGCGCGACGGGCGCCGTGCTGGCAGTGGCGCTCGGCGCCTCCCTCGCGGGATGCAGCAGCACCGGCGGCAAGCGGGCGGAGGAACGCGCGGCCGCCTCGCAGGCCGCCTCCGAGGGCCGTTCCGCCGTGAACACGCCCCGCTGGACGTTCGCCATGATCACTCACTCGGGCGATGGCGACACCTTCTGGGACATCGTCCAGAAGGGCGCCGACGAGGCGGCCGGCAAGGACAACATCAACTTCCTGTACTCGCACAACGACGAGGCGCAGCAGCAGGCGCAGCTCGTCCAGACCGCGATCGACAAGAAGGTCGACGGCATCATCGTCTCGCTCGCCAAGCCGGAGGCGATGAAGGACGTCCTCGCCAAGGCCACCAAGGCCGGCATTCCGGTGATCACCGTGAACTCGGGCTCCGCCGAGTCCAAGGCCTACGGCGCGCTCACCCACATCGGCCAGGACGAGTCGATCGCCGGCGAGGCCGTCGGCGACGAGCTGAACACCCGGGGCCGCGAGAACGCCCTCTGCGTCCTGCACGAACAGGGCAACGTCGGCCACGAGCAGCGCTGCGCCGGGGTGAAGAAGAACTTCGACGGCAAGATCACCAACCTCTACGTCGACGGCACCAACATGCCCGACGTCCAGGCCTCCATCGAGGCCAAGCTGCAGACCGACAAGAGCATCGACGCCGTCGTCACCCTCGGAGCCCCCTTCGCCGACGCCGCCGTCCAGGCCAAGAAGTCCGCGGGCAGCGACGCCGAGATCGACACCTTCGACCTGAACGCCAAGGTCGCCGCCGGCCTCAAGGCGAAGACGCTCGGCTTCGCCGTCGACCAGCAGCCGTTCCTCCAGGGCTACGAGGCCGTCGACCTGCTCTGGCTCTACCGCTTCAACCGCAACGTCCTCGGCGGCGGCCAGCCCGTCCTCACCGGCCCGCAGATCATCACGGCCGCCGACGCCGACGCACTCGCCGAATACACCGCCCGGGGTACCCGATGACGGGTACCGGTCAGTCCACGGCCCCCGCGCCGGCTCCCGGCGGCGCCGACGAGCGACTGCTGCGCACCTCACCGCTGCGCCGGCTCCTCGGCCGCCCCGAGCTGGGCTCGATCGTCGGCGCCGTCGCGGTCTTCCTCTTCTTCTCGGTGGTCGCGAGCAGCTTCCTCCAGCTCTCCAGCTTCGGCACGGTGCTCTACGCCGCCTCCACCATCGGGATCATGGCCGCGCCCGTCGCGCTGCTGATGATCGGCGGCGAGTTCGACCTCTCGGCCGGTGTCATGGTGACCAGCTCCGCGCTGGTCTCCTCGATGTTCAGCTACCAGATGACGGCCAACGTCTGGGTCGGGGTGTTCGTCTCGCTGCTGGTCACCCTGGCCTTCGGCGCGTTCAACGGCTTCATGCTGACCCGGACGAAGCTGCCGAGCTTCATCATCACCCTCGGCACCTTCCTCATGCTGACCGGCCTCAACCTCGGTCTCACCAAGCTCATCAGCGGCACGGTGTCGACCAAGGCGATCGGCGACATGTGGGGCTTCGACTCCGCCCACGCGCTCTTCGCCTCGCAGCTCACCCTCGGCGGCGTCGAGCTGAAGGTGACGATCCTGTGGTGGCTGGGCCTGGTCGCCGTCGCCACCTGGATCCTGCTCCGCACCCGCTTCGGCAACTGGATCTTCGCGGTCGGCGGCGACGAGAGCGCGGCCCGCGCGGTCGGCGTCCCGGTGATCCGTACCAAGATCGGGCTCTACCTCGGTGTGGCGTTCGCCGCCTGGGTCTCCGGCCAGCACCTGCTCTTCAGCTTCGACGTCGTCCAGTCCGGCGAGGGCGTCGGCAACGAGCTGACCTACATCATCGCGGCCGTCATCGGCGGCTGCCTGATCACCGGCGGTTACGGCTCCGCGATCGGCTCGGCCGTCGGCGCCGTCATCTTCGGCATGACGAGCAAGGGCATCGTCTACGCGGAGTGGAACCCGGACTGGTTCAAGTTCTTCCTCGGAGCGATGCTGCTCCTGGCCACCCTCCTCAACACATGGGTACGCAAGCGCGCGGAGGCGACGACATGACGGCCCCGGACACCCGGGCGGCTGCCCCCCGGCCGCTGGTCCAGCTCGACCACGTCAGCAAGTTCTACGGCAGCATCAAGGCGCTGACCGACGTCTCGCTGGAGGTCCACGCGGGCGAGATCACCTGCGTGCTCGGCGACAACGGTGCCGGCAAGTCCACCCTCATCAAGATCATCGCCGGTCTGCACCGGCACGACGAGGGCGCCTTCCGGATCGAGGGGGAGGAGACCACGCTCGCCAACCCCCGCGACGCCCTCGACCGGGGCATCGCCACGGTCTACCAGGACCTCGCCGTCGTCCCGCTCATGCCGGTCTGGCGCAACTTCTTCCTCGGTTCGGAGCCGACCACCGGATCCGGCCCGTTCAAGCGCCTGGATGTCAGGCTGATGCGCGAGACGACCCGCGCCGAGCTGCTGCGCATGGGCATCGACCTGCGCGACGTCGACCAGCCGATCGGCACGCTCTCCGGCGGCGAGCGGCAGTGCGTGGCCATCGCGCGGGCCGTCCACTTCGGCGCCAGGGTCCTCGTCCTGGACGAGCCCACCGCCGCCCTCGGCGTCAAGCAGTCGGGAGTCGTACTGAAGTACGTCGCGGCGGCCCGCGACGCCGGACTGGGAGTGGTCCTCATCACCCACAACCCGCACCACGCCTACCTCGTCGGCGACCGGTTCGTCCTCCTCAAGCGCGGCGCGATGGCCGGCAGCCACACCAAGGGCGACGTCACGCTCGACGAGCTCACCCGGCAGATGGCGGGCGGCAGCGAGCTCGACGAACTCAGCCACGAGCTCGAACGCGCCCCCGCGCCGACCTCCATCGGCGGACACCCGGTGGCCGGCGACACCGACTGACGCGAGGCCCGCAGCCGCCGCGACGGACATCGCCGCGGCGGCTGAGGGCGGACGGCAGTGGCAGAATCGGTGGAGGTGGGCGCCGTCCGCCGCCGGCAGCAGTGACCCGCCGGCCGCTCCAGACACCGCAGGGACGATGAGCACGTACCGCGACTTCACCCACCGCGGCTCCGCCCGCGCCACCGTCCTCAAGACCGTCGGTACGCGCGAGCGGCGCTCCCACCTCACCGCTCCCCGCGTCCCGACCGTCGGCATCGACATCGGCGGGACCAAGGTGATGGCCGGCGTCGTCGACGCCGACGGCAACATCCTGGAGACGCTGCGCACCGAGACGCCCGACAAGTCCAAGAGCCCCCGGGTCGTCGAGGACACCATCGTCGAGCTGGTCCTGGACCTCTCCGACCGCCACGACGTGCACGCGGTCGGCATCGGCGCGGCGGGCTGGGTCGACGCGGACCGCTCCAAGGTGCTGTTCGCCCCCCACCTCGCCTGGCGCGACGAGCCGCTGCGCGACGCCCTCGCCTCCCGCCTCGTCGTCCCCGTCATGGTCGACAACGACGCCAACACCGCCGCCTGGGCGGAGTGGCGGTTCGGCGCCGGCCGGGGCGAGGACCACCTGGTGATGATCACCCTCGGCACCGGCATCGGCGGCGCGATCCTGGAGGACGGGCAGGTCAAACGGGGCCGGTACGGTGTGGCCGGCGAATTCGGGCACATGCAGGTCGTCCCCGGCGGCCACCGCTGCCCCTGCGGCAACCGGGGCTGCTGGGAGCAGTACAGCTCCGGCAACGCGCTCGTCCGCGAGGCCAAGGAGCTGGCCGCCGCCGACTCCCCGGTGGCGTACAACATCATCGAGCGGGTCAAGGGCAACGTCCCCGAGATCACCGGGCCGCTCATCACCGAGCTGGCCCGCGAAGGCGATGCGATGTGCATCGAGCTCTTCCAGGACATCGGGCAGTGGCTCGGCGTCGGCATCGCCAACCTCGCCGCCGCCCTCGACCCGTCGTGCTTCGTCATCGGCGGCGGCGTCAGCGCCGCCGACGACCTGCTGATCGGCCCCGCCCGGGACGCCTTCAAGCGCCACCTCACCGGTCGCGGCTACCGCCCCGAGGCCCGGATCGTACGGGCCCAGCTCGGCCCGGAGGCCGGCATGGTCGGCGCCGCCGACCTGGCCCGGCTCGTCGCCCGCCGCTTCCGCCGCGCCAACCGCCGCCGGGTCGAACGGTACGAGCGGTACGCGCAGATCTACGACCAGGCCGCGAGCACCCTGCGCAGCACCCGGAGCACCCGGACGGAAGACTGACCGCCGGGCCGGGCCGGCGCGGAGCCCTTCCGCCGCGCGTCGCCGCCCGCCCCGCGCCCACGCCCCCGTCCGTCCGCGTACCGAAGCTCCGAGGGATCCTGAGATCATGACCGCAGCCGAGCATCCGAGTCCCGAGGGAACCGTGGTCGCCGTCGCCGAGCCCTCCGCGCCGGCGCCCTCTGGCGCGCCCCGTGAGGACGGAGCCGAGCGCGACCCGCGCCGGATCTTCCGCAGACGGCTGATCACCGCGACGATCATCGTGCTGCTGATCGGGATCCCGGCCGGGTACCTGCTCGTCTCGGCGGGCCAGAGCCGCCGGTCCGGCAAGGACAAGGAGGCCGAGGCGGCGGCCCAGGGGCTTCGCGCCAGCTGGCCGTCACGGATGCAGCGGCGGATCTTCGAGGTGCCCGTGCCGGGGAACGCGACCGGCGTCCAGTACTACGAGACCAACAACTGGAAGGCGAGCCGGATGTACCTGAAGTTCCGGACCACCTCCGCCGGTCTCGACCGTTTCCTGAGCGGCGTGGGAACCAACCGCGCGGCCCTGAGGACCGGGAAGATCACGATCTCCCAGCGGGACATCAGGATCACCGACTGGAACTTCTGGCCGGCCGCCGACTGGGCCGGGACCACCCACGCCAACAAGGACCCCCGGCCCACCCAGAACATCACCGTGAACATGACCGACCCGGCGTCGCCGGTCGTCTACGTGGTCTCCGCCGCGACGCCCTGAACGCGCCACGGCCCACGCGGCGGCACGTCATGCCCCAGCAGAAGACGGCTTCCCACGACGGGTGGCCGCCGCACCGCCCTCGGTCCGGTCAGGACCACATGCCCGCTTCCATGTCGTCCAGCACGGCGGGCCAGACACTGCCACCGGTGAAGGGCAGCGGATCACGGGCGGACACCGTCGCGCGGATCTGCTCCAGGGAGTGCGCGAGCCGCTCGAAGTCGTCCTCCTCGTCCTCCTCGTCGTCGCTCCAGGTGAACTCCTTCAGGAGCCGGTGCAGGGCGAAAGCGAGGTAGGAGAGGGAGGACATGTCCGCGTGCACCTCCTGTACCGGACCGCCGTTCTCGGAGAACCCGTGGACCTTCCCGGTCCCGGGATCCAGAGCCAGGTGGGTCTGCGGGATCCAGCCGAACACCACCCATGCTCCGCACCCGGGCGGAGCTTCGTACCCGGTGAGCTCGATCCGTTCGTCCACGAGCGGAAAACGGCCCGACTCCATGCGCTTCTGCGGCTGGAAGACTCCCGTCGGGATGCCGACCGAGGTCAGCAGCCGGCCTGCGGGGGAGTTCTCGGCCGCAGGCTCCAGGGAACCGGAGGGCGCCACGAAAACAGCTTCCTCGCCCAGGGAGGCGACCAACTCTTCTCGGGACAGCGCGAACAGCATCGGACCCTCGTCACTCTCTCGTCGTTCTCGGGCAGTCCCACCGAGGGGCGCGGAACGCGCTCAGCGCGGCCCGTGGGCTCGTGGCCCCGTGGGCTCGCGGGACGATCCGGAGCGTCAGGGAACGAACCTGTTCTCGGAGGGGGAGAGGTCGATCATAGTGCCGGTCGCTCCGCCGTCCACACCGTGCGCCGCCCACTGCTCGTGCAGCCACTTGACGTACGCCCGGTGCTCCCGGTCCTGTTTCCACTTGCTCAGTTCGGTGTCGCTGTCGGGGCGTTTCTCGTCCTGGTCGTACTTCGCGCTGTGGGTGACGTCCATGTTCTCGTCGAAGTGCTGCGCCAGCCACTGGTCGCAGTACATGTTGGTCTCCTGGCAGGGCTCGCGCTCCGTGTAGAGCGCGTTGACGTGCGCCTGCTCCGAGGAATGGAGAATCGGGTATCCGAGAATCCTCTCCGAGTGCACCGGATCGCTGGTGCCGACCAGTATGAACCGCCGGTCCGCGTCGTCGTCGAAGAGGAGCGAGGCGTAGTTCGCACCGCCGCGCTTGTAGATCTCGGGGCGCTCGTGCGCGTTGTGGTAGCGGGCGATCTGGGTGGCACGGGCCAGGTCGCTGGAGCCCGGCGGGATCTTCTCCGAGGTGACCCGGGGAGCGTTCTCCCCGCCGTCCTTCACCCCGTACCCCTTCTTGTCGGTGGAGTGCCAGGGGTGCCAGGCCTGGCCGCCGTTGAGCACGGAGTGGACGCCGGAGGTGTCGTCCTGTCTCAGCGGGTGCGCGCTCCCGTCCGGCAGGAGCCGCCGTACCGAGCCGTCCGCGTCCAGCAGGTACATCGGTGTGTCACCGGAGCCGCCCTTCTTGTTCTTGATCTTGTCCAGGATGTCCTCGACGTCGTGGTCCGTGCCCTTGAGCGTCTTGGAGGTGGCCTTGACACCGGCGGGGACCGTCTCGGTGACGTGCTTGGCTATCTTCCCGAGGGCCTTCTCCGACCCCTTGAGCGCCCCGTGCAGGACGCCGTCGAAGACCTGGGTGAACGGATCACGGCCCTTGCTCCGGCCGAACGCGCTCCGCGCCCTGGACAGGTGCGCGGCCGAACTCTGCCTCAACTCGCCGCCGTGCGCGGAGACCTTGTCCGCACCGTCCACGAGCGCGACGTGGTCGATGTAGGTCACCGGGGCGTACCCCGTGCCGCCGCCGGCCGACGCCAGGTGCAGGCCGTCGGGACCCGGCTTGCCGGGCCCCGACGGCCCGCCGTCGGCCGGGGGCACCGAGAAGGCTCCCTCGGCGATATCGAGGACCATGTCCGCGACCATCGCCTCCAGTTTGGCGTTGATCGGCTCGGTGATCTTCGCGAGCACCTCGTCGACGATGCGGTCCACCGCCTCGTCGACGAGCCGCTTCACCAGCTGTCGCATGGCGGCGACCTCGGCCGCGCCGATCAGGGCCGACAGGCCGCCGGTGACCACGGCGAGCCCGGCGGAGACGCCCACCGAGGCCGCCATCACGCCCAGTTCGACCTCCGCCTTGGTCTTCAGCGCGAAGATGATGTCCGCGAGGATGTCGCAGGCGTCCGCGAGCAGCCGCGCCAGCTCCGGGAGTTTGTCGAGATGACTGACCCGGACCTTGTTCCAGTGCTGCTCCATCGCGTCGACGGCCCAGCCCTGGGAGGAGAGCAGGATGCGGGAGACCGCCTGGTGGGCGTCGCCGCTGTGTCCTTCGAACTTGCCGGCGAAGTCCCGCATGGCCGTGGCCATTTCGCGGTAGTCGTCCTCGTCGACGTTCGGGAACTTGATGCCGATGAAGTCCAGGACCTCGTCGAGCCAGCCCGGGATCGTGTAACCCATGCCGCTCCCTCCCCGCTCGGCCCGTCGAAGGGGCCGACCCGTTCGACCCGTTCGACGTACGAGGAGAAGGTAGCTACCGGTGCCGGGGCCGGCGCAAGGGCTGGGAGGAAGCCATGACAGGAATGCGACATGGAGATGCGAGAGGGCGGGCCAGGGAGGCAGACCCCTCAAGCGGTGGCTGCTGAGGGGTGGTTCGGGGAACCCGGCTCACTTCGCCGCTTCCCGGGAGCCGTCGGCCGGAGCGAGACACATCAGGCTCTCGTCCGTGCCGAGGACCATGTCGCCCGCCGCGGTGAGTGCGAGGGCGTTCACCCGCAGGCCGGGGCGGAAGACGCGGGGCGCGGCGCCCGCGGCCACGGCCTGGTGAACCACCACGCCGTCCGCCCAGGCGGCGGCCAGCAGGGGCCCCGCTCCCGTGGTGGTCACCGCCAGCGCCGTCACCGGACAGGGGCGCGCCAGCACGGGCGTCGCCAGCGACTCGCCGTGAGGGGCCCACACCCGGACCGTCCCGTCGGCTCCCCCGCTGTACACCAACGGAAGTGACGGTGCGTCGAGTCCGGCCGGCAGGGCGCCGGTGGCCGCGAGGGCGGTCACCGGACCCCGGTGGAGTGCAGCGGTGACCACACCCGGCCCGTTTCCTCCGTCGGCTCCGTCGCTCAGCCCTCGTCGGTCGCTCCGGTCGGTGAGGACATGCACCGTGCCCGCCCCGTCGGCCACCGCGAGTACGCCGTCGCAGGCGGCCAGTGCGGTCGCGGCGACGCCCTCCGCGTACGCCCGCGCCGCCTCCAGGAGCCGGTCGTGGGCCGACGGGCCGGCGTACAGCAGGGCGGACAGGCCCGCCGTCCCGGCGCCCGGCGCCGCGCGCTGCGTGAAGAGCGACCCGTGCGCGTCCAGGATCGTCACGGCGCCGTCCTCGTGAACCACCAACGCACCACAAGACAGCCGGGACTTCGCAAGTCTTCCCACCGGTGAGGCGTCCGCGCCCTCCAGCACGCGGATCGTGCCCTGATGGTCCGTCACGACCAGTCGTCCGTCGAGCACCCCCCGGCCCGCCGCGAGGGCTCGGGCCGGTCCGGGCCACGGCGGCCGGGCGTCGCCCGCCACGCACCGCCATCGGACACGCCACCGGGCACCCTCGGCGCAGCGCGCGAGCGCCGCCGACAGCCGGGGATCCGCGTCGTTCCCCAGGGCGGTCAGCAGGACACCGGCCCGCTCCGGCGCCGCCTGTTCCCGCGTGAGCGAGGCGCCGGCCCGCAACCAGGCCGCCCGCAGGCCTCCGTGGGCGTCGCCGGAGCGCTCGTACAGGGCGGAGACCTGCCACGGGTCCGCCGTGCAGACCGAGGCGGGATCGTCCAGGTCGACCGGGGCCACGGGCGCGGATGCCGGATCGGGCCCAGCCGGCTTTGGCGCGCCCTGCCGGGGCCGGGCCGGCCAGGAGGCGTACCGGGCGGGGTCGGTCCACCGGGCCTCGTCGAGGTCCATCACCGCACACCGGGCCTCCGTGAGGGCCCGCTCGGCGGGCGTCCGGCTCCGCACCTCGACGATCAGCCGTACGTGGTCCGACTCGGCGAGGGCCAGGACCAGTTCGGCCACGCCCTCGGGACCGTCGGCCGCGTGCAGGTCGGGAAGGACGACGACCGTACGGCGGCCGTCGCCGGCCACCGCGTCCACCAGTGCGCCGGGCGTCCGTGCCGTCACCGACAGCTGGTCCGCGAGGGTCCAGGCCGCCGTCGTCGCCGTGCGGCCGGTGAGGGGTGCGAAGGCGTGCACACGCCGCATCGGAGGTGTTCCCGGACGCCTGCCGTGGGCGACGAGCCATGCCAGCAGCGCCGACTTACCGCGCCCCGCGCCACCGGTGACGAGGCAGATCCGGGGCGCCCCCGCGTCCGCGAGCCAGGCCAGCAGAGCCGCCGCGGCAGGTTCCCGCCCCGCCGCCGGCCGCCCCCACTTCTGCTCGGTCCCGGTGGTCCGGGTGGCTCCGCCGGTGGCGCCCGGCTCGCCGCTCACGCCGGTCCCGCCTGTCGTGCGGCGTGGAGGATCAGTTGCCTGAGCCCTTCCTCCCGCGCGGCCGCCGCATCCCCGTAGTCGAAGCTGTGCGTGAACTCGGCGTGCGGGAAGGTCGCTTGGAGCCACGCGGAGCAGTAGTGGCCCGGCATCATGCACGGCTCCAGCTCGCAGTAGACCCGGCGTACCCGGTCGGGGGTGACCCCGTCCGCCGACAGGCGCGCCCAGAGAAGCTCCTCGGGATGCGCCCGGCCCGGAGCGGTCCGCTCGGTGGCTATCGTCTTGCCGCCGTGCCCGTCGACGTACTCGAACGCCGAGGAGAACGGGAAGTTGAGGGTGTGGCGCACGTCCTCCAGGACCCGGGGCCACCAGCTCTCGCGGTCGTCGAACGCCTCGGGGTCGAGCCGCCGGAGTTCCGCGGCCAGCTCCCGGTAGGCCGCCGCGGCGGCCGCCGGCCCGGAGGAGGCGACGATCACCGGCAGCCGCCGGTCGAAGGCCGCCAGCGTGGCGGTGAACGCCCGCACGTCCGAAGCGACGAAGAGGTCCGGCTCCGGGCGGGCGAGGAAGACCGCCTGGACGCCGCCGTCGGGCCGTACGCACAACTGCGCCAGCCGGTCGCTGCCGAGCCGGACCCAGTCCGCCCTGGGGTCCTCCAGGACCAGGCCGCGGTGGCCGGCGAACATCCGCAGGGTGAGACCGTCGGTCTCACCGGCCGCCGTGAAGTACGGATGCACGTGCAGCGGCACTCCGGCCGTCGCCAGTACCTCGCGGGTGAGGCCGGGCAACGTGGCGTACTGCCGGGGCACGACGATCCGCCGCATCCCCGATGCACCGAAGTGGGCTACGGACGGTTCCGGGGTCGGCTCGGACATCGGGCTCCCTCGTCACGGCGGGCGGCGGTCGGCATCAGCCTAAGGGCTGTCCCGCACTGCCTGGTGGGTGCGCGACGACAGCCGGGACGGTCCCGGCCGCGGTGACCGTGCCCGCGCAGGTGACGCGCCGCGCGCCCGCTCCGGCTCCTTCCCGCTCCGGCTCCTTACCGAGTGGTGACGTCCTCGGGCGGACCCTGGGTCCCCCGCGTCCACCGCCCTAGCGTGGCCCCATGCGTGTTCTCCTCACCGGCGGTGCCGGGTTCATCGGGTCCCATGTTCTCGACGCCCTGCGCACGTTCGGCCACGACCCGGTCGTGTTCGACGTGCGGAGCGATCCGGGGGCGGACGTGCGCGACGCGGCCGCGGTCGTCCGGGCCCTCGACGGGGTCGACGCCGTCTGCCACCAGGCGGCGATGGTCGGGTTGGGGAACGGGGTCGCCGATGCGGCGGAGTACGTCTCCCACAACGATCTCGGCACGGCTGTCCTGCTCTCCGCGATGGCGGCGGTCGGCGTGGGCCGCCTCGTGCTGGCCGGTTCGATGGTGGTGTACGGCGAGGGGCGGTACACGTGCGTCCGGCACGGCGTGGTCCGGCCCGGCCCACGAACCGCCGACGACCTCGACTCGGGCGTGTACGAACCGAGATGCCCGGTGTGCGAGGGCTTCCTCTCCGCCGGGCTCACCGATGAGGGTTCCCCCGTCGACCCGCGCAACGTGTACGCGACGACCAAGCTCGCGCAGGAGCACCTGGCGTCGGCCTGGGCCCGGTCGACGGGCGGTTCCGCGGTGTCGTTGCGCTACCACAACGTGTACGGACCCCGCATGCCCCGCGACACCCCGTACGCGGGAGTGGCCTCCTTCTTCCGGTCCGCGCTGGCCCGGGGCGAGGCGCCGCGCGTCTTCGAGGACGGCCGGCAGCGGCGGGACTTCGTGCACGTGCGGGACGTGGCCGCCGCGAACGTGGCGGCGCTGGATGCCGGGGCGCGGGACGGGATGCTGACGGCGTACAACACCGGGAGCGGGACACCCCACACGGTCGGGGAGATGGCCCGGGCCCTGGCCGCCGCATGCGGGGGCCCCGACCCGGTCGTCACGGGGGAGTACCGGCTGGGCGACGTCCGGCACATCACCGCGGACTCCTCCCGTCTGCGGACGGAGCTGGGCTGGAAGCCGGAGGTCGGTTTCGAGGAGGGAATGGGGGAGTTCGCGCGAGCGAAGGCCGGCTGAGGGCTTCCTCCTTCTCCTGCGAGCCCTCAGCCGGTGCGCCGGGTCCGGGGGAGACCGACGGCGTGCATGCTTCCGGGCCGGCCCGGCACCGGCGCCGGGCCGGCGGGCCGCCGTCAGGTCCGCACGGGCAGAGTGACCTCGAAGCGGCAGCCACCGGGGATGTTGCGCACGGTGGCCCGTCCCTGATGCGCTTCCACGATCCCCCGGACGATGGCGAGACCCAGTCCCGCGCCCGCGGGCGGCGTGCGGGCGTCGGTGCCGCGCCAGCCGGTGTCGAACACGCGGGGAAGATCCTCCTCGGCGATGCCGCCGCAGCCGTCCGTCACCGACAGCACCACTTCGCCGGCCGCACGCTCCGCGGCGACGGCGACGGTGCCGTCCGCCGGGGTGCGCCGGATGGCGTTGACGAGGAGGTTGCCCAGCACCCGGCTCATCTCCTTGGCGTCCACCTCCACCGGCACGGGCTCGACCCTGCCTCCCACCAGGTTGACCCGGTGCTCGCAGGCGAGTGGGTCGGCTCCCGCCAGGGCGTCGCCGACGAGGTCGTACAGGGAGATGCGCGCCGGGCTCAGCGGGAGGGTGCCGGCGTGGATGCGGGAGAGCTCGAAGAGGTCACCGACCATGGTGTCGAGCCGTTCGACCTCGGTGCGGATCTGTGTGAGGTAGCGGGCGGGGTCCGGGGCGACGCCGTCCTCCAGCGCCTCCGACATGGCACGGAGTCCGGCCAACGGGGTGCGCAAATCGTGGGAGATCCAGGCGACGAGCTCCCGTCGGGACGTCTCCAGCGCTCGCTCACGCTCACGCGATTCGACGAGTCTCGCGCTGGTGGCAGCCAGTTCGCGGCTGACCGCCTCCAGCTCGGCGGTGGCCGGTCCGTCCGGGGCGGCGAACGGACCGTCGCCGAACGCGCGGGCCGCATCGGCGAGTTCGTGGCTGCGGGCGACGACCCAGCGTCCCAGCAGCAGAGCGGTGGCCAGCGAGACGACGGCCGCCATGGCGACCACGGTCGTCACGACCGTCAGGTCGTGGGGCGAGAGGAACATGGCCCAGGCCACCGCCAGCGTTCCGGCGAGCATGGCCAGCACCCCCACCGCCGAGGTGACGGCGAGCGAGGCGGTGAGAGAGCGGCGGCGGATCAGCCGGAGCACCGCCGCTCCGGCCATGCCCGCGGCGGCGGCGCCCGCGAAGGCGTACAGAGCGATGAGGAGGATGTCACGCACGGCGGTCCGCCTCCCGGAGCCCGGGGCGGGTCGCCGGTTCGCCGGGCCGTTCCCCCGGTTCCTCCTCCGTGGAGTACTGACCCGGTTCGAAGCGGTAGCCCTTGCCCCACACGGTCTGGATCAAGCAGGGCCGGGCCGGGTCGCTCTCGATCTTGCCGCGCAGCCGGCGGACATGGACGGTGACGGTGGAGAGGTCGCCGAAATCCCAGCCCCACACCTCACGCATCAGGTCCTCACGGCTCCAAGCCCTGCCGGGATGCCGCAGGAAAAAGGTGAGCAGGTCGAACTCGCGGAGAGTGAGGGCAAGTTCGGCGCCGTCCCGGGTGGCACGGCGAGCTGCGGGCTCGACGACGAGTCCGCCCGCCCCGAGCGGGCGCGCCCCCGCGTCGGGCCGGGACCGGCGCAGTACCGATTCGACACGCAGGACGAGTTCCCTGGGGCTGAAGGGCTTGGTGACGTAGTCGTCCGCGCCGACTTCCAGGCCGAGGATCCGGTCCTCCTCGTCGCCGCGGGCGGTGAGCATGATGACCGCCACCGGTCCGCGTTCCCGTAGTCGCCGGCAGACCTCCAGACCGTCCATGCCGGGCAGCATCAGATCCAGGACGACCAGGTCCGGACGGCGCGCCTCGGCGCGGGCGAGTGCCGCCGGTCCGTCGGCAGCCCGGTCCACGAGGTGACCTGCCCGGCCGAGGTATCCGGCGACGACCTCGGAGATGGTCGGGTCGTCGTCGACGACCAGGACCCGCGTGGGGGGACGCTCTGCTGGTGTGCCCGAGGGCGCGTACGGCTGTCGCATGCCTCCCACCCTGCACCACACCGGCCTGCGGACCGTCCCCCGGCTGCCGCGGAACCCCGACGTCCGCGTTCCGTAAGAAACACAGGTCCGAAATGCCCGATGTGCGCTCGTAGGGTGAAAGGCGTGACCACACCACCACCGGACGTCGATGTCGTCCTCCCCTGCCTGAACGAGGCCGAGGCGCTGCCCTGGGTGCTCGCGCGGATCCCCGACGGCTGGCGCGCCCTGGTCGTCGACAACGGTTCGACCGACGGCTCGGCGGAGATCGCCCGGGCGCTCGGTGCGACTGTCGTGACCGAGCCGCACCGGGGCTTCGGCGCCGCGTGCCATGCCGGACTGACCGCTGCCCGAGCCGACATCGTCTGCTTCTGCGACTGCGACGCCTCCCTCGACCCCGCCCTGCTCGTGCCCTTCGTCGACGAGATCCGCTCCGGCACGGCCGACCTCGTCCTCGGGAGACGGATCGCACGGGCCCGGGGCGCCTGGCCCGCGCACGCCCGTGCGGGCAACCTGGCCCTCGCCCGCATGGTGCGCCGCCGAACCGGGCTGCGCCTGCACGACCTCGGCCCTCTGCGTGCCGCCCGCCGTGACCGGCTGCTGGCCCTCGGTCTCACCGACCGGCGCAGCGGTTATCCCCTCCAGATGGTCGTCCGCGCGGCCGACGCGGACTGGCGGATCACGGAGCGGAACGTGCCGTACCTGCCGCGCACCGGCAGGTCCAAGGTGACAGGCACCTGGCGCGGCACCTGGCAGGCGGTGCGGGACATGAGCGGGGTCCTGCACGAGGCGTCCACGCGTACGGAAGGGAGCCGGAGGTGACCACCCTCCTCGTCATCGCCAAGGAACCACGGCCGGGGCGGGTGAAGACACGGCTCACCCCGCCCTTCACTCCCGAGGAAGCCGCACAACTCGCTGAGGCGGCACTCGCCGACACGCTCCTCGCGGTGGCCACCGCGCCCGCGTCGCGGCGGATCCTCGTCCTCGACGGGGCCCCGGGGCCGTGGTTGCCGCCCGGTTTCGACGTGGTTCCCCAGTGCCCGGGTGGTCTGGACGAACGGCTGGCGCACGCGTTCGCCCAGTCTTCCGGCCCGGCCCTGCTCGTCGGCATGGACACCCCCCAGGTGACCCCGGACCTGCTCGGCGTGGACTTCGCGGGGTGCGACGCGTACTTCGGCGCGGCGGAGGACGGCGGATTCTGGGCACTCGGCCTGTCCCGCCCGGAGCCCTCCCTGCTCCGGGGCGTGCCCATGTCGACGCCGCTGACGGGTGCCGTGCAGCGCCGGCGGCTCGTCGAGGCGGGCCTGCTGGTACGCGATCTCCCGCCCCTGCGGGACGTCGACAGCGCCGCCGACGCCCACGCGGTCGCCGCGCTGGCCCCGGACGGCGGGTTCGCAGCCCGGCTCTCCCGGCTCACGAAGGGGACGGCCGGCCGATGAGCACCTCCACCGCGCCCGAGTGGGCGACCGCCGACTCCTACGCCGCCGCTCTGCACGCCCGGCGGGGGCCGCTGTTCCTGCGCCGGGACGACGGGTGGCTGCTGCCGCTGGAGGTGGAACGGTGGTGCTCCCGGGCCGACCCGGTGGACCTCGACGTACTGGACCGGTGCGAGGGCACCGTCCTCGATGTCGGCTGCGGCCCCGGTCGGCTGGTGGCGGAGCTCGCGGCCCGGGGCCGGACCGCCCTCGGTGTCGATGTCAGCAAGGCCGCCGTCGGCCACGCCGTGCGGCTCGGAGGGCTGGCGCTGCGGCGCTCCGTCTTCGATCCGCTGCCGGGCGAGGGCCGTTGGGGCACCGTCCTGCTCATGGACGGCAACGTCGGCATCGGTGGCGACCCGCACGCGCTGCTCCAGCGGATCGCCGGCCTGCTCGCTCCCGGCGGTCTGCTCATCGCCGAGACTGCGCCGGTCGACGTGGACGAGCGCGTGCACGTCCGCATCACCGACGCGCGCACCACCGACGGTGCCCGCTTCCCGTGGGCCCGGCTCGGCACCCCGGCGCTGCACCGGCACGCGCCGGACTGGGAGAGGGACGCTCAGTGGTCGGTCGGCGGCCGACGCTTCGCCGCCCTGCGCAACCGCAGGACGAGCAGCAGCGCCGAACCGCCGAAGAGGACAGCCGTGATCAGCAGCCAGCGGGAGAGGAACCCGTCCGGGGACAGTCCCGTGGCGAGTCGGTAACGCCGGCTCACCATCCCGCTGATCAACGGGAACCACGTGATCAGGAGGAGGGCGGACAGCGCGGCGGGGACACGGACGTACATCGCCCACGCCCGGCGGCCGGCCTCCTCCAGTGCGCGTACCGCCGCCCGGTCCACCGCCGCGTACAGGGGCAGGAGCACCAGGTCGTGGAGGAACGCCGCCCCCACGACCCACAGCGTCACACCGAGCCAGTCCCCGGCCAGGAGGCGGACCCCCGCGTACGCGGCGAGCGCGAACGAGCACATGAGCACCAGCAGACGCAGCGGACTTCCGAGCGGCAGACGCACAGCCGTCACCGGTCGCCGAAGGTCAGGCGGGCGACCCACTTGGTGTTCATGACACCGGGCGCCGCGGGCACGATCACGCGGGCGGGGAAACCGTGGTCGGGCGACAACGCTTCTCCGTTGACGTGGAGGGCGAGCAGGGAGCGCCCGTCGGCGACCTGGTTGGCGCGCAGGGCCGCGTGACGGAAAGAGCCGCGCCGCTGGAGGGACTCGACGAACACGTCCGGGGGGTCGCCGTCGTGGCCGACGAGTGCCGCGAGATCCCGCAGCCGGACCCCGCGCCACTCCTGGTCGGACGTCGACCAGCCCTCGACACAGGCGATCGGCAACGCCGAATCGTGCAGGGGGAGCCGGAGAAGATCGGCCCGGGTGAGCCGGACGGTTCCGGTGCGTCCGACGACGACGAGGCGCCAGGTGTCCGCGCCCGTCTCCGCCGCACCCACTCCGGCGTAGGCGGCCGTCCTGTTGATCTGGAAGCCGTTCGGGCCGCGACCCGGCTCGCCACCTCCGTGCGGCGCGAGCAGGGCGGTCACGCGCAGGAAGTCGGAGCTTCGCCCCGCTGTCGTACCGAACAGCAACAACGAGCCGCCCCCGACGAACCACAGGGCGCCCCGGCGGGAGACCGTCGGCCGGGCGGGGCGCGGGGCCACGAGAGAGGTCCGTTCCTCCCGCATGCGGCGCACGTTGCGCAGGGCGGTGGGCGTCTTCAACAGGGCGTGGGCCAGGAAGGCCGCGAAGAAGACCCAGGCCCCGTAGAAGTGCAACGGGTAGAAGGAACCCGGGAAGACGTAGTTCATCTGGACGTTGAAGACCCCGGTCACGAAGACGAACAGCCCGCCCCCGACCAGCAGGAGCAGGGAGATCCGCTCCAGGGCGTGCACGACGGAACGGGCCGGCGGGAGGGTGAACAGCTTCGGCGCCACCGACCACAACTTGCCGAGCAGGACCGGGATCAGAGTGACGCCCAGGGTGACGTGGACACCCTGGACGAGGCGGTACAGCCAGTGAGGGTTCGTGGGCCAGGAGAACAGGTAGAAGCCGAGGATCCCCTTGTCGGGGGTCTTGTCGTTCACCCGTGAGAGACCCGGGTTGTAGGCGTCGTACGAGAGCAGGCCCGTCACGAACAGCACCATGACGCCGCCGAGCAGGACGAGACCGAGCACGGACGTCAGCCATGGGCCGCGCAGAGGGCTGCGCCAGAAGCCCGGGGACGTGGGGAGCCGGGAGTCGTCTCTCATGCTCCGACCGTAGGACGCCGGGCCGCCGGTACGGGCCCCGGGACTCATGACGAAACTCTGACGTCCTGCCGGGACCGGAGTGCGGCGAGGCCCACCCGCCCTAGCGTTCGTGGACGTGACCCGCACCCTGCCGTCCGTCGAACCGCCGGACCCACGCCCCCGCCGGACCAGCCGTGACGTCCGTCGCGACCTGTACGCAGCCGGGACCGCCGCGGCTCTGGTGACCGCCGCCGTCCTGGTGGGCCGGCACATCCAGAACACCCGCCACACGCTGTCCGTCGGATGGCCCCCGGTGCTGGGGTCCTGGCAACCGCACGTCGGCCCCGGCACCCCTTCAGCGGTACTCGTCGCGGTCCTGACCGTCGTCCACGGCCCCGCTCTCGCGTCCCGCGTGCCCTGGCGGACCCTGCTCCCGCTCGCCTGGGGCACGTCCATGGCCTGGATCTTCTCGCTCGCCCTGGTCGACGGCCCGCGCCGGGGAATCTCCGGCCGGCTCACGACACGCAACGAGTACCTCCGGGTCGTCGACCGCTTCCACGACATACCGGCCGCCCTGGACGGCTTCACGCAGCACATCCTGATCCAGTCTCCCGACAACTGGCCCGCCCACGTCGCCGGCCACCCCCCGGCGGCCACCCTGACCTTCGTCCTCCTCGACCGGCTGGGGCTGCGCGGTGGCGGCTGGGCGGGAGTCTGGTGCATCACGGTCGGGGCGAGTGCCTGCGTGGCCGTCCTGGTCGCCGTACGCGTCCTGGCCGACGAGAGAGCGGCCCGGCGGGCAGCGCCCTTCCTGGTCGTCGCGCCGGCCGCGGTGTGGATGGGCACCTCGGCCGACGCCTACTTCGCCGCGGTGGCCGCCTGGGCGGTGGCCCTGCTGGCCGTCACGCTCACCCGCGGTTCGCTCCGAGCCGCCGCGGCGTCCGGTCTGCTGTTCGGCCTGGTCTGCTACCTCTCCTACGGGCTGACGCTCTTCGTCCTCGTCGCCGCCGCCGTGCTGTTCCTCGGCCGGCAGCGGATGCGCGCGCGTCCCGTGCTGCTGGTGCCGTTGCTCGCCGGTGCGTCCGTCGTCCCGATCGCCTTCACCCTCGCCGGATTCGACTGGTGGGAGGCGTACCACCTGCTGGTCGTCCGCTACTACCAGGGAGTGGGCGGCACTCGCCCCTACGGCTACTGGGTGTGGGCCAACCTCGCGTGTGCCGTGCTCATCACCGGCCCGGCGACGGCCGCGGGGCTGCGAAGGGCCGGCACCGCCCTCCTCAGGAGACCGGGCGACCCCGCCAACCGCCCGGACGGCCCGCGCGACCCCTCTCCGGCAACCGCCCGCCTCGCTCTCCTGACGGCCGCCGCCGTCACGACCCTGCTGGTCGCCGACCTGTCCGGGATGAGCAAGGCGGAGACGGAGCGCATCTGGCTCCCCTTCGCTCTGTGGCTGCTCCCCGCGTGCGCCCTCCTCACGCGTCCTCGCGCGTGGCTCGCCGTGCAAGCGGCCCTCGCACTGCTCCTGAACCACCTGTTGATGACCGGGTGGTGATCCCCGGCCCCGCGAGGCGCGGGAAGCCCCGCATGGCTCGCACGCCGGTGCGGGAGGACGGCGGTGGCGGGTGACGACGACCGGCTCGTCCTCCGGTTCTCCGCCGAGCCGGGCGGTTTCGGCGTGGCAGCCTCACTGCGCCGCCTGGTTCGCCTTGTTCTGCCGGCCCTTGCCCTCGGCCGCTTTCGTCTTCTTGACGCGGGTGGGCGAGGGGTGAGGGGGTTTGGTCGCGGTGGCGTCCGGTGTCGCTGCCGATGTGGTTCCGGTGCTCGGAGTGGTCGGTGCCGTGGAGGTCGTGGGTGCGGTGCCCGTGGTGGGGGGCGCGGTGGGGGTGGGACTCTGCGCACCCGGGCTCCCGGCGGCTTCGCCGACCGGACCGGGAGTGGGGGAGCGGACGCCGAGTCCGGGGGCGCCCTCGGAGGGTGTACCCGCAGCGGCATTCTGGTCGGAGGACCGCGCCGCCGGAGACGGCGTGACCGCCCCCCGTTGGTTTGTGGGGTCGGGAGCCTCCGACGTTCCGGCGGGCGCCTCGGAAGCACTGGTCGGGTTCCGGTCGGTGTTCGGGGGGACGGAGCTGCCGGTGACGGCGAATGCGGTTGCCACGACGGCGGCGAGTGCGACCGTCGTGCCGGCCAGGAGGGTGCGCCGGCGTGCGGGCACGCTTCGAGCGGTGTCCTGATTCCTGACGAGCGCCGCCGGATTGACGTGCGTGTGGTCGCTCGCCCTCGGCGCCTCGTGGCCGGTGACGAGGCGCGTGGCCGGCGTGGTCGAGCCGGCCGCCACGGGGACCGTGTCGGCCAACGCCGCCAGAGTGCGGGCGCAGTCGCGGGCCGGCGGGCGGTCCTGCTCCTCCAGCGCCGTCATCTCCCGCAGCAGGCAACTCAGTTGTCCGGGCAACCCGGGAGGCAGGACGGGGTGACGGTGCAGTCGTGCGATGGCGGACTCGAGGGGCCCGCCGTCGTACTCGAGCCTGCCCGTGAGGCATTCGAGCAGCACCAGACCGAGAGCATAGATGTCGGTGGCCCGGCCGACGGGCCGGCCGAGCACCTGCTCCGGGGAGAGATAGGCGGCGGTGCCCGTGAGGGTGCCGGTGCCGGTGCGGGTGGCGCCGTCCAGCAGCCGGGAGATGCCGAAGTCCGCCAGGTAGGGCCGGTCGGCGGCGTCCAGGAGGACGTTGGACGGTTTGACGTCCCGGTGGACGATTCCCGCTTCGTGCGCGTGGGCCAGCGCTCTGGCGAGGCCGGCCCCGAGCGCGGCGGTCGCACCCGGGGTGAGCGGACCGGTGGCGATGCGGTCCTTGAGCGTGGTGCCTTCGATCAGCTGCATGACCAGGAACGCGCGTCCGTCGTGCTGCCCGGCGTCGAAGGCGGTGACCAGCCCCGGGTGATTCAGCCGGGCCAGGATCACCGCTTCGTCGTGCCGGCTCTCCTCGCTGTTGAGGCAGGCGTCGGGCCGGAACATCTTGACCGCGACCGGTCGCCTCAACCGCAGATCGAAACCCCGGTGGACGTCCGCGGCACCACCCGAGCCGAGACGCCCGTCGAGACGGTACCGGCCACTCAGCACCTCGGTGGAGCTTCGGGAAGCAGTGGCCTGAGCGAAGTCGCGGAGCCTCATTTCCTCTCCCACTGCATCGGGGGGTCGTCCTGCTCTTCGGCGCGCCGGAGCCGGCGCGCCTCCGAAGCGCCTACCCGCGACGAGGCGGAGTAGCCCCGCACGGTTTCGTCGTACCCGGGCCCGCTGGAGCGGCCGGACCTCGTACGGACCACGCGCATCGGCACGTGGATCCCCTGGCCGACCTTTTCGGCTGAGAGATCACGGTCACCGGCCCGCCACCGGATCCGCCCCGACGGATGCCTCCCCTCCAGCGCGGCCGGTGCCTCGCGGTCGGGGTCCGCGCGCCCCGGGCGACTTGCTCCACCCGCCGCTGAGCGAGGCCTTGAACTCCCCGTAGAGGGTGTCGAATATGACGCTCCGAGCCCGGGGAGGTCCTCGGACGTCGCGTGCGGCACCGTGTGGGGTCCGTTTCTCTGATGCCGGGTCACCTCTGTCGTCGCGCTCTCCGGCTCTCGTGCCAGGGCCGCAGGCTAGCGGAAAACCGTCGTATTGGAAATGAAAACGATTTCCTATAACGTCTGCGTCGCACCGTACCGACGGCAGTCCGGGAGGGAGCCCGATGGGACATCTGCTGGTGATCGAGAGCTGGGTGGGGTCGATGAGCAGGCTGCTGCCCACAGCCATCCGCGAAGAGGGGCACGAGTTCACCTTCGTCACCCGCGACCTGCACCACTACCTGCGCTCCGCCCCCGCGGGGGACGGGCCGCATCCGCTGCTGACGGCCCGCAACGTCATCACGGCGGACACCAACGACATGCCCGCCCTCCTGGCGCGGCTCGAAAGCCTGCAGGGTGCCTTTCGCTTCGACGGGGTGGTCTCCTCGTGCGACTACTACCTTCCCGCCGTCGCGCACGCCGCCCGGCGGCTCGGCCTGCCCGGGCCCGCGCCGGAGGCTGTCGAGGCGGCGTGCCGCAAGGATCTGACGCGCCTCGGACTGTCCGAAGCCGGTGTACCCGGGCCCCTGTTCGCGCTCTGCGAAGGGGGCGAAGAGGCAGCGGCCGCCGCTCGTGAGATCGGCTACCCGCTCGTCGTGAAGCCGGTGGACCTGTGCGCCGGCATGCTGGTCCGGGCGGTGCGCGACGCACATGAACTGGAACTCGCCTGTCAGGCCCTTGCCGCGTTCCCGGTCAACGCGCGTGGCCAGGACCGTGTACCCGTCATCCTGCTGGAAGAGCTGCTGCACGGGCCCGAAGTCAGCGTCGAGACGGTGTCCTTCGCAGGCAGTACCCATGTCGTCGGGGTCACCGACAAAAGCATCGCCGGGGCGCCCGCCTTCATCGAGACCGGGCACATGTTCCCGGCGGGAATCGGGGAGGCCCCGGCGTCGGAGGCCGCCCGGACCGCACGGCGGGCGGTCGAGGCGCTCGGTCTGGACCAGGTGGTCTGCCACACCGAGATCAAGCTGACGCCCGACGGACCCCGGGTGGTCGAGGTCAACCCCCGCCCGGCGGGCAACCGCATCACCGAACTGGTCCGCCACGTCCTCGGCGTCGACCTGCCCGCCGCCTGCGTGGACGTGGCGCTGGGACGCGTGCCCGACCTGGCGCCACGACCCACCGGCGTGCGCAGTGCCGCCATCTCCTTCCTGCTGCCCGACACCGACGGCATCCTCACCGGCATCGAGGGGGCGCGAGCCCTACGAGCGCGGCCCGAGGTGCTGGAGGTCAGCCTCGTCGGACCGGGCCGCACCGTGCGCGCCGCCACCAGCAACAACGAGTACCTCGGTCACGTGATGACCGCCGACTTCGAGGGTGGCGGCGCCCGCGCCGCCGCCGAGAGGCTGCTGGCCGGCCTGCGCCCTTCCTACGAGCCCGCAGCGGGGGTGGTCGCATGACCCTGCCGGCCCCGCACACACCCGAAAGGATCCCGGTGGGCGAGCGCCCTCCTGCCGACCCCTCCGTCCGGACCGTCGACCAGCTCCGCGACGCGGTCCTGGCCGGGGCGTACGGCCCCGACCCCGCCGGCGAACAGATCTCGCTCGCGTTCACCACCACCCAGGCCGTCCGGCACGCGGGGCGCGGCAGCGGCTACCGCAACGAGGTGCTCAGCCTGCGGCTCGAAGCAGCGGTCGGCTCCTGTGCGGTCGAGCCCGGCGCCCTCCCGGCAGGCACCCTCGACGACTGCGTGGGCGCCACCGTCGCCGACCTCCTCGACCATCCGATGCTGCCCGTACGGATCGCGGCGCTCGACGCCTACCTGGCCCACATACGCCCGCACACCCCGCACCACGGAGCCCGCCCGCACCCCCTCCCGGCAGGCAGTTCGCTCTGCCGCTCGCTGGCCCGGGCGCACGCCGTCGTCGACCTGCTGCCCGCCGACCCTTCCCCGTCGGGCGCGCGCCGCCCGGTCCTGGTGGTCGGAGTGGTCAACTCGCTCCTGGAGCAGCTTCGCGCGCGGGGTCTCGCGTACCTTCCGTGCGACCTCAAGGGCGGCACCACCGAGTGGGGGGAACCCGTCCTCACCGACACCGCCGCGTACCTGGACCGCTGCGGAGCCGTCCTCGCCTCCGGCATGACCCTCGGTAACGGCACCTTCCAGAGCCTGCTGGACCACGCCGCCGGAAGTGGGAAGCCCCTCGTGATGTTCGCCCAGACCGGCAGTGCCGTTCTGCCCCGTTTCCTCGGGGCCGGGGTGAGCGCCGTGTCCGCCGAGCCGTACCCGTTCTTCTGGCTCGACGGCGGTCCGGGCGTCATCCACCGCTACGGAGGCCGCCCGTGACCACCGCTCCGCCCGTGCACCGCTCGCACACCGCCGGCAACCCCGACCTCCTGCCCCTGCTGGGGCGTACTCCCCTCGCCCGGATCCAGGCCGACCTGCCCCACCCCCACCCGGGCTTCTGGGCCAAGCTCGAATGCCTCAGCGCAGGCGGAATGAAAGCCCGCGCGGCGATGTCCATGCTCTCCGGTGCCCGCAGGCGCGGTGAGCTGCGCCCCGGCGCTCCGGTCGTGGAATCCACCTCCGGCACCATGGGCATCGGGCTGGCCTTCGCCGGTCAGGCCCTCGGCCACCCCGTCATCCTGGTCGGTGACTGCGAACTCGAACCGTCCATGCGGCAGTTGCTGCGCACCTACGGCGCCCGCCTGGAACTCGTCGACCGCCCCGCCCCCCGGGGCGGCTGGCAGGCCGCACGGATCGCCCGGCTGCGCGAAGTCCTGGCCCGCACCGACGACGCCTACTGGCCCGACCAGTACAACAACCCGGACAACCCCGCGGGCTACCTCTCCCTGGCCGCGGAACTGATCGGCCGGCTCGACCACCTGGACGTCCTGGTGTGCAGCGTGGGCACCGGCGGACACAGCGCCGGGCTGGTCGGCCCGCTGCGCCGCCGCTGGCCACGGCTGAAGGTGATCGGTGTCGACTCGGTCGGCTCCGCCATCTTCGGACAGCCCGCCAAGCCGCGCCTGATGCGCGGACTCGGCAGCAGCATCCACCCCCGCAACGTCCGTCACGAAGCCTTCGACGAGGTTCACTGGGTGGGTGCCGCCGAGGCCGTCGACGCCTGCCGCCGCCTCGCCCGCAGCAGCTTCGTCAGCGGCGGCTGGAGCACCGGCGCCGTCGCGTTGGTTTCCGCGTGGGCGGCCGGGGCCGCGCCCGGCGCCGTCGTCGCCACCGTCTTCCCCGACGGCCCCCACCGCTACCTCGGCACCGTCTACGACGACGACTTCTGCCGCGCCCACGGACTGACCGCCACCGCCCCGGCCACCAGGCCGCTGGAGATCCCGCACCCTCGTGCGGCCGAGGCCTTCGGCTGGACCCGGTGCCGGACCGTCGTCGATCCCCTCGCCGCCCCCAGGGGCGAAGCCCCCGCTCCGCACATCCCGGCCCCCGGAGGCGCCGTATGAGACTCACCTGGCACACCGCCGCGCTCGAACTCAAGGAGCCGCTGCGCATCTCCCGCTCCGTGACGGCCCGACGCGACGCCGTCCGGGTCGCTCTGGAGCACGGCGGGCTGCGCGGTTGGGGGGAAGCCGTCAGCAGTGTGTACCTCGGTCTGCCCCGCGAGAGCATCCTCCGTCACCTGGGCACCGTCCGCGCGGCGGTCGAGCGCCTGCCGGACCCGGAGACCGCCTGGGCCGAACTCGCGCCCGTCGGCCCCGTGGGCGCTGACCTGCCCGCAGGAGTCCTCGCCGCCGTCGAGTCATCCGTACTGGACCTCATCGGCAAGCGAGCCGGTGCACCCGCGCACCGACTCCTCGGCAGCCCCCTGCCGCCGTCCGCGGCCACAGCACGCACCATCGGCATCGTCACGCCCGTCGCCGCGGCCGCCCAGGCCGGCCGGCTCGCCCTGGCCGGTTTCACCGTGCTGAAGGTCAAGGCCGGATCCCCCGACCCTGCCGAGGACCTGGCTCGCGTCGAAGCCGTCCGCGCGGCAGCGCCCGCCGCGGACCTGCTTCTCGACCCCAACGGCGCCTGGACCGAGGACCGGGCCCACGCACTGCTGCCCCGCTTCGCTGCCCTCGGAGTCACCGCCGTGGAACAGCCGATCGCCGCGGGCACGCCGCAGGCGCTCGCCCGCGTCGCCGCCGCCTCTCCGATCCCGGTGATCGCCGACGAGGACGCGGTCTGTTACGAGGACACCGCAGCCCTCGCGGGTCTCGTGCACGGCGTCAACGTCAAGCTCGCCAAGTGCGGGGGCGTACGCGCCGCGATGCGGATCCACGCCGCGCTGGAGGGCAGCGGCACCGACCTCATGCTCGGCTGTCTCACTGCCAGTTCGCTCGGCATCGCGCCCGCCGTCCATCTGGTCCACCGGGCGCGCTGGGTCGATCTCGACGGGCATCTGCTCCTCGCCGAGGATCCGTGGTCGGGAATCGGCGGCGCCGACGGCGTGGTACGCCCCGCCCCGGGCGCCGGTCTGGGGGTGCGGCCGCGCGCCGGCACAGCCGTGGGCGCCGCACGATGAGAACCATCGCCGCGGCACGCGACTTCCCGCCGGCCGTCCAGCTTCTGCTCGCCGATCGGCTCGGCGTCGATCCCGGCTCCTGCCTGATCATCCCGTTCATCCGGCCGGCTCGGAACCGACCCTGCCGCCCGTCGCCCGATGCACTCGGCCATGTCGATGCCTGCGGGCCGTCGGGCCTTCGGGACGGGAGCGGCGCTCAGGGGAGGACGACGTCGCGGCCGTCGCCACCGTCGAGGACGTCCTTCCCGGCGCCACCACAGACCACGTCGTCACCGCCTTCGCCGTGCACCATGTCGTCGTCGGAGCCGCCGAGGAGGATGTCCCGGCCGTCTCCGCCCATCACTTGGTCGTCGCCGGGGCCTGCGTACACGATGTCGTCCCCGCCGTAACCCTCGATCATGTCGTCGCCCCGCCCGCCCCACATCCGCTGGTTCTCGCTGTCGCCCATCAGATGGTCCACGCCGTCGCCGCCGTACAGGGTCGCGGGACCCATGACCATGTCGTCCCCCGCGTCGCCCAGCACCGTGCGGGCGGTGTGGGCGTGCAGTTCGTCGTCCCCCGCGCCGCCGCTGACGGTGTTCATGCCGGGCGCGAAGGCGGCGATCGTGTCGTCGCCGTCACCGAGGAAGACATCGATCCTGTCGGGCCGTGCGCTGTCGGCGGGCAGTTCGCAGACGACGGCGGTGGTGTCCTCGGCGCTGGAGAACGCACAGTGCTCACCCGGTTCCAGCGGGACCACGTCCCTCAAGCCGATCCGGCGGATCCCGTCGCTGGTGTACATCGGATAGATGTCGAGGTCGTTGGTCTGCCCCACAGCGGCGGTGAAGAGGATCGACTGCGTCTCCCAGTCGGCCCCCACGCGCGCCTTCGCCTCGGTGGGGGAGGCATGGGCAGCGGAGGCTGAGGCCGCAGGTCCGACGGCGAGACCGGCGGATAACAGGGTCATGGCGATGGCGCTGACGACGGCTCGGTTCCGGCTCATGACAACTCATTTCAGGGTGACGGCTGACCGGTCTGCCCGGGACCCCTCGGACCGGTGCGGCGTGGTGCTGCCGGGAACGGAGCGGACCGGGTACTGAAGGCAGTCTCCCCCGCCGGTCCGGATCCGCAAGAGCGCTGACCGACACGAAGCAATGGGCGGTCGACCTCCCTCCCGACACGGAAGCGAAAGGTCGCTTTCCGGCCTGCGGCCCATTCGCTGCTCACTGCCCAGGTGTTAACCAACTTGGTTTGTTTTATTGACACTTGATGTGAGAGTCGTAACGTTGGGAGCGCTCCCATAGCAGCTTTGCCACTGGAAGGAGTTCCCCCCACATGCAACACAGGATTCCGTTGACCGGGCGTACGAGGCCCTACCTCCGCCGACCCCTTCAGACAGTCGTCATGCTGTTCGCCGTCGTCGTCGGCGCGCTGGCCTGGTCGACACCCGCCCAGGCCCACGGCACGATCGTGGGCCCTGCCTCCCGTGCGTACCAGTGCTGGCAGACGTGGGGCAGCCACCACACGGACCCGGCCATGCAGACGCAGGACCCCATGTGCTGGCAGGCCTGGCAGGCCAACAGCGACACCATGTGGAACTGGATGAGCGCTCTGCGTGACGGCCTCGGTGGCCAGTTCCAGGCGAAGACCCCCGACGGGACGCTCTGCAGCAACAACCTGTCCCGGAACGCCAGCCTCAACAAGCCGGGGGCGTGGAAGACCACCACGGTCGGCAACAACTTCTCGGTGCACCTGTACGACCAGGCGTCCCACGGGGCCGACTACTTCAAGGTCTACGTGAGCAAGCAGGGCTTCGACCCCAAGACCCAGACCCTGGGCTGGGGCAACCTCGACTTCATCACGCAGACCGGCCGCTACGCGCCGGCGAACGACATCACGTTCCCCGTCCAGACCTCCGGCTACACCGGACACCACGTCGTGTTCGTGATCTGGCAGGCCTCGCACCTCGACCAGGCCTACATGTGGTGCAGCGACGTGAGTTTCGGCTGAGCCGAGGAGCGACGCACATGGCACCGGCCCCGGCCGACTGCCGTTGAGTCGCCGCCCGGCCGGGGAAGCCCCGTCGGAGCAAGGGATCCCTTGCCCCGACGGGGCTTCCCGTGCTCAGGTCTCCTGCGGGTGCCGGCCCGGTTGTCAGGAGCGTCATGGTGGCAGGGTCCCGGTGATCACCACCCCCCGTCACGGTGCGGGCTCTCGGACCACAGCCCTGGAAGCGGCTGTCCTATCCTGTTGAGTGCGCCGGTGGGTCTTCGGGTGTGTGCACGCCCCCGACGGTTCCTGCGGGGTACCGGGTCCGGGTTGTTCGCTGTTCGGCGATGCCATGGAGCGGTCTCGGGCGGTGCTTCGTACACAAGAGGCTGAGGCAAGGGGAAGGGTGTCTGCTGTGACGCGCTCGGAGGACGGTGGGCTCACCATCCCGTCAGCGGCCATGGACGAGGTGTTCACCGCGGACAGGAAGATCGGGCAGGAGCTGGCCCGGGTGGACTGGTCGGCGACGCCGCTGGGAGAGCCGCAGGACTGGCCGCAGAGTTTGCGGACCGCCGTGAGCATCCTGCTGTCGTCGAAGTTCGCCATGTGGATGGCCTGGGGGCCGGAGCTGACGTTCTTCTGCAACGAGGCGTACCGGCGCGACACGCTGGGGCAGAAGTACCCCTGGGCGCTGGGCCGGCCCTCCAGCGTGGTCTGGTCGGAGATCTGGGGCGACATCGGTCCGCGCATCGACACCGTTCTGGCCAGTGGCGAGGCGACCTGGGACGAAGGTCTGCTGCTGTTCCTGCAGCGCTCCGGTTACCTTGAGGAGAGCTACCACACCTTCTCCTACAGTCCCCTGCGCGATGACGACGGCGTCGTGGTGGGCATGCTGTGTGTGGTCAGCGAGGACACGGAGCGGGTCATCGGCGAGCGCCGGATGGCGACTCTGCGCGACCTGGGCTCCGATCCCAGTGTGGTGCGTACCGAGCAGGAGATGCTCGACTTCGCCGCCGAGCAGCTCAAACGCAACCCGTACGACCTCCCCTTCACCCTGACCTACCTCTTCCAGGACGACGGCAACGCTCGTCTCGCCTCGGCCACCGGCCTCGTGTCCACTCATCCGGCGGCAGCGGAGATCATTCCCGCGGGCTCCACCTCTCCCTGGTCGACCGATGCCCTGGTCCGCGGCGAAGCCGTGCTGGTGCCCCTCGACGGCGAGCCGTTCACCGGCCTGTCCTCCGGGGCTTGGGAAGAGACGCCCACCCAGGCACTTGTCGTCCCCCTGCTCCAGCAGGGCGGAACCCCGTACGGGTTCTTGGTGGCGGGCCTGAATCGCTACCGCGACCTGGACGAGGGCTACCGCGGCTTCGTCGAGCTGGTCGCCGGTCACGTGGCCACCGGCGTCGCCAGCGCCCGCAGCTACCAGGCGCAGCAGCGCCGCGCCGAGGAGCTCGCGGAACTGGACCGGGCCAAGACGACGTTCTTCTCCAACATCAGCCACGAGTTCCGCACCCCGCTGACCCTGATCATGGGGCCGGTCCAGGAACTGCGGCAGCAGCTCGCCGATGCGGAGCCGAGCCTGCGCGAGGAACTGGAGGCCGTCCACCGCAACGGGCTGCGACTGGGCAAGCTGGTCAACATGCTCCTGGACTTCTCCCGTATCGAGGCGGGCCGGATGCGGGCGAGCTACGAACCGGTAGACCTGGCCACGGTGACCGGTGCGCTGGCGAGTGTGTTCCGCTCCGCCGTCGAACACGCCGGTCTGGACTTCCACGTGGAGTGCGAACCGCTGCCCGAGGCGGTGTATGTGGACCGCAACATGTGGGAGAAGGTGGTCCTCAACCTGCTCAGCAACGCCCTGAAGTTCACCTTCGACGGCTCGATCCGCATAAGTGTGGGCGTCCAGGACGGTGAGGCCGTGGTGACGGTCGCGGACACCGGGATCGGCGTGGCGGCCGAGGAGATGCCGCGCCTGTTCGAACGGTTCCACCGCATCGAGAACGCCCGGTCCCGCTCCAACGAGGGCAGCGGTATCGGCCTGGCCCTGGTGAAGGAACTGGTCGGCCTGCACGGCGGCACCATCACCGCCTCCTCCACCGCGGGGGAAGGCACCCGCTTCACCATCCGGCTGCCCTTCGGCTCCGCCCACCTGCCCGCCGACGCCATCCGCACGGGGACGGCCACCGAGGCGTCACCCGCCACCGCCGACCCCTTCGTCCAGGAAGCCCTGCGCTGGCTGCCGGGCGAGGAGACCGGCATGGCGGCCGACGAACCGCGCAGCGTCTCTCGGGCCGACGACGAGGCACAGGCGAACCGCCTGCCGGCTCCGGCGCGGGTGCTGATCGCCGACGACAACGCCGACATGCGGGAGTACCTGACCCGGCTCCTGCGCGGCGCCGGCTACCAGGTCCACGCGGTCAGCGACGGGCAGCAGGCCCTCGACACCATCCGGACCGACGTTCCCGACCTCGTGGTCAGTGACGTCATGATGCCCCGCCTGAACGGACTGGCCCTGGTCAGCGCGTTGCGAGCCGACCAGAGCACCGCTTCGGTACCGGTGATCCTGCTGTCCGCCCGCGCCGGACAGGAGGCGTCCATCGAGGGCCTGCGGGCAGGCGCCGACGACTACCTCGTCAAGCCGTTCGCCGCAGCCGAACTCCTCGCCCGTGTCGAGGCCAACGTGAAGCTGGCCCGGCTGCGCAACCACCACGCCCGTTGGCGCACCGCCCTGGTCGACTCGCTCCAGGAAGCCTTCTTCGTCTGCGACGAGGACGGCGCGGTCATCGAGATCAACACCTCCTTCACCACCATCCTCGGTTACGGCCCCGAAGACCTGCCCTACCAGCCGATCCACCCCTGGTGGCCGGACGAGGCCACCGACCCCGAAGCCCACCGCCAGGTCGCCGAGGCCTTCGCGACACTGACCGGCCAGGAGCGTGGCAGCTACACCATCCCCGTCACCCACCGCGACGGGCACCGCCTGTGGGTGACGGCCACGTTCAACCAGGTCCAGGACCCCGATACCGACCGCACCGTGATCGTCGGAACCTTCCGTGACGTGAGCGCCGAGCACTTCGCCATCCAGCGTGAAACCGCGCTGGCCGCCCTGAGCACACGCCTGTCCCAGGCTCCCAGCCTGCCCGACGCCCTGGACGGCTCCCTCGAGGAACTGAAGAAACTGTGGCGTGCCCGGCAGGTGACGGCCGTGGTCTTCGGCGCCGGTGACGAGCCCGCACTCACTTGCACCGACGCCTCCCTCACCTGGCAGGAACTGCCCGCCGAACGCCGTCAGATGCTCTCCGGCCTGCGTGAACAGCCGGCGCTCAGCGCCGTTCCGGGCCAGGGCGAGGCCACCGTCGTCCTGGAACACCCGGAAGGCCTCCTGGTGGTGTGGGTCGACCTGGGTGAGCAGCGCCCCTTCACCGGCGAGGACCAGCTCCTGCTGTCCCTCCTGGCCGGCCACATCGCACAGGGCCTGGTCCGCGCGCACCAGATCGACCAGCAGCGCGAGACCGCCATCGCCCTGCAGCGCGCCATTCTCGGCCCCTCCCGTCTGCCCGACGGCTTCGCCGTCCGCTACGAGCCGGCCACCCGGCCCCTGGAGGTCGGCGGCGACTGGTACGACACCATCGCCCTGCCCGACGGCCGCATCGGCATCGTCGTCGGCGACTGCGTCGGCCGCGGCCTGGAAGCCGCCAGCGTCATGGGCCAGTTGCGCAGCGCCTGTCGCGCGCTGCTGCTCCAGGACGTCGGCCCGGCCCAGGCGCTCATGGCCCTGGACCAGTTCGCCGCCGGCGTCCCCGGCGCGGTGTGCACCACTGTCTTCTGCGGGGTCCTCGACACCGAAACCGGTCAGCTCACCTACTCGAGCGCCGGACACCCGCCCGGCATACTCGTCCAGCCCGACGGTTCCATCCAGCTCCTGGAGGGCGGGCGTTCGCTGCCGCTGGCTGTCCGTCCCGGCAACCCGCGTCCCGAGGAAAGCTGTACCATCTCGGCTCGCTCGACCCTGCTGCTGTACACCGACGGACTCGTCGAACGTCGCCGCCGCCCGCTCAGCGCGGGCATCGACCAAGCGGGCGAGGCACTCCAGGACGGCCGGGACACCGCGATCGACGACCTCGCCACCGACGTCATGTCACGCCTGGCGCCCGCCGGCGGCTATGACGACGACGTCGCCCTGCTGCTCTACCGGCACCCGGCCCCGCTGGAGATGTCCTTCCCAGCGGAATCGGGTCAGCTCGCTCCCGTCCGCAGGGCCCTGCGCGGCTGGCTCGACCAGTGCGACCTGCCGTCGGGCACCGTGCAGAACATCCTGGTGGCGGCGGGTGAAGCCTGCGCCAATGCCATCGAGCACGGGCACCGTGACGCTCCGGGCGACACCGTCTACTTCCGTGCCGAGGCGTCCGTCGTCAACCTGCGCCTGACCATTGCGGACTCCGGGCGGTGGAAAGTGCCGCAGCCCGAGCGCAACGCGCACCGCGGCCGGGGCATGGGGCTGATGCGGGCCCTGATGCAGCAGGTCACTGTCACTCAAAGCCCGACCGGGACCACCGTCGACATGCATACGAGGATCGCCTGATGACTACGCCCCTGACCCTGACGCCCGGCCGGCGACCGGACGGAACGGCCGTGCTGACCGTGGTCGGCGAGATCGACATGAGCAACACGGGGAGCCTGGCAGCCGCGCTCGACGGCGCACCCGGCCCTCTCGTGCTGGACCTGACCGAAGTCGAGTACCTCGACAGCGCAGGCCTGAGCGTCCTGTTTCCCCATGCCGACCGCCTCGAACTCATCGCAGGCCCGCTTCTGGCCCCGGTCCTGACCATCTCCGGACTGACCGACCTCACCACGCACCACTGAGGATCCTCCTCACGTGGAAGCCTGCCTCGCCTCACGACATGGTTGTTCCTGGGCGAGGCGGGACAGGCTCCCCACGGCACTGGGGTGAAGGGCGCATCCGTGACAGCCGCTCCCGCGCGAGGAAACGGGAAACGCCCGCTCACGGGGTACCGGAGCAGCTCTGGCAGGCCGCACGGGACCTCTGGGCAGACGCGGGGCGGCCATGTCCGGGTGAGCACACCCGAAGATCCGCATGGCATGCTGCATCGTTCACTGAGTGATTGCGCCCGGTTCAACCTTGTTCGACGGGGGTTGGATCAGTGAAATCACCCGAGCAGGGCGGAAGCTGACCAGCCCGCGTTTCACGCGGTGAAAGCTGCTCTTTATCATGAGCATCACTGAGAATCCTAGGGCGGAGGAAACCGAGAGTGTTCGCGGTAGACGTCAGGCGGGACACGCAGGCAGTCGTATTCGCTCTGCGCGGAGATCTCGACTTCCACAGCGTGGTGCAGCTGTACGAGGCTGAGGACACGGAACTGGCCGCGGGACGGGAAGCGGGGACGGTCGTGATCGACTGCTCCCACCTCACGTACTGCGACTCCACCGGTATCAGCGCACTGGTGAAGCTGCACCACCAGCTGGCCGCGCAGGGCAGGGTCCTGTGCGTGGCGGGTATACCCGCCTTCTTCGACCGCCTGTTCGTGCTGACCGGGCTGAACCAGGTCTTCTGTCTGCATACCGACACCGAGGAGGCCCTCGACACGCACAGGGGTGCTGTCGGCACCGCCGGGGCCGGCGTCGACCCCGGAGCACGGACCGGTGGGGAACACGACGGATGACGGGCGTACCGGACCAGCAGGCCTGCCCGCCCGCCCGGGAACCCGCGGTACGTGCCGCTGCCACGGACACGGATCATGATCTGCGGGCACTGTTCGGGCAGTCGATGGCGGTCTTCGCCTCCATGGCGGGCCCGGCACACATGCTGGAGGCGGCGAACCCGGCATTCTTCACCGCGATAGGCGGGCTCGAACGCACCCGCACCGGCGTACCGCTCGGACAGCTGATGCCGGAGCTCGTCGAACAGGGTTTCATCACCCTGCTGGACAGGGTCTACCGCACGGCGGAGGCCTACACCGGCCGCGACGCCCGCGTCGTACTGGGCGAAGGCGCGAAAGCCCGTGAGGCGTACTTCGACTTCACCTACGAACCCCGCACGGACGCCGGCGGCAACGTCATGGGCGTGCGCATGATCGGGGTAGAGACCACCCAGATCAAGCACGCGCAGCGGCTGACGGCCGAGCACCGGGCACTGCTGGAGCAGATCGCCCGTCAGGCCCCCCTCTCCGACGTACTCGAAGGCATGGCCCGCGCGATCCAGGACCTGACACCCGAGGAAGTGCTGGTGTCCGTCCTGCTCGCCGACGCCGACGGCCGGCATCTGCGCCACGGCGCCGCACCGAGCCTGCCCGACTTCTACAACCAGGCCATCGACGGCATCGCCACCGGCGAAGGCGTGGGTTCCTGCGGCACCGCCGCACACCGCCGTAGACCGGTGGCCGTCTCCGACATCGCCACGGACCCCTTCTGGGACGACTACCGCGACCTGGCCGACAAGGCCGGCCTGGCCGCCTGCTGGTCCACTCCGATCCTGGCGAGCGACGGCTCACTGCTGGGCACCTTCGCGATGTACCACCGCGTCCCGCGCTCGCCGCAGGACGCCGACCTCGCGCTCGCCCAGATCTTCGCCGACACCGCCGCCCTGGCCATCGAACGCCACCAGGCCGAACAGGCGTACTGGGCGGCCGAGGTCCGTGAGAAGGCCGCCCGCGACGACCTGGCCTTCCTCCTGCATGCCAGTACCACCCTGAGCGCCGAACTCGACGCCGACCACACCCTCAGACGCCTGGCCGACGCCTGCGTCCCGCGGTTGGCACCCCTGTGCGCGGTCGACGTCATCGAGGGCGGCCGGGTGCACCGCGTGGCCACCAACGCCCCCACCCGCAGGCAGCAGGACCTGCTCGCCTCCCACACCCCCGCCTACGACACCGACGACCCCATCACCCGCGTCCTGGCCTCCGGCGTGACCGAGGTCGCACGCCGCGCCCCCACCGGCCCGGCCCCCTGGCAGGACCTCGGCGTCACCGGTTACCTGTGCATCCCTCTGCTCGACCGCGGCAACGCGTTCGGTACCGTGACACTGCTGTACACCGGCGACCACATCTTCGACGGGCACACCATCGTCCTGGCCGAAGAGCTTGTTGCCCGTGCTGCCCTGGCTGCGCGTAACGCCCGCCAGTACACCCACCGCGCCGCTCTCGCCCGCGACCTGCAGGCCGGGCTTCTCCTGCCCGACGTGCCCCGGGTCCCCGGCGCGGAAGTGGCCACCTACTACCACCCCGCCGGTGAGGGACTCGACATCGGCGGAGACTTCTACGACGTCTTCCCCCTGGAGGGGGACCGGTGGGGGTTCATGCTCGGTGACGTCTGCGGGCGTGGCGCCATCGCCGCCACCACCACCGCCCTGGTCCGTCACACTGCCCGCGCCGTCGCCCCCCTCGTCCCGGGCCCCGAGGCCGTCGTCAAAGCGGTCAACCAAGCCCTGATCAATCGGCCCGCCGGACACGGCACCGGATTCGTCACCCTTGTCTACGGACAGCTCACCCCCACCTCCACGGGCCTGGACATCGATCTCGTCCGCGCCGGCCACACCCTCCCGCTCCACATGGACAACCACCACACCGTTCGCACCGTCGACGCACCCGGCATCCTGCTGGGCATCGGACCCGACATCCACATCGAACCCCGCAGCCTGCACCTGCGCCCGGCCGAGAGCCTGATGCTCTACACCGACGGCATCACCGAAGCACGCCGCCACGACGACGAACTCTTCGGCGACCAACGCCTCGCCGATGCCGTGACCGGCACACCGCACAGGCCCACCCCGCAGCACCTGATCAACGCCGTCACCGAGGCCGTGCACGCCTTTACCGGCGACCACGGCATCGACGACGACCAGGCCATCCTCGTCCTCACCGCCGCCGAACCCGGCTGAGGGCGTTGTCACGTCGTCGGGTGTGTGACTGCCTGATGGGGCGTCGGGGCATGATCGGGCCCGCGGCCGGGCCTGTGCCACCGGTCCAGTCGGCGCCGGCAGATCTGTCCCGAGCCGAACCCGAGCCCCGGGGGCAGAAGTTGCCGGGCTATGTCGTTGCGGAGCACGAACAGGATGCCCGGGAGGCAGAGCCGGTCCGACACCGGCCTCGGAGACCGCTCCGGCCACGGCGGCAGCAACGCGGCCCGACCAGATCCCACACCTCATCGTCCGCGATCCACGGTCGCGTACCCGCACCCTCACGAACAGCCGCATCGTCATACCGGGCACGCCCCACCGGCCAACATCGACACAATCGTGTCACGAGCTCCGAGTAACGTGAGCACCACCAAGCGGTACTACGTGAAGCCCGGCGTGGAGGACCTGCGCGCTGCCGCCGTCACGTGGGGCGGACTCCACGGGGCGTCCGGCGGGCGGGCCCGAGCTGGGGCCACCCTCGCAGGCGAAGGGGCACAGCCCGTAGGGCCGACCCGGTTCTGTGGAAGATGGTGGGAGATGAGAGGGTCAGGCGGGTGAGCGAGACATCATCGAACACCCTCCAATACCGCTTCGACGGGCCGGAAGACGCTCCGGTCCTGGTGATCGGGCCTTCTCTGGGTACCACGTGGCACATGTGGGACCGCCAGATACCCGACCTCTCCCAGCACTACCGGGTGCTGCGGTACGACCTGCCGGGCCACGGCGGAGCCCCCGCCCGCCCCGCGGTCTCCGTCGCCGACCTGGGGGACCGGCTGATCGCCACCCTCGACTCGCTCGGCGTCCAGCGCTTCGGCTACGCGGGGTGCTCCATCGGCGGCGCCGTCGGTGCCGACCTCGCGCTGCGCCACCCGCACCGGGTGGCGTCGTTGGCGCTGGTGGCGACCTCACCCCGGTTCGGCACCCCGGACGAGTTCCGGGGGCGCGGGGTGATCGTCCGTACCAACGGCCTGGAGCCCATCGCCCGCAGCGCACCCGAGCGCTGGTTCACGCCCAGTTTCGCGGGCGCGCAGGCCGCGATCGTGGAGTGGGCCGTGCAGATGGTGCGCACCACCGACCCCGGGTGTTACATCGCCGCGTGCGAGGCGCTCGCCGCCTTCGACATCCGCGCCGAGCTCGGCCGCATCGGTGTCCCCACACTCGTCGTGGTGGGCGCCGAGGACCGGGTCACCGGCCCCGCCGAGGCGCGCACCCTGGTCGCCGGGATCCCGGACGCCCGCCTGGCCCTCGTGCCGGGGGCCTCGCACCTCGCCCCGGTCGAGCAGCCGACCGCCGTGATGGATCTCCTCTTCACCCACTTCTCCACCACCTGGCAGGACACCCTCGGCGCCGTTCCGGTGCCCGCGGCAGCCCCCGCCGCCGTCGCGGTCCCGCAGATCTCCGCGCCGTACGCGCCCGTCGCGGAGATCGCGCCGGCGGTCCCCTCGCCGAGGGCGGACGACGGCGAGCGCGCGGACCACCGCACGCTCGGGACGAGGATCCGCCGGGAGGTGCTCGGCGACGCCCACGTGGACCGGGCCGAAGCGGCCGCCGACCCGTTCACCGAGGAGTACGAGGACCTCGTCACCCGTTACGCGTGGGGCGAGGTCTGGAACCGTGACGGTCTCGACCGCCGTACCCGCAGCTGCGTCACGCTCACCGCGCTGATCGCGTCCGGACGGCTGGAGGGCCTCGCCGCGCACCTCCGGGCGGCGCTGCGCAACGGCCTCACGCCCGCCGAGATCAAGGAAGTGCTGCTCCAGACCGCCGTGTACTGCGGCATTCCCGCCGCCGGCGCCGCGTTCGCCGTCGCGCAGTCGGTGATCAGGGAGGAAACCGACCCGTCCGCGTAGCAGGATGGAACCATGAACCCCTCGACCCTCACCCTCACCAAGAACAGCCACTCGTGCGTGCGTCTGGACAAGGACGGGCAGTCCCTCGTGATCGACCCGGGCGGCTTCTCCGGGGAGGGTGACGCCGTCGGCGCCGACGCCCTGCTGGTGACGCACGAGCACCCGGACCACTTCGACGAGGCCCGGCTGCGCGCCGCGATGGAGGCCAACCCGGCCGCGGAGATCTGGACGCTGCGCAGCGTCGCCGAGCAGCTGGCGCCGGCGTTCCCCGGCCGGGTGCACACCGTCGGCCACGGTGACACCTTCCGCGCCGCCGGGTTCGACGTCCAGGTCCACGGCGAGCTGCACGCGGTGATCCACCCGGACATCCCCCGCATCACCAACGTCGGGTTCCTCGTCGACGCTGCGCTCTTCCACCCGGGCGACGCGCTGACCGTCCCCGCGCAACCGGTCGACACCCTGCTGCTGCCGGTGATGGCTCCGTGGAGCAAGATCTCCGAGGTCATCGACTACGTCCGCGAGGTCGGGCCGCGCCGCGCCATCGACATCCACGACGCCCTGCTCACCGACCTCGCCCGGCCGATCTACGACTCCCAGATCGGAGCGCTGGGCGGCAGCGACCACGGCCGGATGGCCCCGGGGGAGCGCACCGGGCTCTGAGCGTCCGGCTGTCGGTGGCAGCGGTTAGGTTGGTTCCCATGCGCATCGCCACGTGGAACGTCAACTCGATCACCGCCCGGCTGCCGAGGCTGCTGGCCTGGCTGGAGAGCACCGGCACCGACGTGCTGTGCGTCCAGGAGACCAAATGCACCGCCGAGCAGTTCCCCACCGACGAACTGCGGGAGGCGGGGTACGCCTCCGCGGTCAACGCCACCGGCCGGTGGAACGGCGTGGCGCTGATCTCCCGGGTCGGCCTCGACGAGGTGGTCACCGGCCTGCCGGACGGCCCCGCGTACGACGGGGTGGTGGAGCCCCGGGCGATCGCCGCGACCTGCGGACCCGTCCGGCTCTGGTCGGTCTACGTACCCAACGGCCGTGAGGTCACGCACGAGCACTACGCCTACAAGCTGCGGTGGCTCCAGGCGCTGCGGACGGCGGTCGCCGCGGACGCGTCGGCCGCCCGCCCCTTCGCCGTGCTGGGCGACTTCAACGTCGCGCCGACCGACGAGGACCTGTGGGACCCGAACCGCTTCGAGGGGGCCACCCACGTCACTCCCGCCGAGCGGGACGCCCTCGCCGCACTGCGCGCGGAAGGGCTGAGCGACATCGTGCCGCGCCCCCTCAAGTACGACCACCCGTTCACCTTCTGGGACTACCGCGAGCTCGGCTTCCCCAAGAACAGGGGCATGCGGATCGACCTCGCTTACGGCAACGCCCCGTTCGCGGCCTCCGTGAAGGACGCCTACGTCGACCGCGAGGCACGCAAGGGCAAGGGCGCTTCCGACCACGCGCCGGTGGTGGTGGACCTCGAACTCTGAACGCCCCCGCTGACAACCAGAGGTTGACGTCCGCGGAGGTGTCAACTTATGGTTGACACATGACGCAACCGGCATCCGTCACCCCTCCCGTACGCCTCGACGACCTCATCGAGGCCATCAAGACGTCCCACTCCGACGCTCTGGACCAGCTCTCCGGCGCGGTGGTCGCCGCCGACCACCTCGGCGACATCGCCGACCACCTCATCGGTCACTTCGTGGACCAAGCCCGCCGCTCCGGCGCCTCCTGGACCGACATCGGCAGGAGCATGGGGGTGACCCGCCAGGCCGCCCAGAAGCGCTTCGTCCCGAAGAAGCCCGACGAGTCCGTTGAGCTCAACCCCGACGAGGGGTTCGCACGCTTCACCCCGCGGGCCCGCAACGTCGCGGTCGCCGCCCACAACGAGGCCCATGCCGCCGGGAACACCGAGGTCCTTCCCGCGCACCTGGTACTCGGTCTCGTCGGCGACCCCGAGGGCATCGGCGCCCAGGTGCTCGCGGCCCGCGGCGTCACCCCGGCGCAGGTGCGCACCGCCGCCCTCGCGGCCCTGCCGCCCGCCGCCGACGAGGTGCCCGCGCTCATCCCGTACGACGCCGGCTCCCGCAAGGTCCTCGAACTCACCTTCCGCGAGGCCCTGCGGCTCGGTCACCAGCACGTCGGGACCGAGCACATCCTGCTGGCACTTCTGGAACACGAGGGCGGCGAAGGGCTCCTCACCGGCCTCGGGGTGGACAAGGAGGAGGCGTCCGCCGCCGCCGGGGCGCTGGTCGCCGCCGCCACCGAGGCGGCCCGGAAGCCGCCGGTCGTCTGATCCCGCCCGGCGCCCGGTCCCGGCCGGACTCGGGACGCGGAACTCCGCGGGCGGCACGACGGCCGGCCCGCGCGCGGTCAGTGGACGGAGAACCCGCCGTCCACGAAGAGCGACTGCCCGGTGACGTACGCCGATCCGGGGCCGGCCAGGAAGACCGCCGCGGCGGCGAAGTCCTCGGGCAGGCCGTTGCGCCCCACCATCGTGCGGGCGGCCAGTGCGGCCACCTTCTCCGGGTCCGAGGAGAGCCGGGCGTTGAGCGGGGTCATCACGAACCCGGGGACCAGGGTGTTGGCGGTGACCCCGTACGGCGACCACGCCTCCGCCTGAGACCGGGCCAGCGCTTCCAGGCCGCCCTTGGAGACGCCGTACGCCCCGCTGTTCACGAAGGCGCGGTGGGCCTGCTGCGAGGTGATGTGGATGATCCGCCCGTACCCGCGCTCCGCCATCCCCGGCCCGAACCGCTCGCCCAGGAGGAAGGGCGCCTTGAGGTTCACCGCCATCGTGGTGTCCCAGACCTCCTCGCCCAGCTCGCCCATCGGCGGCCGCAGGTTGACGCCGGCACAGTTCACCAGGATGTCCGGCGCCCCGAACCCCGCGAGCACGGCGTCGGCCGCCTGCCGGACCCCCTCGGCGGTGGCGAGATCGGCGCTGACCCAGGCGGCGCGGCAGCCGGCCCCGGTCAGTTCGTCGACGGTCGTCTTCAGTTCGGGCTCGCGGCGGGCCACGACGGTGACCGCCGCACCCGCGCGGGCGAGCGCATCCGTGATCGCCCGGCCGATGCCGGAGCTGCCGCCGGTGACGACCGCGGTCCTGCCTTCCAGGGAGAAGAGCTCGGAAAGATAGTTCTGTACGTTCATTCCGGCAGCCTACGGTCCGCTCCGCCGCCGTCCGGTTCCGGCCTGGCGCGCACCCGGTCGCGCGCCCTGTGGCGTGCGGCGGGACGAAGGTGGGACCCTTGCCGGGTGAACATCCCTTTCTTGGACAACTGGCGCAAGCGGCAAGGCGATACGCGTACGGCGACCCTGGCCGAGACCGCGGCGGACGACCCGGGCGGTCTCGCCGAACTCCTCGCCGAGTGCGAGCTGCTCCGTGTCCGGGCAGGGAGCAGTGGACTCGAACTCGACGATTCGCCCGGCTCGTTGACCGCCCTCGACCAGTTGCCGCCCCACTGGCGCGACGATCCGGAAGAGGTGCCCTGGCTGGGAAACGACGCCGGCCTCTACCTCGGCACCGTGGTGGTGCGGACCGTGCCCGGTGCCCGGTGGGACATCTGGCCGAGCGGACAGCCCGTCGTACGGCTGGCCTCCGGCCGGGAGATCGACGTCGTCGGGGCCGGACTGGACTGGGCGGTCTACGGAAGCCCCGAACTCTCGCAGGTCTACGCGGAGGCGGCCGAGGAGTGACGACGGCGCCGACCGCTCCGGCGTCGGAGCCGGCTGACGCCGCCGTCTAGATAAACAGCCTTTTGCCCTGTTTGCGTGTCGCCGTCGAAGTGCCTTGGGCGTACGGATAGTTTGCGCTGAGCCGACACACAGCGACACATGGGCAGGGCAGCGTATGGCCGTCGATCCGTTGATCGATCTGCGGGACGTCAACAAGCACTTCGGAGAACTGCACGTTCTGCGGGACATCAATCTCACCGTCGGCCGCGGGGAGGTGGTGGTGGTCATCGGCCCCTCCGGCTCCGGCAAGTCCACTCTCTGCCGCGCGATCAACCGGCTGGAGACGATCGAGTCGGGCCACATCGCGATCGACGGCAAGCCGCTGCCCGAGGAGGGCAAGGGGCTGGCGCAGCTCAGGGCCGAAGTCGGCATGGTCTTCCAGTCGTTCAACCTGTTCGCGCACAAGACCGTGCTGGCCAACGTCTCCCTCGCCCAGACGAAGGTCCGCAAGCGGAAGAAGCCGGAGGCCGACGCCCGCTCCCGGGAGCTGCTGGAGCGCGTGGGACTCGCCGCGCACGCCGACAAGTTCCCCGCCCAGCTCTCCGGCGGCCAGCAGCAGCGCGTGGCCATCGCCCGCGCCCTGGCCATGGACCCCAAGGCGCTCCTCTTCGACGAGCCCACCTCGGCGCTCGACCCGGAGATGATCAACGAGGTGCTGGAGGTCATGCGGCAGCTGGCACGCGACGGGATGACCATGGTCGTGGTCACCCACGAGATGGGCTTCGCCCGGTCCGCCGCCAACCGTGTGGTCTTCATGGCGGACGGCCGCATCGTCGAGGACCGCACCCCGGAGGAGTTCTTCACCGCCCCGGAGAGCGACCGCGCCAAGGACTTCCTGTCCAAGATCCTCAAGCACTGACGGGAGGCTCCGCGTTGCGTACCAAGAAGATCACCGCGCTGCTGGTCGGCCTGCTGCTGACCGCCCTCGCCGCCGGGTGCGGGAAGGAGGGCAGCCCGCCGGTCAAGGGTCCCAAGGCCGGGGCACTGCCCCACTACACGGTGAACACCGGTTTCCGGCTCCCGGAATCGAAGACCTGGACGGCTGCCGAGCGGCGGGGCCGGCTGGTGATCGGCGCCAAGGAGGACCAGCCCTACCTGGGCGAGAAGGACCCCGCCACCGGGATCTACTCCGGATTCGACATCGAGATCGCCACCATGGTCGCGGCCAGCCTCGGCTTCGGTCCGAAGGAGATCCAGTTCAAGACCATCGCCTCGGCCAACCGCGAAACCGCCCTGCAGAACGGCCAGATCGACTACTACGTCGGCACCTACACCATCAACGACATGCGTAAGAAGCTCGTCGGTTTCGCCGGCCCCTACTACATGGCCGGGCAGGGACTGCTGGTACGCACCGACGAGAACGACATCCACGGCCCGCAGGACCTGGCCGGCAAGACGGTCTGCTCGGCCGCCGGATCCACCCCCTACCAGCGCATCGCCGCCGACTTCCCCGAGGCGGACCTGGTCGCCTACGACACGTACTCCATCTGCGTCGACAACCTGCTGACCTACCAGGTCGACGTCGTCACCACCGACGACGCGATCCTGCTGGGCTTCGCCGCGAAGGCACCGGACGAGATGAAGGTCGTCGGCAAGCCCTTCTCCGAGGAGCCCTACGGCATCGGCGTGCCGCGCGGCGACGACGCCCTGCGGTCCGCGATCAACGACGCACTGGAGGAGAACGAGAAGAACGGCAACTGGAAGAAGGCGTTCGAAGCGACGCTCGGGCTCTCCGGGGTGCCCGCGCCGACGCCGCCGCCCATCGACCGCTACCCGGCGAACTGAGGGAGGGACCACCACCATGGACGTACTGACAGAGAACTTCTCCCTTTACGGCAAGGGGTTCCTCGGCACCCTCGAACTCACCGTCTACGCCTCGGTCCTGGCCCTCGTACTCGGCTTCGTCATGGCCTCGTTCCGGGTCGCGCCGGTCGTCTCGCTCCGCCTGCTGGGCACCGTCTGGGTGACGGTGCTGCGCAACACCCCGCTCACCCTGCTGTTCTTCGCCGTCCTCCTCGGCCTGCCGCGCTTCGGCCTCGTACTGCCGTTCCAGGTCTTCGCGGTGCTGGCGCTCGGCTGCTACACCTCGGCGTTCATCTGCGAGGTGCTGCGCTCCGGCATCAACACCGTGCCCACCGGCCAGGGCGAGGCCGCCCGCAGCCTCGGGATGTCCTTCGGACAGACCCTGAACACCGTCGTACTGCCCCAGGCGTTCCGCTCGGTGATCCCGCCGGTCGGATCGACCCTCATCGCGCTGGCCAAGAACTCCGCCATCGCCGGAGCGTTCAGCGTCACCGAACTCCTCGGCACCTACAAGACCCTCAACGAGCTGGGATACAGCATCATCTGGACCTTCGTCTGGATCGCCGTCGGCTACCTGATCATCACCCTGTCCATCAGCGTGCTCTTCCACGTGCTGGAGAAGCGCTGGGGAGTCGCCCGATGACCACCCACGCCGCACCCTCCGCCACCGCGCTCTACGACATCCCGGGCCCCGAAGCCCGCAAACGGCACTTCCTCTACGGCGTCGTCTCCACGATCCTGGTCGCCGCCCTCCTCGCCTGGGTCGTCTACCTCCTGGTCGACACGGGCCAGTTCGCCGCCGCCAAGTGGAACCCCTTCACCTACAAGGGCATCCAGGAGCTGCTGCTGCGCGGACTGGGCAACACCCTGAAGGCCTTCGCGTACGCGGCGGTGCTCTCGCTGGCTCTCGGAGCCGTACTGGCGGTCGGCCGGCTCTCCGTGCACCGGCCGGTCCGGTGGCTCTCCACCCTGCTGGTCGAGTTCTTCCGCGCCATGCCCGTACTGGTGATGATCTTCTTCATCTTCGTGGCGCTGAAGGTCCAGCCGCTGCCCGCCCTGGTCGCCGGACTGACCCTCTACAACGGCTCGGTGCTCGCCGAGGTGTTCCGCACCGGGATCAACTCCGTGGAGCGGGGCCAACGGGAGGCCGCGTACGCGCTGGGGATGCGCAAGACCCAGGTCACGGCCTCCGTACTCGCACCGCAGGCCGTGCGCGCCATGATGCCGACCATCATCAGCCAGCTCGTGGTGGCCCTGAAGGACACCTCGCTCGGCTTTCTGATCACCTACGAGGAGTTCCTCCACGCCGGGAAGCTCATCGCCTCCAACCTCGACTACGACCTGCCGTTCATCCCGGTCGTGATGGTCATCTCCCCCATCTACATCGGGATGTGCATGCTCCTCTCGTGGTTCGCCACATGGATGGCCAAGCGCCAGCGCCGCAACCCGAAGACGGAGGCCGTGGAGGTCTCCCCGGCCGGACCAGGACCCCTGTTGCCCTGAGGGTGTCCGGCGGACCGACGCCGGACACCCCCGCCGGCCAGCAGCCGGAGATCACCTCCCGCACGCCCGTGACCCGGACGTTCTCCCGGGCCCGGCGCGTGCGGGGAGAAGGTCAGCTGCATGCCGGTGACCCGCCGCACGGCAGAGGGGGAGATGCCCGGCCGAAGTACCGGAAGGTGCCGTTGACGGAGAGCGGGCCGTCGTCGTGGGGATGCACGACGAAGGCCCGCTCCTCCGTGTGCGGAACACCCCCGTCTCTGCGGGGGAGGACGCGCACGGAAGAAGGGCCGTCGTCGTGGGGACGCCCGACGGTGCCTCGTTCCTCCGTGTCGCGGGGGCGAAGGTCAGCCGGTGGCGTGCTCGGCGTCCGGGAGCGCCGCGGGTACCGGTGTCCGGGCGATGCGCGTCACGTCCGCGACCAGCTCCACCACGTCGGGGCCGTACGCGTCGGAGTTGACGACCTTCAGCAGCAGGCAGAAGGTCGAGCCGCGGTGGGTGCGCGCCAGCTTCCGCCAGTTGCGGGTGAGATAGCGGGCCGCGGCCTGGTTGTCGATCGCTCGCTGACCGCAGAGCAGGAACACCGGCCGCGCGTCCGCGCCGATGCTCAGCCGGGCCAGCAGCACGTGCTCCAACACCCCCTTGACCAGCGGGTAGTGCTCCGTACCGATGGAGAACGAGGCCCGGTCCGGGCCAGGTTCGCGGTCGGTGTTCACGCGGATGCCGGGCAGCAGTGCCTGGAGGTGCGCAGCCGCCCGCCGGTTGGAACCCGGCCCGCCGACGCAGTACTCCGTGCGTTCGCCGAAACCCTGCCGGGCCGCGTCGTGGGAGAGGATCTGCGCGTGCGCGTCGCAGTCCTTGATCAAAGCGGACAACTCCAGCAGGGCGAAGACGTCATGGCGGTGCACGGATCCGTCGGTGCCCGGGTCGCGGTTGACGACGAGCAGGCACTCGGAGTGGGAGGGGAGCCCGAAGAAGTCCTGCTTGCGGCGGAGTTCGCGGCGCCAGAGGTAGGTGCGCGCGAGCCAGCCGAGAGCGGCGCTCACTCCCGCGGCGATGACGCCCAGCACAATGTTGCGTACGTCGTCGGTCATGGCCGGGGATCGTAGCGGGCATCCGGGTATTCGTTCGAGGCGGTCCTGACGATCCGGCCGGGCCGGAGTTACTCTGCGCGGACGATCGTCAACTGGAGGTACGCATGCGTCGTCCTGTCGGACGGAACGTATCGGTTCTGGCCGTGCTCGCGGTGGTGGCGTCCGTCGGGGCGGCGGCCCCCGCGGGCTCGTCGCCGCGGCCGCCCGCCCCACCGGCGAAGACACCGGTGGCCGCCGGGTACGGGGGAGCGGTGGCCAGTGTGGACGCCGACGCCACGGCGGCCGGCATCGAGGTGCTGCGCAAGGGCGGCAACGCGGTGGACGCGGCGGTGGCGACGGCAGCCGCGCTCGGGGTCACCGAGCCCTATTCGGCCGGCATCGGCGGCGGCGGGTACTTCGTGTACTACGACGCCAAGTCCCGTACGGTACAGACCATCGACGGCCGCGAGACCGCGCCCCGCAGCGCGGACTCCTCGCTCTTCCTGGAGAACGGCAAGCCGCTCGCCTTCAACGACGCCGTCACCAGCGGTCTCGGCGTCGGTACCCCGGGCACCCCCGCCACCTGGGACAAGGCGCTCGACACCTGGGGCAGCAAGTCGCTCCGCACCCTGTTGAAGCCCGCCGAGCGGCTGGCGCGCGAGGGGTTCGTCGTGGACGGCACCTTCCGCAGCCAGACCGAGGGGAACCGGGCGCGGTTCGCCGACTTCCCGGCCAGCGCGAAGCTCTTCCTGCCCGGCGGTGAACTCCCGGTGGTCGGATCGGTGTTCAAGAACCCGGACCTGGCCCGTACGTACGACGAGCTCGGCCGCGAAGGGGTCGAGGAGCTCTACCGGGGCGACCTGGCCCACGACATCGTGGCGACCGTGCGCACGCCCCCCGTCGACCCGGCGTCCGGCCGCGTCGCCCGGCCCGGTGACCTCACCGCCCAGGACCTGAAGGCGTACCGGGCGCTGCGGCAGGCGCCGACCAAGGTCGGCTACCGGGGGCTCGACGTCTACGGCATCGCCCCCTCCTCCTCCGGCGGGACCAGTGTCGGGGAAGCCCTCAACATCCTGGAGGCCACCGACCTCTCCCGGGCGAGCCAGGCGCAGTACCTGCACCGGTTGATCGAGGCGAGCCGGATCGCCTTCGCGGACCGGGGACGCTGGGTCGGCGACCCGGCGTTCGAGGACGTCCCCACGGCCGGGCTGCTCAGTCAGCGGTTCGCCGACTCGCGCGCCTGCCTCATCCGCGACGACGCCGTGCTGACCAGCCCGCTGGCACCGGGGAACCCGAACTCCCCGACCCCCTGCGCGACCGGCGGGACCGCGGCCCCGACGACGTTCGAGGGGGAGAACACCACCCATCTGACGGCTGCCGACAAGTGGGGCAACGTCGTCGCCTACACCCTGACCATCGAGTCCACCGGCGGCAGCGGCATCACGGTGCCGGGACGCGGATTCCTGCTCAACAACGAGCTGACCGACTTCTCCTTCGCGCCGGCCTCCCCGGCCGTGCACGACCCGAACCTGCCGGGTCCGGGCAAGCGGCCGCGCTCGTCGATCTCGCCGACGATCGTGCTCGACCACGGGAAGCCGGTGCTGGCGCTGGGGTCGCCCGGCGGGGCGACCATCATCACCACCGTCCTCCAGACCCTGACGGGCAGCGCCGACCGCGGCCTGCCGCTGGTCGACGCCATCGCCGCGCCCCGCGCCAGCCAGCGCAACGCGGCGGCCACCGAGATCGAGCCCGCGCTGTGGGACAGCCCGCTGCGCGCCCGGCTGGAGGCGCTCGGGCACGTGTTCAAGCTCAACCCCGAGATCGGCGCGGCCACCGGTGTCCAGCGGCTGCCCGACGGGCGGTGGCTGGCGGCGGCCGAGACGGTCCGCCGGGGCGGCGGCTCGGCGATGGTGGTGACGCCGAGCAGGGGCGGCCGGCGCTGAACCGGGCGCGGCACGACCGCCGGCACGACCGAGCTCCCGGACGGCGTCCGGGGCGGAGCGGTCGTGCCGGTCCGGTGCGGGCGGTCCTCTGCGGGGATCGGCGTGCCCGCGCGGGGCTCAGCGTGCCCGCGCGGGGATCAGCGTGCCCGCTCGGGGGTCGGCGTGCCCGCTCGGGGGGTCGGCGCGTTCGCCGCGGGGCTCAGAGCGCCGTGAGAATGCGCGGGCCGTCGTCGGTGATGGCCACCGTGTGCTCGGCGTGGGCGGCCCGGCTGCCGTCGGTGGTCCGGAGCGTCCAGCCGTCCTGGTCCGGCCGGAAGTAGTCGCCGCCGCCGGCGATCAGCATCGGCTCGATCGCCAGCACCATCCCGTGGCGCAGGGGCAACCCCCGCCCGGCGCGCCCTTCGTTCGGCACGGACGGGTCCTCGTGCATGGACCGGCCCACGCCGTGGCCGCCGAACCCCTCGGGGATGCCGTACCCCGCCGAGCGGCAGACGGTACCGATGGCGTGGGCGATGTCGCCGATGCGGTTGCCGACGACGGCCGCCGCGATGCCCGCGTCCAGCGCCGCGTAGGCGGTGTCGATCAGCAGGGTGTCGGCGGGCCGGGCCCGGCCCACGGTGAAGCTGATCGCGGAGTCGCCGACCCAGCCGTTCAGCGTCGCACCCGCGTCGATGCTGACCAGGTCCCCGTCGCGCAGCCGGTATCCGTCGGGGACGCCGTGCACGATCGCGTCGTTCACCGACGCGCAGATCACGGCGGGGAAGGGCACCGGCGCGAAGTGCGGGTGGTAGTGGAGGAAGGGTGATCCGGCACCGGCGTCGCGCAGCACCTGGTGGGCCACGGCATCGATGTCGCGCAGGCTGACACCGATCTTCGCCGCTTCGCGCGCGGCGGTCAGCATCTGCGCCACGACCCGGCCGGCCTCACGCATCGCGGCCAGGGAGGTTTCCGTCTTGAGTTGCACCATGCCAATTAATATACCGGTCCATGCGGTATTAGAATGACGCCATGGTACGAACACCCCTCACCCCGGAAGAGCGCCTGCGCGGCGAACGGCTCGGAGCCCTGCTCCGCGAGGCGCGCGGCGCACGGAGCATGGTCGCCGTCGCGGCGAGCGCCGGCCTCTCCGCCGAGACCCTCCGCAAGATCGAGACCGGCCGCGCCCCCACGCCCGCCTTCTTCACCGTGGCGGCCCTCGCGGCGGCCCTCGGCCTCTCCCTCGACGAGATCCTCACGGGCTGCGCCCGGGAGCCCGACACGGTGGACGGGAGGGTGGCGGGCACCATGCCGCCCGCCGTGCTGTCCGCGGTGCCGGCCGGTGCGCTGGTGCCGCTCAGGGTGTGACGGCCGCCCGGGAGCGCGCCGGCCGGTTCCCGGGCGGGAGGTCCGTCCGCCACCCGGGCCGGGGAGCATAGGCTCGCCCCGTGACTCTCCAGGACCTCGCCGGCAGCGAGTACGTCAGCCTGACCACCTACCGGAAGAACGGCACCCCCGTCGCCACCCCCGTGTGGGCGGCGGCCGACGGCGGGACGCTCTACATCTGGACCCGATCCGACTCGTGGAAGGTGAAGCGGCTGCGCCACACCTCCCGGGTCCGGGTCGCCGTCTGCGACGTCAAGGGCCGGGTCACCGAAGGGGCCCCGAGCGCCGAGGGAACCGCGCGCCTCCTCGAAGGGGCGGAGATGGCCGCCGTGCGCAAGGCGCTGGCCCGCAAGTACACCTGGAAGTTCTGGCTGGTCGACTGGCCGGCCATGGTCGTCCGGCTCGGAAAGCGGCCCCACACCGGGATCGCGGTCACGTTCTGAGGGACCCGGTCCGGGGGCTCGCGCTTCCCGGCGTACCGCCCCGGCACTTTCGGCGCCTCGGAGCGGAAAAGCGGGCGTAGCCGCCCCGTAACACGCCTGCGGTCGAATGCGAGCCGGCTGGAGGGTTCCAGTCGGTGGCCGACGAGGGCGGCGGTGGCGATGACGGCACAGCGCAATGGGGTCGAACCAGGTGTGTTCGCCGATCTCCTGCGGGAGTTGGCCGGCCGGCTGAATCCCGCGCGCGGTTGGTACGGGATATTCCTGCGCCGCGATCCCGCCGGGATGCGCGCGTGCTTCGACGGCGTGGAGATCCCGCCCTGGGACGTCGTCGAGTCGCTCCTCCAGGACGTGGCCGCCTCCTGCGGCACCGCGTTCGCCGAGCGGGAGTCGGTGCGGGCCGCCGCCCTCTACGAGGCCTCGGCGGCGGCCCACGACCGCCGACCGGGTGGACGGCAGGAGCTGCTCCACCGGCTGGAGTTGATGCTCCGCGAGCAGCATGAGGCGGCCCGGCGGCTGGCGGCCGCGGGAAGCGGCGGGGTACGGGACGCCGATCCGCAAGCCCTCGCCTGGGCCCGGGACGACCACCGGCGCGCCTCCGCCCGATGCGAGGAGATCCGCACCCGCCTGGCGGCGCTCGCCGTCCCGCCCGCCCGGCTGCGGGAGGACGGGACGAGCGATCGGAGCGCTCCGAACACCCCCTCCGTGCACCCCGGTTCGCCCGTCACCGCGCCGGCCCCGCGCGCGGCCGCCGATCCCGGACCCGTCTGTGCTCCCGAACCCGCCCGCGTTGCCGAGCCCACCCGTGCGACCGTGGCCGCCCCCGCCCCCGCCCCCGCGCCCGCCCCCGCGCCGAAAGCGGCGCGCGGGAGGCCGAGGGGCGCCCGGTTCGCCGGGCTGGAGAACGCCGACGGGCCCGCCCCCTCGGCGCTCCCGCTGCTGCCCTCCGCCGCGCCGTCCCCGGCGACGCCCCGGGGTGCGCGCTTCGGCGGCGTGACGCGTGCGTCCCGGGACCGTGGGCCGGACGCGCGCGGGGCCGGCGGACGGGCCGAAGCGGACACGACCGGACCGGCCTTCGACCCGGTGGTGGTGCGAGCCGCGGCAGAGGTGGTCACCCACCTGCTGGCGATGCGCGCGCAGGGGCGGACGGGAGAGGCGTACGCCGTGCTCTGCGAGGCGGCGGCCTGGCCGGCCGAGCGGCTGCCGGTGCTCGCCGTGGCGCTGGAGCTGGCCGGTCTCGACGCCGACTGGGCCACGCTGTTGTGGGAGGTCTCCTCGCTGCCGCCCGTGGGGCTCGCCGACGCCGTCGGCGCCCTCGCGGCGGCGGGGCGGTCCGGGGACTGCGGGCAGTTGCTGCGGCAGGGGGTCTCCCGCCCCGCCGAGGAGATCGCCGAGGCGGCGGCCGCGCTGGAACGGGCGGGGCGGGGGTCGGAGGCGGAGGAGTTACTGAGCGCCTTCGTCCGTGTGCGGTCCCCGCACGACACCGCGCGCGTCGCCGGTGCGGGGGCGGCCCACCTCGTCCCCCAACTCCTCGCGGCGGCCCGCGGGGTGTCGGCGGCCCGGGAGTGGGACCTCGTGCACGCCCTGCGGGTGGCGGGCGTCGCGGGGGTGTGAGGGTGCGCCCCGAGCGGCCCAGGAGCCTCCGTCCGGGGCCGCGTGCGGCGTGTCCCGGCGGCGGTGCGGGCCGCCCGGGTGTGAAACGTGATCGACTCGGCCGGTTCACGGCGACGGTCTTGCCCCGCCGTGGGGAGGGGCTTACGTTCTCCTCCTACCTTCCGTGTCCACCCGCGTAGAAAACGCGTAGAGGCTCTGACGCCGCGTCGAAGGAGCAGCTCATGTCCCACGTCGTTCGCGCCGCACTCGTCCAGGCGACCTGGACCGGCGACACCGAATCCATGATCGCCAAGCATGAGGAGCACGCGCGCGAGGCCGCCCGGCAGGGGGCGAGGATCATCGGCTTCCAGGAGGTGTTCAACGCCCCCTACTTCTGTCAGGTGCAGGAGCCGGAGCACTACCGCTGGGCCGAGCCGGTACCGGACGGCCCCACGGTCGCCCGGATGCAGGAACTGGCCCGTGAGACCGGCATGGTCATCGTGGTGCCCGTCTTCGAGATCGAGCAGTCGGGCTTCTACTACAACACCGCCGCGGTGATCGACGCCGACGGCTCGTACCTCGGCAAGTACCGCAAGCACCACATCCCGCAGGTCAAGGGGTTCTGGGAGAAGTACTACTTCAAGCCCGGGAACGCCGGCTGGCCCGTCTTCGACACGGCGGTCGGCAAGGTCGGCGTCTACATCTGCTACGACCGCCACTTCCCCGAGGGGTGGCGACAACTCGGCCTCAACGGAGCCCAGTTGGTGTACAACCCGTCTGCGACCTCGCGTGGGCTCTCCAGCCACCTCTGGCAGTTGGAGCAGCCCGCGTCGGCCGTCGCGAACGAGTACTTCGTCGCCGCGATCAACCGGGTCGGCCGGGAGGAGTACGGCGACAACGACTTCTACGGCACGAGCTACTTCGTCGACCCCCGGGGCCAGTTCGTCGGTGACGTCGCCAGCGACAAGGAGGAGGAACTCGTCGTCAGGGACCTGGACTTCGACCTGATCGAGGAGGTCCGCACCCAGTGGGCCTTCTACCGCGACCGCCGAGCGGACGCCTACGACGGGCTGGTGGAACCGTGAACGACCTCTTCGCACGGCACCGCGCCGTCAGCCCCGACTGGCTCACCCTCTACTACGACCGCCCGCTGGAGATCACCCACGGCGAGGGGCGCCACGTCTGGGACGCGGACGGCAAGCGCTACCTCGACTTCTTCGGCGGCATCCTCACCACGATGACCGCGCACGCGCTGCCCGAGGTGACGAAGGCGATCAGCGAGCAGGCCGGGCGGATCCTCCACTCGTCGACGCTCTACCTCAACCGCCCGCTGGTGGACCTCGCCGAGCGCGTCGCCACCCTCTCCGGCATCCCCGACGCGCGCGTCTTCTTCACCACCTCCGGCACCGAGGCCAACGACACCGCCCTGCTGCTCGCCACCACGTACCGGGGGTCCAACCAGATCCTCGCGATGCGCAACAGCTACCACGGCAGGTCGTTCTCGACGGTCTCCGTGACCGGCAACCGGGGCTGGTCGCCCACCAGCCTCTCCCCCCTCCAGACCCTGTACGTGCATGGCGGGGTGCGGACCCGGGGGCCGTACGCGGAACTGACCGACGCCGAGTTCATCGCGGCATGCGTACGGGACCTGGAGGACCTCCTCGGGCACACCCGCCGGCCCGCCGCGCTCATCGCCGAACCGATCCAGGGCGTCGGAGGCTTCACCTCGCCGCCGGACGGCCTCTACGCCGCCTTCCGCGAGGTGCTCGACCGGCACGGCATCCTGTGGATCTCGGACGAGGTGCAGACCGGCTGGGGCCGCACCGGCGACCACTTCTGGGGATGGCAGGCGCACGCGCGGAACGGCCCGCCGGACATCCTGACCTTCGCCAAGGGGATCGGGAACGGCATGTCCGTCGGCGGCGTGGTGGCCCGGTCCGAGGTGATGAACTGCCTGGACGCCAACTCCATCTCCACGTTCGGTGGTTCCCCCGTCACGATGGCGGCCGGCCTCGCCAACCTCACGTACCTTCTCGACCACGACCTCCAGGGCAATGCCCGCCGGGTCGGCGGACTGCTCGTCGAACGCCTGCGGGCCCTCGCCGCGCGGGTGCCCTCGGTGCACGAGGTACGCGGGCGCGGTCTCATGATCGGGATCGAGCTGGTGGAGCCCGGCACCGACCGGGCCGCCCCCGAGGCCGCCGCCGCCGTCCTGGAGGCGGCGCGCGAGGGCGGCCTGCTCATCGGCAAGGGCGGCGGCCACAGCACCAGCGTGCTGCGGATCGCCCCGCCGCTCTCGCTGTCCGTCGCCGAGGCGGAGGAGGGCGCGTCCATCCTGGGCGAGGCCCTGCGCGCCGCGGGCTGACCCGGAGGGGGCGGCCCGGCGCGCGCCCCGCCACCCCGGAGGCGGCGTCCGGCGCGCCGCCCCACCTCTCGGAGGTATCCCGGAGGCGGCGTCTCCGGCAGACGCCGCCCCCGACCCGACCAGCACGCAACGGGGCCCCTCGCCGTGGGTCCCTTCCCGGCACAGCGAGGAGAGGCACATGATCCGTACCGTGATCCACGGCGGTCTCGTCGTCACCGCGTCCGACGAGATCCACGCCGACGTGCTGATCGAGGGGGGCCGGGTCGTCGCGCTCGCCGCCCACGGCAGTGACGTGGCCGAGGGCTGGGCCGGCAGGAGGATCGACGCCACCGGCACGTACGTGATCCCGGGCGGGGTGGACGCCCACACCCACATGGAGATGCCCTTCGGCGGCACGTACGCCTCCGACACCTTCGAGACCGGGACCCGCGCCGCCGCCTGGGGCGGCACGACGACCATCGTCGACTTCGCGATCCAGTCCCGGGGCGGGACGCTCACCGCCGGGCTCGGCGCCTGGCACGAGAAGGCGGAGGGCAACTGCGCGATCGACTACGGCTTCCACATGATCATGTCCGACGTGAACGCCTCCTCGCTCCGGGAGATGGACCGGCTCGTCTCGGCCGGCGTCACCTCGTTCAAGCTCTTCACCGCCTACCCGGGGGTGTTCCTCTCCGACGACGGACAGATCCTGCGGGCCATGCAGCAGGCCGCCTCCAACGGCGGCCTGGTGATGACCCACGCCGAGAACGGCCTCGCCATCGACGTCCTGGTCGAGCAGGCGCTGGCGCGGGGCGAACGCGACCCCCGCCACCACGGCGAAGTCCGCAGGGCGCTGCTCGAAGCGGAGGCCACGCACCGGGTGATCAGGCTCAGCCAGGTGGCCGGGGCCCCGCTCTACGTCGTGCACGTGTCGGCGCGGGAAGCCGTCGCCGAGATCGCACGCGCCCGCGACGAGGGCCACCCGGTGTTCGGCGAGACCTGCCCGCAGTACCTCTTCCTGTCGACGGAGAACCTCGCCGAACCCGGTTTCGAGGGCGCCAAGTACGTCTGCTCCACCCCGCTGCGGCCCAGGGAACACCAGGCGGCGCTCTGGCGCGGACTGCGGACCAACGACCTCCAGGTGGTCTCCACCGACCACTGCCCCTTCTGCTTCACGGGACAGAAGGAACTGGGCCGGGGCGACTTCTCGAAGATCCCCAACGGCATGCCCGGCGTCGAGAACCGGATGGACCTCCTCCACCAGGCCGTCGTCGACGGACACCTCAGCCGCCGGCGCTGGATCGAGATCGCCTGCGCCGCACCGGCCCGGATGTTCGGGCTCTACCCCAAGAAGGGCACCATCGCCCCCGGCTCCGACGCCGACATCGTCCTCTACGACCCGCACGCCGAACAGACCATGTCGGCCGCGACCCACCACATGAACGTCGACTACTCGGCGTACGAGGGCAAGCGGGTGACCGGCCGGGTGGAGACCGTCCTCTCCCGCGGCGTCCCGGTGATCGAGAACCGCACCTACGTCGGCCACGCCGGGCACGGCACCTATCTGCCGCGCGGGCTCTCCCAGTACGCCGGCTGAGGACCGCACACACGGACGCCCCGCCCCGGGAACGTCTCCCGGGGCGGGGCGGGGCGGGGCGGGGCGGGGCGGGGCGTGCGCGGGCGGTTCAGCGGCGCGTGCGGACCAGCAGGTAGAGGAAGTACGGGGCGCCGATGACGGCCGTCATCAGGCCCGCGCCGAGCTGCGCCGGGGCGATCACCGTGCGGCCCAGCAGGTCGGCAAGGGTGACGAGGATCGCTCCGAGCAGGACCGCGACCGGGACGACCCGCGCGTGCCGCCGCCCGACCAGGGCACGTGCCGCGTGCGGGGCGACCAGACCCACGAAGCCGATCAGTCCGGCGGCCGCCACCGCGCTCGCCGCGAGCAGCACCGCCGCCACCAGGAAGCCGAGGCGGGCCCGGGTGAGGCGCAGACCGAGGAGCCTCGGGGTGTTGTCGTCGAGCGCGACGAGGTCCAGCTCCCGGCGGCGTACCGCCGACCACACGAGGGCCCCGGCGAGCACCACCGTGACGGGCAGCACGTCGGGCATGTTCCGGCCGTAGGTGGATCCGGACAGCCAGGTCAGCGCCCGCGTCGTGTCGAACGGGTCGCTTACCACGATGACCAGGCTGATCAGCGCCGTCGTGCCGGCGAACACCCCCATCCCGAGCAGGACCAGCCGGTTCTGCCGGAAACCGCCCCGGGCCGCCAGGCCGAAGACCAGCGACGAGGCTGCGGCCGCACCGGCGAACGCCGCACCGGCGATCACCCAGGAACTCGCGGCGGTCACGGTGGTGACGACCAGTACGGCACCGAGGCCGGCGCCGCCGGTGACACCGAGGATGCCGGGCTCCGCGAGCGGATTGCGGGTCACCGCCTGCACCAGGGTGCCGGACAGCGCCAGCGCGGCACCTGCCAGCAGGGCGGCCAGCACCCGGGGGACCCGCGCGTCCAGGACGTAGGTGACGACCCGTCCGGACCGGCCCTGGGTCCAGTTCACGACGTCGCCGAGCAGCAGCTTCGCGTCCCCGAGGAGGACCGCGCCGACCACCACGGCGAAGAGCGCGACGACGAGGACGGCCACGGTGACCAGGAACGCCGTGCGACCGGGTATCCGCAGCCGGTCCGGCGCCTCGGCCGCGTCGGTGTCCCGCGTACGGAGCGCCATCACGACCAGGAAGACGCTGCCGACCACCGTGGTGACGACGCCCGTGGGCACCTCCACCGCCAGGTCGGCGGGGACGACCGCGCGCAGCAGCACGTCCGCCCCGAGGATCAGCGCCGCGCCCACCAGCCCGGCGACGGGCATCCCGGTCCGTGAGCGGGTCAAGCCGCGGAACCGTCGGGCCAGGGGCCGTACGAGCGCGGGGGCGCAGAGACCGACGAAGCCGATCGGGCCCGCGAGCGTGACGGCCGCCGCGGAGAGCAGGGTGGCGAAAACGACGGCGGTGACCCGGGTTCCCCGGACGGGGACGCCCAGGCCGCGGGCCGCGTCGTCACCCAGGCCGAGCGCGTCGACCCGGCGGCCGAGGAGCAGCAGCCCGAGCAGGCCGGCCACGACGACCGGGAGCATCTGCTGGACCCCGTCGAAGCCGTTCTGGCCGATGCCGCCCTGGCCCCAGCGGTAGAGCCCCTCGGTCTTCTGCGGGAAGAGCAGGAGCAGCGCCTCGGTCACGGCGTTCAGGCCCAGCATCAGCGCGCTGCCCGCCAGGACGAGCCGTACGGTGCCCTTCCCGAGTCCGGAGAGGCCGAGGACGACGGCCGCGGCGGCGAGCCCGCCGACGAACGCCGCGCCGGAGGAGGCGAGGAAGGGCAGCGAGACACCGGTGACGGCGACCAGGCCCAGCGCCAGATAGGAACCGGCGTTCACCGCCAGGGTGTCCGGCGCGGCGAGCACGTTGCGGCTGACCGACTGGAGGGCCGCCCCCGCCGCACCGAGCGCCAGCCCGACGAGGATGCCGGCGACCATGCGCGGCAGCCGGGACGCGATGACGACGGAGGAGTCCCCGGCGTCGGCGCGGCCGAGGAGCGCGTCCCGGACCTCCGACGCGCCGACGTCGGCGGTGCCCTGGGTGATGTCGACGACGGCGAGGACGAGGACGAGCAGCACGAGCCCGGCCGTCACCGCGACCGTGCCCGTCGTGGCCGCGGCGGGGCGGTCACGGCCGACCACGGATTTGCTGATGACGGCCACGGCGCGCTACTTCTTCGTCAGGGCGTCGACGAGGGAGTCGGCGTACGCCTCCATCGAGCGGGGGCCGCCGAACATCCAGACGCCGTCGGGCAGCCGGTGCACGTTGCCGTCCTCGACGAACGGCAGCGACTTCCAGACCGCGTTCTTCGAGAGGTTGTCGGCGAACGCGTCGCCGTCCACGTCGTTGGCGATGTAACTGAAGTGGACGTCACCGAGCTTGGTGAGTCCCTCGACGTCGGTGGTGGCCAGGCCGTAGGCCTTGTCCCCCTCGACGGTCCAGGCGTTCTTCAGCCCGAGCTTCTCGTTGACCGAGCCGAGGAGGGAGTTCGCCGTGAAGGCGCGGACGGAGACCTGGTTGGCGTCGACGTAGCCGTCGGCCGAGGCGACCCGGGCGCCGCCGAGCCCGGCGTCCTCCAGGGCCTTCTTGTTCTCGGCGATGCTCGCCTCGAACTCGTTCTTCACGGTGGTGGCCTCGGCGGTCTTGCCGGTGGCCCGCGCGACCAGGTCGAGGCCCTCGGTCATCGTGCCGATCTGGTCCGCGCCGTCGGCGGAGGTCACCTGGATGACCGGCGCGACCTTGCGGAGCTGGGCGACGACGTCGGGGGAGAGGTCGTCGGTGGCGACCACGAGGTCCGGGGCGAGCGCCGCGACGGTGTCGATGCTCGGCTCGCCGCGCGTACCGATGTCCTTCGGGTCGCCGGTGAGCGGGGCCGCGGTGTTCCACGCGGTGTAGCCCTTCACGTCGGCGACGCCCACCGGGGAGACACCGAGGGCCACGAGGTCCTCGACCACGTTCCACTCGGTGGCGACGACCTTGGTGGCGGGCCCGTCGAGCGTCACCTTCGCGCCGGTGGCGTCGGTGACGGTGATCTTCTGGGCGGCGGGCTTCGCGGACGGGGCGGCGTCGTCCGTGGACGGCTCCGAGGTTCCGCAGGCGGCCAGCGAGAGGGCGGCGACGGCGACGGTGGCCGAGGCGAGGAGGTGGCGCTTCATGAGGAGGTGCTGAGCCCTTCGGATCGGGAGTGGTGGCGACCGATCGCGCGGGTGCGCAGCCGGCCGGTCGACGGGTCGGTGTCGACGTCGATGCGGATGCCGTAGACGTCGGACAGCAACTCCGGTGTGAACACGTCCTCGGGCGCGCCGTCGGCGACGACGCGTCCCGCGTGGAGCAGGGCGACCCGGTCGGAGACGGCTGCCGCCTGGTCGAGGTCGTGGAGGACGACGCCCACGGCGATGCCGTGGAGGTCGGCGAGATCGCGGATCAGGTCGAGGAGTTCGACCTGGTAGCGGAGGTCGAGGTAGGTGGTGGGTTCGTCGAGCAGCAGAACGCCCGTCTCCTGCGCCAGGCAGCTCGCCAGCCACACGCGCTGGAGCTGCCCGCCGGAGAGCTGTTCCACGCCCCGGCCGGCGAGGTCCTCGACACCGGTGAGGGTGAGGGCGCGGTCCACCGCCGCCGTGCCGTCCGGGTCGGGACGTCCCCAGCGGCCGCGGTGCGGGTAGCGGCCGAACTCGACCACGTCCCGGACGGTGAGACCGCCCGGCGTGGACCGGGACTGCGTCAGGAGTGCGACCCGCCGGGCGAATTCGCGGGCGCCGAGCGCGAAGCCGTCGGTGGCCCCCTCGGTGCCGGCGTCCACGGTGAGCGTTCCGGTCCGTGCGGTCTGGAGCCGGGCGAGAGTACGCAGCAGTGTCGACTTCCCGCTGCCGTTGGGGCCCACCAGGGCGGTCACCTCGGCGGGCCGCAGGGCGAGGCTCGCCCCGTGCACGACGTCGGTGCGGCCGTAGGCGACGGTGACCCCGTCGGCGGACAGTCCGTGACCGCGCGTATGTGGCACACCGGCAGCGGCGGCGACGTGCGCCGCACCGGACATGCTCTCACCAGCTCTCATGCCGCTTAGGTTAGCCTGCCCTTAGATGGGAAGGAACATCACCCCCGGTCACAAGAAGGCGACGATGCGGTGGGGAGCGGAGGCCGGGACCCGGTCCGGACATGACGCACCCGCCGCGCGAACCGGGTCGCGCGGCGGGTGCGTGGGAAGGGCGGGACGGTCGGGCGGCCGGGCCGCGTTCAGTGGTCCGCCGTCGCGGTCAGCTCTTCCACCAGTCGTCGAGCGGGGTGGCCGGGACGGTCCGCTTGTGCCGGGTCGCCAGGTAGCCCGCCTCCAGCTTCGACGCCACCTCGGGGGTGACCTCCGCGCCCTCCAGGTAGTCGTCGATCTCCGCATACGTCAGCCCGAGTGCCACCTCGTCCGGCAGCGCGGGGCGGCCGTCCTCCAGGTCCGCCGTCGGCACCTTCTCCCAGGTGCTCTGCGGGGCTCCCAACTCCCGCAGAAGCGCCGCACCCTGACGCTTGGTCAGCCCGGTGAGCGGGGTGAGGTCGACCCCGCCGTCGCCGTACTTGGTGAAGAAACCGGTCACCGCCTCGGCCGCGTGGTCCGTGCCCACGACGAGCAGCCCCAACTGGCCGGCGAGCCCGTACTGGATCACCATGCGCTCACGGGCCTTGACGTTGCCGCGTACGAAGTCCCGCAGCTCCGGTTCCCCCTCCGGCAGCCCGGCCAGCCCGCGCGCGACCTCGGCGGCCACGGTGTCGGCACCCGGCTTGACGTTCACCGCGACCGAACGGTCCGGCCCGATGAACTCCAGCGCGATCTGCGCGTCGTGCTCGTCCGCCTGCACGCCGTACGGCAGCCGCACCGCGAGGAAGGTGGCGTCGTGCCCCTCGGCCCGCAGCTCCTCGGCCGCGAGCTGGCACAACTTGCCGGCCAGCGTACTGTCCTGGCCGCCGCTGATCCCGAGTACGAAGCCCTTGGCCGGCGTCGACCGCAGGTACTCCTTGAGGAAGTCGACCCGCTGCCGGATCTCCTCCTTCGGTTCCACTGCCGCCCGGACGCCGAGGTCGGCGATAATCTGCTCCCTTAGGGTCACCATTCCCGTACTGTACTGGCCCCCTTCCCGCGGGGTGAAGTCGGCACGGTCGGGTCCACCCCCCCCGTGCGCCCCGGCTCTGCCGCAGGTCACAGGGGTGGGTTCCGCGGCCCGCTGCGAAGCGGGGGACATGGAGGAGCGGCGGCGCGAGGGGCCCGACGCCGCACCTGCGGCGGCGCGACGGCGGTACGACACCGACCTGCGGGTGGCCCGCCGGGTGGGACGGGACGCGCTCCGGGCGGATCTGCCCGGAGCGCACGGCGGCGCTGCCGTCGTCATGACGGCCCGGCGGCCCCGGCCCGGCTCACCCGGTTCATCGCAGTGCGCCCTCCAGCACGGCCCGGCCGAGCCGGGTGCGGTGGTGGAGGACCCGCACCCCCTGGCGCTGGGAGAGCAGCAGCCCCGCCTCGCGCAGCACGGTGGCGTGCCTGCTGGCGGTCGACGGGGCGAGCCGGAGCGCCGCGGCGAGGTCCATGGTGGTCATCGGGCGGTCGAGTATCCGCAGCAGCTCGGCGCGGGAGGCGCCGATGAGCTGCGCCGCCGGAGCGTCACCGCCGAGGTGCCGGCGTTCGAGCCAGCCGGGTGCGGGCGAAAGCGGGTGGACGAGGACCGGAGGCAGCTCCTCGTCCGCGAGAGCGATCGGGGAGCGGACGCAGAAGAACGCCGGTACGAGGGTCAAGGTCCGCCCCCGCAGGGCCAGTCCGCGCTCGATCGGGTACGGGGCGCGCAGCTCGCGCTCCCGGTAGCGCCACCCGGGCAGCTCGCCGTGAACGATGAGGAGGCCCTCCGCGCCGTGGGTGAGGACGGCTTCGGCCCGGGCGGTCCGGTCGGCCGCGGCCTGCGCGCGCATCGCGCCGAGGTAGGGCTCGACGGCCACCCGGTGGTAGGCGCGCAGGGCGGATCCGAGGCGGCCCAGCGCCCGGGGGCAGCCGTCGGCCAGAGGGCGCAGGGTTGCGGGGACGGGGCGGCCGGTGGGGGCGTAGAGCCGGGCGAGTTCGGCGCGCAGCCGGTTCCGGGGCGTGGAGAGCACCCGTTCGAGCGCGGTGTCGAGATCGCTGTCCCCGCGACCGGGTGTCAGAAAGTCCGGGAAGTACGAGCGGTCCGGGCACAGTCGCATCAGGGCGCGCGTCGCGGCGACGAGGCCGGTCCGCCGCAGGGCCGCGATCGCTTCGCGCCGCCAGGTCCCGAAGGCGAGCGGCGCCTGACGGCGCTGCAGCAGATGCAGGCTCAGCGCGGTTTCCCAGAGCGGGTCCACGTCGGGGGCGAGACGCAGACGGGCCAGCTCCTGGTGCGTGAACTCCACCCGTAGCACGGCGCACCCCCGGCGGTCACGGGCGTTCGGCGGCGCTCGCCCGGCGGAACTCTACGCGCAGTGCGGATGTGACGCATGCATGTCAGGAGGAGCGGATGTCGTCACCTCTCCGCCCGGCGGCGTCGAGGGTGCGGATGCGGGGAGGGCGCGGAAGGTAGCGGGGCGCCGGGCCGCTGGCAAGCGTGCCGCGACCTCCTTCGACCAGGAACGAATGGCTTGCGCGGCGTCCCTGCCCGCACCACCGTGGCCTTCACGTGTCACGTCGTCACCAGGGCTGCGGACCCGGTGCGCCCGACCCCGTCGCCGGGGACACCGCGGGCCCCGGTCGGCGACCCGAACGACGATGCCCCCCTCCGTTCCCCACCACGCCCCCATGACGTCTCCGCCCACACCCTCACGGGCGCGCCCCGCGGCCCGCGAGTTCCTTCCCCGCCCCCACCGCGAAGGAGGCGCATCCATGCGCCGAGACCCCAGACCCACCGCCCTCCCCGGAGCCGTGCGCCCCGCCGCGCGCCTCGTCCGGCGCGGACCTGCCGCCGCGCTCTCGCTGCTGGCCCTCGTCGCGCTCTCGCTCACCGCCGGTCCGGCGGCGGCCCGTGACGCCGCCCCCGCGGACGGCCCGCTCGGGAGCGTCAGCTGGCGGGCGGACCTCTCCGTGCCCTCCGGGGACGAGACCAACGTCAGCCGCGCCGACGGCGCGTTGCGCCTGCGCGACCCTCACGTACGGCCCGCCTCCGCGCGCTCCCCGCGGGGACAGGGCACGGTCCTCCTCCCGGTGCACCGGCTCGACCGTGCCGTCGACCGGATCACCCCGGACGTCGACGTCACCCTTCCGGCCGGATCGCAGGTGGTGGTCGACGTGCGCGGTCAGGACGGACTGGGCCGGTGGACCGAATGGCGGGAGGCGAGCGCGGACGACCCCGCGGTGCTGCCCCGGGCCGTCACCCGGGTGCAGGCCCGGATCGTCCTGGTCGCCGCCGCCGACGGTGCCGTACCGGGCATCCGCGCCCTGTCCCTGAGCGCCGAACTCGACGTCGACGACGCGGGCCCGTCCGTCGCGGCGGCGGCCTCCCTGACCGCCACCGTCTACGCCACCCGCGAGGGTCTGGTAGGAGGCACCACCGCCAACGGACACGTCATCGTCGCCGACGACCACTTCGTGGCGCTGCCGTCCCGGCGCGGGCTCTCCCCGAAGGGCAGTGGCCAGTACTCGGTGCGGGTCTGCGGTCCCGCCCGCTGCGAGACGGCCCCGGTGTGGGACGTCGGCCCGTGGAACACCCGTGACGACTACTGGAACCCGTCCTCCACCCGGGAGAGCTTCAAGGACCTGCCGCGGGGCAGACCCGAGGCGCAGGCCGCGTACCTGGAGGGGTACAACGGCGGCCTGGACGGCTCCGGCCGCAGGGTGCTCAACCCGGCCGGCATCGACCTCGCCGACGGCACCTTCCACAACGTCGGCCTGAACGACAACGGCTACGTCACCGTCGAGTACCTGTGGACCGCCGCCGGCGCCGCGACCACGTCCTTCCCGACCTGGGGCACCGACGTCAACATCCGCCAGCAGGCCACCAGTGCCTCCACCCGGGTCGCCCAGCTGGCCGGCCCCACGACGGTACGGGTGCAGTGCCAGGTCCGCGGGCAGCTCGTCCAGTCGAACGGGTACAGCAACGACGCCTGGTCCTACCTGCCGGACTACGGCGGATACGTCTCCAACATCTTCATCGACAATGCCGCCGGCTGGCTGCCGGGCGTCCCGAACTGCTGAGTACGCGGGGGTGCGGTCCCGGCCGCACCCCGTCCTTCTCGCGCACCGGGGCCCCGAGCCCCCGAAAGCCTTCTTCCCGAGGTGACGGAAGCGGGCGGGAGTCATCGCTCCGCGACGCGCGTCCGAGGCGTCGCCGTACAGGGTTCGACATGGTCCGATAGGGAAGTATTCCGCCGGACAACGTCATCCGCGGGTGGTGCGCCCACGGCGCCGGAGGCCGTACCCGACCTCGCTCCCCGCCGGGCGAACCCGCCGTCCACGGACGGAAGTACACCGGCCGGGGCGGCCGTGGCGGTCCGCCCCGCGCGCCCCCTTCGCGCACTGGACCAGGAGCAGCGACATGGACTTCGGACTCGTCCTCCAGACCGACCCGCCCGCCTCGTCCGTCGTCGGCCTGATGCGCCGCGCCGAACGCAACGGATTCCGCTACGGCTGGACCTTCGACTCGGCGGTGCTCTGGCAGGAGCCCTTCGTCATCTACAGCCGCATCCTCGAACACACCGAACGCCTCATCGTCGGCCCGATGGTCACCAACCCCGGCACCCGCACCTGGGAGGTGACCGCGTCCACCTTCGCCACCCTGAACGACATGTACGGCAACCGGACCGTCTGCGGCATCGGCCGGGGCGACTCCGCGATGCGGGTCGCGGGCCGCAGGCCCCACACCCTCGCCCGGCTCGGCGAGGCCATCGACACCATCCGTGACCTCGCCGAGGGGCGCGAGGCGTCCCTCGACGGGCAGCCGGTCCGCATCCCCTGGGTGAAGGACGGCAGGCTGCCGGTCTGGATGGCCGCCTACGGGCCCAAGGCGCTGGCACTGGCCGGGCAGAAGGCCGACGGATTCATCCTCCAGCTCGCGGACCCGTTCCTCACCGAGTACATGATCAAGGCGGTGCGGACCGCGGCCGAGGACGCGGGCCGGGACCCGGATTCCCTCACCATCTGCGTCGCCGCCCCGGCCTACGTCGGCGACGACCTCGACCACGCGCGCGAGCAGTGCCGCTGGTTCGGCGGCATGGTCGGCAACCACGTCGCCGACCTGGTCTCCCGGTACGGCGAGCACTCCGGCCTGGTGCCCGAGGCCCTCACCGCGTACATCGCCGGCCGGTCCGGCTACGACTACAGCCACCACGGCCGCAGCGACAACCCGGACACCGCCTTCGTACCGGACGAGATCGTCGACCGGTTCTGCCTGCTCGGCCCCGCCGAAGCACACATCGACAAGCTCCGGATCCTGCGCGACCTCGGCGTCGACCAGTTCGCCGTCTACGCCATGCACGACGCCCGCGAGGCCACCATCGACGCCTACGGATCGACGGTCGTCCCCGCCCTCGCCGGCTGACCCCGCACACCTCCCCGCACCGGCTGTACGCACGTCCCGGGCCCGGCGCGAGCCGGCCCGGGACCGCCCGGTTCCGGGCGCCGGCCACGGCGTGCCCGCACGGGTACGGGGTCCCTTGTGGAGACCGGACCGGTCACGAGATATCTTGATGTCAAGCAATGTTGCAGACGTGGAGCGGAGCACCCGGTGACTGACTCGACCATCATCTACACGCACACCGACGAGGCCCCTGCCCTGGCGACGTACTCGTTCCTGCCCGTCGTCGAGGCCTACGCCTCGACCGCCGGTGTCACGGTCGAGCGCCGTGACATCTCCCTCGCGGGCCGGATCATCGCCAGCTTCCCGGAGCACCTCACGGCCGACCAGCGTATCGATGACGCGCTCGCCGAGCTGGGCGAGCTGGCCAAGACGCCGGGCGCCAACATCATCAAGCTGCCGAACATCTCGGCCTCGATCCCGCAGCTCAAGGCCGCCGTGGCCGAGCTCCAGGCGCAGGGCTACGCCCTCCCGGACTACCCCGACGACCCGCGGACCGACGAGGACAAGGACGTCCGCGCCCGGTACGACAAGGTCAAGGGCAGCGCCGTCAACCCGGTCCTGCGCGAGGGCAACTCCGACCGCCGCGCCCCCGCGTCGGTCAAGAACTACGCCAAGGCCCACCCGCACCGCATGGGCGCCTGGTCGGCCGACTCGAAGACGAACGTCGCCACCATGGGCGTCGACGACTTCCGCTCCACCGAGAAGTCCGCCGTCATCGCCGAGGACGGCGCACTGCGCATCGAGCTCGTCGGTGACGACGGCACCACCACCGTGCTGCGCGAGTCGGTACCGGTCCTGGCCGGCGAGGTCGTCGACGCCGCCGTCATGCGCGTCGCCGCGCTCCGTGAGTTCTTCACCGCGCAGCTCGCCCGCGCCAAGTCGGAGGACATCCTCTTCTCGGTGCACCTCAAGGCCACCATGATGAAGGTCTCCGACCCGATCATCTTCGGCCACGTGGTCCGCGCCTTCTTCCCGAAGACCTTCGCCACCTACGGCGAGGTGCTCGCGAAGGCCGGCCTCACCCCGAACGACGGCCTCGGCGGCATCCTCAAGGGCCTCGACTCGCTGCCCGGGGGCGGCGCCGAGATCAAGGCCTCCTTCGAGGCCGAGCTCGCCGAAGGCCCCGCCCTCGCGATGGTCGACTCCGACAAGGGCATCACCAACCTGCACGTGCCCAGCGACGTCATCGTCGACGCCTCCATGCCGGCCATGATCCGCACCTCCGGCCACATGTGGGGCCCGGACGGCAACGAGGCCGACACCCTCGCCGTGCTGCCCGACAGCAGCTACGCGGGCGTCTACCAGGTCGTGCTCGACGACTGCCGCGCCAACGGCGCCTTCGACCCGTCGACCATGGGCTCCGTCCCGAACGTCGGTCTGATGGCGCAGAAGGCCGAGGAGTACGGCAGCCACGACAAGACCTTCGAGATCCCGTCCACCGGCACCGTGCGGGTGGTCGACACGAAGGGCGACGTCGTCCTGGAGCAGGCCGTCGGCGCCGGCGACATCTTCCGCATGTGCCAGACCAAGGACCTGCCGATCCAGGACTGGGTCAAGCTCGCCGTCACCCGTGCCCGCGCCACGGGCGTCCCGGCCGTGTTCTGGCTCGACGAGACCCGCGCGCACGACGCCAACCTCATCGCCAAGGTGAAGACCTACCTCGCCGACCACGACACGGACGGCCTGGACATCTCGGTCAAGTCGCCGGAGGAGGCCACCGCCTTCTCGCTGGAGCGCATCCGCCGCGGCGAGGACACCATCTCGGTGACCGGCAACGTCCTGCGCGACTACCTCACGGACCTCTTCCCGATCCTGGAGCTGGGCACCAGCGCCAAGATGCTCTCGGTGGTCCCGCTGATGAACGGCGGCGGTCTCTTCGAGACGGGCGCCGGCGGCTCCGCGCCCAAGCACGTCCAGCAGCTCGTCAAGGAGGACTACCTCCGCTGGGACAGCCTCGGTGAGTTCCTCGCCCTGGCGGTCAGCTTCGAGCACCTCGCCCAGACCACCGGCAACGCCCGCGCCCAGGTCCTCGCCGACACCCTGGACCGCGCCACCGGCACGTTCCTGAACGAGGACAAGTCCCCGAGCCGCAAGCTCGGTGGCATCGACAACCGCGGCAGCCACTTCTTCCTGTCGCTCTACTGGGCGCAGGAGCTGGCCGCGCAGACCGACGACGCCCAGCTCGCCGAGGCGTTCGCGCCGCTGGCCAAGACCCTCACCGAGCAGGCGGACACCATCGTCGCCGAGCTGAACGCGGTGCAGGGTTCCCCGGTCGACATCGGCGGCTACTACCAGCCCGACCCCGAGAAGGCCGCGGCCGTCATGCGCCCCTCGGCGACCTTCAACGAGGCGATCGCGACGCTCGCCTGATCCGGCCGCCCGGGTGAGTACGCGCACCCGAGTGCGCGCACCGCCCACCGCACCGACGCCTCCGCCCCGGCCAGGGAACATCCGGCCGGGGCGGAGGCGTTCCCGCAACACTGCCGCCACCTTTCGCACGGCCCCGCCTGCCAGAATGAACACGGCTCCGCCGTCCGGCGCGGCCGCCGCGAACGCCGGAGGAACCCGTGCCGCCCACCTCGAAGCCGCTGCGCGGACTGGGTTTCCTCACCATCGGCCTCTTCGACGGCGCCGACCCGCGCCCCGGCCACGAGTCGACGCTGCGCATCATCGAGCTGGGCGAGCAACTCGGCTTCGACAGCGCCTGGGTGAGGCATCGTCACCTCCAGTACGGCATCTCCTCACCGATCGCCGTCCTGGCGGCGGCCACCCAGCGCACCCGCCGCATCCACCTCGGTACCGCCGTCATCCCGCTCGGCTGGGAGAACCCGCTGCGCCTCGCCGAGGACCTGGCGACCGTGGACGTCCTCTCCGGCGGGCGCCTGGAGCCGGGTGTCAGCGTGGGACCGCCGATCCACTTCGACCGGGTCAAGGACGCGCTGTACCCGGACACGGCCGCCGACGAGGACTTCGGCCACGACCGGGTGCGCCGGCTGCTGGACCTCGTACGCGGAGAGCGGGTCACCGCGTTCAGCGGCACGGAGGGGATCGAGGTGTACTCCGACCGCGTCGAGCCGCACGCCCAGGGCCTCGCCGGCCGTATGTGGTACGGCGCCGCAAGCCTGCGCTCCGCCCGGTGGGCCGGCGAGAACGGCATGAACCTGCTGACCAGCAGTGTGGTGAAGGCGGAGGACGCGGACGCCGCCGCGGACTTCGCCGCGATCCAGCTCGCGCACATCCGCACCTTCCGCGCCCACCACCCCGACGGCGACGCGGCCCGCGTCTCCCAGGGGCTCGTGGTCATCCCCACCGACTCCGCGACCCCCGCCCAGCGCGCCCGGTACGAGGAGTACGCCCGCAGCCGGACGCCCCGCACGAGAGCCCCGCAGGGACCCGCGCGGATGATGTTCGCCCCGGACCTGGTGGGCACCTCGGAGCAGCTCGCCGAACAGCTCCACGCCCACGCCGCTTTCCGGGAGGTCGACGAGGTCGCCTTCGCCCTGCCGTTCAGCTTCGCGCACGAGGACTACGAGCAGATCCTCCACGACATCGCCGGCTGCCTCGGACCCGCCCTGGGGTGGAAGCCCGCGGAGTGAGGGCGCTCCCTGCTCCGGTCCCGGCACCGGACTTCGGACGCCACCGTCACCAACTCGTCCGCAGCAGGTGGTTGACCAGCAGCGCCAGCACCACCTGGGCGCCGAGCCAGCCGCGCCGGTGACGGCCGGGGAGCGCGGCTGCCGCGGGCAGCAGCCAGAGGACGAACGGCAGCCAGATGCGCTCCGTCTCGGCCTTGCTCATCCCCGACAGGTCGGCCGCGAGGACGGCCAGGGCCGCCGCCAGGGTGAGCACGGCGAGCCGCTGCGTCCCGGTGAGCGGGCCACCGGCCCTGAGCGCCCGTACGGCACGGGGCGCGGCCACCGCCGACCTGCGCAGCCCGGCCACGGTGGCGACTCCGGCCGAGACGGTGACGGCGGCGAGATTGGCCCACACCCAGTACGCGTAGGGCCGCTTGCCGCCCACGCCCTGGTGGTAGCGCTCGACCAGCAGGGGATACGCCTCCCACCAGTGGAACCCGGCCAGTGTGAACAGGGCGGGCACCACCAGCGATCCGGCGGCGAACGGGGGCAACGGGCGGACGGTGCGGGCGAGTACGAGGACAGTCGCCAGCAGGAGGGCGGTCAGCGGGAGCCCGTAACTCAGGTAGCAGACCAGTCCGAACAACAGGCCGGAGCCGCCCGCCGCCACCGCCGGGAAGCGGGTCGCCCGGGTCGCCGACAGCGCGAGGAGCGCCATCGACCAGCCGGCGACGGCCGCGAACGCGGCATCGGCCGAGACCCCCGCCCAGACCGCCCCCGGCGCGAGGACCAGGAACGGCGCCGCCTTCCGCGCAACCGGCTCCCCGGTGAGCGCCCGCAGCGCGACCAGGGCGGCGGCCGCGGCGGTGGCCGCCAGGACGACGCAGCACACCGCCGCCCACACGGCCCCGCCGAGGCCGATCCGGTCCAGGAGGACGAACGGCAGCGTGGCACCCGGCGGATGGCCGGCCACATGGGTCGGCCAGTTGCCGGGCCGGCCCATCACGATGTGGTCCTCGAAGGTGCGCAGGGCGGCGCCGATGTCGTGGAACCCGGCGATCCCCGCCAGGTACTCGTGGCGGCTCGTCAGCTTGAGCGCGAAGCCGCCGCGCCAGCCGTCGATCATCGCGAGCGAGAAGATCCACGCCGCCGACGCCGTCCAGGAGAGGACCAGCAGACCGCGCCAGCGCGTCCGGGCGGCGACCCGGGCGCCGAAGGCGACGGCGAGCACGGCCAGCGCGAGCGCCGCCGGGGTGCCGGGGCCGACATGCGGGTCCCACGCGGCGATCAGGGGCGGCCACCCCGCGTACAGGGAGCCGTCGCCGTTCACCGCCCAGCCGACGAGCGCGGCCACCGCCACCAGCGACGCGCCCAGCGCCGCTGCCCTCAGGTCCCGGCGTCCCGCCCGGTCCGCCCTACGGGGGCGGGAGGTGGCTCCTGTTCCTCCGGCGCGTCCGGCGCGCTCCTCGGTCCTCACCCCCGCACGCTAAGCCTCCGCCGGCCGTTTCCCCCCTCCGACCGGGCCGCCGCAGGCCCTCCCGGGGCGCCCGGCCCACTCGACGGAGTGACCCTTCCCTCCCGCCGGGAGCGCGTCCCCGTACGGAAGGGGACCCTCGCCCTACCGTCGGCACCATGGGTGACCTCATGCGACACCTCGCCGCACTCCCCGGGCCCACGAGGCCCGACTTCTGGCGCAGCCCCCTGCGGGGCGCGCGGTTCACCGCCGTACTCGGCGTCGTCCTCCTCGTCGGGCTGACCCTGGTGGCGGTCACCGGGCTGCTCTCCTACGCCGCGTACAACCCCGGCCTCGCGGCCGTCAACGACAAGACGCCGGACAAGGGGCTGCTCGGCTTCTACCTGTTCGCCTGGCCGACCGACCCGCACTGGCTCTACCGGCTCACCCAGGGCGTGCACGTCACCCTCGGCACCGTCCTGGTCCCGGTGGTGCTGGCCAAGCTCTGGTCGGTGATCCCCCGCCTCTTCGCACTCCCGCCGGTCCGCTCCGCCGGCCACGCGCTGGAGCGGCTCTCCCTCCTGCTCCTGGTCGGCGGCGCCCTGTTCCAGATCGTCACCGGACTCCTCAACATCCAGCTGGAGTACGTCTTTCCCGGCTCCTTCTACCGGCTGCACTTCTACGGAGCCTGGGTCTTCCTGGCGGGCTTCCTCACCCACACCGCCCTCAAGCTCCCGAAAGCCGTACGGGTCCTGCGCGACGGCGTTCCGCCGGGGGAGGAGGACACCCTGGCCGCGCCCGCGCCCGCCCCGCCGACCCTCTCCCGGCGCGGCGCGTTCGCCATGGTGGGCGCCGGATCGCTGGTCCTGCTGGCCACCTCGGCCGGCCGGAGCTCCGACGCGCTGCGTCCCACCGCCCTCCTCACCCCGCACGGCGTCCAGGACCCCGGCTCCGGGCCGGCCGGCTTCCAGATCAACAAGACCGCGGCCTCCGTGCACATCCGCCCGGCCGACACCGGACCGGCCTGGCGCCTGACCGTACGCGGACCGGCCGGCTCCTTCCGCTTCACCAGGGCCCAACTCCTCGCTATGGAACTGCACAGCGCCGCCCTGCCCATCGCCTGTGTGGAGGGCTGGTCCACCTCCGACCAGTGGTGGCGGGGGGTGCGACTGCGCGACCTCGCCGCGATCGCCGGCTTCCCCGACCGGCCGCCGGGCGTCCTCGTGGAGTCCGTGCAACGTGCCGGATCGTTCCGTACGGCGGCCCTGCGCGACAACCAGGTCCGCGACGGGCGCTCCCTGCTCGCCCTGGAGGTCAACGGCGTCGCCCTGTCGGCCGACCACGGCCACCCGGCTCGGATCATCGTGCCGGCCGCCCCCGGAGTGATGAACACCAAATGGGTCGGATCCCTGACCTTCGGAGACCTGTGAAGGGCGGGGAGCGGAACACCGGCCGGGTAGGGGGCAAGGCACGCTCGCGCGCCGCGCACCCCTTCCGGCGCCGGTACGGCGAAGGGCCGCTGCACCTGCTGCTCATGGTCGCCGGCTTCGCCCTCACCGGCTACGCCGGAATCCGGCTGCTGGACGGCGACACCCCGCGGATCGCCCTCTGGTTCGCCGGCGCCGCCGTGGTGCACGACCTCGTCCTGCTGCCCGTCCACGCGACGGCCGACCGCGCCCTGCGCGGGGCGCTGGGAGCACGGTCGGACGTCGTCAACCACGTACGGGTACCGGCGTTCCTCTCCCTGCTGCTCCTGCTGGTCCAGTTCCCGCTGATCGCGCGGCTCTCCGAGCGGTACGAGCCCTACACCGGGCTTTCCCCCGACGTCTTCCTCGGCAACTGGCTCCTCGTCACCGGAGCGCTCTTCGCCGCCTCGGCGCTCTGGCTCGTCCTCTCCGCGCTGCGGCGCGCCGGCCGGACGGCGCCCCGCCGGCGCAACGCCACGAAGGGCCGTCCGCCGGACTCCCACTGATCGACCGGCTCCCATCCCTGCGGACGGGCGTACCGCAGGAGCGCCGGAGTGCCCAGCCGGGCCCACGGGAATGGTGCCGGCAGCGCCCCGGAGCCACCGCGGCCGGGGGCCGGGGCGTCGGCGCTGCCGTCGTGGAGATGGACCTCGAACCGCTCGTCCAGGTCGAGCGCGTGCGTCTCGACGAGGAGGAGACCGCCCGGGGCGAGCAGCACCCCGACGCGTTCCAACAGGGCGGACGGGTCCCCGCCGATGCCGATGTTGCCGTCCGCGAGCAGCACCGTGCCCCACCGGCCCGCGCCCGGAAGCGGGTCGAACACGCTGCGCCGCAGCGCCCAGCCGCCGAGGCCGCGGGTGCGGGCCACGGCGGCCTCGCTCACGTCGATGCCGAGCGCCCGGTGCCCGCGCCGGCTGAGCGCCGCCACCAGCCGGCCCGGCCCGCAGCCCACGTCGAGCACCGGACCCTCACAGCGGCGCAGGGCCGACAGGTCGGCGTCGTCGGCGCCCAGACACCAGCGCTCCACGTCCAGCGGCATCAGCAGGCCGTCGGTCCGGCGGAGGAAGAGCGGGCCGCGGCCGTGGCGGAGGGCGTTGGCGTACGGGTCGGCGGCCCAGGAGAGGTTGCTCTCGGCCTGCGAGGTACGCGAGGTGGTCATCGGACCGATGCCCGGTCGAGCCGGCCCAGAGCCGCGGCGAATCCTCCGTGCGGGGCGAGAGCGGCGACCGCCACCGCGTCCTCGGCGGTGTCCACGTCGCGGAGACGGGGCAGCTCACGGACGGTCAGCCCGGCGTCGAGCAGCCGCGCGCGCTGCACCGCCCCCGTCTCCGGCACGGACATGGGCACCCCGCGCAGGAGCCCGGGATCGGGGGAGGCCAGCCCGAGCGCCCAGAAACCGCCGTCCTCCGCCTCGCCGAACCAGGCGTCGCAGTGGTCCCAACCGTCCGGTGCGAGCGCGGGCGCGAGGTGGGCCGGTTCGATCTGCGGGGTGTCCATGCCGAGGAGGAGCGTCGGGCCGTCGCAGCCGCCGAACGCCTGGGCGAGACGCTCGTCCAGGCCCCCGGCGCCCTGCGGGACGACCTCGATGCCCGGAGGCAGCCACGGGCCGGGGCCGCCCTCCAGGACGAGGACCCGGCGCGCGGCCGGCAGCAGGAGCACGGTCCCCAGGGTGTCGGCGAGGGAGGCGGCGGCCAGCTCCGCCGCCTCCTCGGGGGTGAACGGCGGGGTGAGCCTGGTCTTCACGCGACCGGGAACCGGTTCCTTCGCGAGGACCAGCAGAGTGGTGGGGCCGGAGGGGGTCATCGACAGGACTCCGTCCGCGCGGCGGTGCGCACGAGCGGCGGTTCCCGCAGCACCGCCCGCATGTCGAGCACCGCGTGCCAGGTGCCCCGCCAGGTCCCGGTGACCTTGGACCTGCCGGTACGGGGGCGGTACGGGACGTCTGCCTCGGCGATCCTGAGCCCGCCGTCGGAGGCCCGCACCACCATCTGGAGCGGGTATCCGCTGCGGCGGTCGGTGAGGTCGAGGGCCAGCAGGTCCGTCCGGCGTCCCGCGCGCAGCGGGCCGAGGTCCCGCAGCCGCAGTCCCGTGCGGCGCCGCAGCATCACGGCCAGCGCCACATTGGCGACCCGGGCGTGCAGCGGCCAGGCGCCGCGCCCCTCGGGGCGGCGACGCCCCAGCACGAGGTCGCAGTCGCCCGAGGCGACCCGCCCGACGAACGAGGGCAGCAGGCCCGGGTCGAGTGAGTCGTCGCAGTCGCAGAAGCAGACGAACTCCGCCTCGGCGGCGGCCAGTCCCGCATGGCACGCGGACCCGAAACCTCGTCGCGGCTCGTGCACCACGGTGGCGCCCAGCGAACGCGCCACCTCCGCCGAGCCGTCGGTCGAACCGTTGTCGACGACGATGGCGCGCCAGCCTGCCGGGATGCGGGCCAGCACCCGGGGGAGGGCGGCGGCTTCGTCCAGGCAGGGCAGCACCACGTCGACGGGGAACGGAGTGGTGGAAGGGGCGTGGGTCGAGGTGGTCGAGGTATCGGTCACCCGGCTCACCCTATGAAGACGGATAGGGCATTTGCCTGCATATGGGCCACGCAAAACGGTGACGTCGATCGGTGTCCGTCCCGTAACGGCCGATCCGCACCGCTCCGTCCCTCCGTCAGGCGTCCGCGAGACGGGCACCGCCCGGGGGCGCGGACGCCCCTCCCCGCTGCGGCGCGGCCGCGAACTCCCGCATGCCGTCGGCGAACGCCACCTGCGGCAGCCAGCCCAGGTCCGCGCGCAGCCGCCGGGAGTCCGCCGTCACGTGGCGCACGTCCCCGAGCCGGAACTCCCCGGTGACGACGGGCGGCGGACCGCCGTACGCGGAGGCGAGCGCCGCCGCCATCTCGCCGATGGTGTGCGGTTCCCCGCTACCGGTGTTGTACGCGGTGAGGACCCCCGGGACCCGCTGCGGCAGGGCGGTCAGCGCAGCCACCGCCGCGGCGGCGACATCGGTCACGTGCACGAAATCGCGTCGCTGCCCCCCGTCCTCGAAGACCCGGGGCGCCTCACCGCGTGCCAGCGCGGACCGGAACAGCGAGGCGACTCCCGCGTACGGCGTGTCGCGCGGCATCCCCGGCCCGTACACGTTGTGGTAGCGGAGCGACACCGCCCGGCCGTCCGTCGCCCGCGCCCACGCGGCGGCGAGGTGCTCCTGGGCGAGCTTGCTGGCGGCGTAGACGTTGCGGGGGTCGGCCGGGGCGTCCTCGGGGACCAGCCCCGGCACGAGGTCCGCCCCGCAGGAGGGGCAGCGGGGTTCGAAGCGGCCCGCCTCCAGATCCTGCCGGGCGCGCGGCCCCGGCCGGACGGACCCGTGCCGCGGGCAGTCGTACCTCCCCTCGCCGTACACGACCATCGACCCGGCCAGCACCAGATCCCGGACCCCGGCCGCCGCCATCCCCGCGAGCAGCACCGCCGTGCCCAGGTCGTTGCAGCCGACGTAGAGCGGTGCGTCGGCGAAGTCCTTGCCCAGTCCCACCATCGCCGCCTGGTGGCAGACCGCGTCGACTCCCGCCAACGCACCGGCCACGGCCCCGGGGTCCCGCACGTCCGCGACGATCAGCCGCTCGTACGGCCCTTCCGGCGCCGTCCCGGCAGGATGGGCGGTGGGTAGCAACGCGTCGATCACCACCGCCCGGTGCCCGGCCGCGACCAGGGCCGTGGTGATGTGCGACCCGATGAACCCTGCTCCGCCTGTGACGAGTACACGCATGGCCGCCACGCTAAGGGGCGCCCCGGGCGTTCCCCGGACAGGCCACGGACGGCGCACCCGACGGGGTGTCGGGTGCGCCGCTGTATCGCTCGTACGGACTACTTCGGCTCGCGGTCGTAGAGGGCGGTGGACCAGAAGTATCCGAGCAGAGCCAGCCCGAGGCACCAGGCGACGGCGATGAGGCCGTTGTTGCCGATCCCCGTGCCGAGCAGGAGTCCGCGCAGGGTCTCGATGGCCGGGGTGAAGGGCTGGTACTCGGCGACCGGCCGGAACCAGCCGGGCATCGCGTCCAACGGGACGAAGGCGCTGGAGAGGAGCGGCAGGATCATCAACGGCATCGCGTTGTTGCCGGCCGCCTCGACGTTCGGGCTGGACAGGCCCATCCCGACCGCGATCCATGTGAGGGCCAGGGAGACGAGCGCCAGCAGCCCCACGGCCAGCACCCATTCCAGGACGGTCGCGTCCGTGGACCTGAAACCGATGGCCACCGCGACGGCGGCGACCAGGACCACGCTCGTCACACACTGCAGCACGCTGCCGACGACGTGTCCGACGAGGACCGATCCCCGGTGGATCGCCATGGTGCGGAAGCGGGCGATGATGCCCTCGGTCATGTCCATCGAGACGGAGACCGCGCTGCCGATGGTGGTTCCGCCGATGGTCAGCATCAGGATGCCCGGGACGAGGTACGCCAGGTAGTCGGACCGGTCCGCCCCGCCGCCTCCCATGCCCGCGCTCATGGTGTCGCCGAAGATGTAGACGAAGAGCAGCAGCAGCATCACCGGCGTGAGCAGCAGGTTGAGCGTCAGGGACGGGTAGCGCCGGACGTGCAGCAGGTTGCGGCGCAGCATCGTGGACGAGTCGCGCACGGCGAGGGAGAGGGAACTCATCGGACGTCCTCCTCGGGCTGGATCCGCGGGGTCTGCCGGGCCTGCGGGGGCTGTCGGGTCTGCGGGCCCTGCTGGTTCGGGACCGTCTCGCCGCCGGTGAGGGCGAAGAAGACGTCGTCGAGGTCGGGGGTGTGGACGGTGAGTCGGTCGGCTTCGACGCCGGCGGCGTCGAGGCGGTCGAGGATGGTGCGGAGTTCGCGTTGGCTGCCGTCGCTGAGGATCTGGAGGGTGAGTGCGTCGTCGTCGCGGGAGGCGTCGGAGAGGGCGGTGGCGGCTCCGCGGTAGCGGTCGGGGTCGGTGAAGGCGAGGCGTACGTGTCCGCCGGGGACGAGGCGTTTGAGTTCGTCGGCGGTGCCTTCGGCGGCGATCCTCCCGTCGTGGAGGACGGCGATGCGGTCGGCGAGTTCGTCGGCCTCGTCGAGGTACTGGGTGGTGAGGAAGACGGTGGTGCCGCCGGTGACGAGTTCGCGGACGATGCCCCACATGGTGTGGCGGGAGCGGGGGTCGAGCCCGGTGGTGGGTTCGTCGAGGAAGATGATCCGCGGGTTGCCGACCAGGGTCATGGCGATGTCGAGGCGGCGCTTCATGCCGCCGGAGTAGGTGGAGGCGGGCTTTCGCGCCGCTTCGGTGAGGTCGAACCGTTCCAGCAGTTCGGCGGCCACCCGCCGTCCTTCCGCCTTGGAGAGGTGGTGGAGGTCGGCCATGAGGAGCATGTTCTCCTCGCCGGTGATCAGCCCGTCCACCGCGGAGAACTGTCCGGTGACCCCGATCGCGGCCCGTACCGTCTGCGGAGCGGCGGCGAGGTCGTGGCCCGCCACCTGCGCCTGTCCCGCGTCGGCGGTGACGAGGGTGGAGAGGATCTTGACGACGGTGGTCTTGCCGGCCCCGTTCGGACCGAGGAGCGCGAACACGGACCCGGCCGGGATGCGCAGGTCGATGCCGTCGAGGACGGTCTTGTCGCCGTAGGACTTGCGCAGACCGACGGCGGAGACGGCGGCCGGGGACGGGAGGCCACCGCCCTGGCTGGACGTGGACATGACATTGGCATGCATGGGGATCTCCCGGTCGGAGGAGGGGGCGAGGGGGGCGGAAGGGCCGAGGGCGGCCCCTCACGCGGTCAGGTCGTGGCGCGGCGGACGTCGATGTTGCCGTGCCGGGTGCGGGCGCGGACCTCGACGATGTTGTCGGCGCCGTCGGGGTCGGCCGGAGCCTCGGACGCGGTGAGCGTGTTGCGTACCTGGCCGGAGCCCGAACTCGCGTCGAGCCAGGCGGCGGAGCCCTCGCGGACGCCGATCTCGATGGCCCCGTAGTTGGTCTCCAGCTGGACCGTGCCGCGGACCACTTCGCCCACGCGCAAGGTGCCGTAGGCGGTGGTGGCGGTGACCGAGTCCTCGGCGCGGAGGATCTCGATGTCGCCGTGGGCGCCGCTCACCCGCAGTTCGCCGGTCGCGGCACGGACGGTCGTGGTGCCGTGCGAGTTCTTCAGGACGGCGGGGCCGTCGATGATGCCGATGCGCAGGCTCCCGGAGCTGGTGGTGATCTCGGCCTTGCCCTCGATCCGGTCCACGCTGATCGAGCCGTGGGAGGCGGTCAGATGGAGGGGCCCGGTGGTGTCGAGGCGTACGTCGCCGGACGAGGTCTTCACGCGGACCTCGCCGAGGCGCCCTTCGCCGAGTACCTGGGCCCAGGCGCCGGTCATGTCGACGCGCGAGCCCGACGGCAGGTCGACCGCCACGTCGACGATGCCGGTACGGCCGAAGAGGCCGGACTTGGGCGTCCTGACGGTCAGTGCGCCGCGGGCGTACGTCACCTCGGTCTGGCCGGCCGCCCGTACGTCCGCGTCCCGCTTCGGGTCCCGGGGGCGCACCGCGACGACGGTGTCGAGGCGGTCGTCCGCGGTGAACTGCACGGAGCCTGCCTCCACGCGGGCGGTGACCGAGATCGCTTCAGGAGTGTCGAAAGAAGGCATGGCTGTCCCGTCCTCTTGGGTCGTGGGGTCGATTCGTGGGGTCTCCCCGCCGGCGGGACGGGGTCATGGGTGAAGGGGTGCGGCGGCGCCGGCCGTCCTCAGCGGACCCAGCCGGTGAAGCTCTGTCCGACCTGGGCCTTGTCCGCCGTACGCGGTCGGCCGCCGCCGTCGACGGCGGCCGACACGGCCCGGACGAGCCACGCGTTGACCGAGAGGCCCTCACGGCCCGCGGCCTCCTCGGCGCGCGCCTTGAGGTGGGCCGGCAGGCGCAGGTTGACCCGGGCGGTGGTGCCGCCCTCGTCACCTTCGGCGGGTGCTTGCGAGGCGGCCGGCTCGACGGCGGCGGCCGCCCCCGCGGGGGAATCGGCCGGCGGCCGGGTCACGACGAAGTCGGGGTCGAGTCCTCGCAGCCGTACGTCGACCGAGCCCGGAGCGAGCTCGCGGGTGACCTCGTCCATCGCGGCGGAGAGCACGTTGAGCAGAGTCAGGCGGGTCGCCGACTCCAGCGGAGCGGTGAGCCTCTCGGCCAGCTCGCGGGCTTCGTCGCCGCCGGCATCGGCGGCCACCGCGAGTTCGCGGCGGAGGGAGTCGACATACGGGGTGAGGTCCATGGCGCCATCATGGCACCACTGTGGCGCCATGTGCAAGCGGCAGGGCGTCATTGTGGTGAGGGAAGGGGCCGTGGAGCCCGCGACCCGGGTGGATGGTGGGGCATGGGGCATGGGGCATGGGGGGCGGGGGAGTGGCGCGCGGAGCATGAGGGCGCTCCTGGGGAGTGCGAGAGCCGCCGTGCTGGTGGGGGGAGGTCCCCGTGGCACCCCGTGGCACCAGGTGGCGTCAGGCTGCATCGGGTGGTGTCGCATGGCGGCGGGTGGCGCCAGGTGGTGCCACTTCGCGCCACCTTGTGGTGTCACCTGCAGCCGCAAGGCGCCACCCGGCCGCACGGGTCGGCTCCTGCCCGGGAGGATCACGCTTCCTCAGGCGGGATAGGCGTGTGTCTGCGCGGCCTTGACCGTGGCCCAGACCGTCGCCCCCGGGTGCAGATCGAGCTCCGCGGCGGCGACCGTGGTGAGGTCGGCGGCGAGACGCAGTTCGCCGCCGAGGTCCGCGCGGATCTGGTCGCCGTGCGTCTCCAGCCCGTCGACCGCGCAGCGCCAGACGTTGCGGGCGCTGGAACCGGTGGGCCGTTCGCGGTGCAGGGTGACCGCGCTCGGGGGGAACGCGACGAACACCGGGCCGACGAGATCCTCGGTGGTGGTGATCGCCGGACCCGCGTCGAGCCGGACCGTCGTGTGCCCCTCGGCGTGCCCCCGGTAGAGGTTGAGGCCGACCAACTGTGCGATGTAGTCGGTACGGGGGCGCCGGGCGATCTCCGACGGCGTGCCCTGCTGGACGATGCCGCCGTGCTCGATCACGACCAGACGGTCGGCGAGGACCATGGCATCCAGGGGATCATGCGTGACCAGCACCGCGACCGCCTCGAACTCCGCGAGATGACGGCGGAGCTGGGCCCGTACGTCGAGGCGCGTGCGGGCGTCGAGCGCGGCGAGGGGCTCGTCCAGCAGCAGCAGCCGGGGGTGGGTGGCGAGCGCGCGTGCGAGGGCGACGCGCTGGGCCTGGCCGCCGGAGAGCCGGCGCGGTTTCGCCCCGGCCCGGTCGGCCAACCCCATGCGGTCCAGCCACACGGCCGCCTGGGCGCGGGCCTCGGACTTGCTCGCGCCCCGGCAGCGCGGACCGAAGGCCACGTTGTCCAGGGCCGAGAGGTGGGGAAAGAGCAGATAGTCCTGGAAGACGACGCCGACCGGGCGCGACTCCGGCGGCCGGTCGGTCAACGCGGCCCCGTCCAGCCGCAGATGGCCTTCGGTCAGCTCGGTGAGACCCGCGAGGGCGCGCAGCGCGGTCGTCTTCCCGGCGCCGTTCGGCCCCAGCAGGGCGACCACCTCGCCGGGCCGGGCGCTCAGTGCCACGTCCAGGCGGAAGGCGCCCCGGTCGACGACGAGCCGGGCGTCGAGTCCCCCGGCGGCGGCCGGAGACGCGGTGGGCGCATCGATCCTCATGGTGCCGTCATCCATCGGTCGCGCAGCCCGGCCAGTACCGCGATCGACACCGTCAACAGCACCAGGCTCAGCGCGATCGCGGCCTCCGGGTCGCTCTGCAGGGCGAGGTAGACGGCCAGCGGCATCGTCTGCGTACGGCCCGGGAAGTTCCCCGCGAACGTGATGGTCGCGCCGAACTCGCCCAGGGCGCGGGCCCAGGCCAGTACGGCACCCGCCGCGATGCCCGGGGCGATCAACGGCAGGGTGACCCGCCGGAACGCGGTGAAGCGGGAGGCCCCCAAGGTGGTGGCCGCCTCCTCGTACCGCGGGTCGGCGGCCCGGAGGGTGCCCTCCACGCTGATGACGAGGAAGGGCATGGCGACGAACGCCTCGGCCACGATCACCCCCGCCGTCGTGAACGGCAGCGTGACGCCGAACCACGAGTCCAGCCACTGTCCCACCACACCGTTGCGGCCGAGCGCCAGCAACAGCGCCACACCGCCCACCACCGGCGGCAGCACCAACGGCAGCGTCACCAGGGCCCGGACGAGACCGCGCCCCCGGAAATCGGTGCGCGCCAGCACCCAGGCGAGAGGCACGCCCAGAACCAGGCTCACCGCGGTGGCGGCGGTCGCGGAGACCAGGGACAGCTGGAGCGCCTGCCACACCTCCGTACTGGACAACTGCTCCGGCATGCTCCGCCAGGGGGCCCGGACGAGCAGGGCGACCATCGGCAGCAGCAGGAAGACCAGGCCGAGCAGGGCGGGCAGCAGCAGCGGCAGTGGAACGCGTCCGCGCATCCGCGTACGTCCTCGTACCGCCACGCCGCCGTCTCCTTCCGTCCCGCGTCCTCGTGGGCCGGTCACCGCACCGGAGGTGGCAGGTGCGTGGGCTCCGGAACCGGCGGGCCTCTTCACGGCGTGAGGAACCCCGCCCGGGTCAGCACCCGCTGCCCCTCGGCGGACCGCACCAGCTCGATGAACGCCCGGGCCGCAGTGGCGTTGGGGGCGTCCTTGAGCAGCGCGATCGGATAGTCGTTGACGGCGTCGGCCGACTCGGGGAACTCCACGCCCTCCACCTTGTCACCCGCGGCCCGTACGTCGGTCCGGTAGACCACGGCCGCGTCGGCTTCCCTGAGCTCCACCTTGGTGAGGGCGCTCTTCACGTCCTGCTCGTAACTGACGGGGACGAGGTCGAGACCGGCGGCGTCCAGCGCCTTCTGCGAGGCGGCGCCGCACGGCACCGTCCTGTCGCAGAGCACGACCTTGAGATCGGCGTTCGTGAGATCCCGGAGGGTGGCGATCTTGTCCGGGTTGCCGGGAAGGGTCGCGATCTCCAACTGGTTGCGGACGAAGGTGGCGGGCGTTCCCACCGCGTCGTCCGCGTCGGTGACGGTCGCCATGGTCTTGGCGCTGGCGGCGGCGAAGACGTCGGCCGGGGCCCCTTCGGTGATCCCGGCGGCCAGGGTGTCACTGCCGCCGAAGCTGAAGGTGACCTCGGTACCGGGGTGGGCCTCCTCGAACGAGGCTCCCAGCGTCGTGAAGCTCTCCTTCAGCGAGGCGGCGGCGAACACGGTCACCGTGCCGGAGAGCTTCGCCGCGGAACCCGCGGAGGTTGAGGCGGAACCGCCGGAGGAGCGCGTCGAAGCGTCGGGCGAGGAGCCGTCCGACGAGGAACAGGCGCTCAGCGCCAGCAGCGCGGCGACTCCCGCGCCCGTCCACTGCGGTGTCCTACGGGGCCGGCGTGCGGAACGGGTCGTCACGGAGTCTGCTCCCTCTGGTCCTCCGGAGGAGCCCGACGACTCCTCCGCGCTGGTCTCCCGGTGCTCGCACGGTCGGTGTGGTGCACGCCGATCACCGGGACGGCGGCGCGCACGGATCGATCATACGTGCGCAGATGCCAAGGGGAAGACCCCGATTGCCTCGCAGGAGCAGTGGGGGGCAGGTTCTTTCAGGGGCAGATGCGGGGAGGCTGACTCGGGCGCGATCGGCTGTCTCCGGCCAGCGGTCCGCCCCCCGCACGTGAGGCCGCGGGTGTGCGTACGTGCGGGTGTGCGTACGTGCGGGTGTGCGGGTGTGCGGGTGTGCGGAGAAAAGGGTGCGGTGAGCGGGACCGCTCAGAGCCGGTCGATGTGCACGTTGGTCGACTTCACGCGGGCGGTGGCCTCCATGCCGACCTCCAGGCCGAGTTCCTCCACCGCCTCGCGCGTCAACAGGGAGACCAGCCGGTGCGGACCGGCCTGGATCTCGACCTGCGCGGCGACGTCGCCGAGCTTCACCGCCGTGACGATGCCCGCGAAGGCGTTGCGCACGGAGGTGTACGGGACCTCCCCCTCGCCGCCGCTCCCGGCAGTGCCGGCGACCTCGACCGAGAAGGCCGCCAGGTCGCCGCCGTCGATGAGCCGCCGCCCGCTCGTGTCGCGGTGCGTGGCCACCCGGCCCGCGTCGGCCCACCGTCGTGCGGTGTCCGGGCTCACGCCCAGAAGGCGGGCCGCCTGGCCGATCGTGTAGGACTGCATGGGCGTCACGGTAGGTCGCCGCTCCGCACCGACGCAAGCGCGGACGGTACGGAGCCGCAGCTCCGGCGGGATGCCGGGGGAGCCGGGGAGGCACAGGCGGGCCGGCGGAGACGCCGGCCCGGGAGGCGGCGGGTCACGGCACCCGGGCGGTCCACTCCTCGGTGGCGAACTTCGTCCGCACCAGTTCCTCCGCCCGGGCCATCTCCTCCTCGGTGACCGCGCCGGTGGTCAGGCCGTAGCGGTTGCGGAAGGAGGCGATCATGTTCTCGATCACCTGCTCCCGCGCGAGACCGGTCTGACGCCGCAGTGGATCGACCCGCTTCTTGGCCGACGTGGTGCCCTTGTCGGACATCTTCTCCTTGCCGATGCGCAGGACTTCGAGCATCTTGTCGGCGTCGATGTCGTACGACATGGTCACGTGGTGCAGGACGGCCCCGGGGCCGCCGTCGGCACCCACCATCCGCTTCTGGGCCGCCCCCGCGATCTTGCCGGCTTCGGTCGCGATGTCGTTGAGGGGCTGGTACCAGGCCTTGATCCCCATGTCCGCGAGTGCGCCGAGCACCCAATCGTCGAGGTAGGCGTAACTGTCTGCGAAGGAGAGGCCCGAGACCAGGGAGTCCGGCACGGACAGGGAGTACGTGATGGTGCTCATCGGCTCCACGAACATGGCCCCGCCGCCGGAGACGCGGCGCACCACGGTCATCCCGTGCCGTGCCGCCCCCTCGGGGTCCACCTCGTTGCGGAGCGACTGGAAACTGCCGATGACCACCGCGGGCGAGGCCCACTCCCAGACCCGGAGCGTGGGCGCCCGCCGCCCGGCGGCCACCTCGGCGGTGAGGACCTCGTCCAGCGCCATGTGCAGCGCCGGGGCCTGCGGCTCCACGTGCACCAACTGCCAGTCGTAGTCGCTCCACTCGGTCGCACGGGCCAGCGCTCGCCGGACGGCGATGCCGACGCCCTCCGCCGACAGCCCGAGCATGACCGTGGACTCGGGCAGCGCCGCCGTGATCCGGGCCGCCAGGGCGGTGGCGTCCGTGGAGGAAGGGGCGCCCTCCAGGGCGCGGTTGATCGCGAGGATCGCCTCGTCCGGCTCCAGGAAGAAGTCGCCCGCGACCCGCACGTTGCGCAGGACGCCCCCGTCGACGTCCAGATCCACGACGACCAGTTTGCCGCCGGGAACCTTGTACTCGCCATGCACGGCTTCGCTCCCCTCAGCGCGCTGCGATGCACCCGAGCCCATCGCTCCGGAGTCATGAGAAACGCGCACATCATCCCTCATGCACCTTAATGCTCGCTCCTGCCGGGCGCCGATGCGGCTCCGACGGGGCGGACGCCTCCCCCGTTCCCCGGTGCCGGGACGCTTCCGGGACCGGCTGAGGGCGTCGGGACCGCTCGCGAACGGGCCGGTCGCGCCGATGCGCGGGCGTGCCGGCGGCAGGATGGGCCGCAGCCCCGGCCCCCGGCGCGCATCGCCCCTCACGGTCGCGGAAGCACGGCGCCGCTTTGCCCCGGGAGCCGCAGCGGTGGAGGTCCGGACGACGCTGATTCGACAGGCTTCTATGTTGACAGGTGTCGATGGAAGAGGCACGCTGGGCATCAATTAGATGTCCGTCTAATCAGCGGGCGGGACGTCCCGCCCTCAGCGTGAGGACCGAGCGCCGATGAAGACCACCGATGCCGTTGAGCTCCCTGTCGTCGTCGTCGGCGCGGGCCCCGTCGGCCTCGCCGCCGCAGCCCACCTCCTCGCACGCGGTCTGGAACCGCTGGTGCTCGAAGCCGGCGACGCGGTCGGCGCCGCGGTGCGTGAGTGGTCGCACGTGAGGCTCTTCTCCCCCTGGGACGAGGTCATCGACCCGGCCGCCGAGAAGCTCCTCGCCGCGACCGGCTGGCAGCGGCCGGACGGGGCCGCCTACCCGACCGGCGGCGACTGGGTGGAGTCGTACCTCCAGCCCCTCGCGGAGGTCCTCGGCGACCGTGTCCGTACGGGCGCCACGGTCACCGGGATCTCCCGCGCCGGGCGCGACCGCGTCGTGGACGCCGACCGCGCCGAGCAGCCGTTCACCGTGCACGCGCGGGCCGCCGACGGGACCGGAATCCGGCTCCTCGCCCGTGCCGTCCTCGACGCCTCCGGTACGTGGGCCGGGCCCGGGCCCGCCGGAGGCGACGGACTGCCCGCCGCGGGGGAGCGGGCCCACGTCCGGCACATCACCTACCGGGTGCCCGACCTGCACGACCCCGCGACCCGGGCCCGTCACGCGGGCAGACGAACGGCGGTCGTGGGCAGCGGAGCCTCCGCCTTCACCACCCTCGTCGCCCTCGCCGACCTCGCGAAGGCCGAGCCCGGGACGCGCTCCCTGTGGATCCTGCGCCGGGGTGTCACCTCTTCCACGTACGGAGGCGGGTCCGCCGACCAGCTCCCCGCACGCGGCGCGCTGGGTCTCGCGGCCAAGGCCGCGGTCGACGCCGGCCAGGCGCACGCGCTGACCGGTTTCCGCATCGCCGGCATCGAGTCGGGTCCGGACGACGCCCTCGTCCTCGTGGCGGAGGACGGCACGCGCGCGGAGCCGGTCGACGAGGTCGTCGTCCTCACCGGCTTCCGTCCCGACCTCTCCTTCCTCGGCGAACTCCGCCTCGACCTGGACCCGCGACTGCAGGCCCCCGTCGGGCTCGCGCCCCTGATCGACCCCAACGTCCACTCGTGCGGCACGGTCTACCCGCACGGGGCGAAGGAGCTCGGCCACGGAGAACGGGGCGTCTATCTCGTCGGGATGAAGTCCTACGGCCGCGCGCCCACGTTCCTGGCCCTGACCGGCTACGAACAGGTCCGCTCCGTCGCGGCCGCCCTGGCCGGCGACCACGAGGCGGCCGCACGGGTGGAGTTGACGCTGCCGGAGACCGGGGTGTGCGGTGGCTCGGGCCTCTTCGACGCCCCCGCCGAGGAGAGCGGCTGCTGCGGCGCTCCCCGGACCCTCGGCATCGAGACGGTGCGGCTCTCCGGCCGCCCTGCCGGCGGCTGACCCGCCGGCCCGGCCGATCCGACCGCACCGGTCGCGGTCGACGACCTGCCGCTCGCCGCCCGTCGCGGGTACGCACCGCTGCCCGGCGCTGTGGGCGGAGAAGCGGACACGCCGAAGGCCGACGGCCCGTTCCTCCCGCCGGAGCGGGGAGGGGACGGGCCGTCGGCCGTTCGGATCCGGTTCCGGGGGCGAACCGGTTCAGGGGGGAGCGGGGGTCAGCGGCCGAGGACGATGCGGTGGATCAGGTCCTTGCCGTCCGTGCCCGAGCCGGACTTGTCGACGACGTACGCCACGCCGTCGTCGACCGTCACGTGGTTCGGGTTGGCGCCCGTGGCGAGGGTCTCGACGACGGTGCCCTTCTTCGGGTCGACGACCGAGACGTTGGCGGCGGTGCGGTTGACGACCAGCACGCGACCCGACTTCTTGTCGGTGGCGACGGCCAGCGAGCCGGCGCCGGTCGCGACGGTGGAGGTGACGACGCCCTTCTTCAGGTCGATGACCGAGAGGGTGCCGGCGGTCTGGTTCGCGGTGTACGCGGTCTTGCCGTTGGCGGAGAGGGCGACCGAGATCGCGCCGTCGCCGGTCGGGATGAAGCGCGGTGCCTTGTGCGGGCCGACCTCGATCACGCGGTCGTTGTTCAGGTCGGCGGTGTAGACGGTGCCGGTCTTCTCGTTCAGGGTGAGGCCGGTCGGGCTCGAACCCTCGATGGTGACGCGGCCCTTCTCCTTGAGCGTCTTGGAGTCGAACGCGACCAGGCTCGCACCGGCGAAGCTGCTCGCCCACACCGTGTTGTGCTTCTCGTCCACGACGATGTCACGGCCGTGCGCGACGTTCGGCAGGGTGGCGAGGTGCTCGCCCGTCTTCTGGCTGTAGACCGCGACCGTGTTGCTGCGGGTGTTCGTCGTCCACACGGTGTTGTGCTCGTCGTCCACCGCGACACCGTAGACGGCCTCGACAGCGCCGGTCGCCGCGTCGGTCACCGGCGGGACGATGGTCTTCTTGACCGCGAGGGTGCGCGGGTCGACCTTCAGCAGGCTGGAGTTGGTGACCGGCGGGCGGCCCACGGCGGTGGTCGTCCACAGCACGTGGTTCCGCTCGGAGTACGAGGACTGGTACAGGCCCGTCGCCAGCGAGGCGGACGTGACCGTGGAGGCCGAGTTGCCCTTGTGGCCCGTGGCACTGGCGGACGCCGTGCCGGCCAGGGCCAGGGAACCGCCGACGGCGAGGACGACGGCGGTGCTGAGGGAGCGGCGGGTGGCAGAGGTCATGCTGCGTCAATCTCCTTGACTGGTGCGCCCCTTGATGCGAGGCGATATCCATGAGATTAGCTTAGGCTTGCCTAAGTTAAGCGTGTTTTCGAGTGGCGTGCGTCACAGTTGCGGGTGAGGTTCGGGGGCGGGGCGAACGTACGGGTCCGCGAACGCGTCGCGGGGTGCTGCGCGCGGGGGAGCGCGCAACACCCCGCGTGGTGAGGGAGGTTGCTCGGGTCGCTGTGGGCGAAACCCTGAGGGGCCCGCCGAGCGACCGACGGGTCGTCAGACGGCTGCGGGCTGCGACGTCGAAGGTGTCCGCGGCGCGTCCGGCTTGCGGCGCCGCAGGACGAAGGTGGTCGCGCCGGCCGCTCCGACCGCGCCGCCGACGGCCGCCGCTCCGGCCGCCCAGGCGATCGTCGCGTACGAGACACCTGTCCCGACGTCCTGGACCGAGGCGGCGTTGACGGTCGGGTCGGTGGTGGTCGCCGCCGCGTCCGGGGACGGGGCGGCGACCGCTGCGGCCGCGGTGGGGTCGGCGGCCAGGGCGGTGAAGTCGACCTTGAGCGTCGTGGCGGGGTTGGGTGCCAGGAAGCGCAGCCAGTGCGCCCCGGGGGTCACCTCGGCCGGTATCTCCACGTCACCCTCGAACGACCCCTGGGCGTCGATGTCCCACTGCCCGAGGATGGCGTCGTCGTCGAGCTTGATGGTGACGACCTGGGACGCCGGGAAGTCCGTGACCTTGAAGTGGAGCTTCCCTCCAGGCTGGACCTCGCTGGCGGTGATCTCCGCCTTGGCCCCACTGGCGTTGCTCGCGCTGGCGGGCGCACCCGTGGCGGCCGGGATCGCCGCAACCGCGCCGCCCGCTGCGGTGGAGCCGTTGGCCCCGGCCGCGCTCGTGCCCGTGCCGCCCGTGCCGCCGGTGGTCGCCGAGGCGGCTGCCCCGGTGGTCACGGTGAAGTCGGCCTTCATGCTGGTGGACGGGTTGGGGGCGAGGAACCGCAGCCAGTGTGCGCCCTTCGTCGCGGTCGCCGGGACGGTGACCGTACCGGAGAACGAGCCGTCCGAGGCGATGCCGTCGGGCCACTGTCCGATGATCTCGCCGTCGTCCAGCTTCACGGTGATCTGCTGGCCGGCGGGGAAACCCGTCAGCCGGAAGGAGACCTTGCCGCCGGCGGCCACGTTCGAACCGGCGGTGATGGTCGCGGAGGTACCTGACGGGGTGGACGAGCCGCCTGTGCTGGTGCCGCCGGTGCTCGTGCCGCCCGTGCCGGAGCCCCCGGTGGAGCCGCCGCCCGTGGGGGAGCCACCCGTGCCGGCGCCGCCCGTGCTGGAACCGCCGGTGGAGCCGCCGCCCGTGGAGCCGCTGCCGCCGGTGCTTCCTCCGGTGCTGCCACCGTTGCTCGAACCGCCCGTGGACGGTGAGGAGGTGACGGTGAAGTCGGCCTTCAGGCTGGTGGAGGGGTCCGGGGCGAGGATGCGGAGCCAGTGCGCGCCGGCGCCGGCCGTGGCCGGCACCGTCACGGTGCCGGAGAACGTGCCGTCCGCCTTCACGGCCGCGGTCCACTGCTTCAGGATCGTCTGGTCGTCGAGCTTGACCGTGATGGTCTGCCCCGTGACGAAGCCCGACAGATCGAAGGAGACGGTGCCGCCCGCGGCGACCTTGGTGGCCCCGAGCCGGATCTTGGGTGTCGCCGGCTCGGGCGTGGGCGTGGTGGCGGTCACGGTGAGGGCGGCGCTCTTGACGCTGGTGCCGGTGGCGAGGAAGCGGAGCCAGTGGTCGGTGCCGGGTGCGGTGGAGCCGGGCACGGTGACGGTGCCGGAGACGCTGCCGTCGGCGCCGCTGGTGAACTGAGCGAGGAGGGTGGCGTCGTCGAGCTTGACGCTGACCTTGCTCGCGGCCGGGAAGCCGGTGGCGGTGAAGGTGACCTCCCCGCCCGCCTTCACCGACGTGGTGCCGAGTGTGACCGCGGGTGTGGCGGTCACGGTGAGGGCGGCGCTCTTGACGCTGGTGCCGGTGGCGAGGAAGCGGAGCCAGTGGTCGGTGCCGGGTGCGGTGGAGCCGGGCACGGTGACGGTGCCGGAGACGCTGCCGTCGGCGCCGCTGGTGAACTGAGCGAGGAGGGTGGCGTCGTCGAGCTTGACGCTGACCTTGCTCGCGGCCGGGAAGCCGGTGGCGGTGAAGGTGACCTCCCCACCCGCCTTCACCGATGTCGAGCCCAGGACGACCGCCGGGGCCGACACCTCGTCAGCCGCGAGCGCCACCGCGCCGGTCGACGTTCCCGCCTCGCCGCTCGCCGCGGCGAGAGGCATCGACAGCACTCCGAGGCCCAGCGTCGCTCCGGCGGTGAGCGCGGCCACCCGCGCGACCCTGCCACGAGGGCCCCGGAACGCCGGTGTGGAGGTACGGAGAGGTCTGTCTGCGCTCATGGCGGGCTCCTGGCAGGCAAGAAGAGGTGCGGGGGAGAAGGGCGGCGTTCGCTGACCGTTTCGGCAGGAGGGCGCCAACAAGGGGTTAGGTTAGCCTAAGTAAACCTCCAGGGGTCAAGCGGGGTGCTCGTGGGCCGGGTTGCCGGAGCGCGAGGTCGGCGCGGGCCTCGCGGGTGCTTTCGTGCGGGCCTCGGTGCGAGCCTCGCCGGGCTGCCGCGCGGGGGTCACCGCGGGGTCTCCGCACGGGGACTCCGGATACGTCGGCGGACGCGAGGTAAGGTAAGCCTTATCCGTCATCGTTCTTCGGAGTTCGCCGGTATGTTCGCGTCCGCACCGCCCGAAGGGGCCCCCCTCCATCCGCCGAGGCTCGCGCGTCCCGACGCGATCCCGTTCCTCGCGGCCCCCGGGGTCGAACTCCCCGGTCCCGAAGGGGTCGAGGAGTTCTGGGTGCGGGTGCGCGAGCGCGGCACCCCGTTGGTCGCCCCCGATCCGCAGGGCAGTCCCGAGCACGCGGCGGTCACCTTCCTGTGGCGGGGCACGGCGACGACCCGGGCGGTCCAGGTCCTCCCCAACAAGCTCGGTGACCCGCGCGCCCCCCGCGGGAACCTGATGGAGCGCGTCCCCGGCACCGACGTCTGGCACTGGACGCTCCGGCTGCGCCGCGACTGGCGCGGTACGTACGACTTCTACGTCGACGAGGGCGACGGCCCCGACGGCGACGGCCCCGGTTACTGGCAGTGGCTGCGGACCCGGCGCCGCGCCGACCCCCTGAACTCCCGCACACTTCCCCGCCGCTGGGACGGCGACCCGGTGTCCTGGGCCCAGATCCGGCCGGAGCCGGCCGTCTCGGACTGGGACCCCCGCCCGGAGGCGCCCCGCGGCACCGTGAGCGTGCACGAGGTCCCCAGCGCCCACCTCGGGGAGGCCCGCACGGTCTGGTTGTACGAACCGCCCGCCGCCGGTGAGGGTGCCGACCGGGAACGCCTCCCGGTCCTGGTCCTGCTGGACGGCGAGCACTGGCAGCCGCACCTGGGCATCGCGAACCTCCTCGACAACCTCATCGCGGACGGCCGCATCCCGCCGACGGCGGCGATCCTGGTGGACTCGGTCGACTCCGGCACCCGGTGGCGGGATCTGGCCTGCAACTTTGCCCACGCGTCGTTCTTGGCGGAGGAGTTGCTCCCGTGGGCCGCCCGGCGTCTGCCCCTGACCGACGACCCGGCACGCACCGTGATCGCCGGGCAGAGCCTGGGCGGTCTGTCGGCGACGTACACGGCGCTGAGCGCCCCGCACCGCTTCGGCAACGCACTGGTCCAGTCGGCCTCCTACTGGTGGCCGAACGGACCGGAGCCGGAGTGGCTCACCCGCCGGATCGCCGCCGCCCCGCGCCGCCCGGTGCGGTTCAGGCTCTCCTTCGGCGAACAGGAGTGGGTGGCGCTGCCCGCCGCGCGGCGCCTGCGCGAGGTGCTCGACGAGGCCGGATACGACTGTGCGTACCGCGAGTTCAACGGCGGCCACGACTACGTGTGGTGGCGTACGGAGATGGCGGACGGACTGACCCGGCTGCTCGGCCGCGGCTGACTCAGTCGGTCCGTAGCGCGCGGGCGGCGGCGTAACCGGCCGGTACCTCGACGTCGTGCAGGGCCCATCCTGCGGGCGGAGCGGCCGGAGCCGGTCCCGTCCCCAGGTAGGCGCCGCTCAGCGCCTCCCCGGAGAGCCCTTCCCCGGTGCCCTTGAGGTACGCCTCCTTGCGGGTCCAGCACCGTACGAAGGCGGCCGGCCGGTCCGCCGCCGGCAGGGCCGCCAACTCCGCCCGCTCGTCGGGGTGGAGGGCCGTCGCCGCCTCGTCGGCCGTCCTGGGCGAAGGCAGCCGCTCGACGTCCACGCCGACCGGCCGGGTGGCCAGGGCCACCAGCGCCAGCCCCGCGGTGTGCGACAGCGAGAAGTGCACCCGCTCTCCCGGCGGGCCCGCGACGGCCGGACGGCCGTGCGGGGCGCCGCACCCCGGGCACGGGAGCCGCATCAACTCCACCTTCGCGGGCGGGAGTTCCAGGACCCCGCCGAGCAGCACCCGCAACGCCGTGTGCGAGGCCGCGTACATCGCACGGTCCTCGGGGCGCAGCAACGCCGCGACCCGGCCCCGCTCCTCGGCGTCCAGCACGGACGGGCCGGAGGGCCCGAACGGATCCGCGTCGGCCGCAACCGGAGCCCCGGGGCGCACGGACCACAGCAGCGGACCGGGACCCTCCAGCGCGGACGGCCCCGGAGGCCGGTCTCCCGGCGCCCAGGGCCGCACGAGGGACATCGTGCTCACCGCCGCACCGTCGCGCCCGCGGAGCCGGACCGCGGGGCGAGCCGGCCGACGCACTCCTCGTAGGTCGCGGGCCCCGAGCCGACGCTCCACCCCGCGGGCACCGCGCGCCAGGCGGGCCACAGCGACCGGCGGCCGGAGGCGTTCTCCAGGACCAGATGGGTGGGCCCGGCCCCGGCGGGCGCGGGGTCGAACGGTGTGTTCACGGCGGTCATCCGTCGAGCTCCTTCAGCCGGGCCGCGAGGACCGTCGCGACGGTGTCGAGGTTAGCGCCCTGGAGCAACGTGGCGTGGGTGCAGTCGAGATCGTGGTTGACGATCTCACCGGTCACGTGCGCGTGCCAGGACTCCCGGGTGAGCCAGTCCTCCGCCCTCGGCGCGGCGGCCGTGAAGAAGAGGACGTCGCCCCGGAAGGTGTCGTGCCGGTGCTCGCGCATGAGCCGCGCATGGTGCGGCACGATGTCGACGATCCTCGACAGAGTACGGTCGCCGAGGCCGGCGAGCGGGCTGCCCGCCCGGCGCAGGGTGGCCAGCACGTCCTCACGGCTCGCCTCGTCCGTACGCTCGAAACCGGCCATCCGCAGCACCGCGGTGAGCGCGTCGCCCTCCTCGGGCGCCGGGCGGGCGCGCCACATCTCGGACGGGAACGAGTCGAGCAGCGCGAGGAGTTCGACCTCCTCGCCCGCCTCCTGGAGCAGCACCGCCACGGCGTGCGCGAGGACTCCGCCCACCGACCAGCCCACCAGCCGGTACGGCCCGTGCGGCTGTACGGCGCGCAGGCGCGCGGTGTAGTCGACGGCCTGGTCCCGCAGGGTTTCCGCGAGCGGCTCGTCGTCGGTCAGCCCCCGCACCTGGACGGCGTAGAGCGGCTGATCGGGCCCCAGCCGGGCGGAGAGGCCCGCATAGCACCAGGCGATGCCGCCCGCGGGGTGGAACGCGAAGAGCGCAGGACGGCCGTCTCCGCCGCGCAGGGGCAGCAGCACGTCCAGCGCGTCGTCGGCACCCGCGCCGGGGCCCGCGAGGCGCGCGGCCAGGGCCGCCGGAGTCGGCGTCTCGAAGAGCGAGCCGATCGTCAGCTCCGTCGCGCACTCCTCCCGTACCCGCGCCACCAGCCGCATGGCGAGCAGCGAGGTGCCACCGAGGTCGAAGAACGCGTCGTCCGGCCCGGCGTGTTCGACGCCGAGCACCTCGGCGAAGAGCCGCGTCAGCTTCTCCTCCAGGGGCCCGGACGGGCGTCGGCCCCCCGTGCCGCCGGAGAACACCGGTGCGGGCAGGGCACGCCGGTCGAGCTTCCCGGCCGGGCTCAGCGGGAACGCCTCCAGCACGACCACGGCGGCCGGGACCATGTGGTCGGGCAGCACCCGTGCGAGCGCCGCCCGCACCCCGGCGGGGTCCGCCTGCCCCTGCACGTAACCGACGAGGCGCTGCTCGCCGCCGTCGTCCTCGCGCACCAGGGCGCAGGCGCCCTCGACACCGGGCCGTGCGGCCAGGGCCGCCTCGATCTCGCCGAGTTCGATGCGCTGGCCGCGCAGCTTCACCTGGTGGTCGGTGCGGCCGAGGTACTCGACCTCGCCGCCGGTGGTCCACCGTGCCAGGTCGCCGGTCCGGTACATGAGGCTGCCGGCGGGGCCGAAGGGGTCGGCGACGAAACGCGTCGCGGTCAGCTCGGGGCGGTCCAGGTATCCGTCGGCCAGCTGGCGTCCGGCGAGGAAGAGCTCCCCCGGGACGCCGGGCGGGCAGAGCTGGAGCGCCGCGTCGAGCACGTACAGCCGGGTGTTCCACACCGGACGCCCGATGGGTACCGGGCCGCTGCCCTCCGCGGCACAGGTGTGGTGGGTGACGTCCACCGCCGCCTCGGTCGGGCCGTACAGGTTGTGCAGCCCGGCCCCCGGCAGCGTGCGCGCGAAGAGGTTCGCGGTCTCCCGGGCCAGCGCCTCGCCGCTGCAGAACACCCGGGTGAGGCCCGTGCACCGGGCCGCCTCCGGCTCGGCCAGGAAGACCTGGAGCATGGACGGCACGAAGTGCACGGTGGTGACGCCCTGTTCGCGCACGAGGCGGGCGAGGTACGCCGGATCGCGGTGGCCGCCGGGTTCCGCGACCACGAGCGTCGCGCCCTCGCGCAACGGCCAGAAGAACTCCCACACGGAGACGTCGAACGACGACGGTGTCTTCTGCAGCACCCGGTCGCCGGGGACCAGCCGGTAGGTGTCCTGCATCCACCGCAGCCGGTTGTCGATCGCCCCGTGCGAGACGACGACCCCCTTGGGGCGGCCGGTGGAACCCGAGGTGTAGATGACGTACGCCGGGTGGGAGGGGGTGAGCGGGCGGCCCGGGTCGGTCGGCAGCCGGTCCGACACGTCGAGCCCGTCCAGCACGACCAGCGGGGTCGTGCCGCCCTCCGGCAGCCTGCCCTCCCGGTCGGTCACCGCGCAGACCGGCGCCGCGTCCTCGATCATGTCCAGCAGGCGCTGCTCCGGGTAGTCCGGGTCGAGCGGCAGGTAGGCGGCGCCCGTCTTGAGGATGGCCAGCAGCACCACGATCAGCTCGACGGACCGGGGCACCGAGAGGGCCACCACCGCGTCCGGGCGGGCGCCGAGGGTGCGCAGGTGCCGGGCCAGCCGGTTGGCCCGGGCGTTCAGCTCCGCGTAGGTGAGCGACTCGGCGCCGTACACCAGGGCCGTGGCGTTCGGGGTCCGGCGGGCCCGCGACTCGATGGGGCCGATCAGGTTGGTCGCGGGGAGCTCACGCTCCGTGCGGTTGAACTCCGACAGGATCAGCGAGACTTCGCCCGGCGTGGCGATGGTGTGCGCGGCGAGCGGAAGGTGCGGGTCCGCCTCGGCCAGCCGCCCGACGAGGCCGGTGAACCTGTCCTGGTGGGCCGCGAGGTCGTCCTCGGTGTAGAGGGCCGGGTTCGCGTCGTAGTCGATGAGCAGTCCGCGGCCGTCTGCCCGGTCGTGGATGTTGACGGTCAGGTCCTCCACCTGCCCGGCCGAGAGGTTGCGGGCCCGCACGGGGGCACCGGCGAACCGCACGTCGTAGTCGAAGGGCATGACGTTGACCAGCGGGCCGACCAGGGCGCGGCTCTCGCCGAGCAGCCCGAGGTCGCGGCGGATGTCCTCGTAACGGTAGCGCTGGTGGCGGCGGACGGCGCGGATGCCGAGCACGACCTGGCGGACCAGGTGGGCGAAGTCCGCAGCGGGGGAGACCTCCAGCCGCAGCGGCAGGACGTTCATGACCATGCCCGGCACCCGCAGCGCCACCGAACCCATCCGGCCCATCATGGGCAGCCCGAGCACGACGTCCGAGCGGCCGGTGGCGCGGGAGGCGTAGAGCGCCTGCGCGGCGATCAGCACCTCCGGCCAGGTCGCCCGGAGACCGTCCGCCAACCGGCGTACCGCCTCGGTCGTTTCACGCGGCAGCGACACCGTGCGGCGCAGCGAGGTCCGCGACGGCAGCGCGCCGCGCCCGGCGAGGTGGGGTGCCTCGGGCCGGTCGGCGAACGCCTCGCTCCAGTGGGCCCGGTCCGCCGCCAGGGCGTCGGACGCGCGGTACTCGGCGTCCTGCGCGACCAGTTCGGCCAGTGGCCGGAACGGCGTCGGGGCGGGTGCCTCACCCTTTGCCAGGGCGCTGTAGACCTCGGCGGTGCGCCGTACGAGCAGCGAGTAGCCGAAGCCGTCCATGGCGAGGTGGTGGATGCGCTGGTACCACAGCCACCGCTGCTCGCCCACGCGGAAGAGCGCCTGCCCGAAGACCGGTTGGCGGGTGAGGTCGACGGGGCGGGCGAGATCGTCCCGCATCCACGTCCCGGCGACCCGGTCCGGGTCCTTCTCCGCCCGCAGATCGGCCGTGCGCAACGCCGGTTCGACCTCGGCACGGATCCGCTGGCGCGGACCATCGGGGGAGTCCTCCACCCGGATCCGCAGCGCGTCCGCCTCCGCGACCACCTGGCGCAGTGCGGCACCGAAGAGCTCCGGGTCGACGGGACCGTCGATCTCCACGCACTCCGCGGTGTTCAGCGCCGGGCTCAGCGGGTCGAGCGCCTGGGCGTACCACATGCCCGACTGGGCCGACGTCAGCGGCAGTACGGTGTCCGGGGCGCCGGCCGGCGGCGCTCCGAGGCTCGCGGCCGGGGCACTCACGAGGCCACCAGCAGCGGCAACCACGCCTCGATGGCGGGCTGTTCGGCGAGATCGGCGAAGGCGGCCGTCACACCGTGGTCGCGGCGCCAGCGTTCGAGCAGCGCCATGATCCGTACCGAGTCCAGTCCGTGGTCCACGAGGTTCTCGTCGACCGGGATGTCCTCGGGGTCCTCGCCGAGGGAGTCGGCGACGTCGGCGCGGATCAGTTCGAGGGTGAGGGACATCGGTTCAGACCTCCTGGAAGAGAGCGTCGGCGGTGGTCACCACGGCGCAGCGGCCGGCGGCGTACCGCAGCGCCATGTCGTGGTCCGCGCGGGAGAAGTCGGCGACCGCGTCGGCGACGACGAACGCCTGGATGTCGCGCTGCCACGCGTCCACCGCGCTCATCAGCACACCGATGTGCGCGTACACGCCGACGACGATCAACTGGTCCCGGCCCAGTTCCCGCAGGATCTCGTCGAGTCCGGTCCGCACGAAGGCGCTGTACTTCCACTTGGTGAGGGAGTACTCGCCCTCCGCGGGAGCCGTCTTCGCCGGACCGGAGAGCGCGGCCGGATCGTCCGCCACGCCGGGCCCCCAGAAGTCCAGCTGGAGCCCGCGCTCCTCGGGTGTCTGCCCCCCGCGCTGCGCCGAGTGCACCACCGGGACGCCCCGGTCGCGGCACTCCTCCAGCACCCTGGCGGTGTTCTCCAGCATCCCGGTCAGCGGCTGCTCACCGGCCGGGAACGCGTTCAGGAAGTGGTTCTGCAGGTCGTGGACGAGCAGCACCGCGCGGGACGGATCGACCGTCCAGGCGACCCGGTTGGCGGGCAGCTCGTCCGCCGTCGGCAGCGGGTACGGGGCGATGGCGGGCAGCGCCATGGGTGCGGGCCTTTCCTCGTGGTGCGGAGCCGGCGCGGCGGACCGCAGGCTCTTCTTGCTGATCTTGCCGATCCCGGTCTGCGGGAACACGTTGACGAACTCGACGAGGTCGGGGACCTTGTACGCGGCGATCCCGCGCTCGCGGACGAACCGCTTGACGGCGACGGACTTGAGCGGCTCAGCACCCTCGCGGAGGATCACGTAGGCCAGGGAGCGCTCACCGAGGTAGGCGTCGGGGACCGCGACGACCGAGACGTCGTGGACGGAGGGGTGGGCGAGGATGATGTTCTCGACCTCCTCCGGCGCGATCTTCTCGCCGCCCCGGTTGATCTGGTCCTTGGCCCGGCCCTCCACGACGAGGTGGCCGGTGGGGGTGCGGCGCACGATGTCGCCGGTCCGGTAGAAACCGTCCTCGGTGAAGGCCCGCGCGTTGTGCTCGGGAGCCCGCCAGTACCCGCGGATCGTGTACGGCCCGCGGGTGATCAGATGGCCGAACTCGCCCTCGGGGACGTCCTCGTCCGCGTCGTCGACGATGCGCACCTCGTCGTCCGGGGAGATCGGCAGGCCCTGGGTGGTGACGACCGTCTCCTCGTCGTCGTCGAGGCGCGTGTAGTTGACCAGACCCTCGGCCATGCCGAAGACCTGCATCAGCCGGCAGCCCAGCGCGGGCCCGAGCCGCCGGGCGGCCGCCTCGCTGAACTTGGCGCCGCCGACCAGGACGAGCTCCAGACTCGACAGGTCCTGCTCGGCCGAGGGAGCCGCCTCGGTCCACACCAGCGCGAGCGGGGGGACCATGCCGGTCATGGTGATCCGCTCCCGCTCGACGAGCGGGAAGGCCGTCGCCGGGTCGGGCCGGGGACAGAGCACGACCGTGCCGCCCGCGTAGAGCACACCCAGCCAACCGGGGGAGCTCATGGGGAAGTTGTGCGCGGCCGGCAGGACGACGAGGTAGCGGGTGGTCTCGTCCACCCCGCAGATCTCGTTCGACCCCCGCAGCGAGTAGAGGTAGTCGTCGTGGGTACGGGGGATCAGCTTCGGGACGCCGGTGGTCCCGCCCGAGAGCTGGAGGAAGGCGAGTTCGTGCGGGCGGGGTCCCTCGACGGTCCCGGACGGGCCGACCGGCACGTCGGCGAGCGCGGTGTGCTCACCCGGGTCGCCCACCACGAAGACCTCGCGCAGGGTGGGCGTCATCTTGGCCACGTGGGTGGCGAGCTGCCGGTAGTCGTACCCCGCGTGCCGGTCGGGCACGACGTAGGCGACGGCTTCCGAGAACGCGCAGAAGTGCTCGATCTCGGTCTCCCGGTGTGCCGGGAGGGCGTACACGGGGAGCGCGCCGATGCGGAAGAGCGCGAAGACGACCTCGATGAACTCCCCGACGTTCGGGAGCTGGAGAACCACCCGGTCGCCCTTGGCGATGCCCCGGGCCGCGAAGCCGGCGGCCAGCCGGTCGGCGCTCTCGTCGAGTTCCCGGTAGGTCCAGGTGCGGCGGACCGGCGCGGGGTCGACGAGCGCGGTCCGGTCCGGGTGGGCTCCGGCGCGCTCGCGCAGGAAGTCGCCGAAGGTCTCGCCGCGCCAGTACCCGGCGGCCCGGTAGCGGGCGGCGAACCCGGCGGGCCAGGACGGCGCGTCCGGGTCCCCGGCGGTGAGCGGTTCGTGGGCGGTGGCGGTCACAGCTGGGCTCCCACGGCGTTCAGGAAGGTGCGGAACTTGGCGCCGGTCTCGGCGGTCTCCGCCTCGGGCGAGGAGTCGGCCACCACACCGGCCCCGGCGAACAGGCGCAGCGACCGGCCCTCGGCCTCGGCGCAGCGGATGGTGACGACCCACTCGCCGTCGCCGTCCGCGTCCTGCCACCCGACCATTCCGGTGTAGGCACCCCGTTCGAAGGGTTCGTACGCGGCGATGACGGCGCGCGCCGCCGCCGTGGGTGTCCCGCACACGGCCGGAGTCGGGTGCAGGGCGGCGGCGAGCCGCAGTGCGGTGGTGTCCGGGTCCGCGAGGTCACCGGTCAGCGTCGTCGACAGGTGCCACATGGCGGCGGTCCGCACCAGGGTGGGGTGCTCGGGCACGTCGAGACGGGTGCAGAACGGGGCGAGCGCCTCGCGCACGGCGGCCACGACCACCGCGTGCTCGTGCAGGTCCTTGGGGGACTCGAGCAGGGCCGCGGCCCGCCGGACGTCCTCGGCCAGGTCGGAGCTGCGCGGAGCGGAGCCGGCCAGCGGGTTGGCGACGAGCCGTCCGTCCTGCCGGGCGACCAGGAGTTCGGGGCTCGCGCCGATCAGGGTGCGGCCGGGGCCGGTGGGCACCGCGAAGGTGTAGCCGGCGGGGTCGCGGCGGGCGAGCCGGCTCAGCATCGCGGGCAGGTCGGGCTCGCCGGGCGCGGTCAGCTCCAGGGTGCGGGCGAGCACCACCTTGGCGAACTCCCCGGCGCGCATGCGGCGTACGGCCTCGGCCACCGCCCCGGTGTACTCGGCGGCGGCCGGCACCTCGCGCACCTGCCACGCACCACCGTCCTCGACGGGGGGAGCGGGCAGCGCGACCAGCGGGTCCCGCCGCAGCGCGGGGGCCCACCGCACGGACCGGGGGACCACCAGCGCGGCGGGGGCGTCCGCGTCGAAGGGTATGGACCCGACGACCACCGGCGCCGGGTCCCCGTCCCGCCGCCGGGCGTGGAGGACGCCCCGTACGCGCTCCTCCACCGGCCCCGTGCCGTGGGGTACTTCGGCGAGGACGCCGCGGCCCAGCAGGGTGCGCGTCGGCGAGGCCACGAAGCGGTCGGTGCCGGGTCGGTAGGCGTCGAGCAGCGCGGTCGCCGCCCCGGGGGTGAGGGGGGCGAGGCCGGGGGCGGCCGGGGCGGAATCGTGCAGGGAGGTGGACATGGGTGTCTCCTGCGGTGGAGGGCGCGTGCCGGGTCGGCGGCGGGGCGGCGGGGACGGGTGGGTGCGGCGGAGGACCGGGAGGGGTACGGGCCGGGTCAGGAGCGCAGGGTGGCGCCGCCGTCGACGTACAGGTCCTGCATGGTGATGTGGCGGGCGCGGTCGGAGAGCAGGAAGATGACGGCGTCGGCGATGTCCGCGGGATCCGCGATGCGGCCGAGCGGTATGCCCGTCCGGTAGGCGGCGAGGTCACCCTCGATGACGCGGTCCGCCGCGGCGGTCATGTCCTGCGGGTCCAGGCCGGCCCACATGCCGCGCTGCATCTCCGTCATGGTCGATCCGGGGCACACGTTGTTGCAGCGCACTCCGCGCGGCGCCATCTCCAGGCCGAGACACCGGGTGAACATGGCCGAGGCCGCCTTGGACGCGGCGTACGCGGCCATGCCGGCGCGCGGGATGCCCGCCGCGTTGGAGGCGACGGTGACGATCGAGCCGCGGCCGCGCGGAGCCATCCGCCGGGCGGCGGAGCGCGAGACGTGGAAGACGCCGTTCACGTTGACGGCGAAGGTGGCGGCCCAGTGCTCGTCGCTGGTGTCCAGCACGTCGGCGGTGCGCAGGACGCCCGCCACGTTGACGGCGAAGTCGAGGGGGCCGAGGTCCCGTTCGGCCTCCTCGACCACGCGCTCCACGGCGGCCGCGTCGGTGACGTCGAGCGGGCGGGCGACCACCCGGGGACCGTGCTCCTTCGCGAGGGCCTCTATGCCGTCGGGGGTGACGTCGGTGGCGAGTACCCGCGCGCCGCGCTCGACGAGCGCGGTGACGACGGCCTCGCCGATGCCCCGGCCGGCGCCCGTGACGAGGGCGAGCCCGCCGTCGAACTCGGCGCTCACTTGACCATGGCCTTCCGGAGGTCGGCCAGCACGTTCACGGCGGCCTTCGCACCACCGAGGCTGGTCCACATCGAGCCGTCGATCTCGGTCACGTGACCGGCCTTGACGGCGCCGAGCTGCTGGTAGGCGGGATTCGCGGAGAGCCGGCCGACGACGCCGGAGCCGCCGGTGGAGGTCAGCGTGCCGATGAAGAGCCAGTCGCCGTCGAGCTCGTCGAGGTTCTCCTCGCTGATCGGCGTGGAGTGGCCCTCGCCCTTCTCCGCCTGGATGCCCGGCCGGGTGAAGCCGAGGTCGTTCAGGACGTCGCTGATGAAGACGCCCTGCTGCATGACGGCGGAGCCCTGCGGCGAGTAACGGGCGACGGAGACCTTGGCACCGGCCCGGAACCCCAGGTCCTTCTTGAGGGCGGCCACCTTCGCGTCGTAGTCGGCGAGGAAGGCGTCGGCCTCGTTGGCCTTGCCGAGGACCTCGCCGGTGAGGGAGAGGGACTTCTTCCAGTCCTTGTCGTCGCCGATGGTGACCAGGGTGGGCGCGATCTTGCGGAGTTGGGCGAGCACCTGAGTGTCCGTCATCTGGCCGGCGAGAATCACGTCGGGAGCCGCCTGGACGACCTTCTCGATGTCCGGGCCGGTGACCGCGCCCACCACCGGGATGTCGCCGGCCTCGTCCGTCAGGTACGCGGGGGCGCCCTTCTGGCCGCGGCCCGCCGTCAGGCCCACCGGCTTCACCCCGAGGGTGAGCGAGGAGTCGAGATCCATTTCGCTCAGGACCACGACACGCGCCGGTTCGGCGGGTACCGTCACCTTCGTTCCGGCCGCGTCGGTGACCGTGGTGGTGCCGCCCTTGGCGGAGCCGTCCGATGCCGAGTCCGCGTCCGAGGAGCCGCACGCGGTCGCCGTGAGCGCGCAGATGCCGAGGACGGCGACGGCGGCCAAGGGGCGGGCGAGGCGGCGGGGAGCGGTGGACTGGTTCGGCGTCATGGCCGGAAACCTCCGTATGCGGGTGGACGAACGGGTTCTGACGCACCGTTGTGAAGAGAAGCGCTGCGTGCGGGCAGAGTCGGACCGGATCGGACGGGCGGAGCCGGCCCGGACGGGAGGGCTCGGGAGCCCCGCCGGACCGGGCGTTGATGCTTAGGTTAGGCTAACCATATGTCTACTGCGCAAGGGGGCTCTCCCGGGAGGGCGGAAACCCGTACGGCGACGGTCCCCCGCCCTGAGCGGTCCGGCCCGGCGAGCGGGGACCGGCGTCCGGTCCGGTGGGCCGCCTTCAGCCTCGTCGCCCTGCTCTGCCTGGTCCTCGCCTCCCTGCTGACGGGCACCGGTTCCACCCCGCCCGCGCGCGCCTGGGACTACCTCTGGGGCGACCCCTCGGCCCGCGCCGACGCCCAACTCCGCCTCGCCGTCATGGACGTACGCCTCCCGCGCACCCTCGCCGCGATTCTGGTCGGCCTCTGCCTCGGCACCGCCGGCTGCCTCCTCCAGGCCGCCACGCGCAACCCGCTGGCGGAGACCGGGCTGCTCGGCGTCAACTCCGGCGCCGCGTTCGCCGTCGTCCTCGGACTCACCTTCTTCCACGCCTCCTCCTCCGGTGCGCTGCTGGTCTGGGCGCTGCTCGGCGGCATGGCGGCGAGCGCCGTGGTCCTCCTGCTCGCCGCGTCCGGCCGGGCCGCCGGTTCCCCGCTGCGCCTGGTGCTCGCCGGCTCCGCGCTCAGTGCCACCTTCCACGGCCTCACCTCGTACGTCCTGCTGGGGACCCAGTCCACCTTCGACACCTACCGCTACTGGACGATCGGCTCGCTGGCCGGTGTGGAGACCGGTCAACTCGTGCCCCTCGTACCGCTGGTGCTCCTCGGACTGCTCACCGCGGGCTGCTGCGTCCGGCCGCTCGCCGCCCTCGGTCTCGGCGACGACGGGGCGCGCTCGCTCGGCCACCACCCCGGACGGATCCGCGTCGTGGTGGCCGTCGCCGTGTCGCTGCTCGCCGGCTGCGCGGTCGCGGTGGCCGGGCCCATCGCCTTCCTCGGGCTGCTCGCCCCGTACGCCGCACGCGCCCTCGCCGGCGCGTCGACGGGGGCCCAACTCGTGCTGTCCGCGCTGATCGCCGCCGACGTCATGATCCTCGCCGACATCCTCGCCCGGATCGTCATCCGCCCCTGGGAGACCCCGGTCAGCGTGCTCCTGGCCTTCGTCGGCGGCCCCCTGCTCATCTGGATCGCCCGCTCGTCCCGACTCTCCACCGCGGGGGCCGCGGCATGACGGACCACGCTCCCGGCCTCGTCCCGCGCGACGCCGGGCCGCCCCCACGCGGCCTGACACCGCCCGTCCTCACCCCGCCCGACAGCACCGTGCTGCGCGGTGGCGCGCTCTCCTGGCTCTTCCCCCGCCGCAGCGCACTCGTGGCGGCGCTCCTCCTCCCCGTGATCGCGTTGCTCGTCGTCCTCTCCGTACTGGCGAGCTCGTCCGGCATGAGCCCGGCGCGGACCCTCTCCGGCCTGCTGGGCACCGGCGACGCGGGCACCGTCATGGTCATCCGCGAGTTCCGGCTGCCCCGGATCTTCGTCGGCATCATGGTCGGTGCCGCGCTCGGCATCGCCGGCTGTCTCACCCAGACCCTCGCCGGGAACCGTCTCGCCACCCCCGACCTGGTCGGGGTCAACGAGGGTGCCACCGCGGCCGTCGTCGCCGCCGCCGCGGGCACGTCCACCGGAATGGTCGGCATGTGGTGGCTCGGGCCCGTCGGCGCCGTCGCCGCCGCCGCGCTCGTCGTGCTGTGCGCGGGCGGGGCGGGCAGCGCCGGCTATCGCGTCCTGGTCACCGGCATCGGCGTCTCCACCTTCGTCGGGGCCGTCAGCGACCTCGTGATGTCCCGCGAGAACGACAACTCCGCCGGAGGAGTGTTCCTCTGGGCGGTCGGCAGCCTCAACGGCCGTGACTGGGCCGCCGGTACGCCGCTGCTGATCGCCCTCTGCCTCCTCGTACCGCTCTCCCTCGCGGCGGGTCACCGGCTGCAACTCCTGCGCTTCGACGACGACATGGCCGCCACCCTCGGGGTCGACCTGCGCCGGGTGCGTGCCGCAGCCCTCGCCCTCGCGGTGCTCCTCGCCGGGGTCGCCGTCGGCGTCGGCGGGCCGATCGCCTTCATCGCCCTGGGCGCCCCTATCCTCGCCCAGCGGCTGGCCGGTCCCACCCGGGTCCCGGTCCTCGGCGCGGGCCTGACCGGAGCCGCCCTCGTCACCGCGGCCGATGCGCTCGCCCGGGTCGGGGCCCCCGTCGAACTCCCCGTCGGCGTCGTCACCAGCGTCCTCGGCGGCCCCTTCCTCCTCTGGGTCCTCTTCCGCTCGGACCGCACCGAAGAAAAGGCATGAACCCGCCCATGAAGAACGCGCCGAGCGGCCTCGACGTCCGCGGCCTCCACGTCTCCTACCCCGGCCGGGCCGTCGTCAAGGACGCCGGGTTCACCGTGCCCGCCGGGCAGGTCGCCTCGATCGTCGGACCCAACGGCTGCGGGAAGTCGACGCTGCTGCGCGCCGTCGCCCGGCTCCACCGGCCGGAGTCCGGTACGGTCCACGCCGACGGCGCGGACCTGTGGGCGCTCGGCCGGCGCCCGGCCGCGCAACGCGTCGCCCTGCTCCCGCAGTCGCCCCGCGCCCCCGAGGCGGTGACCGTCGCGGGGCTCGTACGGTACGGGCGCCACCCTCACCAGGGGCTGCTGCGCCAGTGGTCGCGCGAGGACGAGGCGGCGGTGCGCGACGCGCTGGAGGCCACCGGGACCACCGGTCTCGCCGGGGAGCGTCTCGACCGCCTCTCCGGCGGCCAGCGCCAGCGCTGCTGGCTGGCCATGGTGCTCGCCCAGCAGACGCCGGTGGTCCTGCTGGACGAACCGACCAGCGCCCTCGACCTCGGGCACGTCGTCGAGGTCCTCGAACTCGTCCGGGAGGTCGCGCGCGCCGGCCGTACGGTCGTCATGGTCCAGCACGACCTGGCCGCCGCCGCGCGCTACTCCGACCTCCTCGTGGCCATGAAGGACGGCAGCGTCGTGGCCCAGGGAGCGCCCCGCACCACCGTGACCGCCTCGCTGGTGAGGGAGTTGTACGGGGTCGAGGCGGACGTGCTCCGGGCTCCCGTGGACGGATCACCCGTGGTGGTGGCCCGCGCGGGCGCGAGGGTGACGGAGGGCGTGCCGGCCGGAGCCTGACCGGATGCGCCGGAGGCCCTTCCCGTCCACGTGGTCGGCTCCGTACCGGGGCCGGGAGGAGCGGACGGCGTCGGTGGGGAGGGCCGTCGGCGCGGCCTCGCGCACGGAGGGTGCGTGCGGCGCCCCCGGCCGGACCGCCGCACGCCGCTGAGGGCCGCCGCTCAGCGCCCCATCCGGTCCTCGGCGGAGAGGTGTTCGACCGTCACGCCGGAATCGGTGAACGTGCGGGTCACCGTGCCCGAGGTATAGACCCAGAGGATGCGCAGCGGAGTCTCCCCGGCATTCCGGAAGAGGTGCGGCACGGGGGAGGGGATGTACGTGGTGTCGTAGCGCTCCAAACGCGTCACGACGCCCTCCACCAGTACCTCCGCCTCTCCTTCGAGAATCGTCACGTGCTCGTCGCAGTTGTGCGAGTGCATCGGCGCCCCGGAACCGACCGGATAAACGCTCATTCCGCTGGTGATCAGATTCTCGCCGGCCGCCGAAACCGTCGTGACCAGCGGGGTCGTCACGATCGAGCCTCCCCGGTCCAGCAGCGGTACGGAAGCGGTCTTGATGATGACGCTCATGCGGCAAACCCTTTCGACGGCGAGGCGTCGTCCGACGTTATGGGAAGCGGCCGTCGCTGAGAGGTCCCTGGTGCGCACCTTTACCTTGCATTCCGAGAAGGGTGAGCCGCTACCAGCCGGAGGTACGGTCTGCTGCCATCGCACATTTCGAGTTTGTGTCGCAGATCGAAAGGCAGGGACCGGCCATGCGCCTCCCCGTTCTGAGTACCGAAGAGATGAACGAGCACCAGCAGGAGCTGCATGCCCGCATCACCGCTCGTCGCGGCGGGGTACGCGGCCCGTTCCGGGTCTGGCTGCAGAGCCCCGGACTCTGCGAACGCGTGGAGTCGCTCGGGGCGTTCGTCCGCTTCGACTCTGACCTGCCCAAGCACCTGCGGGAGCTGACCCTGCTGATGGCCGCCCGCAACTGGGACGCCCAGTACTCCTGGAACGCGCACGTCGGGGCGGCCGTCGAGGCAGGCGTCCCGGCCGCCGCCGTGGACGCGATAGCCGAGCGCCGCACCCCCGAGTTCGACGACGAGGCGGACACCGCCTTCTACACCTTCTGCCAGGAGGTGCTCGAGAACCACTTCGTCTCCGACGAGACCTTCGCCGCCGCGCACCGGCACTTCGGCTCCCAGGGCCTGGTCGACGCCATCGGCTCGCTCGGCAACTTCACGATGCTCGGGATGTGCCTGAACACCTTCCAGGTGGACCTGCAGGCCGACCGCGAGCCGCCGTTCCCCGACATCCGCGGCTTCGCACGCGTCACCCCCGGTGACGGGGACCGGTCGCAGCCGTGACACCGCCCGCCGACCGGCAGACCGGGGGGAGCACCGACGTGACCACCCGTACCGCGCTCCGTACGAGCACCACCGCCGTCGTCGACGCGCCTTCGCAACCGGTGGTCAGGGTCCGTGACCTCCGCAAGAGCTTCGGCGGAGCCGCCGCCCTCACCGGGGTCTCCCTCGACATCAGACCGGGCGAGATCCACGCCCTGATGGGCATGAACGGGGCCGGCAAGTCCACCCTCGTCCAGGTGCTGGCCGGAGTCCACCAGGCGGACGGCGGCACCATCGAGATCGGCGGCCAGGCCCAGACCGGCCTGTCGACGCGGCAGGCGCGGCGGCTCGGCATCTCGACCGTCCCGCAGCGCCGCGAGCTGGTCATGGAGCTGACGGTCGCCGAGAACATCCTCCTCGGCGACCTGCCCGCCCCGCGCGCCCTCGTCGCCTGGAAGGCCGTCCGGGAGCAGGCACGCAAGGCCCTCGCGGACCTCGGCATCACCATCGACGTGAACCGGACGGCCGGTGGGCTGACCGTCGCGGAGCAGACCATGGTCGAGGTCGCCCGCGAGGTCAGGCGCGGTGGCAAGGTCCTCATCCTCGACGAGCCGACCGCCTGTCTGGGCGCCGAGGCCGCCGACCGGATCCGGACGCTGGTACGGACGCTGCGCGACGAGGGCATGGCCGTCGTCTACATCTCGCACTACATCGACGAGGTGCTCTCCGTCGCCGACCACATCACCGTCCTGCGGGACGGCGCGGTCGTGCACAGCGGTCCGGCGGCCGGGACCGACGCCGCCGGGCTGGTCCGCACCATGGTGGGCCGGGACGTCGTCTCGACCCGCCCCGCACGCACCGCTCCCACCGGCGAGATCGGCCTCGCGGTCCGGGGCCTCTCGCACGGGCGCACCATCGAGGACTTCGCGGTCGACGTGCGCAAGGGTGAGATCGTCGCCGTCCTCGGCCCCGCCGGGGACGCGCAGTCGCGTCTCTTCGACCTGCTCTCCGGCCGCCGCCGCCCCGACTCCGGCACGATGTCGGTGGACGGCGAGGACGTCCCCTTCGGCCGGATCCCCCGGTCGCTCGCCAGCGGTCTGCGGTGCGTCACCGGCGACCGCAGGGCGCTCGGGCTGATCCCCGAACTCTCGCTCGACGAGAACCTGATGCTGGCCAGTGACCGCCTGGAGCGGCGCCGACTGCAGCGGTGGTCGGCGCTCACCCGCCGGGCCGCCCCGCTGCGCCAGAGCTACGGAGTCGTCTCGCTGACCCGCAATCCGGCCGTCGGGCGCCTCTCGGGAGGCAACCAGCAGAAGGTCCTGCTGGCGAAATGGCTGGAGACCGCGCCCGTCGCGTGCTTCCTGGAAGACCCCACCAACGGGGTCGACGTCGCGGCCATCGCGGACATCCACACCCTCGTCGACGGACTCGCCGCTCGCGGTGTCGCCGTGCTGCTCGCGTCCTCCTCCGCCGAGGAGGTCATGCGACTGGCCGACCGGGTGATCGTCGTCAGCGGGGGACGGACGGTCGCCGAACACGACGTCACCACCATCACCCGCGACCAACTCGTCGCCCTCGCCCTCGGAGGACAGAGCAAGTGAGCCCCGTAGCGCCCCCGGCGCAGACCCCCGCCACGAAGAGCGCCCCGGAGACCGCACCCGGGTCGCGCGCCCCGCTGCGTTCCCTGGCGGGCATCCCGCACGCGGGCCTCTTCGCGGTGCTGATCATCGTGGTGGTGTTCGCGAGTGTGCGGACCGACTCGTTCGCCACCTCCACCAACATCATCAACATCCTCCGCCAGGTCAGCGTCTCGGGGGTGCTCGCCGCCGGTCTCACGCTGCTGATGACGGCCGGCGGCATGGACTTCTCGATGGGGAGCAACGCCGCCGTCGTCACCGCGGTGGCCGCCCAGATGCTGGCGGACGGCGAGTCCACCACGGTGACGGTCGTCGTCTCCCTCGTCCTGGCCACCCTCATCGGACTGGTCAACGGGCTCGTGGTCACCTACACGCGCGTCGCACCGTTCGTCGCCACGCTCGCGACGGCCACGCTCCTGGACGGCGTCGCGCTCCTCGTCCTGGACGGTCTCAGCGTCTCCATCGGCACCCACCTCTCCTCGCTGGGCAACGGCAAGGTCCTCGGCGTCCCCCATCTGCTGATCGTGGCGATCCTGGTGCTGGTGGTGGCCGGTCTCGTCATGAAGTTCACCGTCTTCGGCCGCGACGCGTTCGCCATCGGGGGCAACGAGCACGTCGCCCGCCTCAGCGGCATCGGCGTCAACCGGAACAAACTCCTGCTCTACGGGCTGGCGGGCACCCTCGCCGGTCTCGCCGGTCTCATGCTGCTCTCCCGACTGGGCGCGAGCAGCCCCGGAACGGGTGGCCTCAACCTCCAGCTCACCGCCGTGGCGGCCGTCGTGATCGGCGGCACCTCGCTCGCCGGCGGCAGCGGCACCGTCATCGGCACCGCCCTCGGTGTCGTCCTGCTCGGTGTCGTCGCCAACGCCCTGAACCTGCTGCAGGTCTCCAGCTACTTCCAGCAGATCTCGGTCGGCGCCGTCCTGCTCGTCGCGGCGATCGCCAACCAGCTCCACAAGAAGTCCCCCACCTGACGTACGCGGTAGCGCGGTCGGACGCTCCGCACCGTGACTCCACGTCCCCGCACGGCCGACCACGTTCCCCGCACGCCACGAAAGGCGACCACACCATGAGCCTGTCCCTCCACCCGCGAAGAGTGCTGGCCACCACCGTCGTGGGGGCCGCGCTGGCTCTCGGCGGATGCAGCGGCGAGTCCGGATCCGGCGGCGACGCCGTCACCCTCGGGTTCGTCAACGGCGGTGACACGGAGTTCCACACCTGCCTCCAGAAGGCGGTGGAGAACACGGCCGAGGCGGGCCACACGAAGATCTACACGGCCAACTCGCACCAGAACCCCGGTACCGAGCTGTCCAACATCGAGGACATGATCTCCCGCAACGTCGACGCGCTCATCGTGCAGACGGTGAACGTCGACGCCCTCAAGGGCGACATCGCCAAGGCGAAGTCCGCCGGCATTCCGATCTTCCTCACCTCCGTCGTCACCGACGACCCCTCCGAGATCCTCGGTGCGGTGGTCGTGGACCTCAACGCGGTCGGCGCGCTGGACGCGGGCTGGGTCGCGACGGACGCCGCGGGCAGGCCGGTGGAGGTCGGCGTGATCGCCGGCGCCCCCGGCGCCGCCTCCGACATGCTGGTCGCCGGATTCACCAAGGCACTCCCGGCCACCGCCAAGATCGTCGCGAACCAGCCGGGCATGTTCAACGCCGCGAAGGCCAAGGACGTCGCCGAGAACATGATCCAGGCGCACCCGGACCTCCAGTACGCCTTCGTCGCCAACGAGGAGATGGCCCTCGCCGCCCGTACGGCCTTCAAGGCGGCCGGCAAGGACGTCAAGATCGTCACCGTCAACGGCACCGACCGGGGCCTCGAAGGGGTCGAGAAGGGCGAGCTCTCGGCGACCGTCGCGAACTCGGCCATGAGCACGGGTTCCCTCGCCGTGAACAATGCGGTAGGACTGCTCGACAAAAAGAAGATCAGCAAGATGGACAAGACGCCGATCCTGCTGGTCACCAAGGACAACCTGGACAAGGCCCCTCAGTACTGCCCCTGATTCCCGGGTCGTCCGACACCCCGTTCCGTGCACCCGGCCGAGCGATCCCCGTTCCGGAGCGCAGCGCCGAGGCTCCACCCGCACAACCCGCCCGACACGGCCCCATGACCGGGGCCGTGAACGGCCGGAGGTACCACCATGGACCGTCTGCTCCTCATGCGCAGCTTCGTCACCGTCGCCAACATCGGCAGTTTCAGCGGGGCCGCCAAAGCGCTGAGCTCCTCGGGATCACTCATCTCACGCCACGTCGCGGAGCTGGAGCGCCAGATCGGGGTCCGGCTCGTCAACCGCACGGCCCGGTCCGTCAGCCTCACCCAGCCCGGCCTGCGCTACGCGGAGTTCGCGGCACGCATCCTGGAGGAGATCTCCGCCGAGGACTCGCACATCGCGCAGCTCCACGACCGGCCGGAGGGATCGCTCAACATCATCTGTCCCAAGTGGATAGGCAGCCTCGACCTGGGGGACGCCATATCCGCGTTCTCCGTCGCGCACCCGAAAATCCTCGTCCGTTTCGAGCTCGGTGGCATATCGGACCGCACCTACGATTTCCTGGACGGCGGATTCGACATCGCCTTCCACACGCGCGACTTGCGGGATTCCAGTGTCCGCCTGAAGAAGATCGCCTCACTGCCCTTCGTGCTGTGCGCGTCGGAGAAGTACCTGGAGAAGCACGGCACGCTCGCGCACCCGAACGACCTCGCCGTCCACGACTGCCTGGTGCACGTCAACGACCCGGTCTGGCGGGTGGGCCACGGCCATGCGAGCACCCTGCACAAGATCCGCAACGTGGCGTTCTCCTCCAACTCCTACATCGCCCTGCAGAAGGCCGCCGTGCACGGGAGGGGGATCGCCCTGCTCCCGCAGCGGCCGGCCTACGACGACCTGGTCTCCGGCGCCCTCCGGGTGCTGCTGCCCGAACTCGCGGTGCCCGACCGGCCGCTGTACGCGATCTACGGCCCCGGCCAGGAGACGCCGCGCAAGGTGACCGTCTTCCTCGAATTCCTCGCCGCGTGGTTCTCGGAGAACCCCATTCCCGCCATGTGAGGCACCTGCCCCCGCGGCCGGCCCCGTGGCGCGACCGTTCGCGCAAGAAGTGCTTGCACCATTCGGAATGCCGGGCCGTTGAGGCCGCGCGCCCCGATTTCTAAGCTGATCGAGCCGGTGTCACGCGCCCTGCGGTCGCGGCCCGCGAAATGAGGAGTCCATGGGAATCCAGAGAATCGAGTCGGTCACCTACAGCGTCGACGACCTCGACGCGTGCGTCCGTTTCTTCACGGATTTCGGGCTGACCCCGGTGGAGCGCACCGCCGTCCGCGCCTCGTTCGAGACGGCGGCGGGCCAACGGCTCCACCTCGACACCCTCCCCGACCCGGCCCTGCCGCCCGCCCTGGAGGACGGCCCCACCCTCCGCGAGGTGGTCTGGGGCGTCGACACCGAGGCGGACCTGGCGACACTGGTCGCCCGGGTCGGCGTCGACCGTGAGGTCGCCCTCGGCGCGGACGGGGTGCACCGCACCCGCGACGAGACCGGTTTCGGCCTCGGCCTCACCCTGGCCCGTGTCAAGGAGTTCGCGCCGGGCGGACCGCGCGAGGCGAACGTCTCCGGCGCCGTACGCCGCTGGAACGCTCCGCTCGAACCCGTCGGCCGGGTCCGCCCGCTGCGCATGTGCCACGTCGCCCTCAACATCCCCAAGGCCGGACAGGAGGAGGCCGTCGCCTTCTATGTCGACCGGCTCGGCTTCCGGGCGACCGACGTCGTCAAGCCGATGGGCACCTTCATGCAGTGCGAGGGCGACGACGACCAGCACAACTTCCTGCTCTGCCACCGCCCGGACCGGGCCGGCGTCAACCACGTCAGTTACGAGGTCCCCGGCTTCGACGACGTCATCGAGGGCGGCAACCACATGATCGCCCAGGGCTGGCGGGAAGCCCGCAAGCTCGGCCGGCACACGGTCGGCTCCAACGTCTTCCGCTTCGTCCACGCCCCCTGCGGCGGCCGCGTCGAGTACGCGGCGGACATGGACCGCGTCGACGCCTCGTACGGGACCCGCGTCCACGAGACCACGCCGCCCCACCACATCTGGACCCTGCGCAGCTCCCGTGACGCCTCCGGCAGCACCGCCTCCTGACACCCCACCCGCCGAGCGTGAGAGGGCACACGCACCCATGACGACCCCAGACGACTACCCCGCCATCCGCATGTACATAGCGGGCACCTGGTGCGAAGGTGGCGCCGGAGCGACCGTACCGGTCGTGAACCCGGCCACCGAAGAGGTGCTCGGACACGTTCCGCTCGCCACCACCGCCGACCTCGACCGCGCCGCCGAGGCCGCCGCGGCCGGCTTCGCGCTCTGGCGCGACACACCGATAGCCGAGCGCACCGCGATCCTCCACCACGCCGCCGACCTGCTGGTCTCCCGCGCCGACCGGGTCGGCCGCACCATGACCCGCGAACAGGGCAAGCCGCTGCGCGAGGCCGTCGGAGAGGCCGGGCGCGTCGCCGGCGCCCTGCGCTGGGACGCCGACGACGCCCGCCGCGCCTACGGCAGGGTCATCCCGACCGAGTCCGGCACGCTGCTCTCCGTGCGCCGCCAGCCGATCGGCCCGGTCGCCGCCTTCACCCCCTGGAACTTCCCGGCCGGGTCACCGATGCGGAAGATCGCCGCGGCTCTCTCGGCCGGCTGCTCCCTCGTCATCAAGGCCTCCGAGGAGACACCCGGGACCGCCGTCGAGCTGGTCCGCTGCTTCGAGGACGCCGGCCTGCCCGCGGGCGTGCTCAACCTCGTCTTCGGCGAGCCCGCCGAGGTCTCCGCGCATCTCATCGCGCACCCCGCCACCCGGCTGATCGCCTTCACCGGCTCCGTACCGGTCGGCAAGCTGCTCGCCGCAGCCGCCGGTGCGGAGATGAAGCCGTCCCTCATGGAGCTGGGCGGTCATGCCCCGGTCATCGTCTGCGCGGACGCCGACCCCGTCACCGCCGCCCGCCGCGCGGCCGCGGCGAAGTTCGCCAACGCCGGCCAGGTCTGCACCTCGCCGAGCCGCTTCCTGGTCCACGAGAGCATCGTCGAGGAGTTCACCGAGGAGTTCGTCCGCGCCGCCGAGGCGGTGGTGGTCGGCGACGGTCTCGACCAGGGCGTCACCATGGGCCCGCTCGCCAACGAGCGCCGGCTGAGCGCCATGGAGGCCCTCACCGCCGACGCCGTCGCCAAGGGCGCGAAGATCCGCACCGGCGGCGAGCGCCTGGATCGCGCCGGCTACTTCTTCGCCCCCACCGTTCTCACCGACGTCCCCGAGGACGCCGCCCTCATGTCCGACGAGCCCTTCGGACCGCTCGCGCCGATCGTCGCCTTCCGCGAGCTGGACGAGGCGCTGCGGATCGCCAACTCGCTGCCCTACGGCCTCGCCGCGTACGGCTTCACGCGCTCCGCCGCCACCGCCGAGCGCCTCACCCGCGAGTTCGAGGCCGGGATCCTCTCCCTCAACCACTGCGGCGGATCGACCCACGAGGCACCGTCCGGCGGGGTCAAGTCCAGCGGCTACGGACGCGAGGGCGGCCCGGAGGGACTGGACGCCTACCTGGTCACCAAGCGCGTCTCCCACCTGCTGACGGACTGAGCCCCCATGCGATACACCCGTATACGCGTCGGCGGCCGGGCCGTCTGGGGCCGCGTCGAGGACGGCTCCGTACGCCTGCTCTCCGACTCGCCGCTGGACGGCGACCCCACCGTCATCGGCACGATCCCGCTCGCCGGGGCCGACTGGCTGCCCCCGGTCGTCCCGCCGGTCTTCTACGCCGTCGGCATGAACTATCCGCGCCACATCGAGCACGCCCGGCTGCTCGGCGACGCGGCGGCCGTCCTGCCCGAGCGGCCGGAGGCCGGCTACCGCGCCAACAACGCGCTCACCGGCCACCGCACCGCGATCGTCAAGCCCGATGGAGTACGGGGGCGGTTCGAGGCCGAACCGGAGCTCGTCGCGGTCATCGGCAGGACGCTGCGGCACGCCACGTACGAGCGGGCGCGGGACGCCGTCTTCGGCTGGACGATCGGCAACGACGTCAGCGCCCGCACCTGGCAGCACGAGGACCGCACCTTCTGGCGGAGCAAGAACAGCGACACCTTCAAGCCGATGGGTCCCTGGATCGAGACCGACGTCGACGCCCTCGCCCAGACCACCACGCTCCGCGTCAACGGCGAGACCCGCGCCCGCTTCCCGACCGGCGACATGGTCTTCGACCCGTACGACCACATGGTCGAGATCACCCGGCACATCACCCTGCACCCCGGGGACGTGCTGTGGATGGGCGCCGAGTCGACCTGCCAGATCGAGGTGGGCGACACGGTCGACATCGAGATCAGCGGCATCGGTGTCCTGTCGAACCACGTCCTGGCCGAGCCCGGCCGCCCCTGAGCGGTCCACCACCCTCCCCCCGAAAGGCAGTACGCCGTGAGCAAGGAACCCCGCTACATCCACCACGTCAACTTCCCCACCACCGACCCCGACCGGACCGCCGCCTGGTACGCCGAGGTCTTCGGGATGAAGAGGATCCAGCCGAAGTCCAACACCCGCGTGGTGCTGATGACCCGCGGCAACTTCGACCTCCACTTCACCCCGGTCGAGGACATGGACCGGATGGCGCCGTACCACTTCGCCGTGGAGGTCGACGACTGGGACGACTTCATGGAGCACCTCGCCGAGCTGGGCATCCGGCACACCCGGCCCGTCGAACGCCCGGAGAACCAGTCGAAGTTCTGCTACATCCACGACCCCGACCACACCATGATCGAGCTCGTCTTCCACGGCAAGCGCCCCCACTGAGCCACAAGGAGACCGTGACATGCCCCACGTCGATGCAGAGGGAGCGTCCCTCTACTACGAGCGCCACGGCAGCGGCCCGGCGATCGTGTTCGTCCACGGATCGGGCGGCCACCACGCCGCCTGGTGGCAGCAGGTGGTCGCCCTCCGCGACGAGTTCACCGTCGTCACCCTCGACCTGCGGGGCTTCGGCAGGACCGTGCTGTCCGCACCGCAGTCCGAGTTCGACGGACAGGCCTTCTACGGTGACGTCGTCGCGGTGCTCGACCGGGAGGACCTGACCGACGCCATGCTGGTGGGCCAGTCCATCGGATCGGTCGCCGCCCTCCGCGCCGGCCTGGTACGCCCCGAACGCGTCGGCTCGGTCGTCCTCGGCCACTCGCTGGGCGGCATCAGCCACCCCGAGCTGAAGGAACTGGCCGCCGCCGACCGCGCCGAAGCGGTCAAACTGCCGGTCATCGACCGCCTGTTGACCAAGCGCTTCCAGCGGGAGCGCCCAGACCTCACCTTCCTCTTCCAGCAGATGGGCACCTTCAACACCGCCACCATGCAGGACCTGCGCAACCTCGACACCGACGGCCCCGGCCTGGACGAGATCCGTGCTTCGGGCGTCACCCTCGCCTTCCTCGCGGGGGAGAAGGACGCGGTGCTCAGCGTCAAGACGGTCACCCGCGCCCACGAACTGGTCGAGGGCTCGCACCTGGAGATCGTCACGGGCGCCCCGCACTCCATGTACTGGGAGACGCCGGAGCCGTACAACGCCGCCGTCGCCCGACTGCGCCGCACTCTCACCACCCCGAAGGAAACCGCATGAGCGACCTCACCCTCGCCGCCGCCGAAGAGCTCATCGCCGAGGCCCACCGGCGCGCCCAGGCCCTCGGCAAGGCGGTGAGCGTGGCCGTGGTGGACGCCGGGGGTTTCCCCGTCGCCATCCGCCGCCCGGACGGAGCCCGCCCGCTCACCCCCGACATCGCCCGCGCCAAGGCGTACACGGCCGCCATCATGCAGCGCCCGGGGAAGATGCTGAAGAAGTGGCAGGAGAGCCAGCCGGTCTTCTTCTCCCAGCTCTCCCAGCTGCCCGGCGCCTCCATGCCCATCCTCGCCGCCGAGGGCAGCGTCACCATCAAGAAGGACGGCGAGATCATCGGCGGTCTCGGCATCGCCGGCGGCACCGCCGACGAGGACCAGACGATCGCCGACGAGACACTCGCCGCCCTCGGTTACGAACTGGAGTTCGCCGCCTGGGGCGTCTCCGGCAAGCCCGCCGGAAAGGACGCCTGAGCCATGGCGGACACGTTCAACTACCGCATCGACCACCACGGCAGCCTGGTCCGGCCCCCCGCCCTGCTGGCCGCCCGCGAGCGCGGCGACGCCGAAGCCCTGCGCGCGGCCGAACTCGCCGCGGTCAAGGAGGCCGTGGTCTTCCAGCGCCGGCTGCGCTCCACCGTCGTCACCGACGGCGACCTCCCCCGCGAGGACTTCCGCAGCGCGGTCCTCGAAGGAGTCACCGGATTCCGGCGCACCGGCGAGGAGACCGACGGCCTGGCCCGCTGGGTCGCCGAAACCCTCCCCGAGGCGGACGGCCCGCTGCTCGGCGAGTGGGCCGGCCTGCTCGGCGAACTCACCGTCGTCGCCCCCAAGGTCGCGCTGCCCTCCCCGGCCTACCTCGCGGCCACCACCTTCGACCCGGAACTCGCCGGAGCCGGCGGTCCCGCCTCGGCCCGCGAGCTCGGTGAGGCCCTCGCGGAGATCATCCGCGCGGAGATCCGGCTCCTGGTCGCCCAGGGGGTGCGCCTGATCCAGCTGAACAACCCGCTGTTGCTCGCCCACACCGCCGGTGAACCCGGTGACACCGGCGCGCTGGCGTTCGAGGACGCACTCGCCGTGGACGCGCTCGCGGTGCGGCTGGACGAGCGCCCGGAGGGCGTCCGGATCGCCGTCGCGCCCGGTGGGGCCGCCCCCGCCGCCGTGGACCGTGCCCGCGCCGAACGGCTGTACGCGGCGGTCCCCGCCGACCGCTGGGTGCTTCCCCTCGACCGCGGCACCGACGCCGAGCTGGAGCTGCTGCGGGCCCTCCCCGAGGACCGGGACGCCTGCCTCGGCGCGGTCGACGCCACCACCGCCGAGTTCGAGGAGATCGACGCGGTGATGGTCCGTATCGACGCCGCGGCCGAGGTCAAGGACTTGGAGGACATGGCGCTCTCGCCCTCCCGGGGCTTCGCCGACGTGGCCGCCCGCCCTCTGCTGAGCGCCGGGGACCAGCACCGCAAACTGATCCAGGTGGAGACCCTCGCCCGCTACTGCTGGGGCAACGAGTTCTGAGCCGCACGGCGGCGGGGGCCCGCGCACGGCGGTAGGCGCCCGCGCACGACGGTAGGCGCCCGCGCACGGCGGCGGGGGCCGGGGCGCTGACGCGCCTCCGGACCCCGCCGCCGTGCCCCGCGTACCGCTACAGCACCTCCGCGAACGTCACCGCACGGTCCGTCAGCAGGGGCCGCACCGTCCGCACGATCAGCTCGTCGAAGTACTCCGCCGCCGCGTGCGCGTCGAAGCCGGCGCGGTCGGCGTACCGCTCGTACAGCACGAATCCGCCCGGCCGGTCGACCTCCGCGTGCACCTCGTACCCGAGGTTCCCCGGCTCGGTCAGCGTGTGCGCGCGCATCTTCAGCAGCGCGGCACGCACCGTGTCAGCGTCGGCGGGTTCACAGGTGTAGCGGGCGATCACGGCATACGCCATGAGTGCGGCCTCCTTCTTCCGTACGGCTCTCGGCGGTGCCGATTCCAGCACAGTCCCCGCACGGTCGACGCCCACGAGCCCGTGCGTGACGTGCAAGCAATGTCTGCCGCCGCGGGCCTGGTCACCTCCGCGGACTTCCTGTGTTGTCGTGACGACACCACTCAGATCGAACGGGAGCAATGATCCGGATGCGCACCATGGAGACCCTTCTCGGCGGACAGTGGGTGGCGGCCGGCACATGGCTGGAGGTCCACGACCCGTCCGACACCCGCACCCCGGTGGCCCGGGTACCGGCGCTCGGGGCCGCGGACGTCACCCGCGCGTACGACGAGGCGGAGAAGGGCTTCGCGCTCTGGCGGCGCACCACCCCCTTCGAGCGGGCCAGGGTCTTCCACGAGACGGCCCGGCTGCTCCGCGAGCGGGCCGCCGGGATCACCGACGCGGTGGTGACCGAGAACGGCAAGACCCTCCTTGAGGCGGGCGGCGAGGTCCAGAAGGCCGCGGACTTCTTCGAGTACTACGCCGGCCTCGCCCGCGCCGGGTACGGCACCCTGGTCCACGACGCCCGGCCCGGGACGCGTACCAGCTACCATCACGAACCCATCGGCATCGTCCTCGCGATCACCCCGTGGAACGACCCGTTGCTGACCCCGGCCCGCAAGCTGGCCCCCGCGCTCGCCTCCGGCAACGCCGTGGTCCTCAAGCCGGCTTCCGAGACCCCGATGTCCGCCCTCCACCTGGCCCGGGCCCTGCACGACGCCGGCCTGCCCGCGGGAGTGCTCGGCGTGGTCACCGGCCGCGGCGGGAAGATCTCCGCCCCGCTGCTCGACGACCCCCGCGTCGCCGCCGTCACCTTCACCGGCTCCAACTCCGTGGGCGAGTCACTCCGCAGCTCCCTCGCCGACCGCAACGTCCGCTTCCAGGGCGAACTGGGCGGAAAGAACGCCACCGTCGTCCTCGCGGACGCCGATCTCCCGGCCGCCGTCAGGGCGGTGGTCGCCGCCGGGTTCGGACAGACCGGCCAGCGCTGCACCGCCACCAGCCGCGTCCTCGTCGAGCGGTCCGTGTACGCCGACTTCACCGGCCTGCTGCTGGACGCCGTCGCCGCGCTCGGCCTCGGCTCCCGCGAGACGGACACCCTCTCCGTCGGCCCGCTCGTCAGCACCGGGCAGCGCACCGGCGTCCTCGACCACATCGCCCGCGCGGTCCGGGAGGGCGCGACCGTCCTCGCCGGCGGCGGCACCCCGAAGGACGAGGCCCACGCCCACGGCTGCTACGTCCTGCCGACCGTCCTCGGCGACGTCACCCGCGAGATGGCCGTCTGGCGCGAGGAGGTCTTCGGGCCGGTCGTCGTCGTCCGCGCCGTGGACGGCTTCGACGAGGCCGTCGAGGAGGTCAACGACTCCGACTTCGGCCTCGCCGCCGCGCTCTTCACCCGCGACCTGCGTGCCGCCCACCGCTTCGCCGAGGAGGCCGACTGCGGACAAGTGTCCATCAACACCACGACCACGGGCTGGGACGTGCACCACCCCTTCGGCGGTTTCCGCGACTCCGGCTCCGCGTTCAAGGAGCAGGGCACCGAAGCCCTGCGCTTCTACACCCGCGTCAAGACCGTCGCCTTCCACTTCGGGGCCTGACGCACGGATCGAGCAGAGAGGAGGATGCCGATGAGCGACGGAACGATCGGTGTCGTCGGAGCCGGCATCGTGGGCCTGGCGACGGGCCGCGAGATCGCGCTGCGCCGCCCCGGCACCCGCGTGGTGGTGTTCGAGAAGGAACGCCGGGTCGCGTTCCACCAGACCGGGCACAACTCGGGTGTGGTGCACGCCGGCATCTACTACACCCCGGGCAGCCTCAAGGCCGACCTGACCGTACGGGGGGTGTCCCTGCTGCGCGAGTACTGCCAGGAGCACAGGCTGCCGTACCAGGAGACCGGCAAACTCGTCATGGCGGTGCGCGAGGACGAACTCGGCCGCATGGAGGGCTTGTACGACCGGGCCAGGAACAACCACGTGCCCGACCTCCGGAAGGTCTCGAAGGACGAGATCAAGGAGATCGAGCCGCACGCCGGAGGTATCGCGGCCCTCCACTCGCCCCGCACCGCGATCACCGACTACCCGGCGATCGCCCGCCGGTTCGCGCAGGACATCGAGGCCGCCGGCGGCGAGGTGCGGCTCGGGTTCGCGGTGGACGGGCTGACCCGCGTCCCCGGCGGCATCGAGGTCGCCTCGGGGCAGGACCGCGTACGGGTCGACCGGCTGGTCCTCTGCCCCGGCCTGCACGCCGACACCGTCGCGAAGCTCGCGCGGGACGGGGCGGCCCCCAGGATCGTCCCCTTCCGGGGCGAGTACATGTTGCTGAAACCGGAGCGCGCCGGGCTGGTGCGCGGCCTCATCTACCCCGTACCCGATCCGCGCTACCCCTTCCTCGGGGTGCACTTCACCCCCCGGGTCGACGGCTCGGTGGAGGTCGGCCCCAACGCGGTCCTCGCGACGGCCAGGGAGGGGTACAAGCTCTCCCAGGTGTCCGTGAAGGACCTCGCGCGACTCGCCGCCTATCCCGGTGCCTGGCGAATGGCCGCCCAGCACTGGCGGACCGGCGTCAAGGAGTACCGCGGCTCGCTGTCGAGAGCCGCCTTCATGAAGGAGGCGGGGGCGTACGTCCCCGGGGTCGGGGTCGCCGACGTGGTCCGCGGCGGAGCCGGCGTACGCGCCCAGGCGCTCGATCCGGACGGCACGCTCGTGGACGACTTCCGCATCCACCAGGTGGGCCGCGTCACGGCCGTGCGCAACGCCCCGTCCCCGGCGGCGACCGCCTGCATGGCCATCGCCGAGCACATCACCGAGGCCGTGTTCTCCCCGGTGTGAGCCCGCCCCAGCTGCCCGTTCACGCAACAACTGCTTGCGCTCCCGGGGACTCCGCAAACGCCCCCACCAGCTCTAGCGTCTGACGCACACCACCCCACCCCGCAACGGAAGAGGCACCGCCATGTTCGTCGTCGACACCCAGATCCACATCTGGAAGGAAGAGGCCCCGGACCGCCCCTGGGTCCCCGGAGCGCGCGAGCGCATCCGCCTCAACGGCCACCGCGAGGAGGCCTTCTCGTACGAGGAGGCCCTGGAGCTGATGGACGAGGCCGGCGTCAACCGCGCCCTCATCCTCCCGCCGTCCTGGGAGGGCAACCGCATCGACTACGCCCTCGAAGCCTGCGAGGCCCACCCGGACCGCTTCGGCATCATGGCCCGCGTGCCCCAGGACGACGAGGTCGAGGGCACGGCCATGCTGAAGGACTTCGCGCAGAACCCGCACATCAAGGGCACCCGCCTCACCTTCCACCGTCCGCAGGACCGCAACTGGATGATCGACGGCACCAACGACTGGTACTGGCCGATCGCCGAGGAGCTGCGTGTCCCCACGATGGTCCACGCGCCCATCTGGAAGCGCGAGCTCGGCCAGATCGCCGCCAAGCACCCCGAGCTGAAGATCATCATCGACCACATGGGCATCATGGCCCGCTGCGTCGACGACGCCATCGGCTACTGGGTCTCCGAGACCGCCGACCTCGCGAAGCACCCCAACATCTACGTCAAGGTCTCGGCCCTGCCGGGCTACTCCACGGAGCCCTTCCCGAACAAGAACATCGAGAAGTACGTCCGCGAGATGGTCGACAAGATGGGGCCGCAGCGCTGCTTCTACGGCACCGACATCACCCGCCTGCTCGGCCACGGCATCACCTACACGGACACCATCGAGCAGTTCACCAAGCACTGGGATTTCACCCCCGAGGAGCTCGAGTGGATGATGGGCCGCGGCATCAGCGAGGTCCTCGGCTGGCCGGTCGAGGGCTGAGGAAACACCTGAGATGACGGACAGCACGAACACGCCAGGCGTCGACGGCGGTGACGCCGTCGTCTCCGCCTTCAACGCCGTCGGCGCCGATTACCTCTTCTGCTCATCGGGGTCCGAATGGGCCCCGGTGTGGGAATCCCTGGCCCGGCGCCACCGCGACGGTGAGCCGGCCCCCCAGTACCTCGACCTCACCCACGAGACGGTCGCGGTCGGCATGGCCACCGGGTACGGCCTCGTCACCCGCCGCCCGCAGGGAGTCCTCCTGCACGCGGCCCCCGGCCTGCTCCAGGGCTCGATGGCGATCCACGGGGCGCTGCTCGCCGGCGTCCCGATGGTCGTCACCTCCTCGGAGTCCAGCACCTACGGCGACGGGCCCGGCCAGGACCCGGGCGGCCAGTGGTACCGCAACCTCTCGATCGTGGGCGGCCCGCACGGCGTCGCCCAGCCCTTCACCAAGTGGGCCACCGAGGCCGCCAGCGTGCACACCCTGCCCACCATGATCACCCGGGCGGCGGAGCTGTCCTGGCGGGCGCCCGCGGGTCCGGCCTACCTCAACATCCCGCTGGAGATCCTCCTGGAGGAGTGGGACGGCCGCGGGGCGAAGCCGGTCGTGGCGCCCGGATCCACGCACAGCTCGCCCGAAGAGGCCGACCACGTTGCCCGGTTGATCCGCGAGGCGGAGAACCCGGTCGTCGTCACCGAGACGGCCGGCCGCGAGGCCGGCGGCTACGAGGCGCTCCTCGCCTTCGCCGAGGCGTGGAACATCCCGGTGGTCGAGCCCGACTCGGCGGTCTGCGGCAACTTCCCGCGCACCCATCCGCTGCACGCCGGCAGCGACATCGGGCCCTGGATGGACGAGGCCGACCTGATCCTCCTGGTCAACTGCCGCGTGCCGTTCTACCCGCCGAGCCGCCGCCCGTCGAAGGCGACCATCGTCGTCGTCGACGAGGTGCCGCAACGGCCGCACATCGTCTACCAGGTGCTCTTCGCCGACGCGTACCTGGAAGGCAACGTCGCCAACACCCTGCGGCAACTGACGAAACGCGCCAAGGACTTCACCGAGGAGCAACGCGCCGCCGTCACCCTGCGCCGCGCGGCCCAGGAGGAGCGGTACGCCGCCGAGCGGGCGGCGATCACCTCGGCCGAGGCGAGGGCGGTGGAGAGCGGAGGAGTGGACCCGGTCCTGGTCGCCGCCACCCTGCGCGAGCTGCTCGACGGGACCGGCGGCATCGTCGTCGACGAGACCATCACCCACAGCAGGACGGTGAAGCGGCACCTGTCGACTTCCGGACCCGACTCGTACTTCTACGTTCAGGGCGGACTCGGACAGGGCATCGCGGTCGCCCTCGGCGTCAAACTCGCAGCCGGGGAGAAGCCGGTGGTCCTCACCGTCGGCGACGGCGCCTTCACCTACAACCCGGTGATCCAGTCCTACGACGCCGCCCGGGCGTACGGACTGCCGATCCTCATCGTGGTGTTCAACAACCGCGTCTACAAATCGATGAACCTGAACCACCGCAGGTTCTACCCCGAGGGCGCGGCCGCAGGGACCGGCGAATGGCTCGGCACCGACCTGCACCGGCTGCCCCGGCTCGCCGCGTTCGCCGAACCGTTCGGGATGCACACCGAGACCGTCGACACGACCGACGCCCTGGGGCCCGCGCTGGAGCGCGCGCTGGGGGCCGTCGCGGACGGGACCACCGCAGTCGTCGACGTACTCGTCACCCGCTGAAGCAGGAGGCACCACCACCATGTCCGACCAGCCCACCCCCCAGCCCGGCAAGGTCCTGGTCCCCGCCGAGGACCTGCGCACCTTCGCCGCCGCCCTCCTGGAGAAGGGGGGACTCGACTCCGAGGCCGCCCGCACCACCGCGGACGTGTTCGTCTGGGCCGCGCTGCGCGGAGTCGACTCCCACGGCATCGCCCGCGTCCCCGCCTACCTCGACCTGCTCGCCAAGGGCGTCGCCAACGCCGGGGCCGAGATCACCGTCGAGTCGTCGAGCCCGGCCGTCACCGTCCTCGACGCCGACCACGCGCCCGGCCCGGTGGCCCTCACCGCCGCCGCCGCCGAAGCGGTGAACCGGGCCCGGACCAGCGGCATCGCCGCCGTCGGAGTCCGCCGCACCGTCCACACCGGCGCCATCGGCTACTACGTCTCGAAGATCGCCGAACACGGCCTCATCGGCATCGGCTTCGTCTCCGGCATGCCCAACATGGGGTACACCGGCGTCAAGGGCGCCGCCGTCGCCACCAGCCCGCTCGCCGTCGCGGTGCCGGCCGACGCCCAGGCACCGCTCGTCCTCGACATGGCCACCGCCACCATCGCCCTGGGCAAGATCCGCCAGGCCAGGGCGAGCGGAACCCCGCTGCCCGAGGGCGCGGCGGCCACCGCCGACGGCACCCCGACCACCGACCCGGAACAGGCCGTCATGCCGCTGCCGCTGGGCGGTGCCAAGGGCTCCGGCATGTCGATCGCCTTCGAGCTGCTCACCAGCGTGCTCGTGGGCGCGCCGATCTTCGCCTCCTTCCACTCGGACGACCCGGGGGGCCGCGAGCACCGCCAGAACGCGCTGCTCATCGCGCTCGACCCGGCTGCCTTCGGCGACCCGGCGGCTTTCACCGCCGCCGTGGACACCACGCTGACCACCCTCAAGGCCCTGCCGCGGGCGGACGACGCCTCCGGCGTGTTCTACCCCGGCGAGCGGAGCGCCGCCCTCGCCGTGGAGCGGGCCGGGAAGGGCCTGCCGGTGGCCCCGAAGGTCTGGCGCGACCTCACCGAGCGTGCCGCCGGATTCGGCATCACGCCGCCGGAGCCGGTGGCGGCGGGCTGAGAGCCGCGGCGGAGGCGGCCGGAGCGGCGCCGGGTCGCGGTACCCGGTCCGTGCCGCCCGGCCGGTCCCGCCGCACCTGCGAGCAGGCCGTGGACGAGCCCACTGTGCGGGGGCTCGTCCACGGCCTGCTCGCGCGCCCGAGCCGGGCCGCGCCTATCGAGCCCCGGCCGCCCCGGACGGGGATCCGGCCGGGGGTGCGGTCAGCCCGGCCGTCACGAAGGCGATGACGGTGGCCGCGCGCGGAAACGGCGCGGCTCCCCTCGGCGGGCCGCCCACCGGCCGCCCGTACGTCTCCAGTACGAGGCTGAACGCCAGCCCGCAGCGCTCGGCGACCTCGTGGACCGACAGCTCCGGCAGCGCGCGGCCGACCATCACCTCGAACGGCGCGGGCAGGAACTGCGCGGAGACGTTGGCGAGCTGCCCGGTCGGCAGGGTGGCCCGGGCCAGCAGGTGGCAGAGCATCCGTCCGTCCCCGGTGCGCACCAGCTCCGCGAAGGGCTCCACGAACGCGACCACCAGGTCGTCCACCGAGGTCGCGAGGTTCCTGCCGTGCAGCAGCTTCGCCATGCGGTCCGACCACAGGGGGAGCAGCTCCTCCTCCAGGAGCGCGGCGATCAGCCCTTCCCGGGAACCGAAGTGGTAGTGCACCGCACCGGGATTGAGGCCCGCTTCCGCATTGATGGCGCGGACGGAGACCTGGTCGGGAGTCTTCTCCAGGAACAGCTTCTTCGCCGCGGTCAGGAGTCGCTCACGGGTCGAGGAGTCGGAGTGCTGGCTCATGCGCACATTGCAGCACAGGCCGGGGCGACAGCTTCCAATCACTGATTGATATATGTTTGAAGCGAGATCGCGAGAGCCGCGGTCACCGCACGGAGGAGTAGCGCCATGGGCACCATCGTCGTCACCGGATCCGCGTCGGGCATGGGGGCGGCGAGCGCCGAACGACTGCGCGCCTCCGGCCACCGGGTGATCGGTGTGGACCTCCGCTCCGCCGACGTCGTCGCCGACCTCGGCACCCCGGCGGGCCGCCGGACCGCGGTGGCCGAGATCCTGGAGCTGAGCGGCGGTGTCCTCGACGGGGTGGCCGCCGTCGCCGGCGTCGGCCCGAGCGTGCCGGACGCCGCCGCCGTCGCCTCGATCAACTACTTCGGGCCGGTGGAGCTGCTGGACGGACTGCGCGGCGCACTGGAGCGCTCGGACGCCCCGCGTGCCGTAGTGATCGGCTCGAACTCCGCCAGCACCGTCCCGATGATCGACGACGAACTGGTCCGGCTGATGCTCAGCGGGGACGAGGCGGCCTCCCGTGAGCACGCCGCGTCCGCGCAGAGCGCTCTTCCCGCCGAGGCCCTCGGCGCCAGCCCCAGCATCTCCGCCTACGCCACCTCGAAGCTGGCCCTCGCCCACTGGGTGCGCCGCACGGCGGTCACCCCGGCCTGGGGCCGCCGGGGCATCCTGCTCAACGCCGTCGCGCCCGGCGCCGTCCTCACCCCGCTGATGACGGGATCCACCGGCGCCGACAGGGACTTCGACCCGGACTCCTTCCCGACCCCCATGCCGCTGGGGATCTTCGGCGAGCCGGAGGACATCGGATTCTGGGTGGAGCAGTTCCTGCGCCCCGAAGCCCGGTTCACCACGGGCGCCGTCCTGTACGTCGACGGCGGCACGGACGCCGCGATGCGCCCGACGGCCCAGCCTTCCGCGCTGCGCGTCTGACGACGGGGCCCGCCGCACCTCCTTCGAGCCGCGGACCCGACTCAGGCAAGCGGCAAGCCGGCGTAGTTCATGGCGAGTTCGCCCTCCGCGTGCGGTGACGAGGCGATCCGGTCGAGCTGCGAGACCTGCAGCCGGGTGTCGAACCCGCTCTGCTCCGGGTCGGTGTGGAGCGTCGTCGTCATGAACCAGGAGAAGTGCTCCGCGCGCCAGACGCGGCGCAGGCAGGTGTCGGAGTACGCGTCGAGCGGATCGGTCGACCCGGTCGTGTGCCACCGGACCAGCGCGCGGGCGAGGACCACCACGTCGGCGGCGGCGAGGTTGAGGCCCTTCGCGCCGGTCGGCGGCACGATGTGCGCGGCGTCGCCCGCGAGGAACAGGCGCCCGAACCGCATCGGCTCGGTCACCGAACTCCTCATCGGCAGAACGTTCTTGGCGGTGATCGGCCCACGGGCCAGCGTCCAGCCCCGGCGCGCGAAGCGGAAGTCGAGCTCGTCCCAGATCTGTGCGTCGGACCAGGTGGACGGGTCGGTGCCGTTGGGGACCTGGAGGTAGAGCCGGCTGACCTCGGGGGAGCGCATGCTGTGCAGGGCGAAGCCGCGTGAGGAGTGCGCGTAGATCAACTCCTCGCAGGAGGGCGGCACATCGGCCAGGATGCCGAGCCAGGAGTACGGGTACACCCGCTCGTACGTCGTCCTCGCCGTATCGGGCACCGCGGCCCGGGCCACCCCGTGGAAACCGTCGCACCCGACGACGTAGTCGCAGGTGAGGGTCTTGGTCCGGCCCTCGTGGACGTAGGTCACCACCGGCCGGTCGGTCTCGACGCCCTCGACCGACACGGCCTTCGCCCCGAAGCGGAGCGGCGGACCGTCCGCCAGCTGGAGGGCGACGAGGTCCTTGACCACCTCGGTCTGCGCGTACACCCACACCCGGCGGCCCGAGGTGAGCGACGGGAAGTCGACCCGGTGGGAGCGGCCACCGTCCCAGCGCAGTTCGATACCGTCGTGCACCAGCCCTTCGGCGTCCAGCCGTCCGGCCGCTCCGGCCTCGCGCAGGGCGTCGACCGTGGACTGTTCGAGGATGCCGGCGCGCTGGCGCTGCTCGACGTAGGCGCGGTCGCGGCTCTCCAGGACGACGCAGTCGATGCCGGCCCGGTGGAGGAGGCGGGCCAGCAACAGTCCGGACGGACCGCCGCCGATGATGCCGACGGTGGTGTGCATGGGTGGTTCTCCTCGGTCTGTCGGGAAGGGTGCTCGTGAGGTGTGCTGAGGGGACGATCAGTGCTCGGCGGCGACGGGTGCGGCCGTGCGCAGCGGCGCCGCCGTCCGCGCGAGGACTTCCTCGACGTCCACGCCGGGGGCCGTCTCCACCAGGACCAGTCCCTCGTCGGTCACGTCGATCACGGCGAGATCGGTGATGATCCGGTGGACGCACGCCTTCCCGGTGAGCGGAAGGGTGCACCGCTCGACGATCTTCGGAGTGCCGTCCTTCGCCGTGTGCGTCATGGTCACGATGACGCGCCGGGCGCCGTGCACCAGGTCCATGGCGCCGCCGATCCCCGTGACGAGCTTCCCGGGAACCGCCCAGTTGGCCAGGTCTCCACCGGCCGAGACCTCCATGGCGCCGAGCACGGCGGTGTCGATGTGCCCACCGCGGATCATGGAGAAGGAGAGCCCCGAGTCGAAGAAGGACGCCCCGGGCAGCACCGTGACGGTCTCCTTGCCGGCGTTGATCAGGTCCGGGTCCACCTCGTCCTCGTGGGGGAACCTGCCGGTGCCGAGGATGCCGTTCTCCGACTCCAGGACCACCTCCACGCCCGGTGGCAGGTGGTTCGGGATCAGCGTCGGGAGCCCGATGCCGAGGTTGACGTACTCGCCGTCGCGCAGTTCGGCGGCGGCCCGTGCGGCCATCTCGTTCCTGTTCCAGGCCATCAGCTCCGGTCCTCCCACTCGGTCACGGTCCGCTTCTCGATCTTCTTGTCCGCGGCCTGCTCCGGCGTCAGGGCGATCACCCGCTGGACGAAGATGCCGGGCAGATGGACGTGGTCCGGATCGATCTCGCCCGGCTCGACCAGCTCCTCGACCTCCGCGAGGGTGATGCGCCCCGCGGTCGCGGCGAGCGGGTTGAAGTTGCGCGCGGCCTTGTTGAAGACGAGGTTGCCGTGGCGGTCGCCCTTCGCCGCCCGGACGAGCGCGAAGTCGGTACGGATGGCGCGTTCCAGTACGTACTCCGTACCGTCGAACGCCCGCACCTCCTTGGCCGGGGAGGCCAGGGCCACGCCGCCGTCGCCGTCGTACCGCCAGGGGAGACCGCCCTCGGCCACCTGGGTGCCGACACCGGCGGGTGTGTAGAAGGCGGGTATGCCCGCGCCACCGGCCCGCAGCCGCTCGGCCAGCGTCCCCTGCGGGATCAGTTCGACCTCCAGCTCTCCTGCGAGGTACTGCCGGGCGAACTCCTTGTTCGCGCCGATGTACGAGCCGGTGACCCGGCTGATCCGACCGTCGGCCAGCAGCACCGCGAGCCCCGTGTCCATCGCGCCGCAGTTGTTCGAGACGACCCGCAGGTCCCGGATCCCCGCCCGGTGCACCGCGCCGATCAGCTCGGTCGGCACACCGCTGAGCCCGAAACCGCCGACCGCGAGCGAGGCGCCGTCGGACATGCCCCTCACGGCGAGCGCCGCCGAAGCGACCACCTTGTCCATGTGCGGAGACCCCCACTCCCATTGTGTTCGCGTAGTGAAGTTTTATTCACTATGGTGGTGGGAGTCTGCAAGCAGACCGGAGGGATGTCAACGGTGCTGCCCGCGTTCCGGCAGCACCGGAGCGGCCTCCCGCCGCGCGCACCGCGATCCGTACGGTGGGCCCCGACGGACGACGGAGAGCAGATGCCACCGACCCGGTCCGAACGCGGTCTCGGAGCAGCAGCCGGGACCGGCGCCCCCGCCGAAGCCGTCGCCCCGCTGATGCGCGGGCTCGCCGTCCTGGAACTGCTCGCCGGCGCGGACGGCGGCCCCGTCAGCCTCAGCGGCCTGGAGAAGGCCACCGGACTGGCGCGCTCCACCGTCGACCGGATCGCCGCGACCCTGGCACGGCTGGGATACGTACGCCTCGACGGCCGGGACGTGGTGGTGGCCCCCCGGCTGCTGGAGCCGGGCAACGCCTATCTGGCGTCGACCGGACTCCCCGCCCTGCTCGGGCCCCCGGCGAACGCGCTCGCCGACGAGCTCGACGAATCGGTCTCCCTGGCGGTCCCCGACGGCGACGGCGTCCGCTTCGTCCACCAGGCCACCAGACGGCGGGCGATGTCCCTCAGCTTCCGCATCGGTGATCTGCTGCCCGCCGAACGCACCGCACCCGGCGCCCTGTTCGCCGCCGACTGGGAGGCGGACGACTGGGAGGCATGGCGCATCCGCCGCGCCGCCGACCCCGACGGATCAATGTTCCCGTCGATGCCGGCCGGCCGTGACGGGAACCCGGAGGAGGACTTCCGCCGGCGGACGGAGACCGCCCTGCGCGAGGGGTGGGCGACGGACGACCAGATGATCGAACCCGGGCTCGTCGCGCTGTCCGTACCGGTGCGCCGCCCCGACGGCCGTACGGCGTGCGTGCTCAGCGTGGTGAGCCACACGAGCCGCAGCACGGCGGACGGCCTGCGTGAGGCCCTGCTGGACCGGCTGCGCGCCACGGCGGCCGGGATGGAGAAGGCCCTGGTGCGCCCGCGGGACGAGAGGACGGGGGAGTACCGCGTGCCCGAACCCCTCGCAGGGCGCGCGGCCGCCTCCAAACAGGAGCTGGGACGGGAGTTCATCGAGTCGCTCGCACGCGGCCTGGGCGTCCTGACCGCCTTCGGGGCGGGCGCGGAGCGGCTGACGCTCGCCGAGGTGGCGCAGGCCACCGGCCTGGCCCGCGCGACGGCGCGACGCGCCCTCATCACCCTCACCCACCTCGGCTACACGGAGACCGACGGACGCCACCACTGGCTGACCCCGCGCGTCCTCGGACTCGCCCACCCCGCACTCTCGCGCACCACCCTCGCCCGGATCGCCCGACCGCACCTCGCCCGACTGTCGTCCTTCGTGAAGGACTCCGCCTCCCTCGCGGTCCTCTCCGACGATTGCGTGCAGTACGTCGCGCGCGCCGCCACCCGTCGCGTCATGAGCGTCAACATCACGGTCGGCACCCGCTTCCCCGCCTTCGCCACCTCCTTGGGTCGCGTGCTGCTGGCGGACCTCCCCCACCCCGTCCGGAACGCCTTCCTGGACGGAGCCGACCTCCGCGTCCTCGCCCCGCGCACCCTGACCGGCACCGCCGAACTCGGCGCCGAGATCGACCGGGTGGGGGAGCAGGGGTACGCGCTGGTGGACGAGGAGTTGGAAGCGGGCCTGCGCTCGATCGCCGTTCCGGTCCGCGACCGCACGGGTGCGGCGGTCGCGGCGCTGAACGTCGCGATGCACAGCAGCAGCCGGACCCGCCGGCAGTGCCTGGACGAGGTTCTGCCCCGCCTGCGGTCGACGGCCTCGGCGATCGAGGAGGAACTGCGGATCGCCGCACGGTTCCTGGAGATCGCCGTGATGTGAGACCGCGGCGGGGTGGTACGGGGAAGCGGTGCCGGCGTGGGCGGCGGTGGTGTGGGACGGCGCGGCGGACGGTCCGCGTCCTCAGGTCCGCGCGAGCCTTTCGCGGTGGGCCGCGAGGACCGTGGCGCACTGCTCCTCGTCGAGCACGAGGTCCACAGCGGTGAGGGCGAGCGCCTTCGCCGCGTCCAGTACCGCCCGATCGGCGGCCGGGGAGATCGCCTCGGCGGCGAACTGCCGGGTGTGCGGCGTTCCTTCGGCACCGAGAATGCCGATGGAGGGGTGGATGGCCGGCAGGATGTGCGTGACGTTACCCATGTCCGTCGAGCCGCCCGGCGGCGCCGTGCCGTCGGACGGGACACGGGGCGTGCGCCCGAGCGCCGTGATGTGGCGCCCGTACGCGTGCATCAGCCAGGGGTCGTGGCGCAGGTCGAGGTAGTCGGGCTGGGTGGAGTGCACGCTCATCGTGGTTCCGGTGGCGATCGCCGCGCCCCGGAAGCAGTTGAGGACGCGCTCCTTGAGTCCGTCCAACTGCTCGGCGGACGGTGTCCGTACCTCGTAGTGGAGGGTGCTGCTCTCGGGGATGATGTTGCTGACCGTGCCTCCGTCGGTGACGATTCCCGCGATCCGGCAGTCTCCCGCCACCTGTTGGCGGAGCAGCCCGACCGCCACCTGGGCGACGACCGCCGCGTCCGCGGCGTTGAGCGCGCGTTCGGGTGCGGCGGCGGCGTGCGAGGCCCGCCCTTCGAAGGTGATGCGGAAGCGGCTGACGGCGGGGGAGGAGTTCTCCGCCCGGCAGTGGTCGTGGCGTTCGGGGTGGGCCATCATCGCCACGGTGACGTCGTCGAAGGCGCCGCGCTCCAGCAACAGCACCTTCCCGCCGCCCTCTTCCTCGGCGGGGCTGCCGATCACCTTGACGCGGAAGCCCAGTTCGTCGGCGAGGGGCCGCAGCGCGACGGCGGCCCCGGCGGAGGCGGCGCAGATGACGTTGTGCCCGCAGGCGTGCCCGAGGCCCGGCAGCGCGTCGTACTCCGCGCAGACTCCTATGGTCGGTCCGCCGCTGCCGTAGGTCGCGGTCAGCGCGGTCGGCAGTCCGTGCACCCCCTCCGCGACCTCGAAGCCCGCCTCCCGCAGCAGAGCGCCGAGACGCGCCACCGACGCGTGCTCCTCGAACGCCGTCTCGGGCTCGGCGTGCAGGGCGTGGCTGAGGGAGAGGAGCCGGTCGGCCCAGCCGTCCACGGTGGCACGGACGCGGGTGTGCGGCGGTATCGCTCGGGTCATGACGGCTCCATGGGCGCCGCGAGGAGACCGGTCGGCAGGCGGGAGACGACGGGCTCGCGACTGAACGTGTGCGGTACGGGCTAGGCGGCGCGCCGCCTTCGGGCGTCGGGCGGTCCACCGCGGACCCTGAAGGGCTTGCGGGGGAGCATCACCTTAGGTCCCCGCGAGCCCTTCAGGTGCGGCCCCACCCCGTGCACACGACAGGGCCGGGGCCGCGTGGGGTGTCCGCGTGGTCCCGGCCCGTGGCCGTGCGTGGTCCTCCGCGAGGGTCGTCGCGGGGGTGTGGTTCAGCCCTTGCGGGCGTTGATCTCCTCGGTGAGCTGGGGGACGACGGTGAACAGGTCACCGACGACGCCGTAGTCGACGAGTTCGAAGATCGGGGCCTCGGCGTCCTTGTTGACCGCGACGATCGTCTTCGAGGTCTGCATACCCGCCCGGTGCTGGATCGCACCCGAGATCCCCGACGCGATGTAGAGCTGCGGGGAAACGGACTTGCCCGTCTGCCCGACCTGGTTGGTGTGCGGGTACCACCCCGCGTCGACCGCCGCCCGCGACGCACCGACCGCCGCACCGAGCGAGTCCGCGAGCGCCTCGATCACCGCGAAGTTCTCCGCACCGTTGACACCCCGCCCACCCGACACCACGATCGCCGCCTCCGTCAGCTCCGGACGCCCCGACGCGGCACGCGGCGTCCGCGACAACACCTTCGCACCCGCCACCGCACCGAACTCCACCACCAGCTCCTCCACCGCACCCGCCGCCACCACCGGCTCCACCGGCGCCGAGTTCGGCTTCACCGTGATCACCGGCACCCCCCGCGAAACCCGCGACTTCACCGAGAACGACGCCGCGAACGCCGACTGCGTCGCCACCGGACCCGACTCACCCGCCTCCAGATCCACCGCGTCCGTGATGATCCCCGAACCGATCCGCACCGCCAGCCGCGCCGCGACCTCCTTGCCCTCCGCCGACGACACCACCAGCACCGCCACCGGCTCGACCACCGCCACCGCCGCCTGCAACGCGTCGACCTTCGGCACCACCAGATACTCCGCGAACCGCTGCTCCGACGACGTCAGCACCCGCACCGCACCGTGCTCCGCCAGCACACCCACCGTGTCCGCCGCACCCGCACCCAGCACCACCGCGACCGGATCACCGATCCGCCGCGCCAGCGTCAACAACTCCAGCGTGGGCTTACGGACCGCACCGTCCACATGATCGACAACAACCAGAACCTCAGCCATGACACATCCACTTCCTGCGAAACCAGAGACGAAAAGAGAAAGGCAGAACGGTGAGCGGGCATCCCCACCACCCCGTCACCCGGGCACCCCGCACCAGAGGCGCGGCCGCGTCAGATGAACTTCTGGCCCACGAGGAACTCGGCCAGCCGCCTGCCGCCCTCACCCTCGTCCTTCACGATCGTGCCCGCCGTCCGCGCCGGACGCGCCACCGCCGCGTCGACCACCGTCCACGCACCCGCCAGACCCACCTCGTCCGCACCGATCCCCAGATCATCCAGATCCAGCGCCTCGACCGGCTTCTTCTTCGCCGCCATGATCCCCTTGAACGACGGGTAACGCGCCTCGCCCGACTGGTCGGTCACCGACACCACCGCCGGCAACGGCGCCTCCAGCTCCTCCGACGCCGCGTCCCCGTCACGCCGCCCGGTCACCGTGCCACCCGCCACCGCCACCTGCGACAACAACGTCACCTGCGCCACACCCAGACGCTCCGCCAGCACCGCCGGCAGCACCCCCATCGTGCCGTCCGTCGACGCCATCCCGCAGATCACCAGATCGAAGCCCGTCCTCTCGACCGCCTTCGCCAGCACCAGCGACGTCCCCATCACATCACTGCCGTGCAGAGAATCGTCCTCGACGTGCACCGCCCTCTCCGCACCCATCGACAACGCCTTGCGCAACGCGTCCTTCGCGTCCCCGGGACCCACGGTCACCACCGTGACCTCCGCCCCGTCCGCCGCGTCCGCGATCCGCAACGCCTGCTCGACCGCGTACTCGTCCAGCTCCGACAACAGACCGTCCGCATCCTCACGGTCCACCGTCAGATCATCCGCGAACCCCCGCTCACCGGACGCGTCGGGCACGTACTTCACACAGACAACGATCCTCAAGCTCACGCCGGCTCTCCTACCTGGTGGTGGTCGTAGTGTCGAGATTATGACACTCAGTACCCTCTGTAAAGGTACCCAGTGCCAGATCGTGGCGTCCGGTGCTACCTTGCGCGGCATGACCGATGCGCGCAGACCAGCGAAGAAGGCCCCCATGCGGGAGGTGCTCGCCGCGGCGGCGTTCGAGCTCTTCGTGGAGAAGGGCTTCGAGCGGACCACCGTGGACGACATCGTGGCGCGCGCCGGGGTCGGACGCCGGTCTTTCTTCCGTTACTTCCCCTCGAAGGAGGACGTGGTCTTCCCCGACCACGAGAGCTGCCTCGCCGAGACGACGGCATTCCTCGCCGCCGCCGAGGAAGCACAGGACGCGAAGGGCGCGAGCGGCACCGCGGGCGCCGACCCGGTCGGCACGGTCTGCGACGCCGCGCGGATCGTGCTGGGCATGTACGCGGCCAAACCCGAATTCTCGGTCCGGCGCTACCGGCTGACCCGTGAGGTGCCGGGGCTGCGGACCTATGAACTCTCCGTCGTGCGGCGGTACGAGCAGACCTACGCCGGCCACCTCCGGCGCGCGTACCGGGATCTGCCGGACGGTGCGCTGCGCGCCGAGGTGGCCGCCGCCTCGGTGGTGGCGGCGCACAACAACGGGCTGCGGCTCTGGTTGCGTTCGGGCGGGGTGGGCGACGTGCACGAGGCCGTGGAGCACGCCCTCGACCTGGTCCGCGACCTGTGGTCCGGTCCGCCGGTCCCCGCGGACCGGACGGACCCGGCGCAGGCCGGCCCCGACGCCCTCGTCCCTGACGGACCGGAGGGTCCCGAACGGGATGTCATCGTCATGGTCGCGCAGCGCGGCACCCCGATGTGGCGGGTCGTCCAGCAGATAGAAGCGGCCGTCGGAGAAGGCTGACCACGGCCGGACGGAGACGGTCGGCAGCAATGGGCACTCAGTATCTTTACGTGTAGGCACTGAGTGCCATATGGTGCGGACGCGGCGCTGCCGAGGTGCGGCGCGTCCGAGCCGAGCGCAGGGGGTCCCGACATGTTCCCGTCAGCAAGTGGCACCGCGCACCAGGTGATCGAGGAGGCGGGGCTGCCTTACCAGCGCTGCCGCTGGTGCGGTACGGCCTCCTTCCGGAGGCAACTCTGCCCGGTCTGCGCGTCCAGCGACTTCACCCCGGAGCGCAGCTCCGGTGACGGGGTCGTCGTGCGGACCGCCGTCATCCACCGGTACACCGACGACGCGCGGAACGAATCCCTGGTCCGCTTCCCGGAGGGGTTCGTCTTCCGCTGCCAAGTGGTGGGCGCCGCCCCGCACTTGGTCGAGGTCGGCGCCCGGGTGCGCCCGCTCCCGGCCGACGAGCCCGACGGGGGCGACGTGATCCTCGAACTCTGCCAGCCGCCCGCCCACCGCGACTGGTACTGACGAGCCGTAGACCTCCGACGCCCGGACCCGCGGGCCCGCCGCGGAACAGTGGCCGGGAGCATGGCGAACCGGACGGTCAGCCGAGCCTCTTGACCATTTCGGCGGCCAACGGTGCCGAGGAGGCCGGGTTCTGACCGGTGATCAGATTGCGGTCGGTGATGACGTGGGGGGCCCACGGCTCGCTCTCCTGGAAATCCGCCCCGAGTTCCACCAGCCGGTCCTGGAGCAGCCAGCTCGCCTTGTCGGCGAGCCCGGCCTGCGTCTCCTCCGCGTTGGTGAACCCGGTCAGCCGGTACCCGGCGAAGGTGGGGGAGCCGTCCGGTCGCTTCGCGGCGAGCAGCGCGGCCGGGGCGTGGCACACCACGCCGAGCGGCTTGCCCGAATCCAGAGCGCGGGTCAGCAGCTCACCGGAGACGGGATCGACGGCGAGATCCTCCATCGGGCCGTGGCCGCCCGGAAAGAACACCGCGTCGTAGTCGTCCAGCCGGACCTCGTCGAGCGCCAGCGGCGTCCGCAGTTCGTCCATGGAATCCAGCGTGGCCGCGATCCGGTCCGCGTTCTCCTTCCCACCGTTCGCCTCCGGAGCGAGACTCGCCCGGTCCACGGTCGGCTCGATCCCGCCCGGGGTGGCGACGACGACCTCGTGCCCGGCCGCCTTGAACGCCTCGTAGGGTGCGACGGCCTCCTCGGCCCAGAAGCCGGTGGGGTGCTTGCTGCCGTCCGCCAGGGTCCAGTGGTCCGCGCCGGTCACCACAAAAAGGATCTTCGCCATCTCGCACATCTCCGAGGTCGTGGGGTTGCTGACCCTTCGACCGTAGGACGGATCGCCCCCGAGATGCCAACCGGCGACGACCCGAGCGCCCGTACCCACCCGGCCCGGCCCGCCGACGCACCGGAAACGGCCCGTCCGCGCACCGGGACCGGCCCGTCCGCGCACCGGGACCGGGCCGTGCACGCACCGGAACCGGCCCCTACGCCCCCAGGGACCGGGCGCGCCGGGCTCCTCGGGCCGGGCCGCCCGCCCCGCTCGGGTAAACGCCTTGCGCGCCCCTGGGCACCGTGCCAGGCTGGCCGCGCCCCACGCCCTCCCGCACCCCTCACGGACCACGAAGGATCTGAGCCCATGTCCGCGGCGCCCCTCAGCGGCCGCCGTCGGTACTGACCGGTCCGCCCACGCGGCATCGACCGGCCCGCACCACGCCCGTACTCGCACGGCGGCCCCACGGGGCCCGCTCCCACCCGGAGCGGGCATGACGAGCCCCGCGCGCACGAGCCCTCACGGGCCGCCGTCGCGCGCTTCCTCCCTGTCACCTTCGTGAGGTACACACATCGTGGACATCAACGTCCAGAGCTTCGCCGTCGCCAACCTCCGTCGCCGCCCCCATGCCCTGGAGACCGGCGGATTCGTCGCGGGATTCGCCCCCACCACCTCCAGCCCGTACATCAACTACGCCACCCCGCATCCAGGAGCGCGGCCGACCAGGGACGACGTGCGGGCGCTCGTCGCCGCCTTCCGGGAGCGCGGCCTGGTACCCCGCCTGGAGTTCGCGCCGGACGCGGCCCCCGCCGTGGAGGCCGCGCTCAGGGCTGCCGGATTCACCGTCGAGGAGACACACCCGTACCTGGTCTGCACCCCGGCGACCCTGATCCCGCCGCACAGGGACGGCCGGCACCCTGCCGTCCCGGTGGAGACACCCTCCTGCGACGAGGAGTACGCGGCGGTCGACGCGGCCCAGGCGGAGTCCTTCGGGGGGCTCCTCACCCCGTCCGCCGAAGGGACCGCCCGGCTCCGGCGCACGCAGGAGAGCGGCGGGGGTGTCCGCTTCGTCCGGGCGCCCGACGGGAGCTGCGCGGGCGCCGCCGCCTGTTCCGCACCCGCCGTCGGCACCGCGGAACTCGCCGGTGTCGCCACCCGCCCCGCCTACCGGGGCCGGGGCATCGCCGGAGCGGTCACCGCCGCGCTGACCGGGGCGATGTTCGACCGGGGCGCCGCTTCGGTGTGGCTGGAATTCTCCGGTGCGGGCTCACGCCGTGTGTACGAGCGCCTCGGCTACCGTCACCACGGCACCCGCCTGTACATGAGGCTCGAGGCCTGACGCCCACCGCCACGGGGGTGGGGCGGGACGACCGGGTGCACCGGGACCGCCGCCCCACCCCCGTAACGGCGGGTTTCACCGCCGGGAAACCTGTCCGCCTACGGGGGTGCGGCCGGACCGTGCTTAGCTGGAGACATGATCGATGACTTTCTCGCCGCATACGCAGCCGACACCGGGACCACCGGGAGCGTGGGCCAGGTCGCGGTGGTCGAGCAGGCGGTGCGCGCGGCGGTGGCCGCCGAGATCATGCCCCGCCACCGCAGACTCGCCGCCGACGACATCATCGAGAAGAGCGGTCCGCACGACCTCGTCACCAGCGCGGACCGGGAGGCGGAGAAGTACCTCACCGAGGCGCTGACCCGCATCCTGCCGGGATCGGTGGTGGTCGGCGAGGAGGCCGTGCACGAGGATCCCACCGTGTACGGCGCGCTCTCCGGGGACGCGCCGGTCTGGATCGTGGACCCGGTGGACGGCACCCGCCAGTTCGTCCGCGGCGAGGCCGGTTTCTGCACCCTCGTCGCCCTCGCCCACCACGGTGAACTCATCGCCTCGTGGACGTACGCCCCGGTGCTCCAGGAGATGGCCGTCGCCGTACGGGGCCGGGGCGCCACGCTCAACGGGGCGCCGCTCAGGTCCGGCTCGCCCGAGCCCGGCGCCGTGCTGAGGGTCGCCATGTCCCACCCCGACTTCACCACCGACGAGCAGAAGCGCGCCCTGCTCGGCCTGCGGACGGCAGGCATCGACGCCCGCGCCTGCGGCTCCGCCGGACTCGAGTACCTCGCCGTCGCCAAGGGCGGTCTCGACGCGCTCGCCTTCAACTGGGAATTCGCCTGGGACCACGCGGCCGGGCTGCTGCTGGTCGCCGAGGCGGGCGGCTCCCACGCCACCCTGTCCGGCGGGGCGTTCAGGCTGGCCGGCGACAACGACCTGCCGTTCGCGGTCGGCCGGGACGCGGCGACCGTCGCCCGCGTCCGAGCGGCGCTGCTCAGCGGCGTCTGAGCCGGACGGCCCGCCCGGCGCCGGGCGCACCGCCCCCACCCGGAGCCCCGTCTCGTCCCAACGGCGCCGCACACTCCAGCACTTGCGCCCGAAGCACCGTCGGCGCACCGCCATGTCGGCCGCGGTCGTGGCGTCGGAAGCGGGCGGCGGAGCGGAGGGTACCCACGCGTCCGCCGCCCGCGCCCGGGAATATCCTGGGTGCTCCGCCCGTCGCCCCGCGAAGGAGTCCCAAGGTGTCGCCGATGCTTGACGCAGTCGTCGTGGGGGCCGGGCCCAACGGACTGACCGCCGCAGCCGAACTGGCCCGCAGGGGCCTCGCGGTGGAGGTCTTCGAGGCAGCCGACACGGTCGGCGGGGGCGCCCGCACCCAGGAGCTGACCCTCCCCGGCTACCGGCACGACCCCTGCTCCGCCGTCCACCCGCTCGGCATCGGCTCCCCGGCCTTCGCCGGGATGCCGCTCGCCGACCACGGGCTGGAGTGGATCCAGCCGGAGCTGGCACTCGCCCACCCCTTCCCGGACGGCACGGCCGCCGTGCTCAACCGCTCGGTGGGAGAGACCGCGGCCTCGCTCGGCGCCCGGGACGCCGGTGCCTACCGCCGGCTCGTCGCCCCCTACCTCGGCCACTGGGAGAGCCTCGCCGCGGACTTCCTGCGCACGCCGTGGATCGGCCTGCCCCGCGACCCGTACCGGTGGGCGCGCTTCGGACTCGACGCGCTCCAGCCCGCCGCGCTGCTCTCGCGCCGCTTCCGCGACGAGAAGGCCCGCGCGCTCCTCGCCGGACTCGCCGGCCACGCCATCGCGCCCACCTCCGGCGTCGCCACCGGTGGGATCGCCCTGCTCTTCGCGCTCGCCGCGCACGCCAACGGCTGGCCGGTGCCCCGGGGCGGCTCCCAGTCGATCTCCGACGCACTCGCCTCCTACCTGCGCACCCAGGGCGGCACCATCCGCACCGGCATCGAGGTCAAGCGCCTGGACGAACTGCCGCCCGCCCGCGCCTACGTCTTCGACACCTCGCCGACCGCGCTCGCCAGGATCGCCGGACTCGGCAACGCCTACCGCCACTACCGCTACGGCGCCGCCACCTTCAAGATCGACTACGCGCTCTCCGGCCCCGTCCCCTGGACCGCCGAGGAGGCCCGGCGCGCCGGTACCGTGCACCTCGGACCCACCGCCCCCGAGATCGACGCAGCGCTCCGGGCCGCCGTCGACGGCCGCGACCCCAGTGTCCCCTTCCTCATCACCGCCCAGCCGAGCCTGACCGATCCCACCCGCGCGCCCGGCGGGCACCACGTCTTCTGGGCGTACGGACACGTGCCGGCGCGCTGGGAAGGTGACGCCACCGAGGTCATCGAACGCCAGCTGGAGCGCTTCGCCCCGGGCTTCCGCGATCTGGTCCTGGCCCGCGCCGTCGCCGGGCCGCCGGAGCTGGCCGCGCACAACGCCAACTACGTCGGCGGCGACATCGCCTGCGGGGCCTTCGCCGGGCTCCAGACCGTCCTGCGTCCCAAGCTCGCCCGCGTCCCCTACGCCACCGCGCACCCGGCGGTCTTCCTGTGCTCCTCGGCCACCCCGCCCGGCCCGGGCGTCCACGGCATGTCCGGGCACCACGCGGCCCGAGCGGTCTGGCGCAGCCTCCGCGCCGCACGGTGACCCCGGGGCGGGCCGCCGCGCCGTGCCCTCAGGGGCGGGCCGCCGCCCCCTCACGGCCGTTGCCGCGCTTCACCTGCTCCGCGGGCTTCCACCAGCCGGGGGAGACGCTCAACGCCCACACGTCGCCGGCCTGGTGCGCCGTCCGGTCATCGGCGTCATGGTCACCGTCCCCGTAGGGGTCGGGGTCGTCGACGACGAAGACGCGCACCCCCGAACCGGCCACCCGAAAGCGATGGACGTCGCCCGTGAGGTCGTCGGGCTCGACGGTGGAACCCAGGGACGCGAGCACGGCCCGCAGTTCCGCGAACCGGACGCGGGGCGCGAACGCCCCGTACTCCGCCGTGAGCGACGCCGGCACGGAGAGGCCATGGACCAGCCGGTGGACCTGCAGACCGATCCCGAAGCACGACAGCGAGCCCTCGACCCGCGAGAAGGAGAGCTCCACCAGCCCGTAGTCCCGGCGCAACCGGCCCTTGCCGAAATCGTCGTGGCAATCCCGTCCGACCGAGGCGTCCCACGCTTCGGGAGGGGTTCCGATGCCGGTGCCCAGCACGTCGCCGCGCATGGCCACGTGTGCGTAGAAGTCCAGATCGGACATGGTCGAACCTCTCGGGACATCGGTGGCCGTCACCGGAACAGCATGGGGCCGTACGCCCACCGGCGCCGCACGGTGACCCGCCGGGACACCGTATCGCCGTGCGACCCCCATGTCGGATTCTCGCCAGCCGTACGCCCCCGGGTGACCGATGCTTGAAGCATGCACACCGACACCGAGCGCTGCGTGCGGGCCGTCCGGTCCAAGGACGCCCGTTTCGACGGATGGTTCTTCACGGCTGTCCTGACGACCCGGATCTACTGTCGTCCCAGCTGCCCCGTCGTACCGCCCAAGGTCGAGAACATGACCTTCTACCCCAGCGCGGCCGCCTGCCAGCAGGCCGGGTTCCGGGCCTGCAAGCGCTGCCGGCCCGACACCAGCCCCGGCTCCCCGGAGTGGAACGCCCGCGCCGATTCCGTCGCCCGCGCCATGCGCCTCATCCAGGACGGGGTCGTCGACCGCGAGGGGGTCCCGGGCCTCGCCGCCCGCCTCGGCTACTCCGCCCGCCAGATCGAACGCCAGCTCCTGGCCGAACTGGGCGCCGGCCCGCTCGCCCTGGCCCGTGCCCAGCGCGCCCAGACGGCACGGGTCCTGATCGAGACGACGGCGCTGCCCATGGCCGAGGTGGCGTTCGCCGCCGGCTTCGCCTCCATCCGCACCTTCAACGAGACGGTCCGCGAGGTCTTCGCCCTCGCCCCGGGCGAGCTCCGCGCCCGTGCCGAACGCGGTGCCAGGACCGCCGCCACCCCCGGCGTGATCGCGCTGCGGCTGCCGTACCGCGCGCCGCTCAACCCCAGCAACCTCTTCGGCCACCTCGCCGCGACCGCCGTGCCCGGGGTGGAGGAGTGGCGCGACGGCGCGTACCGGCGCACCCTCGCCCTCCCGCACGGCCACGGCATCGTGGCGCTCTCGCCGCGCCCCGACCACATCGCCTGCCGCCTCCAGCTCACCGATCCGCGCGACCTCACCCTCGCCATCAGCCGCTGCCGCCGCCTGCTCGACCTGGACGCCGACCCGGTCGCCGTGGACGGGCAACTGCGCACCGACCCGCTGCTCGCCCCGCTGGTGGACGCCGCACCGGGCCGACGGGTGCCCCGCACGGTGGACGGCGCCGAGTTCGCCGTACGCGCGGTCCTCGGCCAGCAGGTCTCCACCGCCGCCGCCCGCACCCACGCGGCCCGGCTGGTCACGGCGTACGGGAAACCGGTGGAGGACTCCGAGGGCGGGCTCACCCACCTCTTCCCGACGCCCGAGGCGCTGACCGGACTGGACCCCGAAGCACTCGCCCTGCCGCGCAGCCGGCGCACGACGCTGAGCACCCTCGTCGGCGCACTGGCCGACGGTTCGCTCCGGCTGGACGCCGCCGACACCGACTGGGACGAGGCCCGCGCGGCACTGGGCGCGCTGCCCGGTTTCGGGCCGTGGACCGTCGAGGTGATCGCCATGCGGGCCCTCGGCGACCCGGACGCCTTCTGCCCGACCGACCTGGGAATCCGGCGCGCGGCCGAGCGGCTGGGCCTGCCGTCGACCCCGGCGGCGCTCACCGCGCGGGCAACCGGGTGGCGGCCCTGGCGGGCGTACGCCGTCCAGTACCTGTGGACCGTCGACGGACACCCCATCAACCACCTGCCCGCCTGACCCCGGCCCGCGCCCGCGCCTTCGGCCCGTACCCGCGCTCCGGCCACGAGGCCCCGACCCCGGAAGAAGTACGCCATGAGCACCACCATCCCCCCGCACACCCGGACGCACACCCTGCTCGACAGCCCTTACGGCCCGCTCACCCTCGTCGCCACCGACGGAGTCCTCAGCGCCGTGTACATGACCGACCATCGCCACCAGCCACCGCGCGAGACGTTCGGCGAGGAGGTGGACGCCGGTGGGTTCGGCGAGGCGGTCCGCCAGCTGGGGGAGTACTTCGACGGGACGCGCACCGCGTTCGACCTGCCACTCCACCTGGAGGGGACCCCGTTCCAGCGGACCGTCTGGGCGGAGCTCCAGCGCATCCCGTACGGCGAGACGCTCTCCTACGGACAAGTGGCGGCCCGACTCGGCAGACCCGGCGCCTCCCGAGCGGTGGGTCTGGCCAACGGCCGCAACCCCGTCTCGATCATCGTTCCCTGCCACCGGGTCATCGGTGCGTCGGGCGGCCTCACCGGTTACGGCGGCGGCCTCGACCGCAAGCAGCGGTTGCTGGCATTCGAGCGTGGCACGGAGAACGCCACCCCGGCGCTGTTCTGACCCCGCGCGGCCGCGGCGACCGGGCCCGCACATGCCGGAGCCCGGTGACCGGCACCACCCACGCGCCGGTCACCGGGCTCCGCACGCGTACGTGCTCCCGCGTGCGGGGTCAGCCGGTGAAGATCTCCACCGCAGTCCAGATCGCCAGGCCGAGCATGCACACCCCGCCGACCCGCTGGACGGTCTTGAGCGGTACCCGCTTGGCGATGAAACGGCCGGCCAGCAGCGCCAGCGCCGAGACCGACATCAGGGCGGCGGCGGAGCCGATCGCCACCGACCAGGCACCGTTGCTCGCCGCGAGGTTGGCCGTGGTGATCTGGGTGAGGTCGCCCCACTCACTGATGAAGACGGCCATGAAGGCCGTCGCGTAGACGGGCCAGAAACCGGTGACGGTCTTGACCTCCGTCTCCTCGTCCTCGTCGTCGCCCCCGCCGCGCAGCAGCATGAAGGCGCCGAAGGCGAAGAGCAGGGCCGAGACCAGCTTGACGATCCAGCCGGGCAGCAGCCCGAGGAGACCACCGGCACCGACCGCGATGGCCACGTGGACGATGAACGCGGACGAGGTACCGAACCACACGTAGAGGGGGCGCATGCGCGTTCCCATGGCCAGCGACGCGAACATCGTCTTGTCCGGCAGCTCCGCGAGGAAGATGAGCCCGAAGGCGGTGAGGATCGCCAGGGGGTCGAGGTGCATTCCGGGTGGCTTTCTGTGAGAGGCCGGGCCCCGGGTCTTCGCGAAGCGCCGCACGGGCTCTCGGAGGACCACTCGGCCCGGCATGACCGCAGCACCCGCGGGGGCGCGGGCGTGTCATACCTGACCGAAGGTCTCGCCCACCCGCCATGATCCACGGGCCCGGCCACCGGGAATCCGGGGATTCCAGTGTGTCGACGACCGGTTTTCGGGGCTACTCCCCTTCGCAGCCGTTCACTTTACCCCACCGCCGCCCCACCTGCCCCAAGGCGCTCCAGCAGCTCCGGGAGCGCCGTACCGATCGGCCCGCGCACCACCGCGTCGGCCCGGTCGTCGTACGGCGTCGGCTCCGCGTTCACGATGATCAGACGGGCTCCGTGGTCGGCCGCCACACCGGCGAGCGAGGCCGCCGGGTGCACCTGGAGCGTCGTCCCCACCGCGACGAAGACCTCGCACCCCCGGGCGATCGCCACCGCCAGGGCCAGCACCTCGGGGTCCAGCCGCTCGCCGAACATGACCGTGGCGGTCTTCAGGATGCCGCCGCAGACCGTGCACGGCGGGTCCGCCTCGCCCGCCTCCAGCCGGCGCAGCGCGTCGGCCATGGGGGAGCGGGCGTGGCACCGGGTGCACACCACCTCATGAGCGGTGCCGTGGAGCTCGACCACCTTGCGGGCGGAGAGCCCGGCCCGCTGGTGGAGGCCGTCGACGTTCTGCGTGAGGACCCGTACCGCCGTGCCGGACCGTTCCAGCTCCGCCACCGCGCGGTGGGCCGCGTTCGGCTCGGCGTTCCACGCCGCGTGGGTGCGGCGCATCTGCCAGGAGCGGCGGCGGATCTCCGGATCCGCCATGTAGAAGTCGTAGGTGACGAGCTTCTCGGCCTCCGGGTCCCGGGTCCACACCCCGTCCGGGCCCCGGTAGTCGGGGATGCCGGAGTCCGTGGAGACGCCGGCACCGCTGAGGATCGCGACAAGGGTCATGCGGCGAGCCTACGGAGCCGGGGTGCCGCCCCGCGACCGTGTTTCCGGGGGCCGCCGGCACCGGCTCCCCGGAGCGCTCCGTCAGCGGACGGGCGGCCGGCCGTCCTCCAGCTCCACCGCCCCGGCACCGGAGTCGAGCGCGTCCAGCGCGGCTCGCACCCGTCGGCCGAGCGAACCGAGGAGATGGTCGCCGAGCGCGGCACGTTCCACGAGCTTCCAGGAGAGCAGCTCCTCCTCCTGGAGGACGATCGACGCCAGCTGGGCGTCGCTCAGCACCCCGCCGTCGAAGAGGTACGCCGCGATCGGCGGCCGCTGCGCGCCGCGCACCCAGTCCACCACCAGCAGCCGTCCCGGCTCCAGGTCGAGGCCGATCTCCTCGGCGCTCTCGCGCCGCGCCCCCTGGCGGGGACCCTCGCCGGTGTCCGACTCGATCGTCCCGCCGGGCAGGGCCCAGCCGTCGCGGTAGTTCGGCTCGACCAGCAGGACCCGGCCCTCTCCGTCGCGGTAGAGGCAGGCCGCTCCCGCCAGGATCCGGGGCAGGCCGGCGATGTACGTGGCGTAGTCGTCAGTCGTGGTCACCGCGCCACTGTAGAGGCTCGCCGAGGCCCCCCGGCAGTGACCGCCGCCGCCGGCGCCCGGTGGGAGGCGCACGACTCCCGACCCGCGCCCGTTCGGAGGAGCGGAGCCGCCGGCTATCGGCCGGTGGGGGGATTTCTGACGGTTGGTCGGTCGCGCCGATCCCCTCTCGCGGATCACCTGTGGCATCCCTTGAGTGCCCTCCCATTAGTACGACAATCGTTCTGGCTTCAAGGAGTCACGCATGCCCCTCTCCGCCTCCACCCGTACCCACGCGCTCCGCGCCGGCACGCTCGTCGCCGCCGCCGGAATCGCGCTCACCTGTGCCCCCGAGGCGTTCGCCATCCCCGGCGACAGCGGCGACCTCACCATCGTGGAGATCCGCAACGCGGGCCGCGACACCCGGGGCAATGGCGGACCGATCTGCCAGTTCCGGCTGTCGGCCAACAACTTCGAGACGCTCCAGGCAGTTCCCTGGACCATCACCGAGCTGCCGCTGACCGTCCCGCCCGGCAACGTGCTCGCCGGTACCCTCCCCCTCTCGCAGGGCCGGGCCCGCAGCCCGCTCTACCAGCTGCCGGACGGTACCTACCAGCTCCAGTGGGTCGTCCCGGGCAGCCTGACCAAGCAGCGGACCTTCGTCGTCAACTGCCCCGACGAGAGCCGGGGCGCCCGGGGTGGCGAGCGCAACGACGGTTCCGGCCGGCCCTCCTCCGGCAACCAGGCGTCCGGGAACGAGGCATCGGGGAACGCCTCCACCGACGGTGCGGGCGCCGACGCCACGTCCTCCGACACCAAGGCCGCCCCGGGCGACCGTCCCTCCGGCGGCGTCCCGGCCGGCGGTGGTGGCGCGGCCACCCTCCAGGCCGCCGGCTACGACGGTGGTTCGGGCATGAACACGGGGACCACCCTGGGCGTGGGTGCCGGGGTGGCCGGCCTCGCCGGCCTCGTCCTGGCCCGCCGGGCCGCTCGCCGCCGCGCCCGTGGCGAGGCATAACACTCGACGACGGCGGCGCCGGGGGCCGAGTCGCGCATGCCGTCTCACCCTGACGCTGTGCGCGACCTTCTCCCTCGTGGCGGGCATCGTCCGGCTCTGCGGAGATCCGTCCGGCGAGGCGGTGGCGCATGCCGCCCGCGGCTCCGACGCCGCGGGCGGCGGGGCGCCGCCGTTCCGCAGAGCCCCCCACCGGATGCCCGAGCGCATCCCCGCCTCCCACCCTCCCCTGAGCCCGTCCCGGGCGGTGAAGGTCGCGATCCCCGCGATCTACATCGAGGCTCCGCTCGTCGGCCTGAGGCTCGACGCCCGGCGCCGGCTGGGCGCCCCGCCGATCGACCGGCCCAAGGTGGCGGGCTGGTACCAGGACGGTCCGTCACCAGGGGAGGCCGGAACGGCCCTGATCGTGGGCCACCGGGACACCGCGACGGGCCCCGCCATCTTCCTGAACCTCAACGCGCTGCGTCACGGCGACACCGTCAAGGTCACGCGCGCGGACCGGCGGACGGCGGTCTTCACCGTCGACACCGTCAAGACCTACAAGAAGAGCGAGTTCCCCGACGACAAGGTCTACGGGGCGACCAACCGGCCGGAACTCAGGCTGCTGACCTGCGGCGGACGCTTCGACAAGAAGACCGGCTACTCCGCCAACGTCGTCGTCTTCGCCCACCTCACCTCCCTCACCACCAGAACCGCCTGAACCTCCCTCACCCGGGCCGGACGAGAAGAACCCACGCGCTCCCCACGACGGGCCGCACGCCTCGCGCGCGGCCCGTCGGGCGTGCTCCGGGCGACCGCCGGCCCGTCCCGGACCCCGTGGGCGTCCGGGACGGGCTGCGGATAGGGTCGGGGCGGCCGAACGCAGGTGCGACGACAAGGGATGTGACGTGGCGGACGGAGCAGCAGAGATGGCGACCGCGAGAGTGCTGGTCGCGGCGGACAAGTTCAAGGGGTCCCTCACCGCGGCGCAGGTCGCGGAGCGGGTCACCGCCGGACTGCGCCGCGCGGTCCCCGGCCTGCACGTGGAGACGCTGCCCGTGGCGGACGGCGGCGACGGCACCGTCGCGGCCGCGATCGCCGCCGGCTTCGAGCGCAGGGAAGCCCGGGTGACCGGTCCGCTCGGTGAACCGGTGGACGCCGCGTACGCGCTGCGCGGCACCACCGCCGTGGTGGAGATGGCGGAGGCGTCCGGACTCCAGCACCTGCCACCTGGCGTCTTCGCCCCGCTCACCGCGACCACGTACGGCGCCGGCGAACTGCTGCGGGCCGCCCTCGACGACGGCGCCAAGACCCTCGTCTTCGGCGTGGGCGGCAGCGCCACCACCGACGGCGGCGCGGGCATGCTGACGGCGCTGGGCGCCCGCTTCCTGGACGAGGACGGCGCACCCGTCGGTCCGGGCGGTGGTGGACTCGCCCGCCTCGACCGGGCGGACCTCACCGGACTCGACCCGCGCCTGGCCACCGTCGATCTCGTCCTCGCCAGCGACGTGGACAACCCGCTGACCGGCCCGAAGGGCGCGCCCGCGGTGTACGGGCGCCAGAAGGGGGCCACCGACGAGGACATCGCGGCCCTGGACGCGGCGCTCTCCCGCTACGCCACCGTCCTCGGCCCCGAGCAGGCCGCGCTGCCCGGCGCCGGAGCGGCCGGCGGTATCGGCTACGGCGCGCTGGTGGGGCTGGGGGCCCGGTTCCGCCCGGGAATCGACGTCATGCTGGACGTGCTGGGGTTCGCGCCGGCGCTGGCCCGTGCCACCCTCGTCATCACCGGCGAAGGCTCGCTCGACGAGCAGACCCTGCACGGGAAGGCACCGGCCGGAGTCGCCGCCGCAGCCCGTGCCGCCGGTGTGGAGGTCGTCGCGGTCTGTGGGCGACTGGCGCTGACGGCCGCGGAGCTGGAGAAGGCGGGCATCGCCCGCGCCTACGCGCTGGCGGACGTGGAACCCGACCCGGCCGTCTCCATGGACCAGGCCGGACCGTTGCTGGAACGGGTGGCCGAGGCCATCGCCCGGGACCGCCTGAGGTGACCGACGCCGCCCCGTTCACCGGGGCGGCGGTGCCAGGCGGAGCGCGTCCAAGGCCAGGGTGAGCTCCACCAGTTCGCGCGGCCACGCCGGTGACCTCGCGGTGAGCCGTTCCAGCCGTCGCAGCCGGTTGAGCACCGTATTGCGGTGGCAGTACAGCCGGGCCGCCGCCCGCCCCGCCGAGCCGCCGCACTCCAGCCACGCGTCCCAGGTCGCCACCAGCACCTCGCGTTCGGCCGCCGGCAGCGTCAGCAGGGGGCCCAGTACGTCCCTCACCAGCCGTTGCGTCAACTCCGGTTGGCTGACCATCAGCGCGGCGGGAAGGCGCCGGTCCAGTGTGACGACCGTGGTTCCGTCCGGTGGGCAGGTCAGCAGGGCCACCTCGGCGAGCCGCCGGGCCGTCGGCAGTTCGGTGAGGCCGGCGACGGCCGGTCCCACCCCGCCCCGGCCCGCGTGCCGGTCGTTCAGCCGCCGGGCCAGGTCGGCCGGCTCCTGATCCCCGAGGGACACGAGGGCGGTGTCCCGCTCGGTTCCCGGCTGCCAGAGGAACCGCGGAGGCCCGTCCCCCGCGCCGTCACCGCCGTCGAGGGGGCAGACGGGCGGTACGCCGCTCCCGTCGCCCACGAGCGCGACGACCGCGTACCTCCCGCGCTCCGGCAGGTCCAGGGCGGCCGCCGCACGTCCGGCGAGGTCCGGCGTCACGGGACCCGTCAGAAGTGCGCCGAGCAGTCGTCGGGCAGACCCGTCCTCGCACCGCGGCATCCGTTCCCCCCTTCGTCGCGAGCCGGAAGGCCGCGCGTCGTGGCGAGGATGACACCGGCCGCGCCCCTCGTGGACACGAGCACGCCGCCTCTGTGCGCGCGCACAACACCGCGCCATCCTCACTGGTCGCCCGCATCGAGTCGGCCGTACCCCGTGGACGGGCGGCGGGGGCCGGTGCTGGTGTGTGGCACCACGGGACGCCGCACCGGAGCGATACGCCCGACGGCCCCGCGGGGCCCGTCGCCCACCGAGGCGGCGCCTGCGGCGGATCCGGACGGGCCCGTACGCCAATAGGCCGCCGACGGCCCGGAATCACCACGACGAGAAGGCGGAAGGAGGAGGACGCATGGCAACGCTGGAGATCCGCTCGCTGTCCGTGGGCTACGGCCCCGTACGGGCGCTGCGGGACGTCTCGGTCGACGTGCCGGCCGGCACGATCACCGCCGTGCTCGGCGGCAACGGCGCGGGCAAGACCACACTGCTGCGGGCCGTGTCGCGGACCCTCGGCTTCCACCGCGGAAGCGGCACCGGCACCATCCACTTCGACGGCCGGCCCCTGGACGGGCTGCGGCCCGCACAGGTGGTCGCCGCGGGAGTGGTCCAAGTACCCGAAGGGCGACAGGTGTTCGCCCGGATGACGGTGGCCGACAATCTGCGGGCCGGTGCCCTCGGAGCCCGCGGTGGACGCAAGGAGGCGGCCGCCACCCTGGCCCGCGTCCACGAACTGTTCCCGGTGCTCGCCCAACGAACGCACCAGCGGGCCGGACTGTTGTCGGGCGGCGAACAGCAGATGCTGGCGATGGGACGGGCGTTGATGGCCGGACCCCGGCTGCTCCTGCTCGACGAGCCGTCCCTCGGCCTCGCCCCCCTGATGGCGGCGAAGATCGCCGAGACCGTCCGGGAGATCAACGCGGGCGGCACCTCCGTGATGCTCGTCGAGCAGAACGCCGCGATCGCTCTGCGTCTCGCCTCCACGGCGTACGTCCTGGACGTCGGGGAGGTGGCCCTCGGTGGCCCGGCCGCCGAACTCGCCGCCTCCGACGAGGTGCGCCGCCGCTACCTCGGCGTCGTCGACGAGACGGCCGCCGAGGACGCGGGCGCGGCCAGTGCCGTCACCCGCACCCTGAGCAGGTGGTCCGCGTGAGCCCCGCAGCCGCCACCGTCGCACCCGCCAAGCCCGCTCCGCTCACCGTCCGCGACGTGACCGTCAAGTTCGCCGGGCTCACCGCCCTGGACGCGGTCTCCTTCACCGTCGAACCCGGCAGCGTGCACGCCGTCATCGGCCCCAACGGCGCCGGTAAATCGACCACCTTCAACGTGCTCTCCGGGGTCTACCGGGCCACCTCCGGCACCGTCCACCTCGGATCCACCGACATCACCCGGCTGCCCGCGCACCGGATCGCCGCCCTCGGGGTCGCGCGCACCTTCCAGAACCTCGCGCTCCCGCCGCACGCCACCGTCGCCGAGAGCCTGCTGCTCGGCCGGCACCGGCTGATGCGCTCCGGGTTCCTCGCCGCCGGACTCCGCCTGCCGTCCGCCGCCCGGGAGGAACGCCGCCACCTCCGACGGGTCCACGAGATAGCCGAGTTCATCGGCCTCGACGCCGAACTGGACCGGCCCGCCGGAACGCTCCCGTACGGCGCGCAGAAGCTGGTCGAACTCGGCCGGGCGCTCTGCATGGAGCCCGAGGTACTGCTCCTCGACGAACCCGTCGCCGGCATGACCGCCGACGAACGCCGCCGGACGGCCGCCGTGGTGGCCGGGGTCCGCGACAGCCTCGGCATCTCCATCGTCCTCGTCGAGCACGACATGGGCGTGGTGATGCGGCTCGCGGACGCGGTGACCGTACTCGACTTCGGACGCAGGATCGCGGACGGCACCCCCGCCCAGGTCCAGAACGACCCGGCCGTCGTCAGCGCCTACCTGGGAGAAGAACAGGAATGACCACCTTCGTCGAACTCCTCCTGGGCGGCCTCTCCATCGGATCGGTCTACGCCCTCATCGCCCTCGGTTTCGTCGTCATCTTCAAGGCGACCGAGGTCGTCAACTTCGCGCACGCCTCCCTGCTCCTGGCGGGCGGATACGTCACCGCGGTGCTCCACGACGACATCGGCTTCTGGCCTGCCCTCGCCGTCGGCATCGCCGGCGCGGCGGTCGTAGGCGCCGCCGTCGAGTTCCTCGTCATGCGCCGCTACCGGGGCAGCGACCACAGTGTGCTGGCGATCGTCACCATCGGCGTCGACATCCTGCTCACCACCGAACTGACCCGGCGCATGGGCACGGACGTACTCCCGCTCGGCGATCCCTGGGGCGACGGCGTCGTCACCGTCGGCGGGGTCACCCTCGCCCAGACGAGGATCGCCGCGTTCGTCGCCGCCGCGCTGCTCATCACCGCGTTCCTGCTCGCCTTCCGCTTCACCTCCTGGGGCGTGTCGATGCGGGCCGCCGCGGAGAACCCGCCGACCGCAGCCCTCATGGGCATCAGGCTCGGCCGGGTCTCCCTCGCCGCATGGGCGGTCGCCGGGGCCCTCGCCGCCGTCGCCGCCCTCTTCCTCACCGTCTTCCCCACCCCCGGACTCGAACGGGCCACCTCCCTCGCCGCCCTCAAGGCGTTCCCCGCGGCGATCCTCGGCGGCCTCGACTCGACCACCGGGGCCCTCGCCGGCGGACTCCTCGTCGGCGTCACCGAGTCCTTCGCCACCGGTTACCAGAGCGACCTCTCCTTCCTCGGACGGGGCATCGGCGACCTCGCCCCCTACCTGGTGATGCTGATCGTCCTGCTGATCAGGCCCGCCGGACTCTTCGGTACGAAGGAGCCGGCCCGTGTCTGAGACCACGCCGGACGTCCCGCGCGACCGGGCGGTCACCCCGTCCGCCGCTCCGGGCATCACGACCCCCTCGGCCCGCGCGTACGGCGCCTACGCGCGCCGCCCGCGCCCCTACCTCTGGCTCGCCGGCTCGGTGCTGCTGCTGGTGTTCCCGTTCTACCTGGACCGCTTCTGGCTCCAGGCCGGACTGTTCGCCATGGCCGCCGCGATCGGCGCGATCGGGATCAACCTGCTGACCGGCGCGACCGGGCAGCTCTCCATGGGGCACGCCTTCTTCCTCGCCGTCGGCGCGTACGGATACTGCGTCCTGGCCGGTGGGTCGAGCAACGAGAACGGCCACAGCCTGACCGGACTCGGCCTGCCGACCTGGCTCGCGGCAATCCTCGCCGTGGCGCTGGCCGGAGTGGCCGGGGGGATCTTCAGCCCGATCGCGAGCCGGCTGCGCGGCGCCTACCTCGGCATCGCCACCCTCGCGCTCATCTTCATCGGCCAGCACGTGCTGTTCAACGCGGGCTCGCTCACCGGCGGCTTCAACGGCCGTGCCGTGCCCCCGCTGTCGCTCTTCGGGTTCACCTTCGACGACTCCGAACTCCTCGTCGCCGCCGTGCCGTTCGAATCCTCCGAGAAGCTCTGGTACCTCGCCCTCGCCGTCCTCCTGCTCAGCGGCCTGTTCGCCCGCGGCGTGCTGCGCGGCCGGCCCGGCCGGGCCCTCAACGCCATCCGGGACCACCGCATCGCCGCAGGGGTGATGGGCGTCCCGGTCGCCCGGTACCGCGCCGGGGTCTTCGTCCTCTCGTCCATGTACGCGGGCCTGGCGGGCGTGCTGCTCGCGCTGGTCTTCCAGCGGACCGTCCCCGAGTACTTCGGCATGGTCCTCTCGCTCGAGTACCTCGCCATGATCGTCATCGGCGGTCTCGGCAGCGTCGCCGGCGCGGTGGTCGGCGCCGCCTTCGTCTCCCTGCTCCCGCAGGTGCTCACCCACTACAGCGAGTCCCTCCCGCTGGTCTCCGCCCCCGGTACGGGCGGTATCGCACCCGGTGAGGCGTCCCGCTATCTCTACGGCGCCGCGATCGTCGCGGTGGTCCTGTTCATGCCCGGCGGCCTTACGCGTCCGAAGAAATCAGGGGAGAAGAAATGAGAAAGCGTGTGCTCGGAGCCGTTGTGGCGGCTCTCGCCCTCACCCTCGCGGGGTGCAGCGGAAAAGCCACCGAAGGGAAGGACACCGAGGCGGACAAGGGCGGCGTCAAGACCGGCCAGGGCGTCACCGAATCGGCCATCACCCTCGGCTCGCTGACCGACATGACCGGGGTTTACGCCTCCCTCGGCAAGAGCGTCACCCAGGCCCAGCAGCTCTGGGTCAAGCAGACCAACGCCGCCGGCGGCATCTGCGACCGGAAGATCGAACTGACCGTCCGCGACCACGGCTACGACCCGCAGAAGGCCATCGCCGCCTACACCGAGCTCGAGCCCGACGTCCTCGGCTTCACCCAGTTCATCGGCTCGCCGTTCGTCGCCGCCGTCGAGCAGCGCATCGACGGTCAGGACCACGGTGTGGTGCTGCCGCAGGCGTGGTCGGCCAACCTGCTCGGCTCGCCGTACGTCCGCGTCATCGGCGCCACGTACGACATCGAGACGATCAACCTGGTCGACTACCTGGTCAGCGAGAAGCGCATCGCCAAGGGCGACAAGATCGGCCAGGTGTACTTCGAGGGCGACTACGGCGAGAACGCGCTCGCCGGAGCCAAGTACGCGGCCCAGCAGGCCGGCCTCACCGTCGTCGAGCAGAAGATCAAGCCGACCGACAACGACATGACCGCCCAGGTCTCCGCCCTCAAGCAGGCGGGCGTCAAGGCGATCATCGTCAGCGCCGGCCCCCGCCAGGCGGCCTCCCTGGTCGGCGTCGCCGCGGCGACCGGCTTCAAGGTCCCGGTGGTCGGCAACAACTCCGCCTTCGCCCCGCAACTGCTCGCGACCCAGGCCGGCCCCGCGCTGCTCGGCGACTACTACGTGGCCGCCTCCACCCTGCCCATCGGCGACCCGGGCGCCGGACCCTCGAAGCTGGCCAAGGAGTACGCCGCCGCGTACCCGAAGGACGGCCTGGACAACGGCGTCGTCGCCGGCTGGACCGCCGCCTCCGTGTACGGCGAGGCCCTGAAGAAGGCCTGCGACGCCAAGGACCTCACCCGCGAGGGCGTCGACAAGGCGCTGCTCACCATCACGGGGTACGGCAGCGACTTCGGGATCTCCCACGACTTCACCGACCCGAAGGCGCCCTCCACCCGGCAGAGCGTCATCCTGAAGCCCGACGCGAAGGCCCCGGGCGGGCTCGTCGTGGTGCGCCCGGCGGCGGTCTCGCCGGCCGCCGAGTCGTACACCCTGAAGTAGCCGCGCTCCCCGCGGCGACACCGCTGACCGCCACCGCGCGCTGAAGGGCCCACGATCCCGGGCCCTTCAGCGCGCGGCCGCGTCCGGCCCGGGGTCAGACAGCGGACAGCGTCCGCCGGGCGGCCGCCCAGACGGTCAGCGCGAGGGCGAGGAGGAACCCGGCGCCCCCCATCACCCCACCCCAACCGCCGCTCTGCCAGAGGACGGACGCCAGCGCCGAACCGATCGTGCCGCCGAGGAAGTTACCGGTGACGAAGGCCGTGTTCAGCCGGCTGCGGCTCTGCGGTTCCACGCTCATCAGCCGGGTCTGGCCGAGGACGTTGCACCCCTGGACACCCACGTCCAGCAGCAGGACCGCGATCAGTACGACGACGATCGAACGGCCGCCGAATCCGGCGAGCGCGACCGAGGCCAGCGCCAGCAGCAGGGCCGCACCGGTGCCGCCCACCGACCATCCCCGGTCGTGCAGGCGACCGGCCCGCTGGGCGGCGAGCGCGCCCGCGAGGCCGACGAGCCCGACCAGCCCGATCCGCGTCACCGAGTAGTCGAACGGGGCGCTGCTGAGGAGGAACGTCAGGGACGTCCAGAACATGGTGAACACCATCATGCAGAGGGCGCCCAGGGCGAGCGTGATCCGTACCGTCCGGTGCCGCCCCACCGTGGTGAGGACCGACTTCAGGAGCGCCGCATAGCCGACCGGCGCCTTGGACGGGACCGTCGGCAGCACCCGCGCCAGCACCGCGGCGAGGACCACCGTCAGCACCGCCGCCACCCCGTAGACCGCACGCCAGCCGAACGCGTCGGCCACCATCCCGCTGATCGTGCGCGAGACGAGGATCCCGCTGAGGATGCCGGAGACGACGGTACCGACGACGCGGCCGCGCTGATCGTCATCGGCCAGATCACCCGCCAGCGGGACGAGGAGCTGCCCGGCCACCGTGGTCAGCCCCACCAGCGCGAGCGCGACCAGCAGCACACCGAAGCCCGGCGCCGCCGCACAGGCCGCCAGGGCGACGGCGGACGCCAGCATGACCGCCGGAATGAGACGGCGACGGTCGAGCCGGTCGCCGAGCGGCACCACCAGGAACGCTCCGAGCGCGTAGCCGATCTGCGTGAGGGTGACCAGAAGTCCGGCCGCGCCGGGGCTGATGCGCAGGGAACGCCCGATCGTGTCCAGCAGGGGCTGCGCCCAGTACAGGTTGCCGACCGCGGCGCCGGCGGCCACCGCGAACAGCAGGGTGAGGCCGCGGTTCATACCGCGCGGGGGAGAAGCCGTCACGGACGGTGCGCGACCGCGTACCGCGTCCGCGGCGGAGGGCTGATCGACCATGGACACAAGGGAACCAGTACGACCCCGGCCCTCGTGCACGGGGTCCGCGCGAAGTCCCCACGCCCTGCCGCCCGGCGGACACGGTCGTACGCTCGGCACATGGCCCTCTGCGACGATCTGGACCGGGCGAGTCCGGACACCGCCCCCGCCCCTCCTGCCGACGCCTGCGGCGACTGCCTGGCCGCCGGCCGGGACGACTGGGTGCATCTGCGGCTCTGTCTGACCTGCGGCCGCGTGGCCTGCTGCGACAGCTCCCCGCTGCGGCACGCGACCGCCCACTTCACGGACACCGGCCACCCCGTCGTGCGTTCCCACGAGCCGGGCGAGGAGTGGCGCTGGTGCTTCCGCCACGAGGTACTCGGCTGACCCCGCCGGACGCCACGGCCGCCGGTCCCGCACTTCCCGGTGGGTGCGCGACGGCGGCCACCCGGAGGCAGCCGTTCCGGGTGCGGCGGGGGAGTGCGCCCCGAAGACTGGGCGCATTCCCCGAGGAGGAACCCATGGCCACGCAATTCGAGGCGATCGCCGAGATCGACCGCCCGATCGACGACGTCTTCGCCTATCTCGCCGACGGCGAGAACGACAGGGACTTCAGCCCCCGCGTGCGGAGGATCGAGAAGACCCCGGTCGGTCCCACGGTCGTCGGCACGGTGTTCCGCTCGACGGTCAGGGACGCCGGAATGACCACCGAGCGGGAATTCGCCATCACGGAACTGGTGGCTCCGACCCGGCTCCGCTGGCAGGAGAAGTCGAGGAACACCGTCGCCGCCGCGGACGGCGGGTACGACCTGGAGGCCCTCGCGGACGGGCGTACCCGGGTGCGGATCTTCAACGTCCTCGAAGGCCGCGGCGTCGGCAAGCTGCTGGTCGGATTCGCGGTCAGGGCCGCGCGGAAGGACGCTCCGGCCTTCGGCCTCCGCATCAAGAAGGCGGTGGAGGCCGCCGTCCCGAGCCGCTGAGCCCCGACGCGGCCCTCGGACCCCTTACGGCGGCCCCGAGTCTTGGCGGGGCCGCCGTCGGGGTCCGAGGGCCTTCGCCGGCCGGACGGGCAGAGTGGCCCCGGACGCACGAGTGGCCCGGATGCTCATCGGCATCCGGGCCACTCGTGCGTCCGGGGCGGAGGTTACGGCAGCTGGGCCGCGCGGGCCTCGCGCCGGTTGCCGCGGAAGGTGTTCACGCGCCGCGCGGTCGCGAAGAGCGGGATCACCGCGCCCAGCACGACCTGCAGCGCACAGCCGGTCTGGAGCAGCAGCTGACCGCCCGGAGCGTCGAACGCCCACGCGACCAGGAGCCCCATCGCGGCCACGATCCAGCCGAGCATCGCCACCGCGAGCACACCGCGCGGCTTCGGGTACTCGACCCTGCTGACCATCAGCCACGCCACCCCGACGATCGCGAGGAGGGTGGGCACGAAGGGCAGCTCCAGGAGCACGATGGAGACGACCGTCAGCGCTCCGAAAGGGCTCGGCATGCCCTGGAACATGCCGTCCTTCAGGGTCACGCAGGAGAACCGCGCAAGCCGCAGCACCACCGCCAGCAGCACCACGATCGCGGCGAGCGCCGAGACCCGCTGGTGCGCGTCGTCCGCGACCATCCCGTAGACGAGGACGAAGTACGCCGGGGCGAGACCGAAGCTGATGAGGTCGGAGAGGTTGTCCAGCTCCGCACCCATCGGCGACGACCGCAGCTTGCGGGCGACCAGACCGTCGAAGAGGTCGAAGACGGCGGCCATCAGCATCAGGATCACCGCGGTGGCCGCCGAGTGACGCGCCATCCCCGACTCGTCACTGCCCGTGAGATGCGGGATCAGGATGCCCGTGGTGGTGAAGTAGACCGCCATGAACCCGCAGGTGGCGTTGCCGAGCGTGAGGGTGTCCGCTATCGACAGGCGCATGGAGAGGGGCATGTCCTGAGTGCCGTCCTCGTCGCCGTCCCCGGCGGCCTCGGGCACCCAGTCGGCCTGGGTGTCCGGATCAATCACGGTCAATTCGAGTCACCCCCGCGGTGGTGGCCTGGCCGACCTCGACCGCGACCTCGACCCCTTCCGGCAGGTAGATGTCCACGCGCGAGCCGAAGCGGATCAGACCGATGCGCTCACCCTGCTCGACCTTGGTGCCCTCGGGGAGGTAGGGCACGATGCGGCGCGCGACGGCGCCGGCGATCTGGATCATCTCGATGTCGCCGAGCTCGGTGTCGAAGTGCCAGACGACGCGCTCGTTGTTCTCGCTCTCCTTGTTGAACGCCGGGACGAACCCGCCCGGAACGTGCTCGACCGACGTCACGGTACCGGCCAGCGGAGCGCGGTTGACGTGGACGTTGAGCGGGCTCATGAAGATCGCGACGCGGGTGCGCCCGTCCTTCCACGGCATGATGCTCTGCACCACACCGTCGGCCGGGGAGATCACCCGGCCCTGCGTGATCTCACGCTCGGGGTCGCGGAAGAACCACAGCATGCCCGCCGCGAGCGCGGTGGCGGGTACGGCGACGGCGGCCCAGCGGCCGGACGTGCGCGCCCGGGTCAGGCTGAGCGCCGCGGTGGCGACGGTCGGGAGGAGCCACGGCGAGGCTCCGCGAGCGATGCGGACCCCGCCGCGGTGTGCGGAGGTAGGGCTGTCGGGCATGAATGACCTTCGTAGCGGATGATGCCGCGCTGGCAACGGGGGACGGCGGCTTTCCGTCGATGCTATCGGTTGGTGGCCACAACTGGGCAAGCCAGCACCCGAGTCGGACAGCTGCGGGACCCCGCCCGAGGATCACTGGATGTGATCTTCTTCGCGGTCAAACCACCACTCAAGGGGCAATCAGCCCTGCAAGCGGTACTCCTCCAGCAGTCGGCGGCCAATGATCATCTTCTGGATCTCGGCGGTACCCTCACCGATCAGCAGCATCGGAGCCTCGCGGTAGAGGCGCTCGATCTCGTACTCCTTGGAGAAGCCGTAACCGCCGTGGATGCGGAAGGCGTCTTCGACGACTTCCTTGCAGTATTCGGAGGCGAGGTACTTCGCCATCCCTGCCTCCAGGTCGTTACGTTCCCCGGAGTCCTTTTTGCGGGCCGCGTTTACCATCATGGCATGCGCCGCTTCGACCTTGGTGGCCATTTCGGCCAATTTGAACTGGATGGCCTGGTGCTGGGCGATCGGTTTTCCGAAGGTCTGGCGCTGCTGCGCGTAGGAAACGCCCAATTCGAATGCACGCTGAGCGACGCCACAGCCACGAGCCGCCACGTTGACCCGTCCCACCTCGACTCCGTCCATCATTTGGTAAAACCCTCGGCCGGTGGTGCCACCGAGGACCCGATTGGCCGGAATGCGCAGTCCGTCCATGATGAGTTCCGTGGTGTCGACGCCCTTGTACCCCATCTTGTCGATCTTCCCGGGGATGGTGAGGCCGGGCCTGACCTCGCCGAAGCCGGCCTCCTTCTCCACCAGGAAGGTCGTCATCGACTTGTGCGGGGCCGTGCCCTCGGGGTGTCCTTCGTCACTCCGGCAGAGAACGGCCACCAGCGTCGACGTGCCGCCGTTGGTGAGCCACATCTTCTGGCCGTCGAGGACGTACTCGTCCCCTTCCCTGACCCCCTTGGAGGTGATCGCCGACACGTCGGAGCCGAGAGCCGGCTCCGACATCGAGAAGGCGCCCCGCACCTCGCCCAGCGCCATCCGCGGCAGGAACGTGTCCTTCTGCTCCTGCGTGCCGTGCTGCTTGAGCATGTACGCCACGATGAAGTGCGTGTTGATGATCCCCGACACGCTCATCCAGCCGCGCGCGATCTCCTCCACGCACAGCGCGTAGGTGAGCAGCGACTCGCCCAGCCCGCCGTACTCCTCCGGGATCATCAGCCCGAAGAGGCCCAACTCCTTGAGACCCTCGACGATCTCGGTGGGGTACTCGTCGCGGTGCTCCAGGGCGGTGGCGACCGGGATGATCTCCTTGTCGACGAAGTCCCTCACGGTGGACAGGATTTCCTGCTGTACGTCGGTCAGACCTGCGGTCCGGGCGAGTCGCGTCATGACGGCTTCTCCTGTGGCTCGGCTCAGTGGGCGGCGGGGGTGGGGCGGCCCGGCTGCTCGCCGCCGCGTGCCTCGGTGTACTCCTGCGTGGGGACCATCACCTTGCGCCGGAAGACGCAGACGACGGTGCCGTCCTGCTTGTAGCCCCGGGTCTCGACGTACACGATGCCCCGGTCGCTCTTGGACTTCGACGGCGTCTTGTCCAGCACGGTGGTCTCGCCGTAGATCGTGTCGCCGTGGAAGGTGGGCGCGATGTGCCGCAGCGACTCCACCTCCAGGTTGGCGATGGCCTTGCCCGAGACGTCCGGCACCGACATGCCCAGCAGCAGCGAGTAGACGTAGTTGCCGACGACCACGTTCTTGCCGAAGTCGGTCGTGTTCCGCGCGTAGTTGCTGTCCATGTGCAGCGGGTGGTGGTTCATGGTCAGCAGGCAGAAGAGGTGGTCGTCGTACTCGGTGACCGTCTTTCCCGGCCAGTGCTTGTAGACCGCGCCGACCTCGAACTCCTCGAAGGTGCGTCCGAACTGCATGATCAGGCCTCCGGAGCTTCGAACTTCGAGGTGCGCCGCATCCCGGCGGCCCGGCCCTTGCCGGCGACGACCAGCGCCATCTTGCGGCTGGCCTCGTCGATCATCTCGTCGCCGAGCATCGCCGAGCCCTTCTTGCCGCCCGCCTCCGAGGTGCACCAGTCGTAGGCGTCGAGGATCATCTCGGCGTGGTCGTAGTCCTCCTGCGACGGGGAGAAGACCTCGTTGGCCGCGTCGACCTGGCCGGGGTGGAGCACCCACTTGCCGTCGAAGCCCAGCGCCGCGGCACGGCCGGCCACCTCGCGGTAGGCGTCCACGTCACGGATCTGGAGGAACGGTCCGTCGATCGCCTGGAGGTCGTGCGTGCGGGCCGCCATCAGGATGCGCATCAGGATGTAGTGGTACGCGTCCGCGCCGTAGCCGGGCGGCTGCTGACCGACGACCAGGGTCTTCATGTTGATGGACGCCATGAAGTCGGCCGGACCGAAGATCAGGGTCTCCAGCCGGGGCGAGGCGGCCGCGATGGTGTCGATGTTCACCAGGCCCTTGGCGTTCTCGATCTGCGCCTCGATGCCGATCCGGCCGACCTCGAAGCCCATCGTCTTCTCGATCTGGGTGAGCAGCAGGTCGAGCGCCACCACCTGTTCGGCGTCCTGCACCTTCGGCAGCATGATGCAGTCGAGGTTCGGCCCGGCACCCTCGACGACCGTGATGACGTCGCGGTACGTCCAGTGCGTGGTCCAGTCGTTGACCCGTACCACCCGGGTCTTGCCGGTCCAGTCGCCGTTGTTGAGCGCGTCGACGATGGTGTGCCGCGCCCCTTCCTTGGCGAGCGGCGCGCAGGCGTCCTCCAGGTCGAGGAAGACCTGGTCGGCCGGGAGCCCCTGTGCCTTCTCCAGGAAGCGCGGGTTGGAGCCGGGAACGGCCAGACACGAGCGGCGGGGGCGCAGCCGGTTCACGGGCGTGGGCGTGGTCATGCGGGGACCTCCAGAGGGTCGAGCGTGTGGGCTTTGCGGATCTCGTCGACGATACGGCCGATGATCTCCGTGATACCGAAGTCCTTCGGGGTGAAGACGGCGGCGACCCCGGCCCGGACGAGGACGGCGGCGTCGGCGGGCGGGATGATCCCGCCCGCGATCACCGGAACGTCGTCCGCGCCCGCCTCGCGCAGCCGGTGGAGCACGTCGGGGACGAGCGCGGCGTGCGAGCCGGAGAGGATCGACAGGCCCACGCAGTGCACGTCCTCGGCCAGGGCGGCGGAGACGATCTGTTCGGGCGTCAGCCGGATCCCCTGGTAGACCACCTCGAAGCCGGCGTCGCGGGCGCGTACGGCGATCTGCTCGGCGCCGTTGGAGTGCCCGTCGAGCCCCGGCTTGCCGACCAGCAGGCGCAGCCGTCCGCAGCCCAGGTCCTCGGCGGTACGGGCGACCTTGGCGCGGACCTCCGCCAGTGGGGTGCCCGGCTCGGCGGTGACGGCGACCGGCGCGGAGGAGACCCCGGTGGGCGCCCGGAACTCGCCGAACACGTCCCGCAGCGCCCAGGACCACTCGCCGGTGGTCACTCCGGCGCGGGCGCACTCGAGCGTCGCGGCCATCAGGTTCTCCGTGCCGGCGGCGGCCTTCTTCAGGGCAGCCAGCGACTCGGAGGCGCGCGTCTCGTCGCGGTCGTCGCGCCAGGCGTGCAGGGCGGCCACCACCCGCGCCTCGTTCTCGGGGTCCACCGTCATGATGGCGCCGTCCAGGTCGGCGGTGAGCGGACTGGGCTCGGTCCCCTGGTGGAGGTTGACACCGATGACCTTCTCCTCGCCGCTCTCGATGCGGGCCCGCCGCGCGGCGTGCGAGGAGACCAGCTCGGACTTGAGGTAGCCCGACTCGACGGCGGCCATCGCACCGCCCATCTGCTCGATCCGGTCGATCTCGGCGAGCGACTCCTCCACCAGCTCGTCCACCTTGGCCTCGATCACGCGCGATCCGGCGAAGATGTCCTCGTACTCCAGCAGGTCGCTCTCGTGCGCGAGGACCTGCTGGATGCGGAGCGACCACTGCTGGTCCCAGGGGCGGGGCAGGCCCAGCGCCTCGTTCCAGGCGGGGAGCTGCACCGCGCGGGCACGGGCGTCCTTGGAGAGGGTGACGGCCAGCATCTCCAGCACGATCCGCTGGACGTTGTTCTCCGGCTGCGCCTCCGTGAGGCCGAGGGAGTTGACCTGGACGCCGTAGCGGAACCGCCGCTGCCTGGGATCGGTGATGCCGTACCGCTCGCGGGTGATGCGGTCCCAGATCCGTCCGAAGGCGCGCATCTTGCACATCTCCTCGATGAACCGGACGCCCGCGTTCACGAAGAACGAGATGCGCCCGACCACCGCGCCGAACTCCTCCTCGGGCACCTGCCCGGAGTCGCGCACCGCGTCCAGGACGGCGACGGCCGTGGACAGGGCGTAGGCGATCTCCTGGACGGGGGTGGCCCCGGCCTCCTGGAGGTGGTAGCTGCAGATGTTGATCGGGTTCCACTTCGGGATGCGGCCGACGGTGTACGTGATCATGTCGGTGGTCAGCCGCAGGGAGGGTCCCGGCGGGAAGACGTGCGTCCCGCGCGAGAGGTACTCCTTGACGATGTCGTTCTGGGTGGTGCCCTGGAGCAGGTCGGGGTCGGCGCCCTGCTCCTCGGCGACCACCTGGTAGAGCGCCAGCAGCCACATCGCCGTGGCGTTGATCGTCATCGAGGTGTTCATCCGCTCCAGCGGGATGTCCTGGAACAGCCGGCGCATGTCACCGAGGTGCGAGACCGGGACCCCGACCCGCCCGACCTCGCCGCGGGCGAGGACGTGGTCGGGGTCGTAGCCCGTCTGGGTGGGCAGGTCGAAGGCGACGGAGAGACCGGTCTGGCCCTTGGCGAGGTTGCGCCGGTAGAGCTCGTTGGACGCCTCGGCCGTCGAGTGGCCCGCGTACGTCCGCATGAGCCAGGGACGGTCCTTGTGACGTTCGGTCATCGGGAGACCTCAGACGCTCGGGGTGGAGGGGGTGGAACGTTCCGCCGGGGTGTCCCGGAACAGGTTGATGGCGTCGATGTGCTTCGCGCGCAGCTCCTCGTCGCGCACGCCCATCCCCTCGCGCGGGGCCAGGGCGAGGACGCCGACCTTGCCCTGGTGGACGTTGCGGTGGACGTCGTGGGCGGCCTGGCCGGTCTCCTCCAGCGTGTACACGCGGGAGAGCGTCGGGTGGATCTTCCCCTTCGCCACCAGCCGGTTCGCCTCCCACGCCTCGCGGTAGTTGGCGAAGTGCGAGCCGACGATCTTCTTGAGCGACATCCACAGGTAGCGGTTGTCGTACTCGTGGGTGTACCCCGAGGTGGAGGCGCAGGTCACGATGGTGCCGCCCTTGCGGGTGACGTAGACGGAGGCGCCGAAGGTCTCGCGTCCGGGGTGCTCGAAGACGATGTCGACGTCCTCGCCCCCGGTCAGCTCGCGGATGCGCTTGCCGAACCGCTTCCACTCGCGGGGGTCCTGGTGGTGCTCGTCCTTCCAGAACTTGTAGCCCTCGGCGCTGCGGTCGATGATCGCCTCGGCACCCATCCGCCGGCAGATCTCCGCCTTCTGGTCGTTGGAGACCACGCAGATCGGGTTGGCGCCGCCGGCCAGCGCGAACTGGGTGGCGTACGAGCCCAGGCCGCCGCTGGCGCCCCAGATGAGGACGTTGTCGCCCTGCTTCATGCCCGCGCCGTTGCGCGAGACGAGCTGGCGGTAGGCGGTCGAGTTGACGAGCCCGGGGGCCGCCGCCTCCTCCCAGCTGAGGTGGTCGGGCTTCGGCATCAGCTGGTTCGACTTGACGAGGGCGATCTCGGCGAGGCCGCCGAAGTTGGTCTCGAAGCCCCAGATGCGCTGCTCGGGGTCGAGCATCGTGTCGTTGTGTCCGTCGGACGACTCGAGTTCGACGGAGAGGCAGTGTGCGACGACCTCGTCGCCCGGCTGCCAGGCGTTCACGCCGGCGCCGGTGCGCAGCACGACGCCCGCCAGGTCGGATCCGATGACGTGGTAGGGCAGGTCGTGACGCTTGGTCAGCTCACTGAGCCTGCCGTACCGCTCCAGGAAGCCGAAGGTGGAGACCGGCTCGAAGATCGAGGTCCAGACGGAGTTGTAGTTCACCGAGCTCGCCATGACGGCGACCAGGGCTTCGCCCGGGCCGAGTTCGGGCAGCGGGACTTCGTCGAGGTGGAGCGACTCGCGTGGGTCCTTGTCCCGCGTGGCCCGTCCCTCGAACATGCCCTCCTCGTCCTTGTGCACGGTCACCGCGCGGTACGACTCGGGGAGGGGCAGCGCCGCGAAGTCGGCTGCGGTGCTGTCCTGCGACTGGATCGCGTCCAGGATTTCCTTCACGGTGATGCCTCCGGCGGATGGTGTCTCCCCTGCTCGAACGGGCCGAGAGGCAGGGGAACGCTGGTGAGGAACGCTTCGGTGGTCCCCGCGGACGGGGAGCGGTGCGGTTCTGGAGGTGTGCCGTCGGTTCGGCGGGTGGTGCTCGGCGTGCTCGGTGGAGCGGAAGGGTGCCTGTGACGCAGGCGTCCGGGCGCGCGGGCACGGTCGGCTCGCGGGGACAGCCGGCGTACGTGAGATCCGGTACGCCGGCCGCCCGGACGCCTTCAACGTATGGCACTGCGTGACAGCTGACAAGGCACCGAGTGCCAACAATTTCTCTCAGTTGTCATCGGGGCGGCACGCATGAGCAACACGATGGGCGCTCCGACGCCTTCCGGGCCGCAGGGCATGGGTTACGACGCGATGCGGTACACGTACGGCGTCGTGGTCGTGAGCGCCGCGAAACCCAGCCGCGCCAGGATCGGGGCCGAGGCGTCGGAGGCGTCGACCTGCAGGTACTCGGCCCCGCGCGCGGCGGCGGTACGGGCCCGGTGTGCCACCAGGGCGCGGTAGACGCCGCGCCCCCGCCACGCCGGATGCGTACCGCCGCCCCAGAGCCCCGCGAAGCGCGTACCCGGATATAGCTCCATCCGCGCCGCGCTCACCGGCAGCCCGTCCGCCACCGCAACCAGCCCGAAGAACTCCTCGGGTGCCGCGGCCAGCCGGGCCAGCATGTGGTCGCGCAGCCACCCGGCGTCCGCGCCGAACGCCGCCTCGTGCGCCTCGGCCATCAGCCGCACCCCGACGGCGTCGCGCACCTCGCGCACCTCGACCCCGGCGGGCGGGCCGGCGTCGGCCGGCAGGTCCGCCACCGCCGCCACCATCAGCGTCTCGGGGGGCTCGGGGACGAAACCCGCCGCCTCCAGCCGTTCCGCCAGACCGGCGGGGCGGTCGTGCCCGTAGAGCTTCCACTCGAACGACGTGACACCGCGTGCCGCACCGAGCGCCGTGAAGTGGGCCACCTGCGCGGCGACGACAGCCCCGGCCGCGCTCACGTCGAGCGCCGGGTCCGACCACACGACGCCGTTCCAGTCGTCGGGGCCACCGCTCCGGCGGACCACCGGCCCGTCCCGGTCCACCCGCTCACCAGGGCCGTCGGGACGGGCGTGTTCCCGCATCTCGTGATCGAACAGGGCCAGGAGTTCCTCGTGGGTACGCATCGGCGTACCCGACCACACGGCGCGGACCCCGGCCACCGGATTTCGGCCGGACCCGCGTCGATCACCCGTCTGCGGGCAGACGCCCCATCAGATGATCTTGCGCTCGCAGGACCGCACCGGACACGACAGGGGTGGGGAGCAGAGATGCCGACAGCGATACGAGGACGCGCGCACAGGACGCGGGGCGAGTTCAGTCTCCGCCGCACGGCGGTGGGATTCGTCCTCGCCGCCTTGCTCCTGGTGGCCGGCGGGATGCTGCTCCGTACGGTCGGGGCGAGCGCCGGACACCACCCCCTCCTGTGGGGCGCGCTCGCCCTGGCCGGCGCCGTGAGTGCCCTGGGCATGCTGCGCCGACGCCACCGCCGCCGGGCCGCCGCCCGGGTGGCGGCCGCCGTCACCCAGGCCGCCGAGGAGCTGGTGGACAACGCACTGGCCGAACTCGACGAGGCGAACGCGCTTCCCGCCCCGGCCCCCGCCCCGGCCCCCGCCCCCGCCGCGGTCCTCCTGCCGGAGCCGGAGCCGGTCGCGGCGGACTTCGCCGCCCTGGACCCGTACGCCTTCGAGGAGGCCGTGGCGGACCTCTGCCGCCGGGACGGCTGCCGGGACGTGGAGGTGGTGGGCGGCGCCGGGGACCTCGGCGCCGACGTGCTCGCCACCGCCCCGGACGGCCGGCGGATGGTCGTCCAGTGCAAGCGCTACGGGCCCACGAACAAGGTCGGCTCGCAGGACCTGCAGCGGTTCGGCGGAACCTGCTACGCCGTCCACGGCGCCGAGACCGCGGTGGTGGTCACCACCGGCGAGTTCACCGCGCCCGCCGCCGAGTACGCGGCGGCCTGCGGCATCGTCTGCGTGGACGCGGACGGGCTGACGGGCTGGAGCGAGGGCACGCTGGCGCCGCCCTGGGAGCTGCCGGTGGCCCACGTCGGCGGCCTGCCCGAACCGGCCTGAGGACATGCGGCCCGGGGCGGAGCCGGAGCCGTCGTCGGCGTCCGGGCCCGCCCTCTCCCATGCACACGGGGAGCCCTCGCACCTGAGTACGGGTACTCGGACCGGACGTGCGAGGCGGCTCTGACGCGGCGGACGCCCGTTGCGGATGATGCAGTCTCCGCCGCGTCGAAAGAGGCTTTGATGGAATGTGACCCGCAGGTGCGTGCCGCCACCGCGGAGGATCTCGAGTGGATCCACGAGCTGCGCCACCGGGTGTACGCGCAGGAGCTCGGCCAGCACGCACCGAACGCGGCCGGCCGCCTGCGCGACGGACTGGACGGTGAGAACGTCTACCTCGTCGCGGCGCACGGCGAGGTGCGCACCGGCTTCATCAGCCTGACCCCGCCCTGGCTGAAGCGGTACGCGCTGGAGAAGTACCTGTCCCGCGAGGAGTTGCCCCTCCTGACCGAGGACGACCTGTTCGAGGTGCGGCTGCTCACCGTCGAGCCCGGCCGGCGCACCTGCGGGGCGGCGCCGCTGCTGATGTACGCGGCGTTGCGCTGGATCGCCTCCCGGGGCGGCCGGCGGGTGGTGGCGATGGGCCGCACCGAACTGCTCGCCATGTACCTGGCCGCGGGGCTGCGGCCGGTCGGACACACCGTCCGCAGCGGGGCGGTGACGTTCGAGGTACTGACCGGCAGCGTCACCGAACTCACCAGGGCGGCGGGGGACCGCCACCGCGCCACGGTGGAACGTCTGCGGACCCGGGTGGACTGGCAGCTGGACGCGCCGTTCGCGCCCCGGCCGGACGGCTGCGAGCACGGAGGGCTCTCGTTCACCGCCATCGGGACCGGCTTCGGCGACCTGGGCCGCCGCCACCGGGTTGTCGCGGCGGACGTGCTGGACGCCTGGTTCTCACCGGCCCCCGGCGTCCGCGCGGCGCTCACGGACGACCCGGAGTGGGCCGCCCGCACCTCGCCGCCGACCGGCGCCGAGGGACTCCTCGCGGAGATATCCCGCGCCCGGGGGCTACCCGTGGGAACGCTCGTACCCGGCGCCGGCTCGTCCGACCTGATCTTCCGGGCCTTCGGCCGGTGGCTGACCCCGCGGAGCAGGGTGCTCCTCCTGGACCCGGGCTACGGCGAGTACGCCCACGTCACGGAGAGGGTGATCGGATGCCGGGTGGACCGGTTCCGGCTGCGCCGCGAAGATGGCTGGCGGGTGGACCCGGACCGGTTGTCCGCCGTCGTGGAGCACGGCCGCTACGACCTCGTCGTGGTGGTCAACCCGAACAACCCGACCGGACGCCACGCACCCGCCGCCGAACTGCGCTCCGTGATCGCCGCCGCGCCCGCCGGGACCCGCTGGTGGATCGACGAGGCGTACCTGGGCTACGTGGACATGGACGAGTCGCTCGCCGGCCTCGCCGCGGTGGATCCGCGGGTGGTGGTCTGCAGCTCCTTGTCCAAGATGTACGCACTCTCCGGCATGCGGGCCGCGTTCCTGGTGGCCGACCCGGCCACCGCGACGGAGCTGCGCCGGCGTACGCCGCCCTGGTCGGTGAGCCTCCCCGCCCAACTGGCCGCGGTGGCGGCCCTGCGCGACCCGGCGTACTACCGCGACCACTGGCGCCGCACCCACGCGCTGCGTCGCCGGCTCGCCGCCGACCTCGCCGCACTGGACGAGACCCTGGCGGTTGAGGAGGCCGTGGCCAACTGGCTCACCGTGACGCTGCCCCCAGGTGGCCCGAGCGCCGCACAGGTGGTGGAGGAATGCCGCCGTCACGAGGTCTACCTGCGCGACCTGTCGCCCATGTCGTCCGAGTACCAGGGGCGCACGGTGCGCGTGGCGGTCAGGGACACCGCCGAGAACGCGCGCATCGTGGCGGCGTGCCGGGCCGCACTGGACGCGCTGCGGCCGCGAGCGGTCCCGCTCGTCCCCCTGCCGGGGAGCGCGCCGGCCGCCGCGACCGCCCGGTGATCACGGCAGCTTCGCTGGCGCCCGGCCTCGGTGGGGCCCTGGTGGCGGGCGGTGTCGCGGTGGCGGCTTCCCGGCGCCGCGAACTGATGGTCCGGTGGTGCGCCTGGGCGGTCGGAGTGCCGCTGGTCACCGGCGCGTTCTGGTGGGGGCGCCCGGGCGCCGCGGCCGTCGCCCTCGTGGTCGGCGTGATCGCGGTGGCGGAGTTCGGCGGGCTGATGCGGATGAACCGCGTGGACCGGGCGGTGCTCACCGCGGCGGTGACCGGGGTGGTGCTGACCGCTCTGCTGGCCCCCGGTCAGGAGGCCCGGGCGATGGCGATCGGCGCGCTCGCGGTCGCTTCGGCGCCGCTCCTGGCCGGCGACGCCGACCACGGCCCGCGCCGGCTCGGCGCCGGCCTGCTCGGTCTCGCCTGGCTCGGCGTCCTGGCGGCGCTGGTTCCGCTCGGAGCGAGCGCACTCGCGCTCTTCGTGGCGGTCTCGGTCGCCGACATCGTGGCGTACTTCGCCGGCCGGCGTCTGGGCGGGCCGCGGCTGTCGCCCCTGTCACCGGCCAAACGGTGGAGCGGGACCCTGGCCGGGGCCGCGGCGGGCCTGGGCGCGCTCGCCGCACTGTCCGCGTTCACCCCGCCGATGGCGGTCGCGGTGGCGGTCGGAGGCCCGGCGGGGGACCTCCTCGAGTCCATGATCAAGAGAGGCGCGCAGGTCAAGGACGCCGGGCGGTGGCTACCGGGCTCCGGCGGTCTGCTGGACCGGATCGACTCGCTGCTCCTCGCGCTGGCCGTACTGCTCGTCCTTGGCTGACGCCCGGCGGCCGGGCGGCGGCCGCGCCTGCTCAGCGCTCCTTCAGCGCCTGCTGGATCGTCCGCATGACCTCGTCCAGCGGGGCGTCCGTCCGCGCCACCGCGACCAGTACCTCCCCGTCCGAGGCCACCGACGCGGCGGGCGCCGCGGGGGGCTTGGCCGGCTCCGCGCCGGCGGTCCGGCCCGCGCCGATACCGGTGCCGAAGGTCTCCCGGACGATGGCGAAGGCGTGGTCGAGCTGCGCCTCCACGTCGCCCTGGCCGTCCGCCCGCAGCCAGCGCCGCAACACGTGGTTGTGGGCGGTCACCACCGCCGACGCGGCGACCTCGGCGAGCAGCGGATCGTCGTTGCCCACATGGCTGTCCCGCTCGTCGAAGTGGCCCAGCAGATAGCGCGTGAAGAGTCGCTCGTAGCGGGCCACCGAGGCGATCTCGGCCTCGCGGAGCGCCGGCACTTCGCGGGTGAGCTTGTAGCGGGCCACCGAGACCGCGGGCTTGGCCGCGTACATCGTCATGACCTCTTTGATGCCCCGGCACACCGTGTCGAGCGGGTGCTCGTGGGCAGGAGCCGCGTTCAGCACCGCCTCGGCCCGGACCAGGGTGTCGTCGTGGTCCGGGAAGATCGCCTCCTCCTTGGACCGGAAGTGCCGGAAGAAGGTCCGCCGGGCCACGCCCGCGGCGCCCGCGATCTCGTCCACGGTCGTGCCCTCGTACCCCTTGGTCGCGAAGAGCTCCATCGCCGCGGCAGCCAACTCGCGGCGCATCTTCAGCCGTTGGGCGGCGGCGCGGGTGACGGCCGTGCTCTCCGGGGCGTCGGAGGCGGCGGTGGCACGGGGTGACCTGGCGGGCTGGGACATGGTGTGAACGTACTGCATCGGGGCGGCCGGGTGCGTCCGAGGGGGCGGGCCGCCCGGAGGCCCGAGCAACCCGCCCCAGCAGGCACCGGGATCAGCGCCGGGCATGTTCGCGGAAGCCGCGCCCCGTCTTGCGGCCCAGGCATCCCGCCGCCACCAGGTGCTCCAGCAGCGGGGCCGGAGCCAGCCCCGGGTCGCGGAACTCCTGGTGCAGCACCTTCTCGATGGCGAGGGAGACGTCCAGCCCCACCACGTCCAGCAGCTCGAACGGGCCCATCGGGTAGCCGCCCCCGAGTTTCATCGCCGCGTCGATGTCGTCGAGCGTCGCGTAGTGCTCCTCGACCATCTTGATCGCGTTGTTGAGGTAGGGGAAGAGCAGCGCGTTCACGATGAACCCGGCCCGGTCCCCGCAGTCCACCGGGTGCTTGCGCACCTTCACGCACACCTCCCGCACCGTGGCGTGCACGTCGTCGGCGGTGAGCACCGTGCGCACCACCTCGACGAGCTTCATCGCGGGTGCCGGGTTGAAGAAGTGCATCCCCACCACGTCCTGGGGACGGGCGGTCGCGCGTGCGACGGAGACGACCGGCAGTGAGGAGGTCGTGGTGGCGAGCACCGCGCCCGGCTTGCAGACCTTGTCCAGGGTCGCGAAGAGCTGCTGCTTGACCAGCAGGTCCTCGGCGACCGCCTCCACGGCGAGGTCCACCTCGCCGAACGCGTCCAGCGAGCCGGCCGGAGTGATCCGGGCGAGCGTCTCCTCCCGGGCCTCGGCGGTGAGCCGCCCCTTGGCGACCGAGCGGCCGAGGGAGGTGGCGATCCGGCCCTTGGCGGTGTCCGCCTTCTCCTGGGACCGGGCGGCGAGCACCACCGCGTACCCGGCCTTGGCGAAGACCTCGGCGATGCCGGACGCCATCGTGCCCGAACCCGCCACGCCCACCCGGCTCACCGGGCGCCCGGCCACGGCCGCCGCGCCCTCGCCGGGGGTGAGCGCGTCCGGGACGACGTCCTGACTGCCGGGCGCCGCGTACGAGTAGAAGCCGCGGCCCGCCTTCCGGCCGGTCAGCCCCGCCTCGCTGAGCTGGCCCAGCACCGGCGCGGGGGCGTGCAGACGGTCGTGCGAGGCCGCGTACATGGCCTCCAGCACCGTACGCGCGGTGTCGATGCCGATCAGGTCGAGGAGCGCCAGCGGCCCCATCGGCAGTCCGCAGCCGAGCCGCATCGCGGCGTCGATGTCCTCGCGGGAGGCGTAGTTCGCCTCGTACATCGCGGCGGCCTGGTTGAGGTAGCCGAAGAGCAGACCGTCCGCCACGAACCCCGGGCGGTCGCCGACCGCGACCGGCTCCTTGCCGAGTTCACGCGCCAGCCGGGTCACGGCCTCCACCGCGGGCGGGGCGGTCAGCACCGAGGAGACCACCTCCACCAGCTTCATCACCGGGGCGGGATTGAAGAAGTGGAGCCCGAGCACCCGCTCCGGACGCCGCGACTCGGCGGCCAGCCGGGTCACGGACAGGGCATTGGTACCCGTCGCCAGGATCGTGCCCGGCGCCACGACCGCGTCCAGTTCCCGGAACACCTGCTGCTTGATCTCGTACGACTCCGGCACCACCTCGATGACCAGTTCGGCGTCGGCGGCGGCCGACAGGTCGCAGGCGGTACGGAAACGGGTGAGGACGTCGGCGCGCTCCTGCTCGGTGAGGCGCTCCCGCCGCACGGCGCGGGCGGTGGACGCCTCCAGGGAGGCGACCGCACGGCGGCCCGCCGCCTCGTCGATGTCGATGCCGATGACCTCGCGGCCGGCGCGGGCCAGGACCTCGGCGATGCCGGTGCCCATGGTGCCGAGGCCGACGACGGCGATGGTGGAGAAGGGGGTGTCCATCACGGGACTCCAGGGTGAGTGACGACTGTGAGGGAGCACGGCGCGCGGGGGAACGGAACGAGGAACGCGCGCGTGCGGAAGGCGTGTCGAGGTGCGGGGCCGGGCCGCGGGACACAGGTCCCGGCCCGGAAGGGGGACGGACCCTGTCCCGGGTCGCGTCCCACGGTGGCTTTCGCGTCGCACGAAGCCGCCGAACCGACGAGCACTCCGGGTGGCTGCGTCACCAGGCCACCGGAGCTGTGCGGGAGTTCATCCCGCTCACATGAGAGTAACCGGCGAGTAACGAGCGCGCCAGCCCGCAACCCTTGTGCGCTGGACCACACTTGGCCAGATGTGCGAACGCCCGCACTCCGCGCACGGAGCGTGCCCGCGGCTACGCTGAGCGTCATGGACGAGGAGCCCGGACCACGCGGCGCGGAGGGAAACACCGACGCGGAGGGACCGCTCGCCGCCGGGCGGGGAGCGCTCGTCGCGGTGCCGGGACCGCTCGCGCGGCGGTTGCGGGGCGAAGCCGGGCCGGCCGGGGAGCGGGAGTACGTCCGGCTCGCCGCCACCGCCGACCCCGAGGAGCTCGCCCGGGCACTGGTCGAACCCGGCCGCCCCCTCTGGGCCCGCGAACTCGCCGCCCACCGCCTCGGCCGCGCAGGGGACCGCCGGGCCTTCGAGCCCCTCGTACTGCTGCTCAACCACCGCGACCCCGCGCGCTGCGCCGCCGCCGTCCGCGCGCTCGCCGAGCTGCGCGACCCGCGCACGCCCCGCGCGGCCGCCGCCCTCGCCACCAACCCCCTGCGCACCGCGTACGCCCTGTACCCGGTGCGGCTGCTGACCGCGCTCCGCGCCCCCGAATCCACTCCGGCCCTCATCGCCACCCTGGAGCGGCTGCTCGTACCGGGGGAGCCGCACCGGCCGGTCGCCTCGGCCTGCGTGGACGGGCTCGGGCAGCTCGGCGACGCGCGGGCGCGGCCCGTCCTGGAGTCGGCGCTGCGGTACGCCGGGCTCCGCGCCGCCGCCGACGACGCCCTCAGCCGCCTGGGGGCGTCGGGGGCGGCGTGAGCGCCGCCACGTACCGGACCTCGGACACCATCAGCCCGCCGGCGTCGAAGTCCTCCGCGGCGCCGTCCGGAAGGAATCCCGCGCGCTCGTAGAAGCGGCGTGCCCCGGTGTTCTCGCGCAGCACCCAGAGCGCCAGTGTCGGGAACCCGTCCGCCGCCGCCCTCGCCATGACCTCCGCGAGCAGAGAACCGCCGGTCCCGGCTCCCGTGCGACCGGGCAGCACGTAGATCGCGTACAGCTCCCCGCCCCGGGTCCGCCGCCCGTCGTCCTCGCGGTAGGCGCCGTACACCGCCCAGCCGACCACCTCCTGCCCCGGCGTACCGGGCGCCCCCGGCGGCCCGGCCACCGCCACCAGGTTCACCGCGCCGCCCTCCGCGAGCCGCTCGCGCCGCAGTTCCGTCTCCCGCCCGACGTCCATCGCGTCCAGGTGCGCCTGCGGCATCAGTCCCCGGTACGCGGACTGCCAGCCGCGCACCCGGATCGCCGCGACGGCCCCGCAGTCCCCGTCCGTCATCTCGCGCAGCCACGTACCCGGGGAGGGCGGTGAGGTGTGTCCTGTCGTCATGGAGGTCATCCTCGGACACGCCCCACCGGGGAGCCCCGGTGGGGCGCCGGCGGCGGGACGACCGCCGCCGGAACCGGGTACGCGGCAGCGCGCCGCGCCGTACCGCCGCCTCCGCGCCGCCGGGTCAGCCCCGGAAGCCGAGCAGCCCGTGCAGGGTGCCGCCGCCGTTGCCGGAGGTGGTCCCGCTGTCCGTCGCGCGCAGCGCCTTCCCGGCGGGGAGCGGCTCGGGGTCGGGCCGTGCCGTGCAGACCGCGTCCGCGCCCCCGCCGCCGGCCCGGGGCGGGACCGTCCCGGTCGCGAGGTACCGGGACAGGTGGGTGTCGAGACAGGTGTTGCCGCTCAGCGTGATGCCGTGGTTCCCGCCGCCCTGCTCGACGACGAGGCGCGAGCCCTTGAGCTTGCGGTGCATGCTCAGCCCTCCCTCGTACGGGGTGGCCGCGTCCTCGGTCGCCTGGAAGAGGAGCACCGGTGGCACCGCGTCGTTGGAGATGCGGACGGGGGAGAGCGGTTCCACCGGCCAGGAGGCGCACGGCGCGTTGTACCAGGTGTTGTTCCAGGCGATGAAGGGCGCCTTCGCGTGCACCGCCCGCGCGTCCGCGCGCCAGGTGCTCCAGTCGCGGGGCCAGCCGGCGTCGCGGCACTGGACCGCCGTGTAGACGGAGTAGCCGTTGCTGTCGTCGCCGGCCTCCCCGAACCGTTCGTAGGCGGCGAGGAGCGCCTTCTCGTCGCCGTCGTTCACGTACGAGGCGAACGCCTCGGCGAGGTGGGGCCAGTAGCCGTTGTAGTAGCCCCCGGGCAGGAAGGTGTCCTCCAGTTCGCCGGGCCCGACCTTGCCGCCGGCCGGCTTCCCGGCGACCGCCTCCCGCATCCGGTACCAGGCCGCCTCGACGGCGTCGGGGTCGCTGCCGAGGCGGTACGTCGCGTCGTTCCTCGCCACCCAGGCGGCGAACGCCTTGTGGCGGGCGTCGAACGCGTAGTCCTGGGCGATGTTGTCCTCGTACCAGACGCCGTCGGGGTCCACGACGGAATCGAGCACGAACCGCCGCACCCGGTCGGGGTGGAGCTGGGCGTAGACCGCGCCGAGGTAGGTGCCGTAGGAGTAGCCGAGGTAGTTGATCCGGCGGGCGCCGAGGGCTTCGCGGATCACGTCCAGGTCGTGGGCCGCGCTCACGGTGTCCATGTACGGCAGCAGGTCGGCGTACGCGTCGCCGCAGGCCCCCGCGAACGCGGCGGCCCGGTAGCGGAGCGCCCGCTCGGCGGTGAGGGACGCCGGCACCGAACCCGGGCGCACCGGCGCGAAGTACCCCGGGGCGCAGTCGAGCCTCGGCGTGCTCCTGCCGACCCCCCGGGGGTCGAAGCCGATCACGTCGTACTCGGCGGCGACCTTCGCGGGCAGCGCGGTCGAGACGAAACCGGCCAGGTTCAGCCCGCTGCCGCCGGGCCCGCCCGGGTTGACCAGCAGCGGACCCTGGAAGGTCTTCGCGGTGTGCGGGACGCGGGTCAGCGCGAGCGTGACCTGGCGTCCCCCCGGTCGGGAGTGGTCGAGCGGGGCCCGGACCGAGGCGCACTGGAGCGTCGGCCGGGCCTCGGTGGCGCAGGCGGTCCACCGCAGCGGGGCGGGGCCGGTGTCGGCGGTCGCCGGAGCCGGCACGCCGGTCACCAGACCGGCGACCACCGCGCTCGCGGCGACCAGAATTCCTGCACGTGCTGTCGTCATACGGTCTCCCGGGGGCGAGGGATCGCGACTGCTCGGGGCGCAGCCTCGGCCGGATGCTCCCCGCGATCGGCGGGAGACCGACCGCCGGCGGGCGGAGTTGACCCGTACGGGCGGCCGGTCGGCGTCACCCCGGTGCGGGGCCGCCCCGCGCGGGACTCGCTCCGACGGACGCGTCCGCGCGAGCGCGCCTCACAGGAGCGTGAGCTGGACGGGGTCCGCGGCGGCCCCGGTCGTACCGTCGCCCCGCGGCCCGCGCGGGGCGATCCGCCGGTCGGCGCCGAAGCCGGACGGGCCGATGCCGAACTCGGCGGCGATCTCGTGCACCTGACGCGTGATCCGCCGCTGGTACCAGGTCGGGGCGTACGAACCGCCCGCGTACATCCGCTCGTACCGGGCGACGAGGTGCGGGTGGTGGTGGCCCAGCCACTCCATGAACCACTCGCGGGCGCCCGGCCGCAGGTGCAGCACGAGCGGGGTGACGGAGGTGGCACCGGCCTCCGCGATCGCCCGGACCGTGGCCCGCAGCTGGTCGGGGCGGTCGCCGAGGAACGGGATGACCGGGGCCATCAGGACCGCGCACCCGATGCCCGCGTCGGTCAGGGTCCGCACGGCGTCGAGCCGGCGTTCGGGAGCGGGGGTGCCGGGTTCGACGGTGCGCCACAGCTCGCGGTCGACGAACCCCACCGAGACGGAGACGCCGACCTCGGTCACCGCGGCGGCCTGCCGCAGCAGCTCGAGATCGCGCAGGATCAGCGTGCCCTTGGTGAGGATGGAGAACGGGTTGGCGTGGTCGCGCAGTGCGCCGATGATCCCCGGCATCAGCCGGTAGCGGCCTTCCGCGCGCTGGTAGCAGTCGACGTTCGTCCCCATCGCGAGGTGGTCCCCGCGCCAGCGGGGTGAGGCGAGTTCGCGCCGGAGCAGCTCCACCGCGTTGACCTTGACGACGATCTGCGAGTCGAATCCGGTGCCGGTGTCCAGGTCCAGATAGCTGTGCGTCTTGCGGGCAAAGCAGTACACGCAGGCGTGACTGCACCCCCGGTACGGGTTGAGCGTCCACTCGAACGGCATCCGGGAGGCCCCGGGCACCCGGTTCACGAGCGAGCGGGCGCGGATCTCGTGGAAGGTCATGCCGCGGAACTCGGGGGTGTCGAAGGTGCGGGTCGTCACCGCCTCCGCGGCGAAGAGCGCGCCGGCGGCGGGTGGTCCGCCCGCGCGGGCTCGGGCGGTTCCGGTCGCCCGCGACGTGCCGTTCTCGTCGGCGTTCTCGGCCAGGTGGTCCCAGCGCATCGGCACCTCCTCGGTAGCACTGGTCCGACAATAGAACATATGTTCCCTTGATCGTGCGGAGCAGCCGTCCCCCGGCTCCGGTACGACTTCCGGCCTGGTCGTCGCCGCTCGGGGAAGGTGCTCTGCGACCGGCGGTGCGCGGCCCCGATTTTGATCGCGCCCGCCCGGGATGGTTGGCTCATCCCGCCCCCCATCAACCGAGTGCTGGAGGAACAGCCATGGCGCAGGTCGAAGCCACCACGGAGCGGACCATCGCGGCGGACGCGGAGACGGTGTTCGACGCGCTCGCCGACTACAAGGAGGTGCGGGGCAAGGTGCTGCCCGGGCACTTCAGCGAGTACGAGGTCCGCGAAGGCGGCGACGGTGAGGGCTCCCTCGTCCACTGGAAGCTCCAGGCCACCAGCAAGCGCGTGCGCGACTGCCTCCTGGAGGTGACCGAGCCGACCGACGGTCAGCTGGTCGAGAAGGACCGCAACTCCTCCATGGTCACCACCTGGACCGTCACCCCCGCCGGCGAGGGCCGCTCCAAGGCGGTCGTCTCCACCGTCTGGAACGGCGCCGGCGGCATCGGCGGTTTCTTCGAGCGGACCTTCGCGCCCAAGGGCCTCGCCCGCATCTACGACGAACTGCTCCAGAACCTCGCCACCGAGGTCGAGAAGACCGCGTAGGAGAAGACCTGCCGCCGGACGGTGGGAACCCGCCACCGTCCGCGCGCCGGTCCCTCCCCTCCGTCACCCGCCGCGCGTTCCCCGTCTCACCGGAACGAGTGGTTTTCCCGGGCAACCTTTTTCCGCCCACGCCGCTCTCACCGGCACTTACGCCCCCTGCGTGCCCCGGACACCCCGCGAAGCCGTTTGCCCCGCCTTCCCGCGCGATGCGAGAAATGTGCGGCGCAGGTGCGACGAGGGGAGCGTTCCATGGTGGGTGGCAGCACACTGGTCGAGGACGGACAGGACAGGCCGGGGGACCGGAAGGGCGGAGCCTGGCGGCCGTCCGTGCTGCCGGACGACACCCCGACCGAGGAACTGCCCGTCCAGGACGCGCCACCCGCGCCCGGTCCGCCCGGCGCACCCGAGCAACCGCCGGTGGACGGGCAGGTGAACGCCCGTCAGGTGCGGACCGTGTTCATCGGGCTGATGCTCACCATGCTGCTCGCGGCCCTCGACCAGATGATCGTCGCCACCGCGCTGCCGAAGATCGTCGGCGAACTGCACGGACTCGACAAGATGTCCTGGGCGGTCACCGCCTACCTGCTCGCCTCCACCATCGTGCTGCCGCTCTACGGCAAGCTGGGCGACCTCTTCGGGCGCAAGGGCGTCTTCCAGTTCGCCATCGTGGTGTTCGTCGTCGGCTCCGCCCTCGCCGGCTGGTCGCGCACCATGGACCAGCTGATCGCCTTCCGCGCCCTCCAGGGCATCGGAGGAGGCGGCCTCATGATCGGCGTGCAGGCGATCATCGCGGACATCGTCCCGCCCCGGCAGCGCGGCCGTTACATGGGTCTCATCGGCGGGGTCTTCGGACTGGCGTCGGTCGCCGGACCGCTGCTCGGCGGATTCTTCACCGACCACGTCTCCTGGCGCTGGTGCTTCTACATCAACGTGCCGTTCGGGCTGGCGACCCTCGCCGTCATCGCCGTCGTACTGAAGCTGCCCCGCCCCACCGTCCGCCCCCGGCTCGACGTGGTGGGCGCCGCGCTGCTCGCTGCGGCCTCCACCTGCCTCGTCCTGCTGACCAGTTGGGGCGGCACCGAGTACGCCTGGGGATCGCGGACCATCGTCCTGCTCGCCGTCGGAGCGGTCGTCACCGCGCTGCTCTTCGTCGCCGTCGAGGCCCGCGCCGCAGAACCGATCATTCCGCTGCGGCTCTTCCGCGACTCGGTCTTCAACGTCAGCTCACTCGTCGGCGCCGTCATCGGGGTGGCCCTGTTCGGCGCGGCGAGTTACCTGCCGACCTACCTCCAGATGGTCGACGGCGTGAGCGCCACCGAGTCGGGGCTGCTCATGCTGCCGATGATGGGCGGCATCGTGGGCGCCTCCATCGTCTCCGGCCAGATGATCTCCCGCTCCGGCAGCTACCGGATCCACCCCATCGTGGGCAGCGCCCTCTCGGCGGTCGGCATGTGGCTGCTCTCCCGACTGGAGCTGGGCACCTCTCGGCTGGAGTACAGCCTCGCGCAGGCCGTGCTCGGCATCGGCATCGGACTCGTCATGCCGGTGCTGGTGCTCGCGGTGCAGAACTCCGTGCGCCCCGCCGACCTCGGCACCGCCACCAGCGCCAACAACTACTTCCGGCAGATCGGCGGCAGCGTCGGAGCGGCGATCTTCGGCACCCTGTTCGCCGGGCGCCTCGCGGACGCGCTCGACGTCCGGCTGCCGAGCGGCGCGGGGCTGCCCGACGCGGAGTCCGTCACCCCCCAGCTGATCCGCACGCTGGAACCGGCGCTGCGCGACGCGTACATCCAGGCGTACGTGGACGCGATGCCGCGGATCTTCCTCTACCTGGTGCCGGTCCTGCTGACCGGTCTCGCGCTCGCCTTCTTCCTCAAGGAGAAACCGCTGGTGTCCCACCCCACCCCCGAAGCCTCCGCCGAGCCCGCCGCGATCCCCGGCGCCCGCACCGTGCCCGCCGCCGTTCCGGCGTCCGTCGCCGTCCCCGTACCCACCGCCGCGCCCGTCCCGGTCGCCCACGTCGCCGGTGTGCCGGTGCGCGGCCGCGTCCAGCACCCGGACGGGACCACCGTCCCCGGGGCGGCGCTCACCCTCATCGACGCGCAGGGCCACCAGGTGGGCCGGGGCGCCGGCGACGGGGAAGGGCGGTACGCGCTGAGCGTGCCCGGATCCGGCTCGTACGTCCTGATCGCCGCCGCCGGGGGGCACCAGCCGCAGGCCGTCAGCGTCACCGTCGGCGAACGGCCCGTCACCCTCGACATCGTGCTCGGCGGCGCCGGCCGGCTGACCGGCCGGGTCCTCACCCCGGACGGCGCCCCGGTGCGCGAGGCGGCCGTCACCCTCACCGACGTACACGGCGAGGTGGTCGCCTCCACCCGGACCGGCCACGAGGGCGCCTACGTCATCACGGATCTGGTCGCGGGCGAGTACACCCTCGCGGCGAGCGCCACCGCGTTCCGGCCCGTCGCCCTCCCCATCAGCGTGCAGGCCGCCCGGGAGACCCGCCAGGACATCGAACTGGCCGGCGGCGCGGTGCTGCGCGGAGTCGTACGCGCCTCGGGCGGGCGGCTCGTCGAGGACGCCCGGGTCACCCTGCTCGACGCGGCGGGCAACGTCGTCGACACCCTCACCACCGGTCCTGACGGCACGTTCAGCTTCGTCGACCTCTCCTGCGGCGAGTACACCGTGATCGCGGCCGGCTACCCGCCCGTCGCCACCGTCCTCCAGGTCGCCGGCGGCGGCCGCACCGAGCGCGACCTCAGCCTGGGGCACGAGGACTGACGGCCCCTCGGGCGGGGCGCCGCCCGAGGGAGGCCCCTCACTCCTCGCCCCGCTCCCGCGCCGACTTCACCAGGGACACCAAGGCCCGCGCCCCGGGGCTCGCCGCCCGCTGCGGCGGAAGGACCACCACGCTCTCGTACCGCACCGGCCCGGTCCCGGACACCGGGCCGGACGCCGCGGGCGCGAGGAGGTCCAGGGCCACCAGCCCGACCGCCTCCGGCTTGCGGGCGAAGTGGCGCGGGACGACCGCGATGCCCAGCCCTTCCTGCACCAGTTCCAGCAGGCTGTGCACGTCGTTCACCTCCAGGGCGACCGTGCGGCGCACCCCGGCCGCGGCGAAGGCCGCGTCGGCGGCCCGGCGGGGACCCCAGTCCGGGTGGAAGTCGATGAACGACTCCTCGGGCAGCGCACCCCACTCGACTCCGGGCCGACCGGCGAACCGGTGCCCGGCGGCACACAGCACCACCATCTCCTCGGTCGCCAGGGGAATCAGCTCACCGCGCCACTCCAGCGGGGAGACCGTCGCCGCGAACGCCAGGTCGAGACGCCCGTCCGCCACCCCGTCCAGCAGGCTCATCGTGCCCTCCTGGCGGAGGCGGATCTCCATGTGCGGGTGCTCCCGGTGGAACGCCGCCAGCAGCCGGGCCGGACTGACCCCCGCCACACACTGCTCGACCCCCACCGTCAGCGTGCCCCGCAGCAGACCCCGTACGGCGTCCACCGCGTCCCGCGCCGCACGGGCGCCGGCGAGCGTGCGCACCGCCTCCACCAGCAGCGCCCGCCCCGCCTCCGTCAGCCGCACCGACCGGGTCGTCCGGCTGAACAGCGGCGTCCGCAGCTCCTGCTCCAGCGCCCGCACGGACGCCGAGAGACCCGACTGGGAGACGGCGAGCCGCTCGGCGGCCCTGGTGAAGTGCTGCTCCTCCGCGACGGTGACGAAGTGCTCCAGCTGACGCAGTTCCATGATTGAGCACTGTAGGTGATGAATCCCAGAGCTGTTTCCCGTTGGACTGCTGGATCATTCTCCGTCAGCCTGGAAGCGGACCCCCGCGCGGCCACCCGCCGCACCGGGAGCCCCCGGCACCCCGGACCGGAGTGCCCGCCCGACGACCCCGCGGAGCCTCTCGCATGTACCTTCCGTCCGCCGACCGCTACTCCGCCATGCCCTACCGGCGCACCGGACGCAGCGGCCTCCTGCTGCCCGCGCTCTCCCTCGGCCTGTGGCACAACTTCGGTGGCGACCGGACGCCGGACGTGCAGGCCGCCATCCTGCGCCGGGCGTTCGACCTCGGCGTCACCCACTTCGACCTGGCCAACAACTACGGCCCGCCGCCCGGCTCGGCCGAGCTCACCCTCGGACGCTCGCTGCGCACCGACTTCGCCGGGCTCCGCGACGAGCTGATCATCTCCACCAAGGCCGGCTACCTGATGGGCCCCGGCCCGTACGGGGAGTGGGGTTCGCGCAAGAACCTGCTCTCCTCGCTCGACCAGAGCCTCGGACGGCTGGGCCTGGAGTACGTCGACATCTTCTACTCCCACCGGCCGGACCCCGAGACCCCGATGGAGGAGACGATGGGTGCGCTCGACACCGCCGTCCGCTCCGGCCGGGCGCTCTACGCCGGCATCTCCAACTACTCGCCGGAGCAGACCCGCGAGGCCGCGGCCATCCTCAAGGAGCTGGGCACCCCGCTCCTCATCCACCAGCCGCGCTACTCGATGCTGGACCGCTGGGTGGAGGACGGTCTGCTCGACGTGCTCGACGAGGTGGGCGCCGGTTCCATCGCGTACTCGCCGCTCGCCCAGGGCATGCTGTCCGACCGCTACCTCGACGGCATCCCGGAGGGTTCGCGCGCGGCGGGCGCCAGCCCGTTCCTGACGCCGGACGCGGTCACCCCCGCCCTGGTCGAGAAGGTGCGCGCGCTCGACGCGGTGGCCAAGGAGCGGGGCCAGTCCCTGGCCCAGCTGGCGCTCTCCTGGGTGCTGCGCGGCGGTCGCGTCACCTCGGCGCTGGTGGGAGCCAGCAGTGTCGCCCAGCTGGAGAACAGCGTGGAGGCCAGCCGCAACCTGGACTTCGACACGGACGAACTCGCCCGCGTCGAGGCCATCCTCCAGGGCGCCGACGCGGCCTGAGACATCACTCCCGCGGGGAGGGGCGCGGGCCGAGGCCCCTCCCCGCGGGAGAAGGCCCCTCCGGGCGACCGGACAGCCGGTCGAGACGGTCCGCAGGCGCTCGGCAGGGGCATTGGCGTCGGGCGGGGCCTCGGCGGGACGAGTCCTAAGCCGGTCAGAGCCAGCCGTTGCGCCGGAAGCCCCGGTGGATGGCGTAGCACGCCAGCGCCATCAGCCCCAGGGCGAACGGGTATCCGTAGGTCCACCGGAGTTCGGGCATGTGCGAGAAGTTCATCCCGTACATCCCGCACACCATCGTCGGCACGGCGACGATCGCGGCCCACGCGGTGATCTTCCGCATGTCCTCGTTCTGCCCGACCGTCACCTGCGCGAGATGGGCCTGGAGCACCGTGTCGAGCAGGGAGTCGAAGGACACCAACTGCTCGTTCAGCCGGGCCAGTCGGCCCGCCACGTCGCGGAAGTACGGCTGGGTCCCCGCGTCCACGGTCGGTACGGGCCGGGTGGCGAGGGTCTGCATCGGCCGGTCGAGCGGGACGACCGCCCGCCGGAACTCCATCAGTTCGCGCTTCAGCTGGTAGATCCGGCCCGCCTCGCCGCGTCCGGCGTCCACGCTGAAGACGGCGCTCTCCACCGCGTCGATGTCGTGCTGCACGGCGTCGGCGACGTCCGCGTAGGCATCGACCACGGTGTCCGCGACAGCGTGGAGCACCGCGCCGGGTCCCCGCCGCAGCCGGTCCGGGTCCGCCTCCAGGGTCTCGCGCAGCGGGCCGAGCGAACCGTGACTGCCGTGCCGCACCGTGATCACGAAATCGTCCCCGGTGAAGACCATCAGGTCCCCGGTGTTGACGATGTCACTGGTGGCGGTGAAGTGCTCGTGGTGGACGTAACCGCACGTCCGGAAGACCGCGAACAGCCCTTTCCCGTACGGCTCCACCTTCGGGCGCTGCTGCCCGCGTACCGCGTTCTCGACCGCCACCGGGTGGAGGCCGAACAGTGCGGCCACCCGCGCGAACTCCTCCTGCCCCGGTTCGTGGAGGCCGAGCCAGACGAAGCCGCGCCCGGCGCGGCGGACCCGGTCGAGGGTCTCCGCCGGGGAGCCGGTCACGGGCTGCCGCACTCCGTCCTCGTAGGAGACGCAGTTCACCACCGAACTGCCGAGCGGGGAGCGGGCCGGGTGGCTCAGGTCGACCTTGCGGCGGACCGCACGGCTCATCGCCCGGCGGATGGAACGGATCATCGGCACGGCGGCCCCCCTCGGCATGGACTACGCGCGGCCAGTGTGCCACCCGCCCGGCGGGTCCTCCCAGGCCGGTGCGGTCCCGTCCGGGTGGGGCGCGCGGGGGCGCCTCAGGTGGCGCGGAACTCGTTTCCCCAGCCCATCCTGGCAGGCGGCCCTTCGACTCGCAGGGCCCCCTCGTTTCACCCCAGCGTGCGCGCCAACCAGGTGTCCAGGGAAGCCGGCGATGTGCCGGACCACCCCAGGTGGCCATCGGGACGCACCAGCCAAGTCGACCGCCCGCCCTCGGGATCCGCCAGTGAGGTTACGGCGGTGTCCCCGAGACGACGGCGGGCGATGTCCACGAACACCCGTCCGCGCGCATCGGAGGCAACGACTGCCCACTGCGGTCCGAGCTCGTGGTGCAGCCGGGTCCGCTCGCCGTCTTCCTTCGTGCAGGGCAGGTCAGGCACCCGGTCGCCGGCGCGCGGACCGGCGCCCGGCCCCAGCTTCCGGAAGCGGCCGCCCAGCGGACCGTTTCGGTAACTGGTCGTGAGCTGGGACGACTTCTCCCAGACCAGACGCTGCACTCTCGGAAGAGTCAGCAGCGGAGCCAGGACGCGCTCACGTGCGGCGCGAACCAGGAAGTTGTTCCCGGCGGCCAGACGCGTGAGGCCGCTGGTTGCCGCCACCACCTCGCGCGCCGCAGGACGCCGCTCGGCCTCGTAGGTGTCCAGCAGAGGGTCCCGTGCGCGGCCCGAGGCGACCAGGGCCAGTTTCCAGGCCAGGTTCTCGGCATCGCCGAGCCCGGTGTTCATGCCTTGCCCGCCGAACGGGCTGTGCACATGGGCGGAGTCTCCCGCCAAGAGGATCCGGCCACACCGATACCGCGTGGCCAGGCGGCGATGGATACGGAACGACGAAGACCACAAGGCGTCCCATCCTTCGGGGACATCCACCCCCGCGTGGTCGCGCAGCGCTTGTTCCCATACCGTCCTCGCTGTCGGGGACGCAGCGCTCTCGCTGCCCGCCGAGGCCACCAGACGCCAGACGTCGCGTCCAGGCAGCGGGAAGACCCCGAACATTCCCCCGTCGTGCAACCACGCCGACACCACGTCCCGGGGCAGTGGCAGCGAAGCCCGCACATCCGCGAGGAGGAAACCGTCCGCCACGAGAGCTCCGGCGAACTCGATGCCCGCCAGCTTCCGCACCCGGCTGTGCGCCCCGTCACAGCCGACGAGCCACCTGGTGCGTACGGTCCCGCCGTTGAGGTGAAGGGTCACACCGTCCGCGTCCTGAACGGCTCCGGTCAGTTCCTGACGCCACTCCACCTCGACACCCAACTCGCTGAGGCGGCATCGGAGCCGCGCCTCCACCGCCGCTTGCGAGTTCACCAGCACGGGATGGCTCGTCAACTTCGCGTGTGCACCGACCTTCAGGCGGACCAAGCACTTCCCCTTGACGTGGGTGACGAACTCCGCGACCCGAATCGATCGCTCCGGCAGCCCGTCGAAGGCGCCGAGCCGGTCGAGCACCTCCGACCCTCTGGGCTGCAGGCCCAACGCGCGCGACGTGGTGGAAGGCCGCTCCGCCCTGTCGATGACCCTGACCGAAACCCCGGCCATGGACAGGCCGCACGCCAGAGCGAGCCCGGTCGGTCCCGCACCGACCACCACAACTGTCGGAACAGACATCCGATGCCCTCCGTGGTGAAAGCCCGCCATGGTTGAGGGGAGCGTATCGACGGCGAAGATCGGTCCGCGCCTCGGGATGGTGCCCGGCCAAAGTGCTCGTGATGGGCGGGGGCGTGGGGACTCTGCCGCCCACCGTGAGCCCGTGGACAGTTGCCTTTCGACCGGGAGGAGCCCCACGGCCTGGCGATGCGGGGGAGGATCCGTGCACGGCACGGAAGTTGGACGGCGGGGAGCCGTCGCTGAGGGACGGTTCATCGCGGGGCGCACGCGCCCCCGACACGGTGTGCCTGTTCCGGTCGGGGGTGACGTCACGAGGCGGCATCACGTGGCACCGGGCAACGTGATCGCGCGGGGGCTACCGGCCTCGTAGGGCAACCGGCGCTGTCCCGGCCGGGTGGGGCGCGCGGGGGTGCCTCAGGTGGCGCAAAACTCGTTCCCCTCCGGGTCGCGCATGATCCACCAGTGTCCGGCCGGGCCCTTGTCGATCTCGCGGACCGGGGTGGCACCGAGTTCCTTCAGTCGGCTGACCAGCCGGTCGAGACCGCCGGGTTCGCCGTGGACGTCGATGTGCAGGCGGTTCTTGCCGGCCTTCTCCTCGGGGACCTCCTGGAAGAGGATCCGCCGCCCGCCGCCCACGCCGCTCACCTCGTCGAACGGGTCCTCGGGGTGGCGGATCGCCGCGTACCCGCGGAAGGTTCTGCGCCCGTCGTGCTCGGTGACGGCGTCCTCACCCAGCTGACCGGCGGCCAGCAGCCGTGCGACGAGGGCGCTCGGGTCCTCCACCTCGTACTCCAGCGCGGCGGCCCAGAAGTCGGCGAGGGCCGGCGCACTCCTGCTGTCGATGACGAGCTTCCAGTGCAGTGCCATGACTCCACTCTCCCGCACGCGCGCGGCCCGCGCCGCCGTGGCGGGCTTTTCCGGTGAGCGGGCGGCGCCGCTCACCCCGACCGAGGAGTGGCGCGGCCCGTGGATCAGCGGACCACCGACCAGGTCACCGAGTCGGTCGCGGCGGCCTTCGCCTCCGGGTCGCGGAGCGAGTCCGTCGTGTCCGTGACACGCGCGACGAGGGTGTGCGCGCGTCCGTCCGCGGGGACACCGAGCGCCCGGGGCACCACCGTCCGCAGACCGCGGGCCTGCCGTGCCTCGGTCCCGTCGACGTACCAGCGCAAGTCGAGCCGGGAGAGGCCGGTCGCCAGGGTGGCGACGCTCGCGGTCACCTGCTGGCCGCGGGCGACCGTGGCGGCGGTGGTGACCTTGGTGAGCGAGGACGCGTACCGGTAGAAACCGCTGATCATGGCTTCCCGGCCCGGGAGGTTGAACGTGTCGGTGGAGAGCGAGCGCATCAGGGAGTCCGCGGTCGGCCGGTAGACGCCCTTCGGGTAGTAGGAACTGCCCACGTACGTACCGACGGTGCCGCCCGAGGGGTCCGACTCGCCGAGCCAGCGGTACCACTTCGCCCGGGAGGTCGTCAGCTGGGTGGCCGTCCGGACCGTGGAGTTGGGCTCGACCGGTTCCGTTCCGGTGTAGGTGCCGTAGGAGTCGTACGTGTACTCGTCGGCGAGGAGGCCGATCGAGTGGCCTATCTCGTGCGCGGCGATCAGGCTGGACCGGCTGTTGTCGGACGAGAGGGTGGAGACCCCGGCGAAGGAGTAGTCCGAACCCAGCTCCGAGTAGCCCGCGCCGCCGTACTTCGTGGAGTTGGAGACCACGACGACGAGGTCGGCGGCGGGGGCCTTGGCGGCGTACGTCCTGACCTTGTCGAGGTCCACACAGATGAGGCGCTCGGTGCTGGAGCACCAGAAGTACGAGCCCAGCGCCGTGTTCTTGACGACGTCCGCCGAGGGGTCGCCGGAGATGCCCGACTCGGCCGAAACGGCTCCGACCGCCCACACGTTGAAGAGGCCCGCATAGCTGCGGTAGGGCTCGACGGCGCTGACCTCCGCCCACCGGGCGCGGGCGTCGGCGAGGAAATCCACCTGCTCCGCCGCGGTGTAGCCGTCGCCGATGATCGTCACGTCCATGCGGTCGGCGCTCGGACCCGTCTGCGACAGCACGGTGACCGCGCCGTCCTCGGCCGGGACGGCACCGGCGGAGCGCGCTGTGGAGGAGGCCACCACCGGCGTGGACGCCGCGTACGGCGAGGTCGCGGGCACCTCCACACGGCGGCCCTCGCCCCGCGGGTCGGGGAAGTACTCGGCCCGGACTGTGGTGCCGCCCGTCGGGGCGGCGCCGAGGGGAGCGGTGTCCGCCGCGGCCGTGCCGGCCGTGGCGGAGAGCGTGACGGCGAGCAGCAGTGCGGCCGTGATGGCGGTGCTGACAGGGCGTGGGTGCACGGACTCTCCTTCGGGGGGCGCCGGACGGCGCGGTGGTGGGGGAGGCACCGTGCGGGGGCAGGCGCAGCCGGATCGACCGGTGTAAATCAATAAGTAAATATGCTTTACCGTGCGATGAAATTAGGGCTTCCGAGGTCCTCTGGCAAGGGCAGGGGCAGAAGTTGACGGAGTGACGGGTGAGCGGGTCCGTCCGCACCCCTCGCGTCGGTGTTCGCCACCGGGCCGCCGCGCGCTCGCGCCGGCGCTCCCTCCGCCTGCTCCCCCTGGGGGAAAGTCAGGGGTTACGTCCGTCGGCCGGACGTGCCAGCCTCGGGGGCGACGCGGCACGGTGCGGGACTCCGTACCGACGTGCCGTGCAGACGTGCCGTACCGACGGGCCGCGGCCCGGGCGCGTCACACTGGCATGCGGCACCGGCACCGGCACCGCACAGCACCGGCACCGCGCAGCACAGGTATGTGCGAACTCCGCAGTCGGAGGCGACGAGAGGAAGAGACGTGCCGCAGAATCAGGGCAACCTCCTGGCCATCAGCGACCTCCACGTCGCCCACGAGGAGAACCGCGCCATCGTCGCCGGTCTCCGGCCCGAGACGGAGAACGACTGGCTCCTGGTCGCCGGGGACGTCGGCGAGATGTCCGAGGAGATCGCCTGGGCACTGCGGACCCTCGCTTCTCACTTCGCCAAGGTCCTCTGGACGCCCGGCAACCACGAGCTGTGGACGCCCCCGAAGGACCCGCTGCGCCTGCGCGGGGTGGAACGCTACGACCATCTCGTCGAGCTCTGCCGCAGCCTGGGAATCGTCACCCCGGAGGACCCCTACCCGGTCTGGCAGGGGCCGGACGGCCCGGTGACCGTCGCCCCGCTCTTCCTGCTGTACGACTACACCTTCCGCACCCACGCCGGGCTCAGCCGTGAGGAGGCGCTGGCCGCGGCCCACGAGGCGGGCGTGGTCTGCACCGACGAGTACCTGCTCCACCCCGATCCGTACGACAGCCGGCACGCCTGGTGCGAGGCGCGGGTGCGCGAGACCGAGAAGCGCCTCGACGCGCTCGACCCGGCCACCCCGCTCGTCCTGATCAACCATTACCCGCTCGTCCGCACACCGATGGACGTCCTGCACCACCCCGAGTTCGCCCTGTGGTGCGGCACCGAACGGACGGCCGACTGGCCCCGCCGCTTCCCCGTCGCCGCGATGGTCTACGGACACCTGCACATCCCCCGGTCCACCGTCTACGACGGGGTCCCGTTCGAGGAGGTCTCCGTCGGCTACCCGCGCGAGTGGCAACGGCCCGGCCACCCCCGCACCGTGCCGCCCCGCCGCATCCGCCCCGTTCTCCCGGCGGTACGCGGGGTGTGACGGCGGAGCAGAGCCCCGTCGTGGCGGGGCCCTGCTCCACGCGGGGGGTGGCCGGCGCACGCCGCGGGCTCCGCGCCTTCCTCCCCGCGGGCCGTCGTCCACCACCGCTCCGGGGGGCGGCCTCCGCGCCGTGCCCCGCGGACCGCCTCCGGTGTCGGAGCCGTACCTCCTGACCTGCCCGGACATGTCCGTACGGCGCGGGCCGGCCCCCGGCCGCGTCCTCCGGTCACCGGCGCGTAACGTGTTCCCGCCGGGCCTTTGGCGGCGCGGACCGGGGCGCGTACGGTAGGGCCGCATGAAGATCCTCATCAGCGCCGACATGGAGGGCGCCACCGGTGTGACCTGGCCCGGTGACGTCCTGCCCGGCACCCCCCAGTGGGAGCGCTGCCGCCCCATGTTCACCTCGGACGTGAACGCCGCTGTCCTCGGTTTCTACGACGGGGGCGCCGACGAGGTCCTCGTCAACGAAGCGCACTGGAGCATGCGCAACCTCCTCCTGGAGCGGATGGACGAACGCGTCCAGATGATCACCGGCCGGCACAAGACCCTCTCCATGGTCGAGGGGATCCAGCACGGGGACGTCGACGCGGTCGCCTTCGTCGGCTACCACACGGGCGCCGGTACCGAGGGCGTCCTCGCCCACACGTTCCTGGCCAACTCCATCACCGGCGTCTGGCTGAACGGCGTCCGCGCCAGCGAGGGCCTGCTCAACGCGCACGTCGCCGCCGAGTACGGCGTACCCGTCGTGCTGGTCACCGGAGACGACCTGACCTGCGTGGACGCGGACGGCTACGCGCCGGACGCCCGCAAGGTGGCCGTCAAGGACCACGTCTCCCGGTACGCGGCGGTGTGCCGCACCCCCGCCCGTACGGCCGCCGACATCCGCGCCGCCGCCGCCGGTGCCGCCTCGCTCGCCGTCCGGTACGAGCCCGTCGTCGGCGGCCCCTTCACGGTGGAACTGGAGTTCGACGCCGAACACCTGTCCGCCGCCGCGACCGTCGTCCCGGGCGTGGCCGTGACCGGCGAACGGCGCGTCGCCTACAGCAGCGGGACGATGTACGAGGGAATTCGCACGTTCAAGGCGGTCACCACCATCGTGTCCGCCGCAGTGGAGGAACAGTATGGCTGAGTCGCCCGCCCCGTCCTTCGCCGTGGACCAGCAGGCCCTCGACGAATCGGTGACGTTCACCTCGGAACTCATCCGGATCGACACCACCAACAGCGGTGACGGCAGCTGCCAGGAACGCCCGGCCGCCGAGTACGTCGCCGAGCGCCTCGCCGCGACCGGCCTGGAACCGGCGCTGCTGGAGCGCACCCCCGGCCGGACCAACGTGGTCGCCCGCATCGAGGGCACCGACCCGTCCGCCGAGGCCCTCCTCGTCCACGGCCACCTCGACGTGGTTCCCGCCGAGGCGGCCGACTGGTCCGTGCACCCCTTCTCCGGCGAGGTGCGCGACGGGGTCGTCTGGGGGCGCGGCGCCGTCGACATGAAGAACATGGACGCGATGGTGCTCGCGGTGGTCCGCGGCTGGGCCCGCGCCGGCATCCGCCCCCGCCGCGACATCGTGATCGCCTACACCGCCGACGAAGAGGCCAGCGCCGCCGACGGCTCGGGCTTCCTCGTCGACGCGCACGCGGACCTGTTCGAAGGCTGCACGGAGGGCATCAGTGAGTCCGGTGCCTTCACCTTCCACGCGGGCGGCGGCCTCTCCCTCTACCCGATCGCCGCCGGCGAGCGCGGTACGGGCTGGCTGAAGCTCACCGCGCACGGCAGGGCCGGCCACGGCTCCAAGGTCAACCACGACAACGCGGTGACCCGGCTGGCCGCCGCCGTCACCCGGATCGGCGAGTACACCTGGCCGGTCCGGCTGACCCCGACCGTGCGCGCCGCGCTCACCGAGATCTCCGCACTGCACGGCCTCACCGTCGACGTCGACGCCCCCGGCTTCGACGCCGACGAACTCCTCGGCAAGCTCGGTCCGGCCGCCGCCCTGATCGCACCCACCCTCCGCAACAGCAGCAACCCGACGCAGCTGGACGCCGGATACAAGGTCAACGTCATCCCCGGCCACGCGACCGCCGTCATCGACGGACGGATGGTCCCCGGCGGCGAGGACGAGTTCCACACCACCATGGACCGGCTCACCGGACCGGGCGTCGACTGGGAGTTCCTCCACCGCGAGGTGCCGCTGACCGCACCCGTGGACACCCCGACCTTCGCGCAGTTGCGCGCCGCCGTGGAACTGTTCGACCCCGGCGCGCACGCCGTCCCGTACTCCATGTCGGGCGGCTCGGACGCGAAGCAGTTCTCGCGCCTCGGCATCACCGGATACGGCTTCTCACCGCTCAAGCTCCCGGTCGGATTCGACTACCAGGCGCTCTTCCACGGCATCGACGAACGCGTCCCCGTGGACGCCCTGCACTACGGCGTCCGCGTCCTCGACCACTACCTGCGCAACGCCTGACCACGACGGGGGAACCACCCATGGCGTCCAGCCTGCCCAGCACGTCCGCGACCCCGGTCCCGGCCCCCTACGGGTCCTGGCCCTCACCCGTCGACGCGGCGCTCGCCGCCTCGCACGACGGCCGCCCGGAGTACGTCGGCACCGTCGGCGACGAGGTCTGGTGGACGGAGCCCCGCCCCGCCGAGGGAGGCCGGCGCGCCCTGGTGCGACGGAGCGCGGAGGGGGAGATCACCACCGTGCTCCCCGCCCCGTGGAACGCCCGCAGCCGGGTCGTCGAGTACGGCGGACAGCCGTGGGCCGGGGTCGCCCGCGACGGCGGGGGCCCGCTCGTCGTCTTCGTCCACTTCGACGACCAGCGGCTCTACGCGTACGCCCCGGACGGGCCCGACGCCCCGTGGCCGCTCACCCCGCTCTCCGCCGTCGGCGGCGGGCTGCGCTGGGCGGACCCGCGGATCCACCCGGACCGGGGCGAGGTCTGGTGCGTCCTGGAGGAGTTCACCGGTGAGGGCCCCGCCGACGTACGCCGGGTGGTGGCGGCGGTACCGCTGGACGGTTCCGCCGCCACCGACCGCGCCGCCGTACGTGAACTCTCCGACGACCGCCACCGCTTCGTCACCGGGCCCCGCCTCTCGCACGACGGACAACGGGCCGCCTGGATCGCCTGGGACCACCCCCGGATGCCGTGGGACGGCACCGTGGTGATGCTCGCCGAGGTCACCCACGAGGGCGCCTTCACCGGGGTACGGCCCCTCGTCGGCGGTGTGGACGAGTCGGTCTGCCAGGTCGAGTGGGACCGCGACGGTTCCCTGCTCTTCGTCTCCGACGTCGACGACTGGTGGCAGGTGCGGCGCGTCCGGCCCGACGCCGTCGCGGAGGGCTCCGCACCGGCGGTTCCCCTCTGCCCGGGCCGGGACGAGGAGTTCGGCGGGCCCCTCTGGAAGATCGGCCTGCGCTGGTTCCAGCAGCTCGACAACGGTCTGATCGCCGTCCTGCACGGCAGGGGTACCACCCGCCTCGGCGTGCTCGACCCGGAGAGCGGCGAACTCGTCGACGCCGCCGGACCCTGGACCGCCTGGGCCGAGACCCTGGCCGTCCAGGGCGACCGCGTCATCGGCGTGGCCGCGAGCCCGTACACCGGCTACGAGGTCGTCGAACTCGACACCGCCACCGGCCGTGCCCGGACCATCGGCGCACCGCACACCGACCCCGTCGACCCGGCGTACTACCCGCGGCCGGAGGAACGCACTTTCACCGGGCCGCGGGGCCGCGACGTGCACGCCCTGGTCCACCCGCCCCGCAACCCCGGCCACACCGGCCCCGAGGGCGAACTGCCGCCGTACGTCGTCTGGGCGCACGGCGGACCCACCAGCCGCGTCCCGCTCGCCCTCGACCTCGAGGTCGCCTACTTCACCTCGCGCGGAATCGGCGTGGTCGAGGTCAACTACGGCGGATCGACCGGCTACGGACGCGCCTACCGCGAACGTCTGCGCGAACAGTGGGGAGTCGTCGACGTCGAGGACTGCGCCGCCGTCGCCGAGGCCCTGGCCGCCGAGGGCTCGGCCGACCGCGAGCGGCTGGCGATCCGGGGCGGCAGCGCCGGAGGCTGGACCACCGCCGCCTCCCTGACCGGCACCGACCTCTACGCCTGCGGGGCCATCAGCTACCCCATCCTCGACCTCACCGGCTGGGCGGCCGGCGAGACCCACGACTTCGAATCGCAGTACCTGGAGTCGCTGGTCGGCCCGCTCGCCGAGGTCCCCGACCGCTACCGCGACCGGTCGCCCCTCACCCGCGCCGACCGGCTCCGCGTGCCGTTCCTGCTGCTCCAAGGGCTGGACGACGTGATCTGCCCGCCCGTCCAGTGCGAACGGTTCCTCGCCGCGATCGAAGGCCGCGGCATCCCGCACGCCTACCTCGCCTTCGCGGGAGAGAGCCACGGATTCCGCCTGATGAGCACGCTGATCCGCTCCCTGGAAGCCGAACTCTCCCTCTACGCACAGACCTTCGGCATCGACGGAGTCGACGTACCGGTGCTGGAGCTGACCCGGTGACCCCGTCCGCGTCGCCGCCACCCACCGGCGCCGGACCGGTCCCGCTCGCCCGGGCCGCCCGGCTCCGGCCCGGCGCGCGGGTCGCCGTCGTCGCGCCCAGCGGGCCGGTGCCCGCCGAACGGCTGGACGCCGGGCTGGACGTCCTGCGCGGCTGGGACCTCGACCCCGTCGTCGCCCCGCACGCGCGCGACGTCCACCCCGACCTGGGCTACCTCGCCGGCAGGGACGAACACCGCGCCCAGGACCTCCAGAACGCCTGGTGCGACCCGTCCGTGGACGCGGTCCTCTGCGCCCGGGGCGGTTACGGCGCCCACCGCATGGTCGACCTGCTCGACTGGACGGCCATCCGGGCGGCCGGCCCCAAGGTGTTCGTCGGCTCCAGCGACACCACCGTGCTCCACGAGGCGTTCGCCCTGCGGGCGGGGTTCTCCACGCTGCTCGGCCCGATGGTGGCCGCCGAGACCTTCCTCAAGGACCCGGCCACCCAGGAGGCGCTGCGCGCCACCCTGTTCGCCCCCGAAACGGTCCGGACCCTGGGTCTGGAGACCGCGGCCTCCCTGGTGCCCGGCCGGGCCCGCGGCGTCACCTACGGCGGGTGCGTCAGCCTGCTCGCGGCCGACCTCGGCACCCCCGCCGCCCGCACCTCGGCCCGGGGCGGCCTCCTCGTCGTCGAGGACGTCACCGAGGACCCGTACCGGATCGACGGCATCCTCACCCGGCTCCTCCGCTCGGGTGCCCTGGAGGGGATCGCCGGAGTGGTCTGCGGTTCCTGGGAGGGCTGCGGGCCCTACGACCGGGTCCGCGCGGTCCTCGCCGACCGGCTCGGCACCCTCGGGGTGCCGGTCGTCGAGGAGTTGGGGTTCGGTCACGGGCCGAGCACCCTCACGATCCCGCTCGGGCTGCCCGCCGTGCTCGACGCGCCCTCGGACGGGCGACGGGCGACTCTCACCGTCGACGTGCCCGCGCTGATCTGACGGGTCGGCCCCCGGCGCCTCTCCCGCCCGCGCGGTCCCGAGGGCTCCGCGGGGCGGCGCGGGATATCTGGTCAACGTGGGTGTTCCGGGCCGTGCGGGCTTCCTGCCGCGCTCGCTTCCGGGCCGCCCGCGGGGCAGCGGTGCGGGCCCGGTGGCGACGGGCCGGCCGACACCCTCGGGGGAATCGGGGGCCGAAGCGTTGACATCGACGCCACCGTGTCACAGCATGAACACGTTCCGTGATCGAAGGGTCGATGACCTCGCTGTTCTCGCGACCCGGCGTTACCCGCGCACGGCGCGTCCCGGCGATTCCGGCACGTCGGTGATCCCTTCCGGGTGGCCGCCGGTGTCTCCGGCCCGCCCCCGGTGTTCTCGGTGTGGAGGTCCGTGGTGTCAGGTGTCGTCGCCAGGTTCCCCAAACCCCTCGCGGCCCTCGCCGGAGCGGCACTCGCCGCCCCGCTCGTGCTGGCCGCTCCGGCCGGCGCGGCGCCGGAGCCGTACACCGTCACCCCGTTGAAGTTCACCGTCCGCGCGGGCGGCCACGACTGCACCGTCGACGCCGACCTCTACCGTCCCCGCGGAGCCGACGCCGCGCACCCCGCTCCGGCCGTGCTCGCCACCAACGGCTTCGCCGGCAGCAAGTCGGACGGCTCCACCGACGCCCTCGGCCGGGCTTTCGCCGCCCGGGGATACGTCAGCCTCGTCTACTCCGGCCTCGGGTTCGGCCGGTCCGGCTGCCTGATCACCCTCGACGCCCCCGAGGCCGACGGGAGGGCCGCCTCCGGGCTGGTCGACTTCCTCGCGGGCACCCGGACGGCCGACGACGGCACCCGGGCCGACTTCGTCGCCCTCGACGAACCGGGCGACCCGCGCGTCGGGATGATCGGCGGATCGTACGGCGGGGCCGTCCAGTTCGCCACCGCCGCCGTCGACCACCGCGTCGACGCGCTCGTCCCCCTCATCACCTGGAACGACCTCGGTCACTCCCTCGCCCCCGACAACACCGTCACCGAGGACCGCGCCACCCCCCGCACCCCGGGGGTCTTCAAATGGCAGTGGACCAACGGCTTCTACCTGATGGGGGAGGGGCAACCGCTGCTCGCCCCCAGCCTCGACCCCTCGCGCTTCGGCAAACCGAACTGCCTCCACTTCACCCCCGAGGCCTGCGAGACCATCAGCTTCCTCAACTCCGGCCGCTACCCCGCCGAGGAGTCCGAGGCCGTGCTCGCCTTCACGCACGGCGTCTCCCCGGTCTCCTACCTCCACCGGGTCGAGGCGCCCACGCTCCTGGTGCAGGGCCAGGCGGACACCCTGTTCAACCTGAACGAGGCCACCGCGACGTACGACGCCCTCCGCGCGCACGGCACCACCGTCAAGATGATCTGGCAGGCCTGGGGACACAGCGGGGGAGGCGCCACCCCGGGCGAACTCGACCTCTCGCAGGGCAACTGGGAGACCAGTTACGTCGGTCGCCGCATCCTCGCCTGGTTCGGCCGCTATCTCCTCGACCGCACCACCGACACCGGCCCCGCCTTCGCCTACTACCGCGACTGGACGAGCGGTTACGGCACGGCCGACGCGCTGCCCGCCGCCTCGCGGACCCTGTACCTCTCCGGCGACGGCACCCTGAGGGAGCACCGCTCCGACGTGGTCCCCGGCAGCCGCTCGTACACCAACCGGTCCCTGCCCAGCAGCCATTCGGAGACCTCTCTCTCCGGCCTCACCGGGCTCCCCGACCTCGACCCCTACGACACCACCGGGACCTACCTCGACTGGACCTCCGCCCCGCTGCCCTCCGCACTGGACGTCGTGGGCGCTCCCCGCGCCCGGCTGCGGGTGATCTCGCCGAAGGCGGAGCGGGTCCAGGGGAGCGGAGACGCCTCGGACCGGCTCGTGCTCTTCGTCAAGGTGTACGACCGGGCCCCCGACGGGTCGCAGGAGCTCGTCCACCGACTGGTCGCCCCGGTCCGCGTGGCGGACGTGACGAGGCCCTTCTCCGTACGGCTGCCGGGCATCGTGCACCGGTTCGCCGCGGGTCACCGGCTCCGTCTGGTGATCGCGGGGAGCGACACCGCCTACTACGGCAACCGGGGGACCAAACCGGTCACCGTCGCCAGCACGCCCCGGGAGACCGGAGTGCTGCAGCTGCCCGTGGTCCGGGCCGGTACCTCGGAAAAGACGCGGGCCGGGGAGTGAACACAGAGTTCCGCAGGAGCCGAAGGGAGCGCTGCGGCTCGTAGGTGCGGGCTGCCTGCCGTGCGGGCAGACCTCGCCGGGGCCGGAGGGACGGGCCGACGGCTGCTCCTGCGCGGAGTCACCGTCAGCCCGCCGTCACCGTACCCCTGCTCGCCGCAGCCGGCCGTCAGCAGCCGACCGGCGAGGAGCCTACGACCACGTCGTCGAACCACAGGGTGTCGTCGCCCGTCCCATAGCTCTCCCAGCCCAGCCGCAGCGCAGTGGGCTTCGGGGGAGTGGTCCGGGAGAGCCACTGCTGGTCGATGTCCTGGGTCGGTACGCCGTCGGCGTGCAGTCCCGGCACCTGCTCCTCGTTGAGCCAGGTGTCGAGCTTCGGCGCCGAGGTGTCGACCGCGAACCGCAGGCACTGCCAGCTGCCCGTCGGCAGAGGCCTGCTCTGCCCCACCCCGACCGGGCTCTGCGCCGGGAGCGTGGCGTCGTCGGTCTCCCGGTTCCACTGCAGGGCGCTGTTCTGTCCGCCGATCCGCAACGCCTTGCCACCCTGGGAACTGTCCGGCATCGACACGAAGGTGACGTGGGCGGCCGGCAGTGCGGTGGTGTGGCGCACCCACATGCGGACGTGCAGGACCGGGCCGACCGACGACAGGTCCGCGGTGGCGGCCACGAAGGCGTGGTTGCAGTAACCGGCCCGTCCGTCCAACCGCAGTGACCGCGTGCCGCTGTGCGCCACTGCCGTGTCGACGGCGGCCGTACCCGTGCCCTGGCAGTCGGGTGCGGTGAACCGCCAGTTCCCGGAGGGCGCCGGGCCGGTTTGGTCCTCGAAGTCCTCACAGACGGCAGCGTCGCCGCACTCCGCCGTGGGCGGTGTGGTGGGAGGCGGTGTCGTGGGAGGCGGTGTGGTGGGGGGCGGGGTGGTCGGCGGGGTGGAGCCGTCGCCGCAGGACACGCCGTTGAGGGCGAAGTCCGTGGGTGCCGAGTCGGCCGACTGCCAGGTCCCCTGCAGGCCGAAGTCGGCGGTACCGCCGCTGGCCAGTGCTCCGTTCCAGGCCACGTTGACGGCGCTCACGGAGCGGCCGGTCTGCGTGACGGTCGCGTTCCAGGCGGAGGTGACGCGCCGGTCGCCGCCGTACGTCCACGTCAGCCGCCACCCGCTGAGCGGAGCACCGGTGTTGGTGATGCGTACCTGGGCGGTGTAGCCGCCGGTCCATTGGTCGGCGGTGTAGTCGACCCGGCATCCGGACGCCGTACTGGAACCGCTGGCGGGCACCGCGACGAAGAGGGACAAGGCCAGCGCGAGAGCGGCACCGGCAGCCGTCCAGAGTCTGCGCAGGGGTCGCGGGGGGAGAATCGGCATGTGCGTCTCCTTGGAGGGGGGAACCGCAGGACGACAGTCCAGCTGTGGGAGCGCTCCCATTCATGACATCGACTTGACGGCGTACTGTCAATACAGAGGGCCGTCCGAGTTGCCGACGGGGGTCGTGCGAGCCGTCGAAGCGTCGAACCCGACGCCGCCTCGATGCTCGCCTACGCCCGGGCCGGGTGGCTCCGGCGAGTTCGGGTGCGCCTGCTCGCAGGATGGTGTCGACGTGCGCGAGGACGCCTCCGTCGGTGAGGCGGTCATCCCGTGCCCGGTCGGGAAGGGGACGGACCGGTCCCGCCCGGACGGCGAGGAGTCGGCTTGGTCCCCTGCCGGGATGGTGCTTGGGCGTCAGGCGCTGTGGACCGAGGCGTCCGGCCCGGACCCACGGTGTGACGGGTGCATGCGACCGCTCGGCCGCCCCCGGTCGATTCGACCGGGGTGATCGGCGACGAGGTGCCTCGCGGCAGTACCCAGAGCGCTGACCAGGTCTTCCGTGACACCGGCCCGGGGACCCGCCGAGTGAGCCGTCACCCGAACGGACGCATCCCCCGGCCGTCGGCACCGGCCGGGGGCATCCTGGTCGCCGGAGGGCGGTCGCGTTCGGCCCGACCCGCACGGGGCCGCTCCGCCGACGAGGGAAAGGCCGGACCCATGAGCCCCAAGAACGTGTCCAGCGACGGCGGAGCGAAGAACGGCCTGTTCACCCCCGGCCGCATCGCCGTTGCCGTCGTCGCCGTGCTGGCGATCGTCTTCATCTGTGTGAACACCGGCGACGTCACCATCCGCGTCATCATCCCCAAGGTGACCATGCCGCTCTGGCTCGCCCTGCTGGGTGTCTTCCTCGCCGGAGGGATCTGCGGGGGATACGTCTTCCGGCGGCGGACCAGGTGATGTCCGGCCACGGGTGACCGGTCCGCGTACGCGGGCGTACCGATGAGCCGGGACGGAGGTCCGCGTACGCGGGCGTGCCGATGAGCCGGGACGGCGGTCCCTGGGCGCGGACCGGCCACCGGTGACCGGTCCGCGTACGCGGGCGTGCCGACGAGCCGGGACGGAGGTCCCTGTACGCGTGCGTGCCGATGAGCCGGGACGGAGGTGGCGGCGCGCCCGGGGCCGGTGCGGTCCGTCCGGCCGGTCCGTCCTACCGTGGGCCGGTGCCCGCATTCCAGGACCACCCCGACAACCCGGCGCCCGCCGCGACCGCCCCGGCGCCGGCCACCGCCACCCGACTGCCCCGAGGCCCGCTGACTTCGCTGCGCCGCTACACCCCTGAGGACGCGGCCGAGTTCACCGCGCGCGCGAGGGAGAGCCGTGCCCTGCACCACCCCTGGCTCTCCCCGCCCACCAGCGAGGAGGCGTATGCCGTCTACGCGGCGCGGCTACGGCAGAGCCCTGACCGGGAGGGCTTCCTCGTCGGCGAACGCGCGGCGGGCGGCGCCATCGCCGGCTTCGTCAACATCAACAACATCGTCTTGGGGGCCTTTCGCTGCGGTGCCCTCGGCTACGGGGCCTTCGCGCACGCCGCGGGCCGCGGAGTGATGTCCGAAGCGATCGGCCTCGTCCTCGAGTACGCCTTCGGCCCCCTGGGACTGCACCGGCTGGAGGCCAATGTGCAGCCCGCCAACGCGAGGTCGATCGCGCTGGTGCGGCGGGCGGGCTTCCGGCTCGAAGGGTTCTCGCCGGACTTCCTCCACATCGACGGCGCCTGGCGCGACCACGAACGGTGGGCGATCACGGCGGAGATGCTCGCCCAGCGGGAGTGACACCCCAGAGCACCCACCCCGGTGGCTCCCGTTCTCAGCCGGGGAGCGCGAACGGGCTTCTGTCGAGCCGGTTCAACAGGTCGGCGACGTCGCTGTAGACGCCGGCGGCCCCTGCCTCCACCAGGTCCTCGCGGGCGATGCCGCCGCTCAGCACACCGACCGCCGTCACTCCGGCCCGCGCGGCGGCCCGCATGTCCCAGACCGTGTCCCCGACGAAGACCGAGGTCTCCGCCGTGGCGCCCACCAGCTCCATCGCATGTTCCACCGGGTCGGGGGCGGGTTTTCCCGCGGCGGTGTCCCCCGCCGAGGCGGTCGCCCGCACGACGTCGTCGGCGTCGAGAGCACGCCGCAGCGCGCCGAGTTCGGCGCCGGTCGCGGAGGTTGCGAGCACGATCTGCCAGCCGCGTCCGGTGAGCTCCCGCAGGAGATCAGCCGCTCCCTCGAATGCGGGCAGCCGGTCGAAGAACGTCGCGTAGAGCGTCGTGTGGGCAGCGCTGATGGTGTCGTCCTCACCCTCGTCGCGCCCCTCGCCCAGGAGACCGGCGATCAGGTCGTTCCCGCCCAGGCCCACCGAGCGATGGATGTCGTGCATGGCGACCCGGTGCCCGGCCTGACGAAAGGCCTCCCACCAGGCGGTCACGTGCAGGTGGTTGGTGTCGACGAGGGTCCCGTCGACGTCGAAGATCGCGGCGTGCGTCATCGGTCGCTCCCTGGGTGACGGGCTCGGCCGGTACCGGCTGAACCCCGCGGGTTCGGCCGGTACCGGCGGCGAGGACGGGCTCAGTGGGTGCCGGCGGTGAGGGCGGCCTTCGCCTCGCGGACGAAGGGGCCGAGGTCGTCCGGCGTCCGGGACGTGACCAGGACCCAGTCGGCGGCGTTGTCGCTGATCACCGGCTCGTCCACCCAGGTGCCGCCGGCGTTGCGGATGTCCGTCCGCAGCGACGCGTACGACGTCAGCGTGCGGCTCTCGACCACTCCGGCCTCCACCAGCACCCACGGGCCGTGGCAGATCGCCGCGATCGGCCGGCCGCCCCTGGTGAACGACCGCACGATCTCCAGCGCCTCGTCCTGGAGCCGCAGGGTGTCCGCGTTGAGCGTGCCGCCGGGGATGAGCAGCAGGTCGTAGGAGGTGGGGTCGACGTCCGCGAGGGTCAGGTCGGGCCGCACCGTCTCGCCCGGATCCTTGTCGCCGACGAGCGTGCGGATCTCGTCCGGGGAGACGGCCGCGACGTGCACCTCGGCGCCGCTTTCCCGCAGCTGCCCGACCGGCACCACCAACTCGTCTTGTTCGACGCCGTAGTTGGTGACGATCGCCAGTACCCGACGGCCCGCGAGGGAGGTGTCAGCCATGTCATGCCTTTCCGCGTCGTGTGGCGCGGAACCGCCCGAATGAGCGGCCCGCTCGTACCGGTACGTCTCTCCAGCCTCGCACGTCCCACACGTACGCGCGTTGCGGCGGCCCCGTGCACCGCTCCTCGGCACGTTCACCGGGTCCTCCTCGCCCGCAGGCGCCGGGTGGCGGTCCGGACGGTGAACCACGCGGGAACGGTCGTGGAACAAGGGAGCGCGGAAGAGGAAATCGCGGAGCGGCCGCCGGGAGCCGGGGCCGGGCGCGGATAGTCTCTGCGCTCATGGCCGTGGACACCACCCCACTCAGCCCGCACGACCCCGACGCCGCGCAGGGTCGCCCCGCCGGGCTCGTCACCAGGTCGGTCCGGTCGCTCGTGCCGGCCGCCGCCGGCGTCTGCGTGATCGCATACCTCTGCTGGGGCGGCCTCAACCACGACGTCCGCTACTCCCTCGGCGGCATCAGGACCGCACACCGCGCGGGCCTCGCCGCGTCGGAGATCTTCGTCCACCGGCCGCTCGCCTACCGGTGGTCGATCGCCGGGCTGGACGCCCTGACGGTCGGCCCGTCCGCCGTACGGGAGACGGTGATGAGGCTCGTCGTCGCCGCCCTCTCCCTGGGTGCGGCCTGGTGGCTCCGGGCCGGCCTGCGGCGCGTCCTGCCCGGGCGGGAGCCCGGCGCCGTGGCGGCGGCGGTGGGCGCGGCGCTGGTCTGCGCCCCCGCCTGGGACTTCCTGCAGCCGGAGTGGGTGGCGGTCCTGGTGTCGACCGCGGCCGTCGGCGCCGCACTCGCGGGCCGCCGCACCGTACTCGCGGTATCGCTCTGCGGCCTGCTGCTCGCGCTCGCGGTGCTGATGAAGTACACCACCGCCTCGACCGCGCTGCTCGCCCTGGTGGTCGTCGCGGTCCTGGACCGCCGCCGCGCCGTGCTCAGCGCGGCGGCCGCGGTCGTGGCGTCGTCGGCCGGGTTCGCCCTCGCGGTCCGGGTGGAGCCCCGCGAACGGCGCTGGCTCCACGAGTTCTCCGCGCTCAACCCCCACAGCGTGTTCCGCACCGGCTTCGGCGTCCCCCAGGCCCACGAACTGCTCAGGTCCCTCGCCAACGAGGCCCTGCTCGTCCCCGTGGTGGCCCTGGCGCCGGTCGGCCTCGCCCTGCTGATGCGCGACGCCGCCACCCGCCGGGACCGCTGGGTCTGCCCGGCGACGGCCGTGCTCGCCCTGGTGGTGGTGGCCGGGACCGTCGTGGTGCAGGGCCAGTGGTTCCTCTACCACCTCGCGCCGCTCCCCGTGCTGGGAGCGGGACTCTGGGCGCTGGCCGTCACCCGTCACCTCGGCCGGCATGGCCGCGCCCCCACCGGGCCGGTGGCCGTCACGGCCCTGCTGGGTGTCGCGGTCCCGGTCGTCGCGGGGCAGCCGCTCTCCTGGCGTACCGCCCACGCCCCCGCCGTCTGCGCCGTCCTGGCCATCGCGGTGCTGCTCGCCCTGGCCGCAGCCCTCACCACGGACCGCCGCCCCGCGGGAGACCCGCGCCCGGGCCGCCGGTCACCGGTGGCCGCGGGGGTGGCGCTGGCCCTGGTCACGGTGATCCCCGCCTGGCCGACGACCCCGTACTCCTTCGACGTCCGGCACTCCGGGTACACCGCGCAGGAGCGGGTGCGGACCGCGAAGGACCTCGCGCACCGGTTGGACGGCCTGCGCACCCGCCTCGGCCCGGACACCCCCGTCGTCTACCTGGCCTTCGGCGACACGGCCTACTTCCTGGGCAACCCGACACGTTGCCGCTACCCGTCCCCAGCCTTCCTCCAGCGCACCTCGTACCACGCCGAGGTCGCCGACCTCACCAGCTTCGGTGAGAACCTGCGCTGCCTGGACGACCCCGCGGCGCGCTACCTGGTCGTCGACCCCGGCTGGTTCCCCCTGGAGCGCGTCGCCCCCGCCGTACGGGAGGCCGTGGGCGCCGCCTACGACTGCACGGGCCCGGCCGCCTTCTCGGCAGCCGGACTCGACATCTGCGTCCGTCGCCGACCGGCGGCCCCGTGACGCCGCACGGCCGTCGTCACGCCGCCCCCGACCCCCGCCGCCCCTTGGCGTTGATCTTCATGGTGTCCATGTCCGTCGCCGTGGAGCGCAGCGGCCCGTGGCCGAATCCCTGGGCCGTGAGGGTGTTCTCGGCCCGTTCCTCGGCCAGCGCGGATGCCATCTCCTCACCGTCCTCGGCGTCCGACACCACCACGTACCGGAAACTGAAGTGCTTCAGCACCGCGTCGTAGGTGAGCGAACCCTCCTCGGTGAAGTGCATCGACGTGAGGCCGTGCTCCGCCACCTCGGCGAGCAGCCGGGACCGCGCCTCCTCCGTCAGCCCGTCCCAGGTGCCCCTGACGATCACCCGGTAGGTGTGCTGCGTGGCCATCGTGGTGCCCTGCCTTCTCCTGTGCCGCGCGCGACGGGTCCCGCGCGCTCTTCTTCCCGGGGCGAAATCCGCCGGCGGCCCAGGGTACGACGGCAAGGATGTGCGGCATGCGGAATATCGTCGTCGTCGACGCACCCTCCAACCTGGGCCTGCGGCCCCGTCCCCCGCGGTCCTGAGACCGCCCCGCCGCCCGGGACGGTGCCTGCGCACTGCTGTCCGCCGGGCGGCGCCCGGCACGCGCTCCCGCCGCGTCGGCGGGACCGTCCCCGTACCTCGCGCACCTTCCGTACGAGGACGGTCCTCCGCCTCGCGATCGCACGCCCCGGAGGCCGCCCGGCCCGGTCGCCGGCCGGACGACGGCACGGTGACGACACGGCCCGGGGGCCGGGTCAGACGACGGCGTTGCGGTCCGCGTACTCGAAGACCGAGCCGTCCGGGTGGAGGGCGATCAGGTTGCGGCCGGCAGGGGTGGGGACCGGCCCCGCGACGATGTGCGCCCCGGCCCGGGCGAGCGCCTCGCGCGCCTCGTCGACGTCCTTGACCGCGATGGTGGCCACGACCTTGCGCAGCAACTCCAGCTCCGTCTCGGGCCCGCTCATGAGGAGGAAGCAGCCGATCGCCGCGACCGACACCCCGCCGCGCTCGAAGCGCAGCGCCGGGGTGCCGGTGAGGCCCTCGTAGAAGGCCACCGAGGCCTCCAGGTCGTCGACGCAGATGCGTAGCGTGGTTCCCAGGATGTCCATGGGGACGAGGTTAGTTGGGCCTTCGGGGCCGCGCGATCGATTCGCGCCGGTCCGGGCGGTCCGGACCGGACCGGCGGGCGGTCCGGACCCGTGCGTCACGCCCGGCAGAGCACCTCGCCGTGCGGGACCATGAACCAGCCGTCGTCCTCTTCGCCCCAGGAGCGCCACGCCGACGCGGCGGCGGCGAGATCCTCGGCCGTGGCGTGGCCGCCGTCCACCGCCTTCTGCGCGTAGGCGGACCCGACCGTGCGGTCCGCCCACAGGCCGCTCCACCAACTCCGGCTCTCCGGGGTGGCGTAGCACCAGGCCGCAGCGGTCGGGGTGATGTCGGTGAAACCGGCCTGCCGTGCCCAGGAGAGGAGCCTGCGTCCGGCGTCGGGTTCCCCGCCGTTGGCGCGCGCCACCTGCCGGTACAGCGTCAACCACGCCTCCATGCCCGGGACTTCCGGATACCAGGTCATCGCCGCGTAGTCGCTGTCCCGGGCCGCGACGACGCCGCCCGGCCGGCAGACCCGTCGCATCTCGCGCAGCGCCTGCACGGGATCGCCCACGTGCTGGAGCACCTGATGGGCGTGGACGACGTCGAAGGAGTCGTCCGGGTAGTCCAGCGCGTGGACGTCGGCGACGGCGAACGTGACGTTCTCCAGTCCGCGTTCACGGACCGCCCCGGCCGCCAGGTCGAGGATGTCCTGGTGGGTGTCGACGCCGGTCACGGCTCCCGGCGCGACCAGTGCGGCCAGATCGGCCGTGATCGTCCCCGGACCGCAGCCGACGTCCAGCACGGACAGCCCCGGCCCGAGCTCGCCGAGGAGGTAGGCGGCCGAGTTCTCGGCGGTGCGCCAGCGGTGGGAGCGGAGCACTGATTCGTGGTGCCCGTGGGTGTAGACGGCGGTCTCTTTCGGCATGCCGGACGTCCTCTCTGGCGAACGCGCTGCTGCGAACGGTACGACAACGGTACGCCGGAGGTCGCATGATGAGATCCCTGTCTTGTCATATGAGACGCGCGGAACCGGCCGGCAGGAGGAGTGCCAGGCCGTCAGGTGGGCATGGGGCAGTAGACCGTCAGGGCCTCCGGGAGTTTGTCGACGAGCAACTCACCCGTCGAATGAGCCACTTCGCCGTCGTACGCGTACGGCGTGCCCGGCGGGAGGCCGGCGATCCGGACCCGGCGGCGCCGCTCGGCGGCGTGGACGGGGGAGCGGGTCAGTGGACCCGCGACGGCCGCCGCGATCAGACGCAGCCCCGGGGTCCAGCCGCCGTGGACCACCCGGACGTCCAGCAGCCCGTCCGCGAGGTTGTGCCTGCGGCCGGGCGCGGGGCCGACTCGCTGGAAGAGGCCGTTTCCCACGAAGAGCAGCCACAACGGGCGCCGTTTCCCCTGGAGTTCCGCCTCCAGCGGGCGATCTCCGCGCAGCACCTCCACAGCGGCGAGCAGGCCGGCCGCCCAGCCGCCGATGCGCGGTGCCCACTGCTCCCGCTTCCGTACGAGCTCCGGGTACACACCGAGGCTGAAGGCGTTGAGGAAGTAGCCGTCCGCCCCGTCGGGGCCGTGCGGGCCGGGCCGGAAACGTCCGAGGTCCACCTGGACCGCGTCCCCGGCCTTCAGGGCGGCGACGGTGTCGTGCACCGTCTCGATGCCGAGGTCGTAGGCGAAGTGGTTGAGGGTGCCGCCGGGGAACACCGCCAGCGGAACCCCGTGGGTCGCCGCCACGGACGCGGCCAGGTTGACCGTGCCGTCGCCGCCGCAGACCCCCAGCGCCTGCCCCCGGCCCACCGCCCCGGCGAGCGTGTCCGCCAGGAGGGCGGGCGCGCACTCCACGACCTCGGCCATCGGCAGCGCGTCGCGGACCAGCGCAGCCGTGCCCCTCGCCGTGCCCGACTCCCGGTTCACGACCACCACAAGGCCCTCGCCCGCCGCGAGCGACGGGGCCTGGGCGGGCGGGCGGCCGGGTGCGGGGAGCTGGCCGCGGGTCGGGACCACTCCGCGCAGGGCGAACGCCGCCCCCACGCCGAGTGCCGCACCGGCCACGACATCGCTCGGATAGTGCACACCCGTGTAGACCCGGGAGGCCGCGACGGCCAGCGCCACCGGGGCGACGACCGCGCCCCAGCCCTTGGACTCCAGAGCTACCCCGGTGGCGAACGCGGCGGCCGACGCGGCGTGCCCGGAGGGGAAGGAGGTGGTGATCGGCTGGCGCTTCAGCTGCCGTATCACCGGAACCATGTCCAGCACCGGCCGGTCCCGGCGCACCGCGCCCTTGCCGACGGTGTTGATGGCCGCCGAGGCGAGGGCGAGCGAGGCCACGCCGCGCAGCGCGGCCCTGCGCGCCCGTGCGCTGCCGCCCAGGGCGGCGATGCCCGCGGCGGCGCCGAACCAGAGCAGACCGTGGTTGGCGCTGCGGCTCAGCCGGGGCAGGAAGGGCTCCGCGCCGGGCCAGTGCCGGTTGGCGACCCCCTGGAAAGCGGTCAGGTCGCGCTGCTGGAGCCAGCCCCTGAGCCGGTTCGACGAGGTGAAGGTGGTGGGCAGAGGGCGTGTGGACATGGCTCAGCGGATACCCGGTCCGGCGGTCCTGAACCAGGAGGCGCGCGGAGCGGGGCACGGCGAAGTGCGGCCGGGTGCGCGGAGCCCTCGCCGGGACGGGGCCGTACCGTCCGCCGCCGTCCGGCGGGTGCACTTCCTCTCGGAGCACCCCGCCGGACGGTCGGCCGTGGGTCAGAGGTGGAAGCCCGAGCGGCGTCGGCGGGCGACGACCAGCAGGCCCGCGCCGGCCGCGAGAGCCACGGCTCCGCCACCGAGGGCGAGACCCGTGCCGGAGTCCGACCCGGTCGAGGCGAGCGAGCCGTCACCCTGCGCCGTGACGTCCGCGTTGCCGTCGGTGCTGCCTGAGGTGGACCCGTTCGCGCCGCCGGAAGTGGAACCGCTCGTACTGCCGGAGGCGGAGGAGGAGTCCGTACCGCTGCCGTCGATCACCGGTGCCGCCGTGCTGCCGCCGCCGGACGAGGTCTGCTGCCCGGTGCCCGCCCCGGTCACCGCGGTGCCCCCGCCGGTCTGGCCGCTGCCGCCGGTCGCCGCGGCACCCGAGCCGCCGGAACCGGTGGAGCCGCTGGAGCCGCTGGTACCGGCGGCGTCCTTCTCGTCCTGCTCGCGGGCCTCGTACTGCCCCGTCTCCAGGAACGAGACGCGGTCCTCGGGCGTGCCCTTCAGGGCCGCCTTGCCCGCTTCCCGCACATGGGGGCCGCCCGTGTTGACGATCCGTGCGACCAGCACCCGGTTGTCCGTGTCGCGGGCTTCGTGCTGACCGGTCTCCAGGAAGGCGACGCGGTCCTCGGGCGTGCCCTTCAGGGCCGCCATGCCCGCCTCCCGCACCGACGGGCCGCCCTGCCCGATGAGCCGGGCGACGAGGATCCGGTTGTCCGTGTCGCGGGCTTCGTACTGGCCGGTCGCCAGGAAGGCGGCACGGTCCTCGGGCGTGCCGTCCAGCGCAGCCCGCCCGTGCTCCTGGACGACGGTTCCACCCGTGCTGATGATGCGCGCGACGAGGACGCGGTTGTCCTGGTCGCGGGCGGTGTACTGGCCGGTCGTCAGGAACGCGCGCATGGCGTCCGGGCCCCCGTCGATCGCGGCGCTGCCCGCCTCCGCCAGCACGGAGTCCCGGCCGGCCGCGGCGATGAGTCGCAGGATCTCGATCCGGTCGTTCTCCGCCTGGTCCTCGCCCGCCCCGCCCGCCTCGGCCGGGGAGACGTCCGCGGCGGAGGCCGACGCCGGCCCGGCCGCCGAGGCGGGCGACGCCAGCAGGAAGGCGGGCGCGACCGCGGCGGCGGCGAGCAAGGTACCGACTCTGGATATCTTCAAGAAAAACTCTCGCTTCGCCCAAGGGACCATCAAATGTGTAGGTGAGTGTAATGGGCATGACTGACACCGGGCTTCGGCTTTTCCGGCCCGAGACCGCTTCGTCATCACGCTCCTGACGGTGCGGGGCGCGATACCGGTCGCTCCCGGGGCGGCCGTCCGTCTCCGCCGTGCGGAAGGCCGGGTGCCCGGACGCCCCGCCCGGCCCGCCCGCCGGCAGCCCGGCGGCGCCCCGTCCGTACCCGAGCCGGGCCGGGCGCTGCGCGGGCACCCCGGCCGAATCCTCCGTATAAAGGGCCTGAGCGGGACGAGGGGGCGCAGGCGGACCAGCACCGGCGGAGGAGGAGGTCAGGCCCATGCACCGGACCGAGCACGGCCCGCACGGTGCGGGGGAGGAAGACGGCCCCTCCTCGGCCCGCGAGGGCCACGGCCCCGTCCGCTACGGCCCGCCCGTCCCCGAGCCGGGGCTCCCCGTCCTGCCCGGGCTCGTCGGCGTACTGGCGTCCGCCGCGGGCGACACCCGGCCGGAGCCCTCGGGCGGAGGAACGGTTCTGCGCGACGCCGCCCGCGCCTACTGGGCACGGCGAGGTCTCGCCTGCGAACCGTCGGACGTCGCCGCCGCCCCGGGCACCCAGGCGCTCCTGCTCGGGCTCATCGCCGCCCACGGCGGGGACGTCCTCATGCCCCGGCCCTGCCCCGCCGCCTGGATCCCGCAGACCGGGCTCCTCGGCCGCCCCGTCTACCACGTGCCGACGCCCGCGGAGTGCGGCGGCGTGCCCGACCCGTACGCCCTCCTGGAGACCGTCCGCCGGGTACGCGCCGAGGGCGGGCGCCCCCGGCTGCTGGTGCTCTCCGTGGCCGACGACCCCACCGCCACCGTCGCCCCGCCCGAACTCGTCCGCGAGGCGTGCGAAGCCGCCGTCGCCGAGGGACTCCACATCGTCAGCGACGAGACCTGGCGCGACACCCTGCACCGGCCGCACGACACCGTGCTGCTCAGCCCCGCCGAGATGTGCCCCGACGACGTCACGGTCCTCACCGACCTCTCGGGAGCGCTCACCCCGGCGGCCTGGCCCCTCGCGGTGGCGCGCTTCCCCGCCACCCGCCCGGGCGCCGCGCGCCGCGCCCGTACCCTCGACGTCCTCACCGCCCTGGGCGCCCTCGTCGCCACGCCGGTCGCCCGGGCCGCCGCACACGCCCTGCGGGAGCCCGACGCGGTCACCGGACGGATCCGGCAGGCCGCACGGCTCCACGCGCAGCTCGCCGCTGCCGCCCACCGGGCCGTCCTGGCCGCCGGGGCCCTGGCGCGCCCTCCGCAGGCGGGCCGGCATCTCTACGCCGACCTCGGGCCGCTCCGCACCCGGCTGGCCGAGCGCGGGGTGACGGACGCCATGGAGCTGGAGGAGTACCTCACGGACCGGCTGGGCGCCTCCGCACCGGGCGGGCACCGGTTCGGGGACGAGCTGGGGGCGCTCCGGGTACGCCTGGGGACCGGCGCTCTGGTGGGGGCGACGCCGGAGCAGCGGTCCGCCTCCCTCGCCGCTGACACGCCTCTGGAATTGCCGCACGTCGCGAACGCGCTGAGCATGTTCGCAGCGGCCTTCGACGAACTCCGGTGACGGGAGCCCCGTGATGACCGAACAGACCGGACCCTCCCGCACCGACGCGGACCCCCACCCCCGGCAGGACGCCGGCGCGCGGACCGGGCAGCCGCCCACCGGGCGACGCGTCTGGCCCGCGACCTTCGCCGACCGGCTCACCGCGCCCCTGCCGGGGATCAGGGCCATGACCCGGCTGGTCCGCGAACGCTCGCTGCGGCCGGACACCGCCGGGCTGCGCGGCGTCCACCTGCTGCCCTTCGACCCCGCGCCGCTGCCCCCGCCCGGCCAGGACGCCGTCACCTGGGCCGGCCACGCCTCGTGGATCGTGCGGATCGGCGGCCTGACCGTCCTCACCGACCCCGTGTGGTCCCGGCGCATCGTCGGCACTCCGGCGCGGATCACCCCGGTCGGCGTGGCCTGGGACGCGCTTCCGCCCGTCGACGCCGTCGTCATCAGCCACAACCACTTCGACCACATGGACGCGCCGACCCTGCGCCGGCTCCCGCGCGGCACACCCCTGTTCGTGCCGGCCGGCGTCGCCCGGTGGTTCACCCGCCGCAAGTTCACCCGGGTCACCGAACTCGACTGGTGGGAGACGGCCGAACTGCGCGGCGTGCAGTTCGCGTTCGTTCCGGCGCACCACTGGTCGCGGCGCACGCTCCTCGACACCTGCCGTTCGCTGTGGGGCGGCTGGGTCATCAGCGACACCCCCGAGCCGGCGGTGCCGGGGCGGAAGATCTACTTCGCCGGGGACACCGGATACGGCCACTGGTTCCGGGAGATCGGCCGCCACCACCCGGGCATCGATCTGGCGCTGCTCCCGATCGGCGCGTACGCGCCCCGGTGGTGGCTCGCCGACGTGCACACCGATCCCGAGGAGGCGGTGCGGGCGTACGAGGACCTCGGTGCCCGGGCCATGGCGCCGATGCACTGGGCGACGTTCCTGCTGTCGGCCGAGCCGGTCCTGGAACCGCTGGTGCGGCTGCGGACCGCCTGGCACCGGGCGGGTCATCCGCGCGAACGCCTCTGGGACCTGCCCATCGGCGGCTCGCGCGCCTTCGGGGAAGCCTGAACCCCGCCGCGCGGCCCGCACCGGCGCCTGCCTCCCGCCGGGCACCTCCCGGCCCCGCGACGCGGCTCCCCCTCCGCTCCCAGGCCTGCCGGGGACCGGGTCAGCCCCAGACGCGCTCGGCGTAGCCGGCGAAGTTGCGGCCGAGGATCTTCTCGATGCGCCCGGAGCCGTAGCCGCGCTTCTCCAGCAGCCGGATCAGCTCGCGGAACTGGTCCACTCCGCGCAGGTCGACCACGAAGGGGTAGGTGTCGGCGCGTTCGCCGGCGGCGCCCACACCCGCCGCCCGGCGCTCGGCGACGTGCGCCGCGAGAGTCGCGGCGTAGGCGTCCAGGTCGTCGATGGCGGTGACCGGGCCGTCGGTGCCGATGCCGACGGCGTCCTCGCCGCAGACGTTCACGGCGTGCGCGATGTGCTCCACCACGTCGGCGGCCGTGGCGTGGCCGGTCGGGTTGAGGAAGGGCATGAAGTAGATGCCGACGAAGCCCCCTCGCCCGGCCACCAGCCGCAGTTCCTCGTCGGTCTTGTTGCGCGGCAGGTCGGTGACGGCCCGGCAGCCCGTGTGGTTGACCGAGACCGGCGCGGACGACAGCCGGGCGGCCTCCAGGCAGGTCCGCTCGCCGCTGTGCGACAGATCCACCATCATCCGGCTCTCGTTGACCGCCTCGACCACGTCCCGGCCGAACGGGGTGAGACCGCGGTTCTCCGGCGCCATCGATCCGTCGCCCAGGTGGTTGGCCTGGTTGTACGTCAACTGGAAGACCCGCACACCGCGTTCCTGGAAGGTGGCGATGCGCCCGAGGTCGTCACCGACGGCCACACCGTTCTGGAAACCGTAGATCACTCCGATCCGGTCCTCGGCCCTCGCCCGGTGGAGGTCCGCCGCGGTGCGCACGTGACACAGGTCGTCGGGGCCGGCGGCGATCAGGCCGTCCCACACGTCGAGTTCGTGCAGGGTGTGCTCGTACGGGTCCATGTCGCCCATCACATAACCGAGCGTGATGTTGACGGCGTTCATGCCGGAGGCGCGGGCGTCGGCGAGGGCCCGGCCGTCGACGGCCAACTCGTCGATGGTCTGCAGGAGCTGCCCCGCTCCCTCGGCGGACCCGGGGGCGTTGGGATTCTGCAGTTCCCCCAGGGCGTTGACGATCAGCATGTCGTGGACGGAGAGGGTGGTCATCGGCTGGTCGTGCCTTCCGGGAGCGGGGTGGTCGGGCCGGCCGTGCCCGCCGGGGAGTTCTGCGAGGTGAACGCGGCGCGATCGAGGCGCAGCCCGCGCTTCACCACCGAGACGACGCTCCGCAGATTGCGGATGTCGGCGAGCGGATCCTCGCGCAGCACGACGAAGTTGGCGAGTTTTCCCTCCGCGACGGTTCCCATCGAGTCCTCCGTGCCCATGCTGCGGGCCCCGACCAGGGTGGCCGAACGGATCGCCTGGACGGCGGGGACGCCGCACCGCTCCACCAGGAAGACCAGCTCGTCGTGGACCGAGGGGTAGGGCCGGCCGGGGGCGGTCTCGTAGTCCGTACCGGTGCTGATCTCCACCCCCGCCCGGAACGCCTGCGCCGTGAGGGCGGCCGAGAGCTCGGCGTTCTCCCCGGCCCGGGACTTCTCCCCGGGGGTGTCCGCGTCGTCGGCGAGCCACTCCCAGAGCGTGTTGGTGGCGTCGAGCACGGTGCCCCGCTCCCGCATCCGCGCGAACAGCTCCGCCATGTCCGGGTCGTCGCCCGCCAGGAAACGGTCCCGGTCCACCGGCGGCTTGTCCTTGTACGTGGTCAGCGCGCGATCGGCGAACTCGTGCACCAGCAGGTGGACGTGGGAGACCGAGTCGACTCCCGCACCGATCACCTCGGCCGGTGACGCCGGGAACACCGCCGCGTGCGCCCAGACGCCCAGCCCCTGCCGGTGCGCCTCCGCGGTGATCGCCGCGACCAGCGAGCCGGGGAGGTCCGCGTAGATCTTGACCGCGGTGGCGTAGGTACCGGCGGACCGCGCCACGGCCAGCGGCAGATCGGTCTCCTCGGTGATGGCCTGCATCCACGGCACCTGGCCGGGTACCGCGCCCTGCGAGACCTGCCAGGTGCGCGGATCGTCGAAGAACCCGGGCCCCGCGGTCAGCGCCGCGTAGTGGATGTCGGGACCCGGGATCTCCCCGACCAGCGTGGAGCGTGCCAGGTCGGCGATGTGCCGCAGGTCGTCGGCCATGTCGCGGATCGCCGTCACCCCGCCGTACACCTGGCGGCGCAGGGCGGCCTCGGCGACCGGGCGGTTGGGCGGGGTGGCGATGTGCTGGTGCGAGTCGATCAGTCCGGGCACCACGAACGTGCCCTGCAGGTCGACGACTTCGGCCTCGGCGAGCAGGGCGACGGGGATCTCCCCGTCCGGCGCCACCGTCCTGATGTGCGCCCCGTCCACCACGATCGAGGTGGCGGGGCGCGCGGCGCCGCCCGTGCCGTCGATGAGGGTGGCCCCCCGGTACAGCACCACGGTGCCCTTCGCCGGGGCGGCGAAGGGGGCGGGAGCGCCGACATCCTCGTGAGCCATCGGGTCGCACCTCTCCGTCATGTGCGGCACCAGCGCTCCGGAGATTACGTCTGGTGTAACACTGGTTCCATCTGTGGAAAACGTACGCTACCTTCCCTGAAGGCCGACGCGTAGAGGTGAGGTGGTCCGAGGATGCCCAAGTCCTCCAGTTCGGCCGTCGACAAGGCGCTGGACCTCGTGGAAGCGGTCTCCCGGTCCGATCGCCCGCTCCGGCTGAGCGAGCTCGCCGACGCCGTCGGACTGCACCGGCCGACCGCCTACCGGGTCCTCGTCGACCTGGTCCGCCGCGGCTGGGTGCTGCGCTCCGGGGACCACTACCTGCCCGGTGCCGCCGCGCTGCGGCTTTCGCGCACCGCCGCCTCCCACTCCCTCGTGACGACGGCCCGCCCCGTCCTCGGCGAACTCGCCGCCCGTACCGGCATGATGGTCAACCTCCAGGTGCTGGAGCACGACCGCTCGCGGGTGCTCGACGCGGTCCGGCCCGACCGGCTGGAGATGATCAGCCTGCTCACCGACGAGACGCTGCCCGTGCACCGGTTCGCCGGACCGCTGGCCCTGGTCGCCGCGCTGCCGCCCGAGGCACGCGCCCCCTATCTGCGCCCGGCCCAGGAGGCCGGGCATCCGATGGCGGGACCCGAAGGACTCCTCGCCGACCTGGCCCGAGTGGAACGCACCGGGTTCGCGGTGGAGCGGGGCCGCAACGAGGCGCTGGTCGCCTCGGTGGGCCGCGCCGTCCTCGCGGGCCCCGGGCAGCCGCTCTGCGCGCTCACCGTGGTCGGACCGGCCGCGGAGTTCGACGAACCCTCACTCACCGCCCTGTGCGCGGCGCTGCGGGACGCCGCCGCGGCGGTCGCGGACCTCCTGGGCGTGGAAGACGGCACCGCACCGCCCGCGGACGAGCCGACAGGGACGCCGGACGCGGAGGGCGGGCCGGACGAGGGAGAGGGCCCATGACGAACGGCGTGCTCGTCCTGGACGCGGCCCAGACCCGCGCCGGGCTCGACCCGGACCGGCTGGCCGAAGCGCTCACCCGGGCCCTCGTCGCGGTCGCCGACGGGACGGTGTCCGCACCGCCCAGGATCGCCGCCGAAGCGCCGGCGGGGCTCCTCGGCGTGATGCCCGCCCACGTCCCCGGCGTCGGCCTCGCCGCCAAACTGGTCTCGGTCTTCGCCGACCCCGCAGTCCCGGGCCGCAGCTCCCACCGGGGCGTGGTGGCGCTCTTCGACGAGACGGACGGACGGCCGCTGGCGGTGATGGACGCCGAGAGCATCACCGCCGTCCGGACCGCCGCCACCGCCACCCTCGCCCTGCGCACCCTCGCCGGACCCCAGGTGCGCCGGATCGCCGTGCTGGGCACCGGCGTTCAGGCGGGGGCCCAACTCGACCTCCTGGCCCGGTACTTTCCCGACACCCCCGTCGTGGTCGGCGGACGCGACCCGGAGCGCGCCCGGTCGCTCGCCGCCCGGCACCCCCGGTCCACCGCAGGCACCGTCGAGGACGCCGTACGCGGCTCCGGCGCCGTGCTCTGCTGCACCGGTGCCCGCGAGCCGGTGCTGCGCCGTTCCTGGCTGGCCGAGGGCGCGCACGTCGGCTCGGTGGGCGGCTCCCGCGGACCCGAACTGGACGCGCGGACCGTCGACGAGGGGGCGCTCTTCGTCGAATGGACCGGCGCCGTCACCGCCCCGCCGCCCGCCGGCGCCCACGAACTCCAGGGCCTGACCGCCGGCCGGGCCGTCCTCCTCGGCGAGGTGCTGTCGGGACGCCACCCGGGCCGCCGCGGCGACGGAGAGCTGACCGTCTTCAAGTCGACCGGCCACGCCGCGCTGGACGTCGCCGCGGCAGCCGTCGCCTACGCCGGGGCGCTGGAGGACGGCAGGGGCACCAGCCTGGCGTTCTGAGGGCCGCGCCGAGCGGCCGGCCACACGGGACGGGCGTCCCGCGCACGTCCGCCGCTCAGTGCGCGAACCGTGCGCGCAGGCCGCGCCACCCGGCGGGTACCCCGCTGATCAGCAGCGTCAGCGCCACCGCGGCCACCACCCCCTGCCACGGCTCCGGGAAGAGCGAGCCGCCCAGAATGCCGATCAGCTGATAGGTGGCGGCCCAGGCCAGACACGCCGGAACGTCCCCGCGGGCGAACCGGTGCAACGGCATCTCGCCGAGCAGGCACGCCAGCATCACCGGTATCCGCCCGGCCGGGACCAGCCGCGACAGCACCAGCACCATCACCCCGTGCTCGTCCAGCTTCCGCTGTGCCTGGGCCAGCCGTTCGGGGGCGGCCCGGTCGGTGATGACCTTCAACCACTTCGACCCGTGATCCGACCGGACTCCGCGCTCGCCGAGCCAGTACAGGCAGACGTCACCGAGGAACGCCGCGCCGGCGGCGGTCAGGAACACGTACAGCAGGGAGAAGGGCGAGGCCTGGTGGAACGCCACCACCCCCGCCGAACTGACCAGCGCCCCGGTGGGCACCACCGGCACCAGGGAGCCCAGCGCCACCAGGGCGAAGAGCGTCGGATAGCCGACCGCCTGCCGTGCCCCCTGGGCAGGCAACTGACCCAGCACCTCGGTGATCACCGGTGGACCTCCGGCCGTACGCGCTCGCCGTGCGCGGGCAGGTGGACCGCCACCCCGGGGGCCAGCAGCGCGGCCTCCCGCACGAACTCGGCACCCGGCGAGTGGAACTCGCTCGGGCGGACTCCGCCCATCCCGATCGGCCAGTACGTGCCGTAGTGCACCGGTACCGCCGAGCGGGGGGAGAGCCGGGTCAGGGCCTCGGCAGCGCGGGCCGCGTTGAGATGGCCGGGACCCAGACCGGGCCCCCAGCCCCCCACCGGCAGCAGCGCGACGTCGACCGGACCCACTTCCTTCGCCATCTCCTCGAACAGCCCGGTGTCCCCGGCGAAGTACGTACGCGCCTGGCCCTCCACGACGTAACCGAGCGCCGGAACCCGGTGCGGGCCGACCGGGAGCCGCCGGCCGTCGTGCTCGGCCGGCACCGCGCGCACGGTCACCCCGCCGATCCGGACCGTGTCGCCGGGCGCCACCTCGGTGACCCGCAGGTCGCGCCTGCGCCGCACCGCCCGCAGACCGGCCACCGCGCGGACCGCCCCCCGCGGCACGATCAGCCGGGTGCCGGCGGGGACCCGGGCCAGCGACGGCAGGTGCAGGTGGTCGCTGTGGAGGTGGGAGACGACGACCACGTCGGCGAGCGCGGCCGACGGCGGCGGCACCGCTCCCCCCCGACGGCGCAGATGCGCGAACCGCTGGACGAAGAGCGGGTCGGTCAGGACCCGTACGCCGGAGTCCTCGATCGTGCAGGTGGCATGCCCCCACCAGGTGACCTCCACCGGTGCCCCGCCTCCCTCTCCCGCCGTGTCCGCACGGTCCGTCCGTCCGTTCCAGCCCTGTCCTGCCCGTTTTCCGTGTGACGGAACGCCGGTACGAGCCTATGCCTCCCGCATCCGGCGGCGCCCCGGGGCGTACACCTGTGCCCGGTGACCGGCCCGCGAACGGCCGGGAAGGGCTGTGGGAAGCTGGGAGCGGGCCCCGAGGGGTGTCCCGGGGCACGCTCTGGACGACCGGCCCGGACGGCAGGGAAGGACGGAGCGGGCGTGGGAGCCGGGCGATGGCACAAGGCGGGCGGCGCCCTGCTGCGGGTGGCGGCCGTGTGGGCGGTGTCCACCCTGACGATGCTCGCCCTCGCCGGGATCCTCCCCGACTTCCAGCTCCAGTCCGACGACGGTGACACCGTCACCAAGACCGCCTTCACCGCGGCCTGGGGAGCCGGCGCCTTCGGACTGCTCTCCGCCCTCGTCTGGCCCGTCCTGGTCCGTGCGCTGCTGGTGGTCCCGGCGCTGGTGCTCGGCGCCCTGGTCTTCTTCCTCAACGGCTCCCTCCTGATCGTCGCCCTGCGGCTGATCCCGGACGGGCGGGGCACCGCCGACCCGGAGACCGCCGTGGCCGTCGCGGCGGTGATGTCCGCGGTGGCCTCGGCGACCTCCACCGCCCTCGCCGTCCGGGACGACGACGCCTACCGGCGCCGGCTCTCCCGTCTCGCCGACCGGCGGCGCAAGCGCGGCCCCGGCTTCGCTGCGGACGGCCCGGACGGACCGCCCGGCACGGTCTTCCTCCAGCTCGACGGGGTGGGCCACGACGTGCTGACCAAGGCCGCCGCCCAGGGACTGATGCCCACCGTGGCCGGCTGGCTCGCCGACCCCGGCGGCCACCGGCTCACCCCGTGGCGCACCGACTGGTCCAGCCAGACCGGCGCCAGTCAGCTCGCCCTGCTGCACGGCTCCAACCACGACGTGCCCGCGTTCCGGTGGTACGAGAAGGAGACCGGCACCGTGATGGTCTCCAGCCGCCCCGCCAGCGCCCTCGAACTCCAGCGGCGCGCGGTCGCCCGCACCCAGGACGGCGGGCTGCTCACCCTCGACGGTGCCAGCCGGGGCAACCTCTTCAGCGGGGGAGCCGAGCAGCTCGCGCTCGTCCTCTCCATGACCGGACGCCGGGGCAAGGGCCGCAGGTCGCGCTCGGGGTACTTCGCGTACTTCTCCGACCCGGCCAACGCCGTCCGCACCGCGCTCTCCTTCGTCGCCGAGGTCGGCCGCGAGATCGGCCAGTCCACCCGGTCGAGGCTGCGCAAGGAGACTCCGCGGATCAAGCGCGGCGGCCTCTACCCCTTCATCCGGGCCTTCGCGACCGTCGTCGAGCGCGACGTCGTGGTCGCCGCCGTCATCGGCGACATCTTCGCCGGGCGCACCGCCGTCTACGCCGACCTCGTCGCCTACGACGAGGTGGCCCACCACTCGGGGCCGTACAGCCGCGACGCCGACCGGGTCCTCGCCCGGCTCGACCGCTCCCTCGCCCTCATCGTCAAGATCACCGAGCACGCCCCGCGCCCGTACCGGATCGTGCTCCTCTCCGACCACGGCCAGAGCGTCGGCGAGACCTTCGCCGGACGGTACGGGCTGACCCTGAAGGACCTGGTGCGGGCCGGCTGCGGCCTCCCGGTGCCCCGGCGCGCCCAGCGCACCCGCAGCGCGTCCGAGGCGCGCGACGCGCTGCGCATCGCGCTCCACCGGCCCCTGCAGGAGAAGGAGGCGGAACCCGCCGCCCTGGCCGCCTCCGATCCCGTCGTCCTGGCCTCCGGCAACCTCGGCCTGGTCTCCTTCCCCGGCATCGAGGGACGCGCTTCCCGGGAGGAAGTGGACCGCCGCCACCCCGCCCTGCTCAGCACCCTGGCGAACCACCCGGGGATCGGTTTCCTGCTGGTCCGCAGCGAGGAGCACGGCTCGGTCGTGCTCGGAGCCGGCGGGGCCGAAGTACCGGTGGCCGAGCTGCGGGACGACGAGGGACCGCTGGCCGGCTTCGGCCCCGGCGCGGCGGACGCCGTACGGCGCACCGACACCTTCCCGCACGTCGCCGACCTCATGGTCAACTCGATGTACGACCCCGCGACGGGGGAGGTGCACGCCTTCGAGGAGCAGATCGGTTCGCACGGCGGACTCGGCGGCCCGCAGTCCCGGCCGTTCCTGCTGTGGCCGCGCGGGATGACCGACCCGCTCGACGCGCTCGCCGCCGAGGCGGCGGGACCGGGGGCCGCTGAGCCCGGGGCCGCGCGGGCCCCGGTGGTGGGGCCCCGGGCGGAAGTCTCCCTGGGGGAAGCCCCCCGGCCCCTCGTACCGCACGCCGTTCCGGTCGGCGCCGAGGCGGTCCACCGGGTGCTCAGGCGCTGGCTGCGGGAGCCGGCGGGACCGCAGGTGCCGCTGCTGACCGAAGGCATGGGGGGCTTGCCGTACGCGGACCGGCCGCTCCCCGGCGCCCGGAGCGGGGCGGGCCGGCCGGTGGCGGACGCGGCGCTGCCGGAGCCCGGCACGGAAGCGGCCCGCGCCCCGCGCGACTGACCCCGGCCGCGCGGGGTCCCGGGGTCCCGGGAGTCCTGTACGACGCCGTGGGAGTGACCGCCGGAGGCCCGGCCGGCTCAGGCGGACTCGCGGCCCACCAGCGCCGGCGGGAACACGACGGACGGCGCGGGCGCCCCGGAGGTGCGTATCTGCCGCAGCAGCAGCCTGGCCATCTCGGCCGCCATCTCCTCCACCGGCTGGCGCACCGTCGTCAGCGGAGGATCGCAGGCCAGCGCCGCGCTGGAGTCGTCGAACCCCACCACCGCGACGTCCGACGGCACGTCGAGGCCGGCCCGCAGCAGAACCGGCAGCGCGCCCAGCGCCATCAGGTCCGACGCGACGAACACCCCGTCCAGGTCCGGCTGGTCACCCAGCAGCCGCTTCATCGCCGAGGCCCCGCCCGCCTGCGTGAAGTCGCCCTCCGCGCACGGCACGTCGGTGATCCCGTGCGCCGCCAGCGCCTCCAGGAAGCCGCTCAGCCGGGCCCGGCCGGCCGGCCTGTCCTGCGGACCGGCCACCGTCACCAGCCGCGTGCGCCCGAGGGCGACCAGATGGTCCGCGGCCAGCCCCGCACCCGCGTGCTGATCGGCCTCCACGTGCGTGAGCGGGGTGGGCTGCGCCGGTGCGCTCGCGAGCACGGCGGGCAGCCGGGTCTCCTGGAGCAGTCCGGGCAGCGGGTCGTCGGCGTGCGAGGAGATCAGCACCACGCCGTCGACGTGCCCCTGCCGCAGGTACGACAGCAACTGCCCCCGGGAGACCGCGTCGTCCGCCAGCATCAGCACCATCTGGATACCGGCCGGGCGCAGCACGTCCAGCAGACCGGTGACGACCCGTCCGAAGTGCGGGTCGGAGAACATCCGCCCCACGAAGGGCTCGTCCACCGTGCGGCGCTCGCGCTCGGAGACCACCAGCGCGATCGAATCGGTGCGCCGGGTCACCAGCGAACGCGCCGCGCGGTTGGGTACGTACCCCGTGGCGGCGACCGCCTCCTCCACGACCCGGCGCAGCACCGGGTCGACCGTGGTCGCACCGTTGATCACCCGGGAGACGGTGGCCCGGGAGACTCCGGCCACCGCGGCAACGTCCTCCAGGGTCGCGGGACGTACGGGCGGTGACACATCGGCAGTCATGCAGCATTTATACCGGGACCGCCGGGGGCCCGGACCCCGCCCCGGCACCCCCGGGTGATCTTCGGGGTGCGGGACCGTCCACGGCCGCCCGCCGAAGGGCGTTGTCAGTGGTGAACGGCAGGATGGTGGTCATGACGAACTCAGCCCCCGGGCTCGCCGACGCCACCGCCTACGCCGCCGCCGTCGAGGAGGCCACCCGCGCCGCCGCCGCGTACTACGCCTCCGGTGACAGCGCCCTCGACGACGACGCGTACGACCGGCTGACGCGCGCCATCGCCGCGTACGAAGCGGAGCACCCGCGGGACGTGCTCGCGGGGTCGCCCAGCGGGAAGGTGGCGGGTGGCGCGGCGGTCGGCGACGTCCCGCACACCGTCCCGATGCTCTCCCTGGACAACGTCTTCTCCGACGAGCAGTTCGCCGGCTGGACCGCCTCACTCGAGCGCCGCCTCGGCAGACCGGTCGGGGCGTGGAGCGTCGAGCCCAAGCTCGACGGCCTCGCCGTCGCCGCGAGGTACCGGGCGGGCCGGCTGGAACAGCTCGTCACCCGGGGCGACGGCACCGCGGGCGAGGACGTCTCGCACGCCATCGGGACCGTCCTCGGCCTGCCCGAGCAGCTCTCCGAACCGGTCACCCTCGAGATGCGCGGCGAGATACTCATGACCGCCGAGCAGTTCGAGCAGGCCAACACGGTCCGCACGGCCCACGGTGCGTCCCCCTTCGTCAATCCGCGCAACGGAGCCGCCGGCACCCTGCGGGCCAAGGACCGGCCCTACCGCGTCGAGATGACCTTCTTCGCGTACGGCGCACTGCCCCTGCCGGACTCGGGCGAGGTGGCCGAGCGACTGGCGGAGCTGCCGCACAGCGAGGTGCTGGTGTACGCGGCCGGCCTCGGCGTGCACACGGCGGCGGACACCGCCGTCGCCCCGCGCACCGCCGGGACGGTGGAGGAGGTGCTGGCCCGGGTCGCGGAGATCGCCGCGCTCCGGGCCACGCTGCCCTTCGGCATCGACGGCATCGTCGTCAAGGCGGACCTCGCCGCCGACCAGCGCGAGGCGGGCAACGGCACCCGCGCACCGCGCTGGGCCATCGCGTACAAGCTCCCCGCCGTGGAGAAGATCACCCGGCTGCTGGCCGTCGAGTGGAACGTCGGCCGCACCGGCATCATCGCTCCCCGGGCCGTGCTGGAACCGGTGGAGATCGACGGTTCGACGGTCGGGTTCGCCACCCTGCACAACCCGGCCGACATCACCCGCCGCGACCTGCGCCTCGGCGACATGGTGATGGTCCACAAGGCGGGAGACATCATCCCGCGCGTGGAGGCGCCCGCCGTCCACCTGCGGACCGGCGAGGAGCGGCCCATCGAGTTCCCGGCCCTCTGCCCGCAGTGCGGCTCCGCGATCGACACCGGCGAGCAGCGCTGGCGGTGCGTCCGGGGCCGCGACTGTCGTCTGGTCGCCTCCCTCTCGTACGCCGCCGGGCGCGACCAGCTGGACATCGAGGGGCTGGGCGCCACCCGGGTCGTCCAGCTCGTCGAGGCGGGGCTCGTCGCGGACCTCGCCGACCTCTTCACCTTGGAACGCGAGCAGCTGCTCACCCTGGAGCGCATGGGGGAGACGTCCACGGACAACCTCCTCGCCGCCATCGACACGGCGCGCTCCCGCCCGCTCTCCCGGGTGTTCTGCGCGCTCGGCGTACGCGGCACCGGCCGCTCGATGTCCCGCCGTATGGCACGGTACTTCGCCACCATGGACCGGATCGTCGCCGCCGACGCCGAGACGCTCCAGCGGGTGGACGGCATCGGTCCGGAGAAGGCCTCGGCCGTCGTCGCCGAGCTGACGGAGCTGGCCCCGCTGATCGGGAGACTGGTGAAGGCGGGCGTCAACATGAGCGAGCCGGGCGCGACCGCGCCTCCCGAGCCCGGCACGGAGGAGCCCGCCGCCGGCACCGGTGACGGCTCCGCCGCCGACAGCGGCGACGGGGCCCCGCCCCTGCCGCTGGCGGGAATGACCGTCGTGGTCACCGGCGCGATGACCGGAGCACTGGAGAAGTTGTCCCGCAACCAGATGAACGAGCTCGTCGAACGTGCGGGCGGGAAGTCCTCGTCCAGCGTCTCGGGACGCACCAGCCTCCTGGTCGCGGGGGAGAAGGCGGGCTCGAAACGGACCAAGGCGGAGGGTCTGGGCGTACGGATCGCCTCACCGGAGGAGTTCGCCGTCCTGATCGCGGACCACCTGGAGGCGTGAGCGGCCCGCGCCCCGGGCGGCCCGCCCCCGCCCGGGGCGCGAAGGGTGCTGGACAGCCGCTCGTCCCCGACGGGCGGCGCGGACCGTGTCCGAGCGTCCCCGCCGGTCCGGCGCGGACCACGCGGGCCACCGGCGGACACGGCCTACGTCCCCGAGTCGCTCCACCGGACTTCGTCCTCCTCCACCACGGCGGACGCCCTCAGCCCGAGAGCGCGGGCGACGGCCGCCGACGCGTCGTGGCCGGGACGGATGTACGCGGCCAGCTCGGCCACCCCCCGCGCCCGCAGCCAGGACGCCATGGCGAGCGCCGCTTCCCGCCCGTAGCCCTCGTTCTGGTGGGCGGTACCGATCACCCAGGCGACCGACGCCTCCAGCGCGTTCCCGGACGCCGGCCGGTACACGGTGGCCTGGACCGTGCCGATCACCCGGCCGTCCGACGTCCTGCGCAGTATCCAGTTGAGCCATCCCCGCGTACCGTCCGGCGAACGGCCCGCCGACTGCCGCTCGTACCGTGAGACGAGCTGCGCGAGCGAGTCCGGTGTCCCACCCGTCCACGTGTGGAGCCGGACGTCGTCGAAGACGGTCACCGCCTCTGGGGCGTGGTCCACGCGGAGCGGCTCCAGGACCAGGCGAGGTGTCGTCAGAGGAACCGCGGCGGGCCAGGAGGCAGGATGTTCGGTCACCGGCACACCCTAAGAGGTCCTGACGAAGGCGTGGAACGTAGCGAGGGTGGTCGGGCGGGTGGCGAGGCCGGGGGAAGGCCTCGTGGTTGTCGTCTCCTCTCTTCCGGCGGGTGCGCGGAGTCGTCGGAGTCCGCGGCGCCGGACGATCGGGCGCTCGACTCGCCCGCGGGAAACCGGGTGGGCCCACGCCGACTGTCGGACGGCGGCGAGCGGGCCGGCGTCCCGGCGGCGTCTGCGGGCGGGTCTCGAGGCGCCGGAGTAGACGTACACTCGGCCCATGGGTCGCACACATGCCGTGAGGGAGTGCCTGCAACAGGCCACCGATGCGCTGTGCCCGACCGCTTCGGGGCCGGCAGCCGTCGTCTCGGCGCGCGCGGACGACGCCCGGGCGCCGCAGACCGGCCGCAGCGCGTTGCACGGCCACGGCTAGCGAATCTCACGAACCCTGCCCTGACTCGTTGCCATCCACGGACTCCGTAGGACGCCGTCCTCGGGGCTGAGTCGCGGCGTTCGGCTCTCCTCGGGCACGCTCCGCCCCTCTGCTCCACGTCAACCGCAGCTTCCGGCACTCCGTCGGTGCTGCAGCCCGGCGACGCCCGCACCACCGGGGCCGAGCCACCTTCGAAGGAATCATTGTGAAGCTGAGCGAGCTGCTGGCCGGGCAGGACCACCACATTCTCCAGGGCGACCCGGAGACCACGTGGATCACTGCGGGAACGACCTTCGATGCCGACCGGGTGACGGCCGGGTCGCTGTTCATCGCGGTGCCCGGACACCGTGAAGGCGGTCCCGGCTCCGTCGGACTGGCCCACGCGCGCGGCGCGGCGGCGGTACTCGTCGATGCCGATGCCCCCGCTCTTCCGGTGCCGGCGGCGGGTGTGTGCACCGTACGGGTGCCCGACACCCGGAAGGCAGCCGCAGTTGTCGCCTCCCGCTACTTCGGTGAGCCGGGTCGGGAGATGGACTTGGTGGCGATCACCGGCACCAACGGGAAGACGTCGGTCTCGTACATGGTCGAGTCGGTGCTCCGGCTCTCGGAGGGCGCGACCGTGGGGGTCATCGGGACGGCCGGCAGCCGGACCGGCGACGAGCCGATCTCCATGCCGCGGTCGGTACTGACCACGCCCGAGGCACCGGACCTGCAGTACCTGCTGGGCCGCATGCGCGACCGCGGGGCCGACAGCGTGGTGCTGGAGGCGACATCGATGGCCCTGCTGACGCACCGGGTGGACTGCACGTTCATCGACGTCGGGGTCTTCACCAACCTGACGCAGGATCACCTCGACGATCACGGAACGATGGAGAACTACCGGGACGCCAAACTCCGCCTGTTCCAGGGCCTGTGCCGCCGCGCGGTGGTCAACGCCGACGACCCGGTGGGCGCCATGATCCAGGCGATGATGCCCGGCGCGGTCACCACCTACGGCCTCGACGCCGAAGCGGCGGACTACCGTGCCACCGACCTCACCGTGGACGCTTCCGGCACACGGTTCACCCTGCACCACGACGGCCGCAAGTATCCGGCGGCGATTCCCGTACCGGGGCGGTACTCGGTGGCGAACGCACTGGCCACGGTGGCGGCCTGCCACGCCCTGGGGCACGAGCTGGGCGGCCTGGTGGCCGCGCTCGACCGGCTGCCCCCGATCCCGGGCCGGTTCGAACGCTTCCGGACCCCGGGCGGCACATCGGTGATCGTGGACTACGCCCACTCGCCGGACTCCCTGGACAAGGTCCTGACGACCATCCGAGGTTTCGCTCCGGGCCGCGTCATCACCGTCTTCGGCTGTGGCGGGGACCGTGACACCACCAAGCGGGCCGAGATGGGCGAGATCGCAGGGACCCACTCCGACCTGTGCGTCCTCACCTCCGACAACCCCCGCAACGAAGACGCTGAGGCGATCCTGGACCAGATCGCCCCAGGTCTCACGGCAACCGGCACCCCGTTCGAACGGTTCGTCGACCGCCGTCGCGCGATCGCCTTCGCCCTGTCCGCCGCGGGCCCGGACGACATCGTCCTGATCGCCGGCAAGGGCAGCGAACCCCACCAGATCGTCGGGGAAGAACTGCTTCCCTTCAGCGACATGGCAACAGTGCGGGAACTCGCCGGAGCGTAGGGGGGTTTCCCTCTCCGGAAGGTGAATCGGAGCCTTCCTGACCGGGCTCGACGCCGTCGACGTCAAGGCCGCCGTGGCCGGCACGAGGGTCCTACGGGGCGCCCCTCGGGACAGCCTCCCCGGCCTGGACACGCCGTTGAACCCCGAGACCTCTCGGACCAGCGGTTCCGACGGACCGATCTCCGGACCACACCCTGCCGGCCAGGGACCATCTCGGGGTCGTGGCGGTCGAAGAACGGGGAGCCGCCGGTGTCGGGGGTGGCGGTCCGGGCCACCTGCTCGTCGGTGAACTCGAAGGGGAAGAAGGCGAGATACTCGGCCGGGCGCCCGGCACGTACGGGCTCGGGAGCGCGATGACGCCGCCGGCGGGCGTTGTCCTGGACAGGGGGCGTCCCGGACCCAGGGGCCGGTGGTGACGAACGGCTCCTCGTGCCCGGAGACCGCGGGGCACGGACCGTCCCACCGTCACCGAGTGCGTGCCCCGCCCGTCTCTCCGCGTGAACGGAGGCGGGCTTCGCCCCGGACTCCCGGCCGGTGGCCCGGTCGTGTCCGGCACTGTTGCCACCCGACCGGGTGGCTGGGACTGTGGTCGCATGGTCGACGCTCACTCGCCCGGTTACCTGCTCGCCGCACGCCGGATGGTCTGGTGCGGGCTCCTGCTCTTCGTACTCGGTTTGGCCGGCCTCGCCGGTTCGCGCAGTGACGGGGCGATCTCGTGGGAGTGCGAGCCGGCGTGCCGACGTGTGGAGAGCGGGCTGTGGAACACCGTGGGGACAGCCGGCGCGCTGAGTGCGGTGACGGGCGTCGTGCTGGTGGCGGCGGCGTTCCTCATGATCATGCTTCGTCGGCCCCGCTCCGAATCGGAGGGCCGTGGAGGGTGATGGGCGCCGTCCGCCTCGGGCCGGGCCCAGAGGTACGCACAGAAGTCCCGGACGATGGGACTGTCGGCTCGGATGCTCGGTGGGCTTCGGTTCGGGCGTGACGTGCCGGCGACGGCTTGTCGCACGGAACGAGGCAGGCGTCGGGGACCGGCCGCACCCGGTGCTGCCCGCCGGGCCCCGAGCCCTTCGGGAGAGCTGGACTGGTCACTGCCTGTGAGCGGCTCCCCGGTCGGCCCGTCCGCCCAGGAGGAGAGCACGGCCGCCCGGGTGTTCCTCAGCGTGGGGAACGGCCGGTCGTGGGCGAGAGGGTGAGGAAGAAGTCCCGGACGTCCCCGGCGAGCAGCTCCGGTACCTCCATGGCGGCGAAGTGGCCACCGCGGTCGAACTCCGACCAGTGCCTGATGTCGTACAGCCGCTCGGCCAGCGGTCGCACCGACTGGGTGATGTCGTGCGCGAACACCGCCACACCGACCGGTACGGAGCACGGCTCGACGCGCCGCGGGGAGTCGCGGTGCAGTCGCGCCGAGGAGGCCGCTGTGGCGGTCAGCCAGTACAGCGAGACGTCGGTGAGGATCTTCTCGTCGCTGACCGGTGCGCCGGGGTCCGTCCACTGGGCGAAACGCTCCGCGATCCAAGCCAGTTGACCGACCGGCGAATCGGTCAGCGCGTAGCCGATCGTCTGCGGGGTGGTGGCCTGCAGGGCCTGGTACGGCGGGCGGTTGGCCATCAGCCGCCTGATGGTGTCGACGCGCGCCCGGTCCGTCTCGGAGAGATCCAGCCGTTCCATGTCGGCGTCCGGGAGCGGCCGGGTCGGCAGGTAGTTGACGTGCACCCCGACGACCTGCCGGGGCGCCACCGCGCCGAGCGCGGTGGAGATGCCGGAGCCGAAGTCGCCGCCCTGCGCGCCGTACCGCTCGTACCCGAGGCGGCGCATCAGCTCCGCCCAGGCCCGCCCGACCCGGACCACGTCCCAGCCGCGCTCACGGGTCGGCCCGGAGAAGCCGTAACCCGGGATGGACGGGATCACCAGGTGGAAGTCGCGGGAGAGTGGTTCGATCACGTCGAGGAACTCCAGGAACGAGCCGGGCCAGCCGTGGGTGAGGATGAGCGCGAGCGCGTCCGGTTCCGGGGAGCGGACATGGACGAAGTGGATGTTCTGACCGTCGATCTCGGTGGTGAAGTGCGCGAGCTCGTTCAGCTCGTCCTCGTGGACGCGCCAGTCGTAACCGGTGCGCCAGTACTCGGCCAACTCCTTCAGCCGCGCCAGCGGAAAGCCGTAGTCCCACCCGGCGCCGGCCACCTCGTCGGGCCAACGGGTGCGGGAGAGGCGAGCGGTGAGGTCGTCGAGGTCGGCCTGCGGGACGGCGATGCGGAACGGCTTGATCATGTCTCACTCCAAGGGCTTCGGTTCGGGCGCGCCGAGGCGCGAACGCAGACACGCCGGACGTAGGCACGCCGGACAGGACGCGCCGGACGTAGGAACACCGGACGTAGGCACGCGGGACGTGGGAACACCGGACGTGGGAATGCCGGACGAACGGACGCGCTGACGTACGGACCCGCTGACGGGGGCGTAGGGGCACCCGATCGTTTGTGGGACGAACGTTCCTCTCGTGGGACAAGGTAGTTCGTTAGTGGGACGAACGCAACGTAGGATCGCGGCATGAGCCACAGCACGCCCGACACCGAGAATCCGCCCGGACGCCCGGCCGCTGCCGAAAGGCTGCGGAATCTGGGGACCCGGCTCCTCTCCCTCGCGGCGATCCGGTCGGACCGCCTGGTGAACGAAAGGCTGGCGCGCGCCGGTGCCCGCAAGTGGCACTACGCGGCGCTCGCCACGCTGGAGGAGTTCGGACCGGCGAGCCAGGCGGAGTTGAGCCGTCGCACCGGGATCCACCGCAGTGACATGGTCGCGGTGATCAACGAGCTCGCCGAGCGCGGTCTGGTGGCACGCACGCCCAACCCCGCCGATCGCCGGCAGAACGTCGTCTCCGCCACGCCGCAGGGGACGGAGCACCTCAGGGAGCTGGACGCGGTGCTGGCCGAGGTGGAGGACGAGGTGCTCTCGCCGCTGACCGCACCGGAACGCGAGCAGTTGGCCCGACTCCTCGCCGCCCTGGTCGAGCGCCCCGACCGCACCATGTGAATCCGGCGCACAGCGCGCGGACCCTCGGCGCCTTCGCCACCCTTCCGGACCTGACCGAGGCCGACGCCCCCGCGCCCCCGCCCGGGTGCGGGGGCGCGGGGAAGCGTGTCGGTGATGGCGGGGAGGGCCGCCGAAACGGGACAATCCCACGGTTCCCACTGATCGGAGCGCTCCGATGGCGACCCTTCTGCGTGAGGCCCGGGCCACCCTGGTTCCCGATCCGGCCGGCCGGGACGGTCCGCTGCCGCCCCTGATGCTCGTCCTGACGGTCGTGACCGGTCTGGTGGACGCCGTCAGCTACCTCGAGCTGGGCCGGGTCTTCGTCGCCAACATGACCGGCAACGTCGTGTTCACCGGCTTCGCCCTCGCCGGAGCGCCCGGATTCTCACTCGCCGCCTCCCTAGTGGCCCTGGCAGCCTTCGTGGTGGGCGCCTTCACCGGAGGAGCGATCGTCCATCGCACCCGTGCGGCGGAGCACCGGGGGCGGCTGCTGCTGTACGCGCTGCTCACCGAGACCGTGTGCGTGGCGGCCGCCCTCGTCGTCATTCTGGTCTCCGGCTCCCCGTACACGGGCGGCGTGCGGTTCACGCTCGTCGTGCTGCTCGGCCTGGGCCTCGGCGTCCAGAACGCGGCCGCCAGGGCGATCTCCGTGCCGGATCTCAAGACGACCGTGCTGACACTGACGATCACCGGTATCGCCGCCGACAGCCGGGCGGCAGGAGGAGCCGGCAGCCGGGCGGGGCGCCGGGCGCTCTCCGTCGCCGCGATGCTCCTGGGCGCACTCGGCGGCGCTCTGGCCGTACTGAACGGACACCCGAGGCTGCCGCTGCTGCTCGCCGTCGTCCTGCTGGTGGCGGTGACGCTCACGGCGGTCCCGATGGCCCGGGGCGGGCGGGCCTGGGCCACCGGACACGCCGGAGGGTGAGGACCTGCCGCACGCGGCGGGCGGGAGATCCGTCCGGTGGATGATGACCACAGCCCCCGGGACACCCCGCTGCGGGGCCCGCGTTCCGGCCCGCGAACAGCCGGAAACGCGAACCGCCTGCCCGGCCCGCGAACTGCCGGCGCCCCGTGAACCGACCGCCCGCGAACAGCCGGTCCGTCCGTGCACCGCCGACGCACCGCCCGAGAAGGAGAGCCACCCATGCCGACCGCACCGCTGACACCGGCCGAGATCGAGGAAGGGCTGGGCGAGCTGCCCGGCTGGGCGTACGCGGAGGGCCGGCTGACACGCGGCTACCGGCTTCCGTCCCATTTCGCCGCCGCCGCGTTCACCCTGCACATCGCCCGGATCCAGGACGAGCTGAACCATCACTCGGATCTGACGCTCGGGTACCGCACCGTCTCCCTCGCCGTGCACACCCATGACGCGGACGGCGCCGTCACGGCCAAGGACCTCGCGCTGGCCGCCCGGGTGACCGCAGCTGCCCCGGCCCACGGGGCCGAGTAGCGCCGGACACGCCGTTCCGCAGGCGTCCGGTGCGCGTGGCGGGCCTCTTCGGAGCCCGTGGGGCACGTCGGGCGGTGTCCGGACGCACCGACGGCGCCCCACCGAGAATGCGGTGGGGCGCCGTGGGCCGGACACACGGGCCGCGGGCCCGGTGTACGGAAGGGTCAGTTCAGGTCGGCCGGGTTCGGGCCGAGACGCTTGCCCTCGTCGAGCGCGGCGAAGGCCGCCAGGTCGTCCGCGTCCAGCTCGAAGTCGAAGACGTCGATGTTCTCGGCGATCCGCGACGGCGTCACGGACTTCGGGATGACGACGTTGCCGAGCTGGAGGTGCCAGCGCAACACCACCTGGGCCGGCGTGCGGCCGTGCTTCTGGGCGACCGCGACGACGGTCGGGACCTCCAGGAGACCCCGGCCCGAACCGAGCGGGGACCACGCCTCCGTGGCGATGCCGTGCTGGGCGTGCAGGGCGCGCGACTCCGCCTGCTGGAGCTGGGGGTGCAGCTCGATCTGGTTGATCACGGGGACCACCGAGGTCTCGCCGATCAGCCGCTCCAGGTGCTCCGGCAGGAAGTTCGAGACTCCGATCGCCTTGGCACGGCCCTCGGCGTAAATCTTCTCGAAAGCCCGGTACGTGTCGACGTAGCGGTCCTTCTGGGGGGTCGGCCAGTGGATCAGGTACAGGTCGACGTAGTCGAGGCCCAGCTTCTCCAGGGAGGCGTCGAAGGCGCGCAGCGTCGCGTCGTGGCCCTGGTCGTCGTTCCACAGCTTCGTGGTGACGAAGAGCTCCTCGCGGGCGACACCGGCGGTGGCGATGGCCTTGCCCGTGCCCGACTCGTTTCCGTAGATCGCGGCGGTGTCGATGCTGCGATAGCCGGCTTCGATCGCCGTCGCGACCGCCCGCTCCGCCTCGTCGTCCGGCACCTGCCAGACACCGAAACCGAGCTGCGGCATGTCGACGCCGTTGTTGAGGCTGAGGGTGGGGACCTTGCTCACGAGCGGTCGATCCTTACGTCGGTGGTGATGGGGTACTCCGGTGAAGAACGAGCGGGACGGCCGATCCATTCCCGGATCACCCCTTGTTTCCCCGCACCGCTTACCCGCAGCGTTTCCCCGCACACGGTCCGGGCACCCCCGGTCCCCGCCGCTTCCCCCGTTCGCTCCGGATGCCGGGCCCCGGTCCGCCGGCTCTCAGCCGTAGAGGGCGTCCACCTCGACCGAGTACGCCGTCTCGATCGCCTTCCGCTTCAGCTTCAGCGACGGTGTCAGCAGACCGCGCTCCTCGCTGAACCGGTGAGCCAGGATGCGGAAGGTGCGGATCGACTCCGCCTGCGAGACGGCGGTGTTGGCGGCGACCACCGCGCGCCGGACCTCCATCTCGAGGTCGGGGTCCCGGACGAGTTCGGCCGGCGGCAGCGGGTCGCGTCCCTGCATCGCGAGCCAGTGGTCCACGGCTTCCTGGTCCAGGGTCACCAGTGCCGCGATGTACGGGCGGTCGTTGCCGACCACGATGCACTGGGCGACCAGCGGGTGGGCCCGGACCCGCTCCTCCAGCCCGGCGGGGGAGACGCTCTTGCCGCCCGACGTCACCAGGATCTCCTTCTTCCGGCCGGTGATGGTGAGGTAGCCGTCCTCGTCCAGCGCGCCGATGTCACCGGTGGCGAGCCAGCCGTCGTGCACCGCCCTCGCCGTCGCCTCCGGGTTGCCCAGATAGCCCGCGAACACCTGGCTCCCGTGCACCCACACCTCACCGTCCTCCGCGATGTGGACGGTGGTGCCGGGGATGGGCTGCCCCACGGTGCCGTACCGGACACGGCCGGGAGGGTTGCCCGTCGCGGCGGCGGTGGTCTCGGTGAGGCCGTACCCCTCGTAGATCTCGATGCCCGCCCCAGCGAAGAAGAGCCCCAGACGCCGTTCCATGGCGGAGCCGCCGGACATCGCGTGGCGTATCCGGCCGCCCATCGCGTCACGGAACCGCTTGTAGACGACCTTGTCGAAGAACTGGTGCTGCATGCGCAGACCCGGCGAAGGGCCGGGGCCCGTGCCGAAGGTCCGCTGCTCCGTCGCTTCCGCGTACCGGACGGCGACCTCCTCGGCCTTGTCGAACGGCCCCAGCCGTCCCTCCGCTTCGGCCTTGCGGCGGGCGCCGTGGAAGAGCTTCTCGAATATGTACGGGACGGCGAGGACGAACGTCGGTCGGAACGATTCCAGGTCCGGCATGAGCGCGCCGGCCGAGAGTTCCGGCTGGTGGGCGAGCGTCACCCGGTTGCGCAGCGCAGCGACCTCCACCATGCGGCCGAAGACGTGGGCGAGCGGCAGGAACAGGAGGGTGGACGGCTCTTCGCCGGGACTGGAGTGGAAGACCGGCTCCCACCGCTGGGCCATGGTGTCCGCCTCGAACATGAGGTTGGCGTGGGTGATCAGACACCCCTTCGGTCGGCCCGTCGTCCCCGAGGTGTAGACGACGGTCGCCACCGAGTCGGGCGTCACCGCGCGCCGATGACGGTGCACCACCTCGTCGTCGATCCGGGTCCCGGCCTCCATCAGCTCGGAGACCGCGCCGCCGTCCAGCTGCCACAGGCGCTTCAGCCGGGGAAGCCGGTCGATCACCGAGCCCACCGTCATGGCGTGGTCCTCGTGCTCCACCATGACGGCGGCGACCTCGGCGTCGTGCAGCATCCACAGGACCTGCTCGGCCGAGGACGTCGGGTAGACCGGCACGGACTGGGCGCCCAGGGCCCACAGGGCGAAGTCGAAGAGCGTCCACTCGTAGCGCGTACGGGACATGAGGGCGACCCGGTCGCCGAAGCGGATGCCGTGCGCGACGAGCCCCCGGGCGAGCGCCAGCACCTCGTCGCGGAAGGCCTCGGCGGTGACGTCCTGCCACTGTCCGTCCGCGTCCTTCCGGCCGAACGAGACCCGATGGGGATCATCGTGCGCCTGTTCGAATACGGCGTCGGCGAGGCCTCCGACCGGACGTCGTGCGGCAGCCATGGGTGGGACGGTGAACTCGCGCAATGACCTGCTCCTTACGGCACTCCGCACAGCGCCGCGACGCTACCCCAACGAGCGGGCCCTTGGGTGGAAAAGAGGCCCGTCCGCACAGGTCCCGCACGAGGGACCAGCGTCGAAATCCGGCCAGATGGGCAAGGCTCGGGCGCACTTCCGACCCTGGGGTAAGCACCGCCCGCCCCATCTGCACAGAATCTGTACAGCAGGGCGCTGGTCGCGAGCTCCGCACCGGGTGAAGCAGAATGGCGACCGCATGCATTCGACCGTTCGGACGGACGTGGAGCACATGAGCCCCCGCACCCTGCGGCTGCCGTCCTGGCTGCCCGTCGACGCGTACATCCTGGCGCTATTCGGGACCGTCGTCGTCGCCGTACTGCTCCCGGCATCGGGCGCCGCCGCCGACGTGGCCGGCGGGGCCTCCACCGGTGCGGTCGCGCTCCTCTTCTTCCTCTACGGCTCCCGGCTCTCCACGGCGGACGCGCTGGACGGGGTGCGCCACTGGCGGCTCCACCTGACCGTCCTGGGTGCCACCTTCGTCCTCTTCCCGTTGTTGGGACTGGCGAGCGAAGGACTCGTCCCCTACGTCCTGACCCCGCAACTCCAGTCCGGTTTCCTCTTCCTCTGCCTGGTGCCGTCGACCATCCAGTCGTCGATCGCCTTCACCTCCCTCGCGCGCGGCAACGTCCCGGCGGCGATCTGCGCGGGTTCCTTCTCCAGCATCGCCGGCATCGTGATCACCCCCCTCCTCGCCGCCCTGCTGCTCGGCGGCACCGGCGGGGGCTTCTCCGCCGACTCACTGGTGAGGATCGTCCTCCAGCTGCTGGTCCCTTTCCTCGCAGGTCAGTTGCTGCGCCGCTGGACCACCGGCTTCCTCGGCCGCCACCGGAAGATCCTCGGCCACGTCGACCGGGGCTCGATCCTCCTCGTCGTCTACACCGCCTTCAGCGAGGGCATGGTGGCCGGCACAGGGCACCAGGTGACCCCCTTGCGGCTCGTCGCGCTGCTGGCCGCCGAGGCGGTCCTGCTCACGGTCATGCTGCTGATCACCTGGCACGGGGCGAAGCGCCTCGGCTTCGGCCGCGCCGACCGCATCGCCATCCAGTTCGCCGGATCGAAGAAGAGCCTCGCCTCCGGGCTGCCGATGGCCGGCGTCCTGTTCGGGGCACACGCGAGCCTCGCGGTCCTGCCGCTGATGCTCTTCCACCAGATGCAGCTGATGGTCTGCGCCGTCATCGCGAAGCACCGCTCCCGCGAACCCGAGGAGACGGAAACGGTGGGCGTCCCGGTACCCGCGGCGGTGTGACCCACCCGACACCGTCGGTCCCGCTTTGACCCGCGGCGAGCACGCAGGCCCGCAGGGGACCCCCGCTCCACCGCCGGTCGGTGCGGCGGCGGGCGGCCTCAGCCCCCGGCGACCGGGGCCTCCAGCGCGATCCGGTGCTCGCCCGCGTACACGTTCATCGACGGCCCGCGCAGGAAGCCGACCAGGGTCAGCCCGCTCTCGGCCGCGAGGTCGACGGCGAGCGAGGACGGCGCCGACACCGCCGCCAGGACCGGGATCCCGGCCATCACCGCCTTCTGTGCCAGCTCGAAGGAGGCCCGCCCCGACACCAGCAGGAGCGACCGCGACAGCGGCAGCCGGTCGTCCGTCAGGGCCCGTCCGACCAGCTTGTCCACCGCGTTGTGACGGCCCACGTCCTCCCGTACGTCCAGCAGTTCGCCCTCCTCGGAGAAGAGGGCGGCCGCGTGGAGCCCACCGGTCCGGTCGAAGACCCGCTGCGCCGCACGGAGCCGGTCCGGCAGGGCGGAGAGCAGCTCGGGCGTCACCCGCACCGGAGGTTCGTCGGCCACCGGATGCCGGGTGGTCGTCCGTACCGCGTCGAGACTGGCCTTGCCGCAGAGGCCGCACGAGGACGTCGTGTACACATTGCGTTCGAGGGTGATGTCGGGGACGACGACCTCCGGCGCCAGCCGTACGTCGACCACGTTGTAGGTGTTGACCCCCTCCGCCGTCGCGCCGGCGCAGTAGACGATCGACCGCACCTCGGACCCGGCGCCGATGACACCCTCGCTGACCAGGAACCCCGCGGCCAGCGCGAAGTCGTCGCCCGGGGTGCGCATGGTGATGGCGAGCGGCTTGCCGTTGAGGCGGATTTCCAGCGGCTCCTCGGCGACGAGCGTGTCGGCGCGGCTCGACACCGCCTTGTCCCGGATGCGAAGAGTGCGGCGGCGCTCGGTGACCCGTCCCATGGCTCAGACCCGATTCTGTACGTGCGAAGGGCCCCGGCGGCCCCGCGGCGGAGATGCCCGCCCGGCCGTCGGGCGGCCGGACGGCCTCCACGATCTCATTGTCCGGTACACGATTCGCGGCGGCGTGGCACCCGTCCCCGCATGTTCAGGTCACGCGCGGCGCACCGCGGCCCGGAACCCGGACGGCCGGCAGCATGCCGAATGTGCCCCCTCGGGAGGAAAGTTCGACAAAGATGTGGCCGAATGAGGCCCATCCGGAGCGGATCTGTCGTCAAGGCTCCAACCCGCGGTCCGTATATCTGTCGGATCACGTGCCCCTGTACCGGACAGTAGCGACCAAGACTGGATGGTTCCTGCCATACGTAGCGAGGGGAACCCGTACATGACCGGCTCACGTGTCGTGGCGCTCGGCCACTACCAGCCCGCCAAGGTGCTGACCAACGACGACCTGGCGGCCATGGTCGACACCAGCGACGAGTGGATCACCAGCCGCGTCGGCATCAAGACCCGTCATGTGGGGGGACCGGACGAGCCGGTGGACGAGTTGGCCGCGCACGCCGCCGCCAAGGCCCTCGCGACGGCAGGACTCCAGGCCGGCGCCATCGACCTGGTCCTCGTCGCCACCTCCACGGCCATCGACCGCTCGCCCAGCATGTCGGCGCGGGTCGCCGCCCGGCTGGGCATGGGATCGCCGGCCGTCATGGACATCAACGTGGTCTGCTCGGGCTTCACCCACGCGCTCGCCACGGCCGACCACGCGATCCGTGCCGGGGCGGCCACCCGTGCACTGGTCATCGGTGCCGACAAGATGGGCGACATCGCCGACTGGACCGACCGCAGCACCTGCGTCCTGCTCGGGGACGGGGCGGGCGCCGCCGTGGTCGTCGCCGACCCGGACGACGGGGGCACGCCCGGCATCGGTCCCGTGCTGTGGGGCTCGGTCCCGGAGATGGGCAACGCCGTACGCATCGAGGGGACGCCGCCGCGCTTCGCCCAGGAAGGCCAGTCCGTCTACCGCTGGGCGACCACCCGACTGCCGCCGATCGCGCGCTCGGTGTGCGAGAAGGCGGGGGTCGCCCCCGAGGACCTGGCCGCCGTCGTACTGCACCAGGCGAACCTCAGGATCATCGAACCGGTGGCCCGCAAGATCGGCGCCGTCAACGCCGTCATCGCCCGGGACGTGGTGGACTCCGGGAACACCTCCGCCGCCTCCATCCCCATGGCCCTGTCCAAGCTCGTGGAACGGGGCGAGGTCGAGAGCGGGGCGCCCGTCCTCCTCTTCGGCTTCGGCGGAAACCTCTCCTACGCCGGTCAGGTCATCCGCTGTCCCTGAGAGGACCGGAGACCCGGTCCGGTGCGTCGGCCCCCGGGGCGCGGTCGCACCTCGGAAACCGTGGACCGTGGTCCGTGAACGCCGAATACCGCGCCCGAGCGATGGAGTCGGCCTGAAACGTCGTGCTCCCGGCGCTCGCGGCCCGGGTCGGGCGCCGGGTCCGCTGGTACTGCACCCCGGTGGCCCGCCGGCGGGGGAAGCAGTCCCGGATCAGCACCGCGAGCGGATCGCCGCCCTCGCGACCCGCGACGAGCGGCGCGCCGCGGAGATCATGCGGGCCCACACCGGGCACACCCGCCGGACGTACCACGGGCGCGAGAAAGGTTGATCCGAGCGCATCCGGGCTGGCACGCGGCGCCGCCGGACCGCCGGGCACGCCGGACCGCCGGGCACGCCGGACCGCCGGGCACGCCGGACCGGGGGATGAGCGCGCGCACTCCTCCGGTGGGTCAGCCGATCCCCTTGCGGTCCGGGACCGACGCGAACGCCCGCTCGGCGGGTTCCGACGACTCCCGCTCCACCGCCCGTACCAGGAGCGCGCGGTGCCCCAGCAAGGGAGCCGCGCGCTCCGGAGGTACGAGGACCAGCAGGTCGTCGAGGCCGGCCAACAGCCGGCGGGTCACCTGTGGTCCCGCCTGCGCGACGCACCGCCGGACCTCCTCGAACCCCAGATCCACCAGGCCGGGCCAGTCCGGTGTCTCCCGGACGAGCCGCACCTCGCCGCGTCGGTCGCGGTGGCGCACCGTACCGAGCGGACGGTGTGCCACCGCAGCGAGGAACTGCACGATGCGGTCCAGGCACTGCACGGCGGTGGTCGGGTCGTTCTCCGCGGCCGACAGGGCACGCAGCGCGATGTCGGTGAGCTGTCGCAGACCGAAGGCCGGATCGCGTCGCAGCGCCCGTTCGACCCCCACCCGGACGGCGTCGCCCGGAACATGCCCCGGCCCGGTCCCCTTCGCCCCGTGCTCCGCCAGCAGGGGCATGCCGGGTACCAGGAAGTCGCCCGTACGGGGAAGCAGGCGCAGCACCGACCCGCGCCGACGGGCCACCCGCACCAGCCGTGCCACGTCCACGTCCCGGAGCACCCCCGCCCGCCCGGCGTACCTCACCGTCCCGCTCTCCGGCGGCAGCGGCGACGGTCGGTCCGCCGGCCCGGAGGCTTGCTCCCGGTTCTCCTCGCGGGGCTGGTGGTCCAGGGCACGCAGCGCGTCGCGCGTGATCCTGTCGACGACCGGCCCGACCTGCATCAGCCGCAGCGTGGAGGACACGTACGCGATGAAGAGGAGCAGGCTCAGGGCGACCAGGGCCAGGGTGAGCAGGCCCTGCAGCACCGGCACGGAGGTCAGCCGCCGGACCTCGGTCTCGCTCTCGTACGAGGTCAGGACCAGCAACGAGAACACGAAGGTCGCCAGGAACACGGCCAGGGTCAGCTTGGTGATCCGGCTCCGGACGAAGATCCGGACGATGCGGGGTGTCAGCTGCCCGCTCGCCATCTGCACCGCCACCAGCGAGATGCTGAACACCACACCGATGAAGGTCATCATCGCCGCGCTGACGGTGGTGACGACCGTACGGGCGTCGTTGGCGAAGGAGGCCAGTTCGCCCAGCTCCTCGTAGGCCCGGTCGTTCCGCAGATGCGCGACGATCGCCGAGTCCAGCGTCGACACCCCCCACCAGAGGAGGAAGGCGCCCACGAGGCTCGTGGCCGGGGCGAACCAGAAGGTGTCCCGCAGATGCTCGCGCAGGCCCGCGAGGGCGAAGGGGCGCAGGTGGTAGCGGACGTTCATGACCGCGAAGGTAGCCCGTGCGACGGAACGTGCACGTCACCCGACACACCGCACCCGGGGCGCGCCCAGCTTTCCCGGGGGCCGACCGCCACGCCTCCGGTACCGCACTGACCACGGGAAATGAGGGTGATCGGGGGAGTAAACCCCTGGTATTGTTCTCCATGTCGCCGCGGAAAACACCGCGAACGGCAGACACCTCGTCCGGGTGGCGGAATGGCAGACGCGCTAGCTTGAGGTGCTAGTGCCCTTTATCGGGCGTGGGGGTTCAAGTCCCCCCTCGGACACCAGGGTCAACCGACCTGACAGAGCCGGTCAAAGCGACAGTTCGTCGCTTTGACCGGCTCTGTCGTCGTGTCCGGCGTACGGAAGGCCGACTGCGGTTCACGTGCCGGAAGGGATGCCGGCGGTCGGCCTGGCGCGGATCCGGGCCTGTGTGCCCGTGGGACGGCTGGACCGGTGGTCGGCTCGGGGCCAGGGAGCTGCGGGGAAGCAGCTGACTGCCGTGAATCTCCGGGGCCGGCGTGGCCGGATGGTCACGGCGTTGGGAAGACGCGCGGGAGGACGAGAAGCGGTACGCCGCGTTGCTGTCCATGCTGCGTCTGCATGCGGTGGCCGTCGCGTTCTCACCCGGCTCCCGCACGAGATCGCGACGTCACGCTGAAGTGCTGAGCGTCGAGGCCCAACGATCTGACCAGCTGGGTGAGTTCGGCGTGAAAGAGCTTGTCCGGCGAGAGCGTCTGGGCGCGCAGGTGGCCGTAGACCTCCAGCGCCACCAGGCCGTGCAGGTGCCCCCAGATCCGCAGCGCCAGGGCCACGCCGGCCGGCGGTAGTGCGGGGAACGCCGGGCGGACCTTGTCGAGCAGGCCGGGCTCGAAGTCGCCCCAGCCGAAGTCGCTGTCCCCATAGGACCGTTCGGCGCTGACCCAGGCCGTGTCCGCCAGCGCGGCAATGCCTACGCAGACCCGCCGGGCGGCGTCCGGCGCGGCGCCGCCGGCTGGGGCCTGGTATCCGGGGACGGGGTCGCCGTAGATCAGCCGGAAGCCCTCGGGGTTGGCCAGCGTCCAGTTGCGGAAGGCGTGTGCCCAGGCCTGTATCCGCTTCGCCGGGGCGTCCTGCGCGGAGGCGGCCCAGGCGGCGTCGACGGCGTCGGCAAGGGCGGTGTAGACGTCCGCGATGAGGGCGGTGACCAGGTCGTCGCGAGTGCCGAAGTAGCCGTAGATGGCGTTGGCGGTCATGCCCATCTCGCGGGCGATCGCCCGCAGGGTGATCGCGTCGGGGCCGCCCGAGCCCATCAATCCCAGCGCTGTGCGCTTGATCTCAGCGGTCGTCTCGGCCCGCAGTCGCTCACGTCGTCCGGTGCTTCGGGTGCCTGCCACGGGCTCACTTTACAGCGTCACTGCACTGATTGCCGTGCAGAAACTTCACGCCGTATAGTCCGTGCATCGCGTGAGGCTTTTCGGCTTCAGGCGTCCATCCGGCATGAGCACGGCATGAACCAAGGGGAGAACCATGGACATCGGCGTCATCGGAGCCACCGGCACCATCGGCAGCCGGGTCGTCACCGAGGCTCTCCAGCGCGGACACCGCGTCACGGCGTTCAGCCGGGACGCCTCCGCGATAACCGACCAGCGGGAGAACCTCGGGTGGGCGAGCGTCGACGCCCTGGACACCGCGAGCATCGCCGCCGTCCTGCCTGGTCTGGACGTTCTGATCAGTGGTTTCCAGCCCGGGAACGCGGCGAAGGACTTCGCCGACACCGTCCAGCGCTCGATCGCGGACCCGACCGTCTATGCGGCGGCCGCCGAGGCCCTCCTCAAAGCCCTGGAGAGCCACCCCCGCACCCGGCTGATCGTCATCGGTGGTGCCGGCAGTCTGGAGATCGAGCCGGGCGTCGTCCGCGCCGACCACGAAGAGCTCATTCACGCGTCGCTCGACGAACTCGGCCTGGCCCGCCAGTACGCCGCCGCCATACGCGGCCACCGAGAGGCTCTGAACGTGCTGCGCACCTCGAACCGGCTCTGGACCTACTTCAGCCCCGCCGAGCAGATCGCTCCCGGCGAGCGCACCGGCCGCTTCCGCATCGGCGGCGACCAGCCCGTGCTGGACGCCGACGGTCTGAGCCGGATCTCGGCGGAGGACGCCGCGGTCGCCCTGGTGGACGAGGCGGAGCTGCCCCGCTTCGTCCAGCGCCGGTTCACCGTCGGCTATTGAGCCGGCTGCTGACCGGGTGTCGTCACCGCACCCGCAGGCCGGATCGGACCGCCCTCAGCGGCCCGATCCGGCCCGAAGGGGACCCCCCGGTCTTTCCGGTCCGAAGAGTCCCCGGGTCTTCCGCCCCCCTGGCCGCCCTGGTCGCCGACGCGAGGCCGACAAGGCCCGCACAACGGAACCGGCCCGCCCACAGCGCTGATCCGATCGACCTGACCGTCCCGTAGACCCGCCACCTGCTCGGTGCCCCGCCGTACCCGACGAGCAGCTTCCCCGCACAGGCGGAGACACTGGTCGAACCGGCGCAGGCACCACCAGGCCACCGCCCGCCGCAGCCACCACCGGCGACGACTCGCCAACTTCCCAGGCGGATGGATCACAACGTCACACTGGAGTACCGGCCGCCCGTCACGGCAGTTCCGCCGCCGGCCGCGGTGCGCCCGCGGTCGGCAGGACGGAGGCCATGCCCGGTCCGGGACTCGTGGCGATCGGTACGAAGACCGGCGGTGGCTGCTTCCGCTGCTGCGGGAGTGCCGGGCGCAGTGCGCGCGGCCCCGGGACGACCGCGTAGTCGGAGCCGAGGAACTCCGGGGCGAGCTCGCCGGGGTCGTCGCCGAGGGCGAGGCGTACGGCGGCCCACGGCACGTTGAGGCCGCACCCGGAGAGCTGGTGCAGGCCGCCGGCGGGGCGGGTGTTGACGTCCATGAGGACGGGCTCGCCCGCGTGCATGCGGAACTGGATGTTCGTCAGCCCGTGCAGGCCGAAGGACCGGGCGATCAGGCGGGCGGGCTCGATCCACGCCGGGTCGAGCGTGAAACCGCGCCGCCGGCCGTTCTTCGTGCGGCCCACCGCCAACCGGACCTCTCCGTCGGGGCCGGTGAGGCAGTCGACGGATACTTCCGGCTCGTCCAGGCGTGGCATCACCAGCCAGTCGACGGACCGCTCGGTACGCCGCAGCGCCTGGGTCACCAGCTCCAACGGCACGTAAGGGCTGGGGAAACCGGTCAGGTGCAGCAGGGAGAACGGCGCCCGGGTGATGATCCGGAACCCGACACCGCCCTCGCCGGTGGTCGGCTTGAAGCACGCCTTGCCGCCTGCGCCCTCGATGGCGTCCACCGCCGCCATGAGCTGTGCCTCGTCGCGCACCCGCCACCAAGGCGGCACCGGGGCACCGACCCTTCGCACCGTCTCGTACGCCACCGCCTTGTTCGCGAAGAGGCCTATCGCCTCGGCGGGCGGTGCGAGCAACGCCGTCCCGACGGCCGCGAAGTCCTCGCGGTGCGCGGCCAGAGCCGCCTGGTGGAGTACGGGTACGAACACGTCGATGGCGCGCCGCGCGCACTGGTCCAGCGCGTACTCGGCGTACGCGGCGGGAGACAGGTTCTCCGGCTCCGGTGCGGCGGTGTCGGCCGCCGCGAGGACCGGGGAGTCCGGGTCGGCGTGCGTGGCGTGGATCTCGACAGGCCGGCCGTGCGGATTGCGCCGCAGCTGATCCATGAAGAACACGTTCTCCGCGTACGTGCGGTTGAGCCAGACGCGTACGGGAGAGACCATGCAGGCCGCCTTCGGGGGTCGCGGACACGGCGGGGATGCCGCCGGATCCGGTCGGTGGGGGAGGGAGAAACACCGACCACGTGCGACGCGGAGAACCGCAGGTGGGAGCGTTGGGGCGATCCTAGGGCGCGCGGGGGCCCGCAGGGCTACGCCCGTGTTACGGATTCGCCGCGACCGCCCCCGTGCTGCCGGGCACTGCCCGCCCGACGGCCGGCCGGCATCCCCCGGGACCTTCCCGCCCTCACACCGCGACCGGCTTCCGGATCGCCGCGATGTCGAACTGGAGGCGGAGCTTCTCACTGACCATGGCGCCGCCTTCGGCGAGGCGGGCGTTGTACGTGAGGCCCCAGTCGGAGCGGTTGATGGTGGTGGTGCCGTCGAACCCGACGCGTTCGTAGCCGAACGGGTCGGTGACGTGGCCGATGTAGGTGAGGTCCAGGTCGACCGGACGGGTGGCGTCCCGGATGGTGAGGTCCCCGGTCATGCGGTAGACGTCCGGGGCGGGAAGGCTCACGGCGGTACTGGTGAAGATCATCCGGGGGTATGTCCGGGCATCCAGGAACTCCCGTCCGACGAGGTGCTCGTCGCGTTGTTCCACTCCGGTGTCGACACTGGCCGTGGCGATGGCGATCTCGGCCCGGGAGCGGGTGGGGTTGCTGCCGTCGAAGTGGAGGAGGCTCTCGTACTCGGCGAACGAACCCCGCACCGTCGTCACCATGGCGTGTCGCACGGAGAACCCGATCCTGCTGTGCGCGGGATCGATCATCCACTCACCGGTGAGCCCTCTCAGGGCCGGGTGGGGGAGCGCGGCGGCGGGAGACGGGACCTTCGTGCCCGCGCCCGTGCCGGCTGGGCGTCGGGGCGTGGAGCTGCGGCTGAAGATGTTCATGGACTACCTGGTTACCGTGAGAAAGCGATCGACGTAAGAGAACCCGGGAAACCCGACCATGTACACGCGAACCTTCACAGCGATGAAGCCCTCGTGGACACGGGGCGTAGCGTCCGGCGGCCGACGGTACTCCGGCAGGGCTTTCTCGCGGGCGGTGACCGAGGGGCGGTCGCGGCGCGACGGCTCCACCGTTCATTTGCCATTTCTTCACATCGCCTGACAGGATCCCGTCCTTCGGCGTGCACTTTGCCGTCGCTGAGCCGGGGGGACCAGCCGCGTGGAGATACGCACCAGACTTCGACGTGCCGTGATGGCCCTGCTCGCGCTGCTCGTCGCCGCCACCGCGCTCGGTGTGGGGGCGTCGCCGGCCATGGCGCACCGGGACGGCTGTCACCGATGGCACTCCTGCCCCTCCGACTCCGGCTCGTACGTATGCGGTGACCTCGGGAACTTCTCCCAGTGCGGGTACAGCTCCCTGCCCGGCTCCGAGTCCGGGGGCGGCTCCCAGTCCGGCTCCGGCGCGGGCTCCGGCTCCGGCGCGGACCCCGAGCCCGTCGTGGACGTCGAAGCGCCCGGGCGGCCCACCACGCGCGGCGCGGGCGCGGTGGCCGGTGGGCGTGTCGGTCTCGGCGTGCGGGCCGAGAAGGGGGCCCGGATCGAGGTGCGGGACGAAGCGGACGCGGTCGTCGCGCACGCCCCGGCCACCGGAACCGAGCAGAAGATCACCTTCGAGGCCGGGGACGGCGAGCACGCCTACACCGTCGTGGCCGTCGACCCGTCCGGCAACACCAGTGAGGCGAGCGCCGCGTTCACCGTCACGGTCGACGGCACCGCACCGAGGGCGGGGGCGCCCGCCCTCGGTGCGGCGGACCCGGAGACGGGTGCGGCCGAGGTGACCCTCGACGCGGAGGCGGGCGCCTCGTACGAGGTGACGGTCGCGGGCCGCGAGGACGTACTGCGCGGCACCGTCGACGCCGGCGGAACGGTCACCGGTTCGCTCCGGCTGCCCAACGGCACGTTCCGGCTCGTCGCCGTCGTACGGGACCGGGCCGGCAACCGTACCCGTGAGGAGGCGACCGTCGAGGTCGCCCTGGCGGAGCTCCGGCCCGGAGTACGGGTGGGAGACCCGGAAGGCGGCCGCACGACGGTCGACGTCGTCGGGCCGCCCGGATCGGTGGGGACCGTCGTGACGGACGGCGGGACGGAGCCCGTACGACTGGACGGCGACGGACGGGGGAGTGTGTCCCTTCCGCTGGAGGACGGGTCGTACCGGGTGCTGGTGACGCTGGCCGACCCCTTCGGGCGGCGGGGAACCACGCGCTCGGCTCCCTTCGTCGTGGACACGGTGGCCCCCGCGCTCCGCGTCGCGTACGACGAGGAACGGGCGCGTCACGGTGAGGTCGTGCTCATCGTGACCGGGGAGCGGGGCGCCACCCTGCGCCTCGACGGAGCGGACGGGGGTCGCCCCGCCGTCCTGGTCCGCGAGCGCCGGGTGCTGAACTGGCACGCCGAGCCGGGCGCGTACCGACTGGTGGCCCGGCTGACCGACGCGCACGGCAACACCACATTGCGGGAGTTGACCGTGCGTGTCGCGGACGACATGACCGGCACCGAGATCCGGGACGCCCTGCTCGGCCTCGCCGCGGTCCTGGTGGTCGTGGCCGTCCTCGGACTCCTGCTGTGGCGACGGCGCAGGGTGGTCATCGAGTGGCGCGCCCGCCGACGGGAGTCCGCGCGGATCGCCGCACAGGAACGGGCGGCCCTTGCCGTGGTCGCGCGGCAGGAGGCCGAGGAGCGCCGGCGCGAGGACGAGCGCCGCGATGCCCGGGAGGCGCACGAGCGCCGGCTGGCCGTCTGGCTGAGCACCCGGGACCGGCTCGCCGCGGAGTACGACTTCGTCCGTGGGCTGCGGGGCTCGGAGTGCAGCGCGTCGGACTTCCGGTGGGCGGCACGCAAGTCCGGTGAGTGCGTCCTGCTGGTCGCGCCCGCCGCCCTCGTGGAGGTGCGGACCCGGCAAGGGGTGAGCCACCTGGAGACCACCTGGACGGGGGAGTTGGCCGTCACCGACCGGCGCCTCCTGTTCAGTGGTCCGGGCGGCAGGCGCGAGTGGGCCTACGGCAAGTGGCTCCGGCACGACCACGACAAGAGCGCCGGGCTGACCCTGATCTCGGTCGACAACCGCCGAAAGACCTCCGGGGTCTCCTACGGCCGGGGCGAAGCCTCCCGGGTGCGGATGGCGATCGACCTCGCGGTCGGCCGGGCCCAGGGGCGCGGCGAGGAGGTGGCCGACCGGGCCCGGGTGGCGCTGGAGACCCACGAGCGGACCAGGCCGGAGAGGCCCGCCGAGGCGCGCTGAACCGACGGGGCGGCGTGCGTGGGCCTGGTGTCGGTGCGGGGTGCGCGCGGGCCCCCGGCGTCCCCACGGCCGCGCGGGGGCGGCGACGTCCCGGACCCGACCAACAGGCTTGGTCAATAAGCGGGTTGATACCGCCCGACCGCAGTCTCGGCGGCACCACGACAGCGGTCGCGGACTCGGGCCCGGACCCGGCCCCCGTCCCGGGTGGACCGTTCCGGTGACGGTGACGGTGACGGCCTCCTCCCGATCCTCGGTGAACCCGCCCTCCATCGGCGGCAACCTTTTGGGGCCGGGCGGCAACTACCTGTCCGGAACCCCCTGTCTTCCCCCTGGGACCGAGGAACGGAACAGCCATGGCACCGTACGGATGCACACCACCCGACCTCGGGTCCTCCCGGGCGGGCAAGGTGGCCGCGGACGCGGCCGGGAGTCCGATCCGGAGGCACCCCCGGCCGTCCTCTGAACTCCCGCTCACCGCCCGGTGAATGGCCTCTCCGGACAGCGTCGAAGCGCTTCAACGTTTCTCTGGACAGTTCACAGGAGTCGGTCTAGGCTCGCTTGGATATCTGCACGTCAGAGGGGCTGCGACGAGAAAGCGGCCCGCTTCGAAGCGCTTCAACGCTGCTCGCGTTCCGCCCTCCGCACCACTGCCGCACGGCACCCGTCGTCCGTCACTTCTCATCTGTCACCCGTAAGGGAGAGCGCATGGTCACCCTGGCCGAGGTCGCCCAGCACGCCGGAGTCTCCGCGAGCACGGTGAGCTACGTCCTCAGCGGGAAGCGGTCCATCTCCGCCCCCACCCGGGAGCGCGTGGAACTCAGCATCCAGCAACTCGGCTACCACCCCAATGCCGGGGCGCGCGCGCTCGCCAGCAGCCGTTCGAACATCATCGCGTTGATGGTGCCGTTGCGCACCGACATGTACGTGCCGGTGATGATGGAGATCGCCATCGCGGTGGCGACGACCGCTCGCACCCACGGCTACGACGTGCTGCTCCTCACCGGAGAGGAGGGCCCCGCCGCGGTCCGGCGGATCGCCGGGAGCTCGCTGGCGGACGCGATGATCCTCATGGACGTGGAGCTGCACGACGAGCGCCTTCCCCTGCTGAGGGGCGCTCAGCGGGCCTCCGTCCTGATCGGGTTGCCCGCCGACGCCTCCGGTCTGACCTGTGTGGACCTCGACTTCGAGGCGACCGGGGCGCTCTGCCTGGAGCACCTGGCCGAACTCGGGCACCAGGAGGTCGCGGTGATCGGCGAGGCCCCCGCCGTCTACGAACGCCACACCGGCTTCGCCGAGCGCACCATCGACGGCATCCGGGCCAAGGCGCGGGAGACCGGGGTGACCGTACTGCACCGGCCCAGTGAGGGCGGGTACGCGGCCATGACGCAGACGCTCTCCCGCATCTTCGACGAGCGGCCCGGCACCACCGGGTTCATCGTCCAGAACGAGTCCGCCGTGGAACCGCTGCTCAACCTCCTCCAGCAGCAGGGCCGCGCCGTCCCCGAGGACGTGTCGGTCGTCGCGGTCTGTCCCGAACAGGTGGCGGTGGAGGCCTCGGTGCGGCTCACCACCGTGGCCATCCCCGCGCAGGAGATGGGGCGCCGCGCGGTCGAGCTGGTGGTGGCCAAGCTCACCGGCCAGGGATCGGACGAAGTCGAGTTGATCGCACCGGAGTTGACGGTACGAGCGAGCACGGGACCGGCGCCCGCGGTGTGACCCGCGAGGGGTCGGCCGAGGGAGGCCGACCCCTGCCGCGACCGTTGCCGGCCGGCCGCCGGACCCGCTCGCGGCTCCCCGTACGGGGACGGACGCCGGATCGCCCGGCGTGCTCACCGGCCGCCGGTCGCCCTTCGCCGCAGCGTGAGTACCCGGTCGGCCCCGGCGGTGAGGGTGACCCAGGATGCCTCGCCGGGTTCCGCCGGGCCGGCCGGAGATCCGGGGGGCGGGCCCGTACGCAGCTCGATGCGCGCGTCGCGGGTGGGGCGCAACGAGGCGGTGATCTCCTCGGGGGTCCAGACGAGGTCGAGCACCGCGCCGAACCGCGTGCGGACGCCCCGGAGCGCGCCCCTCGGATACGCGGCCGGGAGCGCGGGCAGCAGGACCAGGCGGCCCGGCGCGGACTGGACGAGCATCTCCAGCACGACGGCCGGCAACGCGTGGGCGGCGTCCGCGTTGTAGACGTTCCGGTCGGGGTAGTGCGCGCTCATCAGCGAGTCGTGGAAGAAGTCACCGTCCAGGACCGACGCCAGCGCGGCGGAGACCCGCGCACCGTCCCGCAGCCGCGCCGCGACGAGCGCGTGGTGCAGATGACCGTGGGCCGAGTCGTTCTCCGAACCCCTCAGTTCCAGGGCGCGGTGCGCGGCAGCGGCGAGCCCGGGAGTGTCGTACGGGTTGATCTCGTCGAGCGGCCAGACCGGGTAGAGGTGGCTGAGGTGGCGGTGGTCGTACGTCTCGCGGAGCCCGGGCCACGCCCACTCCGCCAGTGCGCCGTCGGCGTTGATCCGGTAGCGCGGAAGCCGGCCGGCGAGGTCCCGCCAGCGGTCCGCGTCCGGGTGCGCCGGGGCCAGCTCCGCAGCGGTGGTGAGGGCGTGCCGGGCGGCGGCGATGTCCATCGTGGCGTTGAGCGTGCCCCAACTCGCGTTCTCCGGGCGGTTCTCCGGCGAGTACGAGGGGACGATCGCCACGGCTCCGTCGGGACCCTCACGGGTGAGGAAGTCGGTGTAGAAGTCGGCCACTTCCGCGCACGCCGAGACCAGCGCCTCCGGTGCGGCCCCTCGGCACTGCGCCTGTTCGCACAGGGGGTGCAGCAGCCAGTCGGCGCCCGCAGTCCACAGGTGCAGCGGGTAGGCCCGCTGGAAGTGGCGGGTGCGGCCCGACTCCCCGTCCGAGTGGGAGGGCGCGACGATGCCCCGGGCCCCGAAGAGAGCCCGGGCGTTCTCACGCCAGTGGTCCAACTGACCTTCTATCAGGCGCGCGTGGGCGTCCAGCACCTCGGGAAGGTTGCCGGCGGTCGCCGACGCCACCTGGAGGTTGAGGTTGGCGTTGGTGGTGAACGCCCCTGACCAGGCGGTGTCCCAGTCCCCCGTCCACACCCCCGTCAGTCGGGGCGGCAGCGCACCCGAGGCGGACAGCACGTGGTAGCGGCCCGCCGCGAACAGCCGCTCCAGCAGGGCCGGACTGCCCGGGTGGCGCAGCAGCTCACTGCCCGGGAGACCCTGCCGCGCCGGGTCCTCGTCGTGCAGCGTGAGCGCGCACCGGCCGAAGGCGCTCCGGTGCAGCGGGAGGTGACGTGCCATCAAGGCGTCGTAATCGTCGTCCGGCAGGGCCGCCCACTCGGCGTCGAGGTCGGGCTCACCGGGGGAGCGGCGCACACGGGTCAGGAGGAGCAGGCTCCGGGCTCCGGCGACGCGGACCCCGTCGCCGCTCACGGAGACCGTTCCGCCCTCCGCCCGCAGGACCGACACCCCGGTGCAGGAGAGATCGCTCTCCGGGTAGCGCAGACGCAGGGCGATCCGGGCGCCCTGCGGGGTCAGCACCGTCGACCGGCCGACCGCGAGGTTCGCCGGAGCGCCGGGAAGGACGGGGTCGAGCCAGACCTCGGTGTCCGCCGCCGGGCCGGTGATGTGCTGGACGATCACGTCGTCGGCCCGCGACACGAAGACACGACTGCGCCAGGGACCGTGGGAGGCGACGGTCTCGCCGGAGGTGAAATCCAGCTCTCGTCGGTAGGACGGGCCGGTGGCCGTTCCGGCCGGAGCCGTGTACTCCGCCTCCGGCCCGGCTCCCGCGTGAGCCGTCCCGTGCGCCCCCGCCCCGGCTCCCAACGGCGTCCCGGACTCCGCCGGGGCGCGCCGCACCCGGGTCTGGAACGCCGGATGGAAGGGTTGCACCCACACCAGCGGGCTGCCCGCGCCGAAGCGCTCGGCCGCCCGGGTGTTACCGGAGAGCAGGGCGTCCTGGAGCGGTCCGAGTTCCCCGGCGAGCTCCGGCGGGCGCAGGTCCTCGCTGCCGTTGGGGCGGACCAGGGTGTGGTGGTTGACGATCACCCGGTCGTCGGCGGGGTCTCCGTGGACCATCGCCCCGTGGTGCCCGTTCCCGCTGAGGAAGGCGTCCTCCCAGCGGGCGGCGGGACGGGGCTCCCAGGTGGACGGGTTCGGGAGGGACGGAGCCGGGGTGGACGGGTTCGGGGTGTACGGCTTCCGGGGGGACGGGTTGCCGGTGGACCGGCTCATGCCGCGCCGGCCGGCTTCAGGGCCGCCACGCCGAAGCGCCCCAGCTCCACCGCTCCCTCCGCCCGCGCCCCGGTGAGCACGTCCACGTGCGCGCCCGGCAACGGCACGGTCACCGTGCCGCGCCCGTGGTGGAAGAGGAAGAGCAGGCCGCCCCGGCGTACCGCCTCGACGCCCGCGGGAAGTCCGGCGACCACGGGGCGTACGCCCGCCTCCCCGGCGACCCGGCCGAGCAGTTCGCGCAGCGCTTCCGGTTCCGGGAGCGTCGAGACGTACCAGGCGCCTCCCTTGCGGAGCACGGCGGGCAGTCCGTCCAACTCCCCGCCCACGTACGCGGCGACGGTCTCGCCGGTGCCGTCGGCCTCCAACTCCTCCGACCACAGCAGTCCTCGGAAGCCGTCGCAGGTGACCCTCGCGTCCGGTTCCACGGGCCACCACTCGTGGAGCGTGCGGATGGAGAAGAGCGCGCGCAGCCGGGCGTCCATCCCGCCCGGCCGGATGCGGTCGTCCACGTCGGCGACGCCGGTGAAGAAGCCGCTGACCAGGGTGCCGCCCCCCGCGACGTACGCGACCAGGTTGTCCACGGCCGCGTCGGTCAGGAGGTAGAGCTGCGGGACGACGACCATCCGGTAGCCGGACAGGTCGGCCTCGGGACGGGCGAAGTCGGTCGCCGTGCCGTTCTCCCAGAGGGCCCGGTGCCAGGCCCGTACGATCTCCGGGTACTGAAGGTGCGAGGAGGGCCGGCCCTCCTGCGCGCTGCCCCACCAGGCGTCCCAGTCGTGCAGCACGGCCACCTCGGCCGGCGCGTGCGCGCCACTCACCTCCGGGGCGAGCGTGGCGAGTTCGGCGCCGATGCGGGTGATCTCCCGGAACGACCGGCCTTCGGGTCCGGCGTGCGACACCATCGCGGAGTGGAACTTCTCCGAGCCCTGCCGGGACTGGCGCCACTGGAAGTAGCAGACGGCGTCCGCGCCCCGGGCCACCGACTGCAGTGACCAGAGCCGGTTGAGGCCCCGGGGTTTGGGGTGGTTCACCGGCCGCCAGTTGACGGCGCCGGCGGCCTGCTCCATCAGCATCCACGGCCCGGCCGCCTGCGAGCGCGTCATGTCGGCGAGCATCGCCTGGTACTGCCCCGCCCCCGGGTCCGCCGGGTCGGGGTAGACGTCCACCGAGACGACGTCCTCCTGCGCGGCCCACGCCCACGCATCCTGCCCCGACCAGAGCGGCATGAAGTTGGACGTCACGGGGACGGCGGGGGAGTGGCGCCGCACGATGTCCCGCTCGGCGGTGTAGCACTCCATCAGGGCGTTCGAGGTGAACCGTTTGAAGTCGAGCACCTGGGTGGGGTTGTGCGTGTACTGCGCCTTGCGGGGCGGCAGGATCTCCGCCCAGGTGTCGTACCGCTGGCTCCAGAAGGCGGTGCCCCAGGCCTCGTTGACCGCGGCGAGGGTGCCGTACCGGTCGGCGAGCCAGCGGCGGAAGTGCGCGGCCGTCTCGTCGCACCAGCAGTGTGTGCAGTACTCGTTGTTGATGTGCCACATGGCCAGCGCCGGATGGCCGGCGTAGCGGGCCGCGAGGTCCTCGGTGAGCGAGGCGGCGTAGCGGCGGTAGACCGGTGAACTGGCGCAGAAGTGCTGGCGCGAGCCGTACCAGACGACCGAGCCGTCCTCCGCCCGCGGCAGCGTCTGCGGGTGCAGCGCACCCATCCACGGCGGCGGGGACGAGGTCGGTGTGGCGAGGACCACCCCGATGCCGTGGGAGTCCATCAGATCCATCAACCGGTCCAGCCAGTCGAACTCGCGTGCTCCCGGGCGCGGTTCGATCTTCGCCCAGGAGAAGACGCCGAGGGTGACCGAGTTGACCCCGGCCTCCTTCATCAGCGCGACGTCCTCGGCCCACACCTCCTCGGGCCACTGCTCGGGGTTGTAGTCGCCGCCGAAGAGCAGGCGGCCGCGGGTCGCGTCACGCAGGGACGGCATGGTGTTCTCGATCCTCATTCCGGGTCGGCGTACTGGATGCCCCGGCCGTTGGTGCCCAGATACACCCGGCCGTGGACACGGGGGTCGCCGGTGATCACCTCACCGGTCCACCCCCACTGGTGCTGGTCGTCGTTGACGCGTATCCAGGTGGCACCCGCGTCGTCGGAGCGCAGCACCGCCACCCCGTCGTGGGTCGCGGCCGCCCGTCCCGTCTGGAAGATCGCGGGATAACCGGCGCCCGGGCGGGCGGGACGGCTCTTCGGGGAAGGCGCCGCCTTGCCGAAGCCCAGCGCATACGACTCCTGGACGCCGGCCACGGCCGAGAACGTCCGCCCGCCGTCCGTCGAGCGGTGCAGTCCGCCGGTCTTCGCCGACAGCCAGAGGTCGCCGGACCGCCCCGGCGCGGCGGCCAGCTTGAACTGCGCGTCGCCGGAGGGGAGTCCGGTGGCGCCGACGGTGAACGACGCGCCCGCGTCGGTGGAGAGGTGGACGGTGCCGGTGTCCGTGTCGTACGCGAAGAAGCGGGTGGCCTCCACCGGGTCGGCGACGGGGGTCGCGCCCTTCGGGAACGTCGTCACCTCGCTCCAGCTCGCGCCTCCGTCGGTGGAGCGGTGCGCGGGGTACTTCGTGCCGTCCCAGTGGATGAACGTCCAGAGAAGGGTCTTCCCGTCGGCGCTCACCGCGATGGGGCCCGGTGCGGAGGCAGCGATCTCCGGCTGGGCCGCGAACGGCTGCCAGCTGGACCCGCCGTCGTGCGAGTACGCCCCGGCGGCGTCCGACCCCGAGGGCCAGCCGGTCCGTACGACGTAGGAGGGGACACGCGCCGCCAGGGCCAGCCCGGTGGCGGTGCCGAACACCGGGTGGGTGGCCATCCCGCGTGAGGGGGAGGAGGTCAGCGAGTCGTGGTACATCACCCCGATGTCCCCGAGCCCGCTGAGCAGCCGGGCACCGTGCGCGGTGGGCGGCGCGATCAGGTGGCGTACGGACGACTCCTCCAGGCCGCGGATCTCCGGCGCCCAGTGCACCAGGTCCCGGGTGCCGAAGACCGTCGCGCCGGTACCGAAGACGACGTGGCGCGAGTCGAAGGGGTCGACGGCGACGGCCTGGATCCACCAGCCGAACTTCGCCTCGCCGCCCCAGCGCAGGTACGGCGTCTCCGCCACGTCCAGCACCGCGGAGTCCTTGAGGGAGGTCCAGGTGCGCCCGTGGTCGGTGGAGCGGAAGAGCGTGTCGACCGGCCCCCAGCGGTTGTTGGTGGAGACCACGACCGTGCCGGGCCGCCTCGCGTCCACGGCGACCCCGCCGTAGCCGAAGGCGTCGGCGCCGGACGGGGCGACGGGCGTCACGTCCGACCAGGCGCCGGTCACCGTGGAGAGGCGGTGCACCGCGCCGTCACTCTGGTTGTTGGGGCCGGGGCCGTTCGCCCAGCTCACGTACAGGGCGCGGGAGGCGGCGTCGTACGCGGCACGGACGGGCACCCGCGTCGCCCCTCCGGCCGCCGGCGCGCCGGGGACCGGCTCCCAGCCGCCGGCCGCGGTGGTGCGGTAGAGGGAGGCGGTGCCGTCCCCCCAGCCCGCGTAGACCGTCCGGCCGGCCGCCACCAGCAGGGTGACCCCCTGACCCGACGCCGAGGGCACGGCGGGGAAGGAGGGGTCCGGCGCCCAGGTGGCACCCCGGTCGTCGGAGCGCAGCAGACCGTCGTGGCGGGTGCCCAGCCAGAGGGTCTCGCTGTCGCGCGGGTCGACCAGAAGGCGTTCACCGGTGCCCCGGCCGTCCTCGTTGGCGCCGAGCCGCACCGTCAGGTCCGTGCGGCTCCACGTCCTGCCGCGGTCCTCCGAGCGCAGCACCGCCCCCGGCGAGGCCCAGGACTGGGCGTACGTACCGAGCGCGAGGTAGACCCGGTCCGGGTGGGCGGGGTCCACGGCCATCGCCTCGACGCCGAGGAGGTTCCAGTCGTCCCAGCCGGTGAAGTCGGTGAGCGCCGTCCAGCGGGCCTTCGCGGCGTCCCACCGGTACGCCCCGCCGATGTCCGTCCGGGCGTAGGCCAGGCCGCGCACCGAGGGGTGGAACATCAGCCCGGTGACGAAGCCGGTGCCGCCGATGGCGGCGGTCCGCCAGCGGTACGCCTCGGTCCGCGACCCGCCGGAAGGACGGGAGCCGTCCGAGGGCCGCTGTGCCGCCGAGGCCGCGTGGGCGCCGGGCAGGACGCAGACGGCCGCGGCGACGGCGGCGGCCCCGGCGAGCACGGACCGGCGGGCGGGCGACGAGGGTGCGGCGCCAGGGGCGTCGGGGCCGGGCAGGGCGGGGTGTGCTTCGGAACGGAACGCGGACATGGCGGAGTCCTTCCACAACGAGCGGGACGGCCGAGCCGCGCGCGGGAGAACCCGGCACGCGGCACGGACGGAGGAGGCAGGCCGGGGTGCGCCGGGGAGTCAGCCCTTCACGGCCCCGGTGAGCATCCCCTTCTGGAAGTGCTTCTGGACGAACGGCGACAGCACGGCCACCGGGATCAGCGCGAGGACCATGACGGCCATCTGCACGGCGAGGCTGTTGATCTGGCCGCTGCTCACGGCCGCGCCCATCGCACCCGGCGGAACCTGGTGCTGGAGCACCAGCTGACGGAGGATCATCTGCAGCGGGTACTTGTCGCTGTCCTGGATGTAGAGCATGGCGTTGAACCACTGGCTCCAGTAACCCACCGCGTAGAAGAGCGAGATGACCGCGACCACCGCGCGGGAGAGCGGCATGACGATCTGGAGCAGGATGCGCCACTCGCCGGCGCCGTCGATGCGCGCCGCGTCGATGAGTTCGGGCGCGGTGTCCATGAAGAAGCCGCGGAGCACCAGGATGTTGAACACGGAGATCGCGCTCGGCAGGATCATCGACCAGTAGCTGTTGCTCAGACCGATCCCGGTCACCAGCAGGTACGTGGGGATGAGCCCGGCGCCGAAGAACATCGTCGCCATGAGCGTCATCAGCAGCGGCCGGTGGGCGATCGAGTCGCGCCGGCTGAGGCCGTAGGCGCAGAGGATCGAGATCACCATGCTGAACACCGTGCCGACGACGGTCAGTCCGATGCTGACCATCGCGGCCCGGGTGACGGCGCCGCCGCTCAGCAGCTCCTTGTACGCGACGAAGGTGATGGTCTTCGGCCAGACGACCAGACCTCCCGCGTCGTTGATGGCCTTGGTGTCGGAGAGGCTGGTGACGACCACGACCCAGATCGGGACGAGGATCACCGCGCAGATCGCGAAGAGACCGAAGCCCTTGAAGGCGAGGCCGGTCCTGGTCGGCTCGTCCTCCCAGACGGGGCGCTGCTCGGTGCCGAGGAGGCGTTGGAGCGGGGTACGGGCGGGGGCGGAGTCCACGGGCCACCCGCCGGGCGTCTTGTCGAGGTCCAGGGAAGTCGTCATTTCTTGGAGTACACCCCCTGCTCGCCCAGCATGTGGGCGACCTTGTTCGCGCCCAGCACCATGGCGACGCTGAACAGTCCCTTGAAGATCCCGGCCGCGGCGGCGTAGCCGAAGTCGCCGGTTTTGATACCCGTCCACCAGATGTAGGTGTCGAGGATCTCGGACGCGCCGGCGCCCACCTGGTCGCGCTGGAGCAGGATCTGCTCGAAGTCGAGGTTGAGCGCGCTGCCGACCCGCAGCACCAGCAGCAGGGCGATCACCGGGCGCAGCGCGGGCAGCGTGACATGCCACATGCGGCGCCAGCGTCCCGCCCCGTCCACGGCGGCGGCCTCGTACAGGTCGGTGTTGACGGCGGCGAGTGCGGCGAGGAAGACGATCACACCCCAGCCGGCGTCCTTCCACACGGCCTGCGCGGTGACCAGGAACTTGAAGAACCCGGGGTTGGTCATGAGGTCGAAGCCCTCGTGGCCGTGTTCGCGCAGCCACTGCGCGACCAGGCCGGCCCCGCCGAACATCTGCTGGAAGACGGTGACGACGAGGACCCAGGAGAAGAAGTGCGGCAGGTAGACGATCGCCTGCACCCACGCACGTACGCGGGTGCTCATCATGCTGTTCACGAGCAGCGCGATGGCGATCGGGATCGGGAAGAACAGGATCAGCTGGGTCAGGAAGATGACCAGCGTGTTGATCAGGACTTCCCAGAAGCGGTAGTCGTCGAAGATGCGGGTGAAGTTGTCGAAGCCCACGAACGGGCTGCCGGTGATGCCCAGGTCGTAGACGTCGTAGTTCTGGAACGCGACGATGTTCCCGAGCAGCGGTATGTAGTTGAAGACGAGCAGCAGCGCGATGGCGGGAAGCGTCATCAGCACCAGCGTGCGGTCCCGCCGCAGCCGGTGCCGCCAGGTGATGCCCTCCGCGGGCGCGCCTGAGGCCGGACGGCCGCCGCCCTCGGCCGGCGTGCCCGAGCGGCCGCCGCGGGCGCGGGCGACCGCGCTCCCGCCGGCTTCCCGCTGTCCGTCCGAGCCGTCCCGCGTCCCGCTCTCCCGCGTACCGCCGTCCCGCGCGGTGCGCGGACCGTCTTCGCCGGCCGGGACCTCGGTCCCGTCCGCCGTGCGGCCCGTGCCGGCCGCCGCCGTCGCCCGTGGCTTCACCGTGAGCTCCCCATGTCGTGCTGCTCCGCCCCGGCCGCCGGGCGTCACTGCGCCCGGCGGCCACTTCCGTCTCTGCGTGGGTCCTGCCGACTGCCGCGTACGGTCAGCTGCCGGAGCCGTTCTTGTCGAGGATGTCCTGGTACCACGTGCGGAGTTCGTCGCCACCGCTCTGCTTCCACGTCGACACCGCCGCCTCCAGGTCGCCGACCTTCTTGCGGCCGCGCCGGATGTCCTTCTGCAGGTCGTCGAAGGGCGTGTAGAGGGAGGCGTACCGCTGCGGCTCGACGATCTGCATGCCGAAGAAGAGCGGCTTCTTGATGTGCGGCGCCTGCCGGGCCATCCACCCCGCGTAGTCCTGCACCAGCTTCGGCTCGTCGGGGAAGGCGATGGTGTGCGGCGGGGAGGCGAGGAAGAGGAAGGTGGAGGGCTGGGCCTCCTGGATGCCCTGGTCCGTGAAGGTCGGGACGCCGTCCTTCACGCGGTAATGGGTGCCCTCGACGCCGTAGTTGGTGAGCATGAACTCCTCGGTGCCGTACGGGGCGGCAGCGAAGTCGGCGATGGCGAGGAACTCCTCGATCTTCGCCTTGGGAAGCTTCTTGCTGAGGAAGGTGTAGATGCCGGCCGGGTCGTCCTGCCACAGGACGGGCTTGCCGCCGTCGGCCGAGAAGAAGTCGAGTGCCTGCATGTCGAACTTCGGGTTGGCGGCCTTCTGCTCGGTCACCATGCCCTTCCAGCCGCCGGTGCCGTCGTTGTACATGACGATGTGGCCGCTGGTGAAGCGGATCTTGGAGTCCGCGTCCTTGTTCGCCTCGGCGTCCGGGTGGACGTAGCCGAGGTCGTGGAGCTTGCGGGCGAAGGCCAGGGCCTCCCGGTACTCCTTCGTCTCGATCTTGTGGACGAGCTTGCCGTCCTGGAGCTGCCAGTAGTGCGGGGCGTCGGGCAGCACACCGTAGATCTTCTGGATGCAGGTCCACAGGTCGTCGAAGGCCCAGACCTTGCTCTTCGGCGCCGTGTACTCCTTGCCGAAGGCGAGCAGGTCGTCGGCGCTGGCCGGGACCGCGCCGGAGCCGACCAGGTCCTTGCGGTAGAAGAGCGCGTTGCCGATGACCGGCGACGGCATGGGAAGGCCGCGCAGCTTGCCGCCGAAGACCGAGTACTGCCAGGCGCCGGTGGGGATGTTGGCGAGGTTCGGGTACTTCTTCACCCCGTCGCCGGCCAGGTACGGGCTGAGGTCGGCGAACTTCGCGGTGATGGCGTTGCGGATCTGGCCCTGCATGTTCCAGCCGGGGATGGTCACCGCGTCCGGGATGTCGTCACCGGCGAGGACGGCGCCGATCTTGTCCTGGTAGGTGTTGCCGTCCTGCGGGTCGAAGGTGAGCGTCGCACCGACGGCCTTGTTGACCGCGCTGTAGTACGGGTTGTTCTTCTTCGGGACGGTGCCCCACAGCGGGGTCATGACCCGGAAGGTAGAGCCCTTGCCAGGAACGGACTTGACCGACTTCGCCAACGGGTCGGGCAGCTCGGCGAAACCGGGGCTCGACCCGTTGACACTGGCCACGTCGGGCTTCACCAGCTCGGAGGGGACGTAACTCGGCACGACCTTGTTGAGGGCCTTGCCGGTCGTCGTGCCCTCCCGGGTCCCCGAGTCGGAGCCGGAACCGCCGCACGCGGCCAGCAGCGGTACGCCGCCCGCCACGGCCACCGCGGCGAAAGCGCTCGAAGCGAGGAAGCTCCGACGATTCGGCGTCACGGCGCGGAGGCCCGGAGCGTCGCTCGCGGACCGGTTCGCGGCGGGGGAGGAATTCGGCGTCATTGCGTCAACCCTTCATGGCGCACCAGGACGACACGCGGCGGGCGACCGCCGTTCGGTTCCTGAGTCTGAGGTGGGCGTAACTGGACGGAACCGCCCGAATCGAGCGGTACGACCGGGCGATGACGGGTTCCGTCATCACCTGCGGCGGGACCGGGCCGGGCCGCCGGGGACGAGGTCCCCCGCAGCACTTTCCGGGGAAGCCGGCGAAGCACCCTCGAAGCTCTGTCGAAGCGCTTCGATGTTGCAGCGAGGTTAAGTGAAGCGATCCGGCCGCACAAGAGTTCGCCCCCAGATTCCTCGGAGCTGTTTCCATAACGTTTCTCTCCCCGCGAAAGGTCGCGGGTGAGCCGGGCAGGCCGAAGAGAACCCCGGACTATTGACACTTGGCCGGTCAGGCACGGAGCATCGAAGCGCTTCGAAAGAGCGCTCGACGATGTACCGACGGAGCCGTAGAGGCCCATGGCTCCGCTAAACCTCCCACCTTTCCAAGGGGAACCGCACGTGACGGACCATCCGCTGCCCTTCCGAGACCCGCAGCAGCCCTTCGGGGCGCGCATCGACGACCTGCTCCAGCGGCTCACGCCGGACGAGCGGATCGCGATGCTCCACCAGTTCACGCCCCCGGTCGAGCGACTGGGCCTGGCCGCCTTCCGCACCGGCCAGGAAGCGCTGCACGGGGTGGCCTGGATGGGCGGGGCGACCGTGTTCCCCCAGGCCGTCGGCCTCGGCGCCACGTGGAACGACGACCTGGTGCGCCGCGTCGGCGAAGCCGTGGGCAACGAGGTCCGGGCCAAGCGCCGGAGCGACGAGAGGGTCGGCCTCAACGTCTGGGCCCCGACAGTGAATCTCCTGCGCCACCCCCTGTGGGGACGCGGTGAGGAGGGGTACTCCGAGGACCCCGCGCTCACCTCCGCCATCGCCGTCGCGTACACCCGCGGCCTGCGCGGCGAGCACCCCCGCTACTGGCGCACCGCCCCGGTCCTCAAGCACTGGCTCGCGCACAACAACGAGACCGACCGCGACACCGCCTCCTCCTCCGTGCGCCCCCGTGTCCTGCACGAGTACGACCTGCGCGCCTTCCGCGACGCGGTACGCGCCGGCGCGGTCGCCGGGGTCATGCCCGCCTACAACCTCGTCAACGGGCGCCCCAACCACGTCTCCCCGCTCCTGGACCAGCAGTTGCGGCAGTGGACCGACCAGTCCCTCGTCGTCTGCTCCGACGCCGGCGCCCCCTCCAATCTGGTCGACTCCGAGCACTACTTCGACACCCACGAGGAGGCCACCGCCGCCTCCCTGAAGGCCGGGGTCGACAGCTTCACCGACCACGGCACGGACTCCTCCGTGATGACCGGACGCATCCGCGACGCGCTCGACAAAGGGCTGCTCGACCCCGAGGACATCGACACGGCGGTACGCAGGCTGCTGGCGCTGCGCTTCTCGCTCGGCGAGTTCGACCCGGAGCTGGACCCCTACGCCGGGACCGACGACTTCGACACCCCCGCACACCGGGCCCTCGCCCTGGAAGCGGCCGAACAGGCCGCCGTCCTGCTCAAGAACGACGGTCTGCTGCCGCTCGCGCCGCGCGCGGGACGCAAGATCGCGGTCGTCGGGCTGCTCGCCGACGCCTGCAAGCTCGACTGGTACAGCGGCACCCTGCTGCACCGCTCCACTCCGCTCGACGGAGCGCGGGCCCGCTACGGCGCCGACGACGTGCTGTACGCCGAGGGCGTCGACCGGGTCCTGCTGACCTGCTCCGGCGGTCGCCTCCTCGTACCCGCGGCACCGGTGGACACCGGCGCGGCCCTCGGTGAGGAAGGCGCGCTCGACCCGGCGCTCCTCACCGGCCGCACCGACCTCCCGCCGCTCGTCGCCGCCCCCGAAGGCACCGCCCTGGCCCTGATCGACTGGGGCGACGGCGTGCTGACCCTGCGCACCGACGAAGGGCTCCACCTCTCGGTCGCCGAGGACGGCTTCGTGCGCGCCTCCGCCGAGGAGCCGGGAGGCTGGGTCGTCCAGGAGACGTTCCGCCTGGAAGCGGTCGGGGGACACGACGCGGGACACCGCCTTCTGCACATCGGTACGGGTGGGTACGTGTCTGTCGCCGCCGACGGCGCAAAGGTTGCCGAGAACGGCGAAAAGATTTCCGCCGGCCGGGCCACCGTCTTCGGCGTCGAGACCGTCGAGCGCGGTGCGGACCAGGTCGCACGGGTCGCCGCCGAAGCCGACACGGTGATCGTCGTCGCGGGCAACGACCCGCACATCAACGGCCGTGAGACCGAGGACCGCACCACCCTCGCCCTCCCCGCCCAGCAGGAGAACCTCTGGCGGGCCGCGCACGCCGCCAACCCGCGGACCGTGCTCGTGCTGACCTCCGCCTACCCGTACGCCGTGCCGGAGGCCCACGCCACCCTCCCCGCGCTGCTGTGGACCGCGCACGGCGGCCAGGCCGCGGGCACCGCGCTCGCCCGGATCCTCGCCGGCGACGTCTCCCCGGCCGGGCGGCTCCCCCAGACCTGGTACGCCTCCGACGCCGACCTGCCGGACCTGCTGGACTACGACGTCATCGGCTCCCGCCAGACGTACCTCTACTTCGACGGCACCCCGCTCTACCCCTTCGGCCACGGCCTCTCCTACGCCTCCTTCGGGTACGAGGAGCTCACCGTCACCCGCGAGGACGACCTGCTCCGGGTCGCCCTCACCGTCACCCACGGCGGCGGGGCCGCCTCCGACGAGGTCGCCCAGCTCTACGTACGCCGCACCGGCTCCGCCGCCACCCGGCTGCCGCTGCGCACACTGGTCGGCCACCGGCGGCTGCACCTGGCCCCCGGAGCCTCCCGGCGGATCGAGTTCCTGGTGCCGGTCGCCGAGTTGGGTCACTGGGACGTGGCGCACGGCCGCTGGACCGTGGAGCCGGGCGGCTACGAACTCCTGGCCGGGGCGTCCAGCACGGACATCCGGCTCACCACCGCGGTGGAGCTCGGCGGAGAGCCCTCCGGCCCCCGCCCCGTCCTCGCCGCCGGCCTCGAAGCGGCCGACTACGACGAGCAGCGCGGCACGGCGATCGTGGACCGGGCGAAGACCGACGGCGACGCGGTCACCCCCACCGGCGCCGACGCGGCCGGCGGGCTGCTCGTCTTCGAACGCTGCGACTTCGGGCGGGGCGTGCACCGTGTCACTGTCCACGCGTCCGGCGAGGGCACGGTCGAGATCGGGACCGACACAGCCCGCGCCGTCGTCACCGTCCCCGCCACCGACGGCCCGTACGCCTACCGCGCCGTGACCGCGGAGTTCGCCGCGACCGGGGTGGCGGACCTGCGGGTCACCCTGCGCGGGGCCCTGCGCCTCGCCCGGCTCACCTTCGACGCGCCGGGGGAGTCCGAGTGACCCGGCACCAGCGCACCGCGGCAGCCCAGCATCCGCTCACCACCGCCCCGGGCAAGGAGTCCTCATGAAGTTCACCGACGGATTCTGGCTCATGCGGGAGGGGGTCAGCGCCTCCTACGCCACCGAGATCCGCGACCTGCGCGTGGACGCCGACCGGATCACCGCCCACGCGGCGGTCATGCGGGTCACCGGGCGCGGCGACACCCTCAACACCCCGCTGATCACGGTCGAATGCTTTTCTCCCGCGGAGGGCGTCATCGGCGTCCGCGCCACCCACCACGCGGGGAAGGTCCACCGCGGCCCGGACTTCGAGCTGTCGGCGGACCCCGTGCCGCAGGCGGCGGTACGCACCGTGCGGGAGGGCCCGGTCGCCGAACTCACCAGCGGGCCGCTGACCTTGCGACTCGACCAGGACGGGCCCTGGGGCCTCACCTTCCTCGACGCGGACGGCCGCCGGCTCACCGGGGCCGACCGCAAGGGCACCGCCTTCGCCACCACTTCCGACGGCTCCCACCACATGATCGCGCAACTCGCCCTGGGCGTCGGGGAGAACGTCTACGGACTCGGGGAGCGCTTCACCCCGTTCGTGAAGAACGGCCAGGTCGTCGACGTCTGGCAGGCGGACGGCGGCACCAGCAGCGAGCAGGCGTACAAGAACATCCCGTTCTACCTCTCCTCGCGCGGCTACGGCGTCTTCGTCAACCACCCCGGCAAGGTGGCCTTCGAGGTCGGCTCCGAATCCGTGGGCCAGGTCCAGTTCAGCGTCGAGGACCAGACACTGGAGTACTACGTCGTCGCCGGCCCGACGCCCAAGGACGTCCTCGCCCGCTACACCGCGCTAACCGGCCGCCCCGCGCTGCCGCCGGCCTGGTCCTTCGGCCTCTGGCTCACCACCTCCTTCTGCACCTCCTACGACGAGCGGACGGTGACCTCCTTCGTGGAGGGGATGGCGGCACGTGACATCCCGCTCTCCGTCTTCCACTTCGACTGCTTCTGGATGCGCGAGTACCAGTGGTCGGACTTCCTCTGGGACCCGGACGTCTTCCCCGACCCGGAGGGGATGCTGGCCCGCCTCAAGGAGCGCGGACTGCGCATCAGCATGTGGATCAACCCCTATATCGCCCAGAAATCGGCCCTGTTCGCCGAGGGGGCCGAGAAGGGATACCTGGTCCGCAAGCCGGGCGGCGACATCTGGCAGTGGGACCTCTGGCAACCCGGCATGGCGCTGGTCGACTTCACCAACCCCGAGGCGACCGCCTGGTTCCAGAGCAAGCTGAAGGTCCTGCTCGACCAGGGCGTCGACTGCTTCAAGACCGACTTCGGCGAGCGCATCCCCACCGAGGTGGTCTGGCACGATGGTTCCGACCCGCACCGGATGCACAACTACTACGCGCAGATCTACAACAAGGCCGTCTTCGACCTCCTGGAGAAGGAGCGCGGCCAGGGCGAGGCCGTCCTCTTCGCCCGCTCGGCGACCGCCGGCGGCCAGCAGTTCCCCGTCCACTGGGGCGGCGACTGCTTCGCCTCCTTCAACGCGATGGCCGAATCCCTGCGCGGCGGACTGTCGTTGAGCCTCTCCGGCTTCGGCTTCTGGAGCCACGACATCGGCGGCTTCGAGGGCACCCCCGACCCGGCCGTCTTCAAACGCTGGCTCGCCTTCGGCCTCCTCTCCTCGCACAGCCGCCTCCACGGCAACGTCTCCTACCGCGTGCCGTGGGAGTTCGGCGAGGAAGCGGTCGACGTGACCCGGCAGTTCACCCTGCTGAAGCACCGCCTCATGCCGTACCTCTACGGCGCCGCCGTCGAGGCGCACCGCACCGGCGTCCCGGTGATGCGCCCGATGCTGCTGGAGTTCCCGGACGACCCGGCGACCCGCACCCTGGACCGGCAGTACATGCTCGGCCCGGACCTGCTCGTCGCCCCGGTCTTCTCGGCCGAGGGAGAGGTGGAGTACTACCTCCCCGAGGGCACCTGGACCCACCTGCTCACCGGCGAGACGGTCACCGGCCCGGCCTGGCGCCACGAGACGCACGGCTTCGACAGCCTGCCGCTCTTCGTCCGGCCCGGCGCGATCCTCCCCTGGAGCGGTGACGACCAGCGCCCGGACGGCGACTGGCTCGCCGACCTCACCCTGCGGACCTACGGCCCCGCCCCGGTGTCCGGGACGACCACGACCACGGTCGTACTCCCCGGCCCGACCGGCGAACCCGCCGCGACCTTCCACGTCACCCGCGACGCCGACGGCGTACGGGTCACGGCGGAGGGCAGCGGCCGGCCGTACCGCGTCACGGTCGAGGAGACGGGCGCCACGGTGGCGGGAACGGGCACCGTGGAGGTGCCGCACCCCGGCTGACGCGGGACGGGCGTGCCGGGGAGCGGGCCTCCTCCCCGGCACGCCCGGCGCCGCTCGCGGCCCGCCGGAGAGCGTTCCGCCGCCCGGTCACAACCCCACGAGGAGCTGCACGCAGACGATCTTCACCAGGATGCTCAGCGCGAAGAGCGTCGAGTACCCGCTGTTGACCCGGCTGTCGCTCACCCGGCTGTTGGCGTACGCGAGGATCGCCGGGTTGCCGACGTACCCCGAGAGCAGGCCCATGGTCCGCTCCCGGCTCTGGCCCAAGCCCTTGGCGACCAGCACCATCAGCGCGTAGCTGACGACCGCGCCGACCGCCAGGACCGCCAGGAGCTTCAGGCCGAACATCGAGAACGCGTTCTCCCGGAACGAGTAGCCGGAGCTCAGACCGACGATGGCCAGGAAGAGCAGCAGTCCGATCTGGCGCAGGGTGAGGTTGGCCCGGGTCGGCAGCGTCCACACCAGCGGGCCGGTGCGCCGTCGCCAGCCGAGGACCATGCCCATCACCAGCGGGCCCGCCCCGGTGCCGAGGGCCAGAGTGGCGCTGCCGAGGGTCAGCGACGGGATGCCGATGAGGAAGCCGAGCGCGAGGCCGAGGCCGAGGCTGACCGCGCTGACCTCGCTGACCTTCGCCTCGGTGTCGCCGAGGAACCGGGTGACCTCGCCCGACCGCTCGCGGGGCATCACCACGCGCAGACGGTCGTCGAGCTGGAGGACCAGGCCGTCGTGGGCCAGCATGTCGAAGTCGCCGCGCCGCACCCGGCTGACGGCCGCCCCGTAGGTGTCGGCCAGGCGGAGTTCGGCGACCGTGTGGCCCGCGAGGTCCGGGTTGGTGAGCAGGACACGGCGGTAGTCGACGGTGGACCGGTCGTCGAGCAGATGCGCCCCGGCGAGCTCACCGAGACGGGCGGTGGCCGCCGCCACGTCCTCCTCGCCGCCCACCACCTCGACCAGGTCGCCCGGGTGCAGCCGGTCCAGACGGGTGGCCACCCGGGCCGGGGCTCCCACCGCCCGGTATTCGCTGGCCAGGACCCGGTGCTCGGCGACGCCCGGCACGTCCGCCCACGCGATCTCGCGGGTGACGTGCACCGTCCGGGTGACGAGCGTGGCCGGCAGACCGGAGCCGGGGTCGCGCCGGGCCACCCACCGCCGACGGGCGGCGAGGGCCGCCACGAACATGATCGTGATCACCACGGCCAGTGGGTAGCCGATCGCGTAGCCGACGGCGGGCTGTGCCGGGTCCCCGGACGCGGCCTGGGCGGCGGCGAGGCCCGGGGTGGTGGTCCCGATGCCCGCGAAACCGCCGGCGAGGAACGGGCCGCTGATCCCGAGGACGCCGTGGCCGAGCGCGCCCACCACGACCGCGGTGACGGCGAGCGCCACGATCGCCCCGCCCATCACGGCCAACTGCCCCCGGAGCTCCCGGAAGAAGGCGGGCCCCGATTCCAGCCCGACCGTGTAGACGTACAGAGCGAGGCCCAGGGCGGACACCCCGGCGGGCAGGGCCGCGGCGATGTCCTCGTCGAGGGCGCCCACGAAGAGACCGACGAAGAGCACGCCCGCCGCTCCGAGCCTCACCGGGCCGAAGCGGACCATGCCGAGCAGGGATCCGACCGTGATCACCGAGAAGACGGCCATCCAGGGGTTGTCCGCGAAGAACTGCCACACGCGCGTTGCCTCCTGGCCCTGGGTCCTCGTCCGGTCCGACGGGGGCAGCATCCGGCAGACCCGCACCGCCCGCCACTCGGCGGCGCGCTGCCCCGGACACGACCGCGCCGCCGTCCCGGACGAGGACGGCGGCGCGGTGGCAGGCGGGGAAGCGGCCCCGTCAGACGCCCGGCGGCACGTGCGACGGGCGGCCGCGGCCGCGGGTGAGGGTGTAGCCGAAGACACCCGCCAGGGCGGCGAGCACCGCCCCGCCCGCGCTCCACAGCCAGCGCCGGGTCCACCAGCCGGAGGACCAGCCGTCCTCCGGTTCGCTGCCGGCCACCACGACCGGCTCGTCGGTGGCACCGTCCGTGGGCGAGGCGGACGAGCCGGAGCCGGCGGCGGCGCGCACGGCGGAGGAACCGGGCACCAAGGGCTCGGAGAGGGTGCCGTCCACGTCGTGCGCGCTGCCCACGTCGATCGAGGTGGCCTCCACCCGGGCGCCGACGGGCCGGCCCAGGTCGGTGTCGGGCAGGTCCAGCACGGTCAGGCGTACGTAGTAACTGCCGGGCAACGGGTCGTTGGCCCACGGCTCGGACCAGGCACGCACCGGGCGCAGCACGCAGTCGAGCTCGACCGTCGCCGCGTCGGCCGCCGCCTTGCGGGTCTGGTGTCCGTACATGCACGCCTGACGGCGGCGCAGGCCGTCGTAGACGTCGATCTGCCAGGTGGACGCGCCGTGGCGGAGCGACGCCTCGGGGAGGGTCACGGTGGCCCGTACGGTCGGTCGCTGCCCGGCGTCGGCGGGGAAGACCCAGTAGAGGTAGTCGCCCGTCGAGGCCTGCGCGGTGCCCGCCTGCTCCTGCTGGAGCGGTGTCGCGGTACGGAAGGTGGTGCCCGCCTCGGTGGGGCCGCCCTCGGAGCCGTCCTGGCCGGGGCTCGCGGAGGCGGACGGGTCGTCGGCCAGCGCCGGACCCGCCGAGGAGAACAGGGCGAGGCCGGCGACCAGGACGCCCGCGCTCGCGCGCAGCAGCCGATGGGCACGGGTGGTCCGGGTGCGGGGGGTCGTACGCATCAGTTGGTCCTCCATACGGCGACGCGCCAGCGCGAGATCCAGCCGAACAGCAGCCCCGCCAGCAGACCGGCGAGCAGCATCAGGCCGAGGAACCACCAGCCGCGGCCGAGACCGAAGGCCGCGGCGTCCGCGGCGTCGTCGGGGGAGTCCACCACATCGATGGTGAGTTCGACCGGCATGCCGGGGCCGGTCTTCGCCGAGGTGGGCGAGGAGAAGGAGTCGCTGAGCTGGAGGCAGACGGCCTCGGCGGTCCCGGCGTCGGCGTCGTCCCGCGCCTCGCCCTTGGGGTAGCGCAGTCCGGTGGAGATGGCGTCGGTGCGTCCGGTGCCCGACTCGGAGCCCCGGACGATCTCCCGCCCGTGGACGGTGACCGCGCGCAGCAGGACACCGTAGTCGGGGTTGACGGCCCGGTCGGCCGAGACACTGACGGAGGCCCGCAGCTCCTGGCCGGGCAGGACGTTCACCCGGTACCAGTGGTGCTCACCGAGCTTCGCGCGGTCGGTGTACAGACCGGCGGCGAGTTCGGGAGCCTTGGCACAGCTCGCGGCGCCCTCGGTAGCCACCGGGGTGACGACGGGTTCGGCGGCCCGGTCCACGAGCTGGGTGACCCGGTGGGAGAGGTCCTCCTTGTGCTGGACGGCCGTGTACGTACCACCGGTCGCCTCGGCGATGCAGGTCAGCTGCTGCCGGATCTTCGCGTTGGGCACCAGGCCCAGGGTGTCGATCACCAGGTGCACGCCGCGGGCGGCGATGTCGCGCGCCACCTCGCACGGGTCCAGCGGACCGCAGGTGTCCTCGCCGTCGGTGATCAGCACGATCCGGCGGGTGGACTCACCGCCGTCCAGATCGTCGGCCGCGCCGAGCAGGGCCGGGCCGATCGGGGTCCAGCCGGTGGGCGCGAGGGTCGCGACCGCCGTCTTCGCGTCCGTACGGTCCAGCGGGCCCACCGGGTAGAGCTGCTTGGTGTCCTTGCAGCCGACCTTGCGGTCGTCGCCCGGGTAGTCGGCGCCCAGCGTGCGTATGCCGAGCTGTACCTCTTCGGGAACGGCGTCCAGCACGTCGTTGAACGCCTGCTTGGCCGCGCTCATGCGCGACTCGCCGTCGATGTCACGGGTGCGCATGGACCCGCTGACGTCGAGGACGAGTTCGACCTTGGGCGAGGAGGCGGTGGAGGGTTCGTCGGCGGCGGCCGGCACGGCGGTGCCGATTCCGGCGGCCAGGGTGGCGAGCAGCAGGCCCACCCCGGTCCTCAGCCGTTTGGTTGTGATCATCGCCGGATCCTATTGAACATCGGTTCGCATCCCCAAACCCGCTGCGCGGAAGCGGGTTCGGGGATGCGCGATGCGATCCGCCGGTACTCCCGGGGTGCTCGTCAGCCGCCGAGGAGGGGCTTCGAGGCGCGGTCGAGCACCGAACCGATCCGCTCCCAGGCCTCCGTGTCCCGTGCGACCGGGTCGATGTGACGGTCCGTTCCGGCCGTGCCGCGGCCGTTCCATCCGGTGGCCAGGGCGACCGGGTCGCCGCCGCCGGCCGCCGAGGCGGCGAGCGCGGCGGCGCCGAGTGCCACCAACTCACCGTTGGCGGGCACCACCAGAGGCCGGCCGGAGAGCCGGCGCACGGTCTCGATCCAGGTGGCGCCCTGCGCCCCGCCGCCGATCAGACGCAGCGGACGGGCCGCGACCTCGGGGGCCGCCGGGTCGAGACCGCAGGCGCGCAGCAACTCGTCCATGGCGTGCAGCACGGTGAACGCCGCGCCTTCGTAGGCGGCACCCAGGAGTTGCTGCGGGGTGGTGTCGTGCCGCAGCCCGGTGAGGAGGCCGGCGGCGTGCGGCAGGTCGGGGGTGCGTTCGCCGTCCAGGTACGGGAGGAGGACCGCCTCCCCGCCGGGTGACGCGTCGTCACGGTGCAGGCCCAGCAGCGCGGCGACCTTGTCCACGGCGAGCGTGCAGTTCAGCGTGCAGGCGAGCGGGAGGTAGGTGCCGTCCGCCGCCGCGAAGCCGGCGAGCGCGGGCGAGGCGGGCCGGGTGCGCGAGGCGGCGAAGACGGTGCCGGAGGTACCGAGGCTGAGTACGGGGTGGTCGAGCAGCCCGGCTCCGCCGAGGCCCAGCCCGACGGCGGCGCTCATGTTGTCGCCGGTGCCGGCCGCGACGGCGATGCCGGCGGGCAGGCCGAGATCTTCGGCCGCCTGCGGGGTCAGCGACCCGGCCCGCGCGCCGCCGGTGGGGGCCACCTCCGGCAGCAGCGCCGCGTCCAGGCCGATCAGCGCGAGCAGTTCGGAGTCGTACGCGCCGGTGGCGGTGGAGTACCAGCAGGTACCGGAGGCGTCACCCGGGTCGGTCACCGCGACGCCGGTGAGGCGCTCGGTGAGGAAGTCGTGCGGGAGGCGCACGCCCGCGGCGGCGTCCGCGCTCGCCGGGTCGTTCTCCCGCAGCCACTGCCACTTGGCGGCGGTCATCGAGGCGACGGGGACCGATCCGGTGCGCGCGGTCCACGCCTCGGGGCCGCCGAGCGCGGCGGTGAGGGCGGTGGCCTGGGGCGCGGACCGGGTGTCGTTCCAGAGCAGGGCGGGCCGCAGCGGCCGGCCGGCGCGGTCGAGTACCACCAGGCCGTGCTGCTGGCCGGCGACCGCGATGCCCGTGACGGCCGAGGCGGGGACCCCGGCCTCCTTCATCCCGGCGGCCACCGCGTCGCGCAGTGCCTGCCACCAGATCTCGGGGTCGCTCTCGCGGGCACCGCCCTCGCCGAGGACCACGTGCGGGGCGCGGCCCACCGCGAGGATCTCACCGGTGACGGCGTCGGTGACTGCTGCTTTGGTGGACTGGGTGGAACTGTCCACGCCGATGACGACCGTACGCGGCGGCATGGCTACCTCTTCTCGTGCTGCGGATTTGCTCGTTCGACAAACAAATTACGTGATCGAACCGGCGCGGGACAGGGTCCGAAGACCTTTCGCTGTTCCGAGGGTTTGCTTCCGGCCCCAAGGGTGCCATATTAGTAATGGCACTGAACAAATTGGTCGGTCGGCAGTGCAGCCGTCCGGGCCCGTCGACAAGAGGCAGACATGTCGGACCGTTTCTCTCCCACTTCCGCTGACAAGTTCACCTTCGGTCTCTGGACCGTGGGCTGGCGGGGCAACGACCCCTTCGGTGAGCCGACCCGTCCGGCGCTCGACCCGGTCGAGTCCGTCGAGCGGCTCGCGGAGCTCGGCGCGCACGGCGTGACCTTCCACGACGACGACCTGATCCCGTTCGGGTCCTCCGACACCGAGCGCGCCCGGCTGATCGGCCGGTTCAAGGACGCCCTGGAGCGCACCGGCCTCAAGGTCCCGATGGCGACCACCAACCTGTTCACGCACCCCGTGTTCAAGGACGGCGGCTTCACCTCCAACGACCGCGACGTCCGCCGCTTCGCGCTGCGCAAGGTCATCCGCAACATCGACCTCGCCGCCGAACTCGGCGCCCAGACCTACGTCGCCTGGGGCGGCCGCGAGGGCGCCGAGTCCGGCGGCGCCAAGGACGTCCGCGACGCCCTCGACCGCATGAAGGAGGGCTTCGACCTCCTGGGCGAGTACGTCACCGACCAGGGCTACGACATCCGCTTCGCGATCGAGCCCAAGCCCAACGAGCCCCGCGGCGACATCCTCCTGCCCACCGTCGGCCACGCCCTCGCCTTCATCGAGCGCCTGGAACGCCCCGAGCTCTACGGCGTCAACCCCGAGGTCGGCCACGAGCAGATGGCCGGACTCAACTTCCCCCACGCCATCGCCCAGGCCCTGTGGGCCGGCAAGCTCTACCACATCGACCTCAACGGCCAGTCCGGCATCAAGTACGACCAGGACTTCCGCTTCGGCGCCGGCGACCTGCGCCAGGCCTTCTGGCTCGTCGACCTCCTGGAGAACTCCGACTACACCGGACCGCGCCACTTCGACTTCAAGCCGGTGCGCACCGACGGCTTCGACGGCGTCTGGGAATCCGCGAAGAACTGCATGCGCAACTACCTGATCCTCAAGGACCGCACCGCCGCCTTCCGCGCCGACCCCGCCGTCCAGGAAGCCCTCACCGCCTCCCGCCTCGACGAACTCGCCACCCCCACCGCCGCCGACGGCCTCAAGGGACTCCTCGCCGACACCACCGCCTACGAGACCTTCGACGTCACCGCCGCCGCCGAACGCTCCATGGCCTTCGAAGCCCTCGACCAGCTCGCCCTGGACCACCTCCTCGGCGTCCGCTGACCCCGACGGAGCAGACGCGTCGACCGACCGGCGGGGGCCGGACCGTCCGGGGGACGGTCCGGCCCCCGCCGGTCGTGCGCAGTCGCCGGACCGCTCTCCCTCACCGGTCGCGCGCGACCGGTGGACCGTCCCTCGCCAACCGCCTGCCGCGAACCGTGCGGGGAGCGGAATCCGCCCCGGTGGAGCGGGTCCGCCCCGGTGGGGCTCAGCGCTCCCGGCCGGCGTACGCCACCGGGTCGGCCAGCACGTCCTGCATCACCAGGGCCGCCGCGCCCCGGGCCGCGTCCCCGGCGACCGACGACGCCCGGAGCCTGCCGCTGCCCGGGGACCAGAGACCCGAGACGACCCGGCCGGTCAGCTCCTCGTCGGCGGGCCGCGACAGCCACGGCATCAGCCCGCGGTATATCCCGCCGAGCACCACCGCGTCCGGGTCGATCAGGTTCACCGCGCCCGACAGGACGCGGCCCAGCATCCGGCCCGCCTCGCCGACCGCCGCCTCGGCCCGCGCGTCACCGGCGCGCACCCGGCGCTCCAGCTCGATCACCGCTCCGCCGCCGGCCCCCTCTATGCCGGCCGCCCGCAGCAGCGCCGCCTGACCGGCGTACTGCTCCAGACAGCCCCGCGATCCGCACCGGCACTCGGGACCCGCCGGGTCCACCACCACGTGGCCGATCTCCCCGGCGAAGCCGTGCGCGCCGCGCAGCAGCTCGCCGCCGATCACCAGGGCGCCGCCGACACCGATCTCGCCCGTCAGGTAGAGGAAGCTGCGCACCTCGCCGAGGCCGCCGAACCACAGCTCGGCCAGCGCCGCCAGATTCGCCTCGTTCTCCGAACTCACGGGCAGCGGGCCGACCCCCGGACGCAGGACGGCGAGCGCCTCGGCGAAGAGGCGTTCCGCCGGGACGCGGTTCCAGCCGAGGTTGGGAGCCTGGCGCACGGCACCGCCGGAGACGAGGCCCGGCAGGGCGAGCGCGGCGCCGACGGGGCGGAGCTCCTGCTCGCGGGCCGAGTCCAGGGTGCGCGCCGCGATCCGGGCGGCGCGGACCAGGACCTCCTCGGGCGGCTCCCCCCGGTTGTCCAGGTGCTCGGTCTGCCGCACCCGCCCGGTGCCCGCCAAGTCGACGACGCAGACCGAGACGTAGTCGATGTTGATCTCCACCCCGACGCCCGCGGGCCCGGTGCGGGCCACCTTGAGCGCGGTGCCGGGGCGCCCTGCCTGTCCGCTGAAGGTCTTGCCGGACTCGGTGAGGAAACCGGTCTCCAGCAACTGCTCGACCAGCGAGGACACCGCCGCGCGGGTCAGTCCCACCCGGGCCGCCACTCCGGCCCTGGTCGCCTCGCCGGTCTCGTCCTCGTCACGGACCGCACGCAGCACGAGGCTCAGGTTGTGCCGCCGGACGGTGTCCTTGTCGGCTTTGGGACCCAACTGCGTGAAATGGTTCTTCATGTCGTTGCCGAGAATAGGTGATGGCGGCCGCGGCCGGACGGGGAGCCGCGGGAACCCGCTCCCGCCCCGGCCGCGCCGGTCAGGGCTGCGCGCCGCGTTCGCGGAGCATGTCCACCATGAGGGCGATCTCGGAGCGCTGGCCGCGCACCATGCCGGCGGCGAGGTGCACGACGGCGTCGGTCGTGGCGGAGCCGGCCGCCGCCCCCGCCATCTCGGCACCGGCCGTGTGGTGGGCCGTCATGAGCCGCAGGTAGAGCACCTCGGCCTCCTCGCCCCTCGCGGCCCGCAGCGCGTCCAGTTGCGTGTCGGTGGCCATACCGGGCATCAGCGCGCCGTCGTGCGGCCGGACCGTGTGGCCCATCCAGCGCATCGGGGGGGACCGCCGAGCTCTTGGGCAACCCCCACAGTTCCAGCCAGCCCAGCATCATCCCGCGCTGGTTGGCCTGCGTGTTGATGATGTCGTACGCGAGCCGCCGCACGTCCTCGTCGTCCGTACGGTCCCGGACGACGAACGACATCTCGACGGCCTGCTGGTGGTGGACGGACATGTCCCGGGTGAAACCGGCGTCCACCGAACCGTCCGCCGGCGCCGACCGCCCGGACGGGGACACCGCGACCGAGGACGAGGCGGGGGAGGGGCGTACGACCATCAGTGCCACCAGCCCCAGCGCGAGCAGCAGTACCGCGACGCCCGCCACCACCAGCCGCCGGGACCCCACCACGCGGCCGGCGTGCGTCACTTCGCGATCCCGCCGGTGCAGGGGGCGCCCGGCTCCGGCGTCTGCGCGCCCTGGACGTACTTCGTGAAGAACCGCGCGACCCGCGGGTCGGTGGCGCTCGTGACGGTGACCTGCTTGCCCCAGGCGCTCAGGATCAGCGGGTCCGCCTGGTCCTCCAAGGGGCTCATCAGGGAGTACGGGGTGGCCTCGACCCGCTCGGTGAGCGCTGCCACGTCGTCGGTGGCGGCCTTGCTGTTGTACGTGACCCAGACGGCGCCATGCTCCATGGAGTGGACGGCGTTCTCCTTCGGTATCGCCTCGGTGTAGACGTCCGCGTCGCAGTTCATCCAGACCGGGTCGTGGTCGCCGCCGACCGGCGGGTTCATCGGGTAGTCGACGGGCGTCTCCACGTGGTTCTGCGTCAGCCCGTCCCAACTGCGTTCGCCCGTGAGGGGGCCGGTCGCGGGGGAGCCGGTCGTGACGGGGCCGGCCGAGGCCTTCGCCCCGGCCTCGTCCTCACCGTCCGTCTTCGTCATCAGGTAGCCGCCGCCCGCGACGAGCGCGGCGACGACCGCGACGGCGGCCGTGATGGTGATGACCCTGACGCGGCGCTCGCGCCCGCGTTCCCTGCGCCGTGCCTCCTCCAGATTGGCGCGGCGCCCGGCGGAGGGGGAGTTCTGGTCTGTGGTGGAAGGCATGGTCGTCCTCGTATTCGGCATCGGCGGGAAGTGCGGGGGCGGAGGGTCCGCCGGGCGGTCCGAGGGCTGTCCGTCTCTCGGCCGCGGCTGCTCGTCCGGACCGGGACAGCGGTCGGCGCCCGGAGTGATCCGGACGAGAGGTCCCGGGCAGGGCGCCCGGCGGGGATCGCCTACGTCCGCCGGATCCGGAGAAGCATCCGGTCGACCGCCTGTGCGGTGTGGTGGGAGGGGTCGCGGACGGGGGCCGTCCCCGGACGGGGCGCGCCGGGCGGGATGCCGTCGGGGCGGGGCAGCGTGAGGGGCGGAGCGAGCGACGGCGGAAGGGCGGCGGCCTCGTGGCCCGGGGAGCCGTGGCAGGTGCTGCCGAACACGTCGCCGACCGGGATGTGGACGCGGACCACCCGTGCGACGGCCTCTTCCGGGCGCGCGGGGGTGAGGCCGGCCGGCGGGGTCGCCCGGGCGGACGCCGCCGCCGCTGCGGGAGGCGCGGCACTCCCGCCGCTGCCCGCCCCGGCGGGGAGGAAGGGAAGGCAGTACAAGACCGCCGCCAGCACGGCCCGCACCAGTACGGCCCCCGGACCCGCGGCCCGGGTGACCCGGGCCGCGGCGGACATGCCGGGCGGCGGTGTGTCGGCCCGCGTCCTCGGTGTGGTCATCACTGTCACCGCAGCGGTGTGTGAAGTTTCAAGAATGTCCCCGCCGCCCCCCGCGGGATAGTGTGCCTCGGTGACCACGACCTCGAACATACCTGCGGGTTGGTTCCCTGACCCGCACGGTGCCACGGAGCTCCTCCGCTACTGGGACGGCTCCCGGTGGACCGAGCACACCCACCCGGCCGCGGGCGCCCAGCCCTCGGCCCCGGCGGGCTCCGCGCAGGCCGCCGCCGTGCGGGCGCCGGCCCCTCACCCGGCTGTGCCCCCGCAGCAGAAGGCGCCCCAGCAGCAGGCCGCGCCTGCCCAGCCGGGCCGGATCAGCGCCGGGACCCTCTTCGACCAGCAGGTCCTGGTGGTGAACCAGAAGGCCAAGCTGATCGAGGTGACCAACGAGTACCGCGTCTTCGACCAGCAGGGCGCGACCCTCGGCTCGGTCGTCCAGGTCGGGCAGAGCGCGTTCCGCAAGGTGCTGCGCTTCGTGTCCAGCTGGGACCAGTACCTGACGCACCGCCTGGAGATCCGGGACGCCTACGGTCAGCCCCAGCTGCTGCTGACCCGGCCTGCCAAGTTCATCAAGTCGCGTGTGATCGTCCAGCGGCCGGACGGGCGGGCGGTCGGCGAGATCGTCCAGCAGAACGCGATCGGCAAGATCAACTTCGCCATCATGGTGGACGGCCGGAAGGTCGGCGCGATCAAGGCCGAGAACTGGCGCGCCTGGAACTTCTCGATCGTCGACCACAACGAGGCCGAGATCGCCCGGATCACCAAGACCTGGGAAGGGCTCGCCAAGACGCTCTTCACCACGGCGGACAACTACGTCCTCCAGATCCACTACCAGCTGCCCGAGCCGCTCCTGAGCCTCGTCGTCGCGACGGCGCTCACCGTGGACACCGCGCTCAAGCAGGACGCGCGCGGCTTCGGCTGAGCCGTCGTCCGTCCCCACCGGTGCCCCGTACGCGACGCGTACGGGGCACCGCGCGGTCCGGGCCCCGCACCCGGCCGCTCACGTCGCGGTCTCCTCCTCCGCCATCTCCGCGAGAACCTTCCCGGCGACACCGAACGCGGCGTTCGCCGCCGGCACGCCGCAGTAGACCCCGGTCTGGAGCAGCACCGCGCCGATCTCCTCGGGGGTCAGGCCGTTGCGCACCGCGGCGCGCACGTGCAGCGCCAGTTCGCCCATGTGGCCGTGGGCCACGAGCGCGGTGAGAGTGACGAGGCTGCGTTCCCGGCGGGGGAGGGTCGGGTCGGTCCAGACCTCGCCCCACGCGTAGCGGGTGATGAAGTCCTGGAACCGTGCGGTGAACGGTGTGGTGGCGGCGACCGCACGGTCCACGTGCGCGTCGCCGAGGACCGCCCGCCGCACCGCCTGCCCGCCCGCGGCCGAACCCGCGGCGGCCCCGTCCCCGGCGTCGAAGTGTGCGCGCAGAGCCGCGACGAGCGGCTCGGGACGCTCGGCGGGCGCCAGGTGCGAGGCGCCCGGCAGTTCCAGCAGGGCCGCGCCGGGAACGCCGTCCGCGATCTCCCGCGCGTGCGCGGGCGGCGTCGCGGGGTCCTCGCGCCCCGCCACGGCAAGGGTGGGCGCGCCGATGGAGCTGAGCAGCGGTCGCAGGTCGTACGAGGCGAGAGCGTCGCAACACGCCGCGTACGCCCCCGGATCCGCGGCCCGCAGGTCGTCCAGGAGCGCCGGCACCGTGAAACCCGGGGTGAACCAGCGCGCCGCCGCCCCGTCGGCCACGGGTCCGGTGCCCCGTGCGCGTACCCGCGCGGCCCGGTCGCGCCAGGCCCGCGGGTCCCCGAACCGAGCGGACGAACAGACGACCGCCAGGCGGTCGACGCGCTCGGGGTGGTGGGCGGCCAGCCAGAGCCCGACCGCGCCGCCGAGTGAGACACCCGCGTAGGAGAACCGGCGCAGCGCGAGCGTGTCGGCGAGGGAGAGGACCAGCCGGCCGAGATCGGCGACGGTCGCCCCGGCTCCGATCAGGCCGGCCGGGGAGCCGCCGTGCCCCGGCAGGTCCCAGCGGACCACCCGGCGGGTCCGGGAGAGAGCGGGGGCGACACCGTCCCAGAGCGCCATGGACGTGCCGAGCGAGGGGCCGAGCAGCAACGGCGGCGCACCGGACGGACCTTCCTCGCGGAAGTGCGGTACGGGCGAGGGGTGTCCGGTCATCGGCGTTCCAGGGCGCGGTCGGTGAGCGGACCGGCGGAGCCGGTGTACCGCGTGGGGTCGGTGAGGGCGGCGAGATCGGTGCCGGCGAACGCGGGCTCCCCGATGAGGACACGGGCCAGGGGGAGTTGCCGCTCCCGGGCGGTGGCGGTGGCCCGCGCCATCACCTCGGCGGCCTCCGCGCGGCCGACCCGGGACGCCGCCACCGAGGCCAGTCGCTCCGAGACGATCAACCCGCTGGTCAGATCGAGGTGTTCCCGCATGGCGTCGGGGAAGACGCGCAGCCCCGCGGTGAGTTCGACGGCGTCCTGGGCCGATCCGCCCACCAGCCGGAGGAGATCGCGCAGGGGCTCCCACTCCGCGTGCCAGGCTCCGGCGGGGCGCTCGTCCTCGGCGGCGAGCGAGCCGTACAGCGTCGCCGCGAGGTACGGTGCGCGGCGGGCGGCCGACGCGATGAGCGTGGCGCGGACCGGGTTGGCCTTGTGCGGCATCGCGGACGACCCGCCGCCCGTTCCCTCGGCGACCTCGCCGATCTCCGTCCGGGCCAGGTTCAGCACGTCCACGGCGAGTTTGCCGAGCGCGCCCGCGGCGAACGCCAGCGCCCCGGCCAGGTCGGCGACCGGCGTCCGGAGCGTGTGCCAGGGCAGCACCGCTTCCGCCAGGCCCAGTTCGTGCGCGTACGCCGCCGCGACGGCCGGCGCCGCAGCCGGGCCGTCCGTGTCCGGGTCCTCGGGCCCGAGCGCGGCCATGGTGCCCGCCGCGCCGCCCAGTTGGGCCGGCAGCGACGAACGTACGGCGGCCAGCCGGTCCCGGGCGTCGAGCAGGAGCGCCCGCCACCCCGCCGCCTTGAGGCCGAACGTCGTCGGTACGGCGTGCTGGGTGAGGGTCCGGCCCGGCATCGGGGTGTCCCGGTGCTCGGCCGCGAGTACGCCCAGCCGCTCCGCGGTCCGGCCGAGGTCGTCCAGGACGAGGGCCAGGGCACGGGAGGCCACCAGCATCGCCGCCGTGTCCACGATGTCCTGGCTGGTCGCGCCCCGGTGGACGTGCCCGCGCAGTTCCTGGGCCACCCGTGCCCGCAGGTCGGCCACGAGCGGGATCACCGGGTTGCCGCCGGAGCGGGCCCGCAGCGCGAGATCCCGGGGGTCGAAGCAGGCGGGGTCGGCGGCCCGGGTCACCGCGGGGCCGGCCCCGGCGGGAGCGAGCCCGCAGGAGACCTGGGCCCGGGTGAGGGCCGCCTCGGCGTCGAGCATCGCCCGCAGGAAGGCCGCGTCCCCGGTGGCCGCCTCGGCCCGGGACCCGGACCGCCCGGGAGCGAGCAGGCCGACGTCGTGCGGTCCGGGACGGTGCGGTCCGGTGCCGTTCTCGTGCATCAGGGGAACTCCAGGAAGACCGTCTCGCCCTCGCCCTGCAGGCGGATGTCGAAACGGTACGTACGGTGGCCGGCGGGTGTCGCGATCAGCGTGGCGCGGCGCTGCGCGTCCAGCGAGTCCAGCAGCGGGTCGCCCTCGGGCGCGGCCCCGCGGGCGTCCGGCAGGTAGAGGCGGGTGTGGAGATGGTGGACCAGGCCGCGCGCGAAGACCACGACGCTGAGGTAGGGAACGCCGCCCGGCGGCAGGGTCCGCAGCGACCACTGGCCGTCCGCGTCGGTGGCGACCCGGCCGAAACCGGTGAAGTCCACCCCGTTGCGGCCCGCGTTGCGCCCGGTCACGGGATCGCGGCGCATCGCACCGGGCAGGCCGGTGCGCGATCCGTCCGGAGCGGGCTGCCAGGTCTCGACGAGCGCGTCGGGCACGGGGGCCCCGGCGCCGTCGAGCACCAGCCCGCGCACCGTGAGGGTGTCGGGGTGCCCGGCCGGGGCGATGTCACCGCCGTCGGGCAGCGGCAGCGCGAACCCGTAGAACGGGCCGATGGTCTGGGAGGGCGTGGGGGCGAGGGTCATCGGTCGCGGCCTTCCTCGATCCAGGTGGCGGACGGGCCGTCCAGGACGATGTCCCAGCGGTAGCCGAGGGACCACTCGGGTACGGACAGGTCATGGTCGTAGGCGGAGACGAGCCGCGCGCGTGCGGCGGCGTCCGTGACCGAGCGCAGGACCGGGTCGTAGGGGAAGAGCGGATCGCCCGGGAAGTACATCTGGGTGACCAGCCGTTGCGCGAACGCCGTCCCGAAGAGGGAGAAGTGGATGTGGGCGGGGCGCCACGCGTTGGTGTGGTTGCGCCACGGATACGCCCCGGGCTTGATGGTGGTGAAGGAGTACCCGCCCTCGTCGTCCGTCAGACAGCGGCCGAAGCCGGTGAAGTGGGGGTCGAGCGGCGCCGGATGGTGGTCGAGCTGATGGGCGTACCGTCCCGAGGCGTTGGCCTGCCAGACCTCCACCAGCTGACCGCGCACCGGCCGCCCGTCCCGGTCGAGCAGCCGCCCGCCGACGGTGATCCGTTCCCCCAGCGGCTCGCCGTGGTGCTGCTGCGTCAGATCGCTGTCCAGCGCGGTGACGTCGCTGACGCCGAAGGCGGGCCCGGAGAGTTCGACGGCCTCCGGATCGCGGACGGGTATCGGCGCCCGGTGCGGATGGCGCAGGCGGCTGCTCCGGTAGGGCGGGTAGTCGCGCGGTGGATGGTGCCCGGGGGCAGCCGCGGCCTCGGCCAGATCCATCGCCCGGTCGATCTCGTGCTGGTCCAGCCCGTCGGGCAGGGGAGGGGAAGTCATGGTGGCTCCGGAGTCGGCTCACATTTACTCAGTGCACGGAGTAATTCCTGATGGCTCCGGAGCTAATCAGGAGAGTTGGACAGGGTCAATACCCTCAGTACACTGCTTTTCTTCGGTGACCCGGCGCGGACGCCGGAGCAATCCGTACCCACCGGCAGACAGACGAGCCGCAGAGCAGCAGGGGAGGCGGCCCGTGTCCGCGGTCGATCTGAGCACCCATCCGGGCCACCTGGCCCGGCGCTTCCAGCAGGCGCACCACCTGCTCTGGACCACGATGGTCTCCGAGGAGATCACCTCGCCCCAGTTCGCCCTCCTCAACTCCCTGACGGCCGAGCCCGGACTCGACCAGCGCACGGTGGGGGATCGGATAGGCCTCGACCGTTCGACCATCGCCGACCTGGTCACCCGACTGCTGCGCCGGGGGCTGCTGGACAAGGTCCGCGATCCGCGGGACGGCAGGCGCTCCGTACTGCGCCTCACCGAGTCGGGCGCCCGCACCCACGCCAAGGTGTCCTTGCGGGCGGCCCGCATGAACCAGGTCTTCCTCGGTCCGCTCTCCCCCGAGGAACAGGGCGTCTTCCTCGACCTGCTGCGCAGGGTGTCGGACGCCGCCGAAAGCCTGCGTGCCCCGGCGGACCCGCCCTCCGGCCGTACGGACGGCGGCCCCACGGCCTGAGCGGAGCACCGGGGGCGGTGGACCGGGCGGCGCGCGGGAACGCCCGGCGGGCCCGGTCTCCCCACCTGGCAGGCGGTCCGCCGAGCCGTCGCCGGGAACGCCGGCGGGGGCCCGGCGGATCGGGACCGGCCCCGCGGCCGAGGCGTACGCCGTGCTGCTCGCGCCCGTGATGCCGTGGGCGTTCTTCTGCGGCCCGCCGCGCGGATCGCCTCCTTGCAGGGGTTGCCTCCTTGCGGGTGTCGAGGCCCGCGTACGCCCCGTACCGCACCGGGACGCCGACCACCCCGGGGCGCTCCGAGGCCGACTGGCATGCCCTGCTCGTCGCGGCCGAGGACATGGTGTGGGGTGCGCACCGGCTGCCCCCCTCAGTCTCCGGCCGGCCGGGCCGGGCCCGCCGGACGCGTGGACCCGCCACCGTGCGGACGGGCTGGAGCGGACGGCCGACCGCATCGCCGCCCGGCTCGGCGGAAGCACCGTTCCGGCCGGGGCGGCCGAGGCGGAGCCGCCGGGAGGAGGCCCACCGGTCAATCTTTTACAGGTGTAATACCTGTTAAAGTGAAGAGGTGAGTGAGACAACCATCCCCCGGCGCCCTTCCGTCCGCAGGCTCCCCCTGAAGGCGGCGCTCCGCCTCGCCCACCCCTCGGACATCTGGTTCAAACCGGCGCTGAGCGTCGTCGTCGCCTCCGCCGTACCGAACCTGCTGCTCTTCGCCGCCGACCGGCTGGACCTCGTGATGTACACGATGGCCGGATCGCTCTGCGCGCTGTACGGCCACAGCCTCCCGTACGCCCGACGGGCCGGAACCGTCGTGTGGGTGGTGCTCGGCATGCTCGCCGGACTGGCGGCTGCGCTGATCGCCGGCGCGCTCACCGACTCCACCGCGATCCTCATCGCCGTCGGCGCCCTGCTCGCCGCAGCGCAGAAGGCCCTCTGCGACGCGTCCCGCATCGGTCCGCCCGGACACGTGATCTTCACCTTCGTCACCTCCGCGGCCCTCTTCGCGCCCCAGCACCTCGGCCAGGTCCCCGGCCACCTCGCCCTCACCCTCGCGGCCGGAACGTTCTCCTGGTGCGTCACCGTCGGCCCCGCCCTGCTGCGCCGCGAAGGACCCGAACGCCGTGCCACCGCACGCGCCCTGGACGCGGCCGCCGCCTGCCTGGCCGCCCCCGGTCCCCGTACGCGCGGCGCAGCGGCCGCCGCGGTGCACGGAGCCTGGCAGACCCTGCTCGCCGCCGGGCGCCCCACGCCCGCGCGCCGGGCGCTGGAACGCCTCGTCGTGCACGCCGAGGCGGCGCTCGTGGAGAGCAGCCCGGCCGGCCACCGCGCCTGCGCCGATCCCGCCCGCCTGCGGGAGTGGGCCGCGCTGACCCGGGCGCGCGGCCCCGTTCCGACGCCGCCGGCCGCCCCCGGCACCACCGCCGAGCTCTACGGCGTCGAAGCCGAACGGGCCGGCCGCCGGGCCCGTACCCACCGGGGCGAGCTGCTGCGCCGCCTCGGCCCGGGCTCCCACGTGCTCCCCATCGCGGTCCGCACCCTCATCGGCTGCGCTCTCGCCGGATACGCCTGCCAGGCGCTCGGCGTCGGCCGGCCCTACTGGGCCATCGTCACCGCCGCCTCCCTCTACCAGGCCAACGTCACCCTCTCCTGGAACCGGGCCCTCCAGCGCACCCTGGGCAATCTGCTCGGCGTGCTCGTCTTCGCCGCGGTCCTCCCGCTCGCCCGTACGAGCCCGCTGCTCCTGATCGCCTGCTGTCTGGTCTTCAACTTCGCCGCCGAGGCGCTCATCACCCGCAACTACTGGCTCGGATCCGTCGCCGTCACCCCGATGGCGCTCCTGGTCATCGAGTTCGGCGGCAGCCACCCCGCCGGCGAACTCATCGGCGACCGGGTCGTCGACACCGTCGTCGGCGCGGCCGTCGGCTTCCTCGCCGCCGTCCTCGTCACCAACCGGCGGGCCACCGGCCGGGTGGAACGCGCTCTGAAGGCCACCGAACGGGCCCGCGCGCACAGCGTCGAGGTCCTGGCCGACGGGCGCGCCGAGCCCGCCGCGCTCGACGCTTCCCGCCGCGGGCTCACCGCCACCCTGGTCGAACTGCGCGAGGCCGGGGACGCCGCAGCGGGGGAGTGGTGGCAGCGCGCCCTGCCGGAAGAGGATCTCGTCGCGGCCGAGCGGGCCGGACACCGTACGCTCGCCGCGACAGCACAACGGCAGGGGCTCATCGCCCTGGCCCCGGAGAACGGAGCGGTGTGACCGACGACATCGTGGCCTCGGTGGTACGGCAGTGGCAGGCGGTCAACCCCGGACTCGACACCGGGCCGATGGAACTCATCGGCCGGATCAACCGCTGCGCCGCCCTGCTCCAGCAGGCCGAGGACGCGCCGTTGCGCGCCGCCGGGCTGAACCGTGCGGAGTTCGACCTGCTCGGTGCCGTGCGCCGGACGGGCCGTGAACTCACTCCCGGAGAACTGGCCCGGGAGACCTTCTCCTCCGGTGCCGCCGTCACCAAACGGCTGCGCGCCCTCCAGGAACGCGGGCTCGTCGACCGCCGGGGCGACGACCGGGACCGCAGGGTCGCCCGCGTCCGCCTCACCGGTGCGGGCCGCGATCTCGTCGACCGCGTCCTGCCCCAGCAACTCGCCTACGAACGGACGGTGCTGGCCGGACTGGACGAGCCGGCCCGCGACCGCCTCAGCGCCCAGCTCAGCGAACTGCTCGTGCAGTTGGAGGGGCGCCTGGGCGGCGCCTCCCGCTGAGGCGCGTACGGCGGCGGCCCTCCCCCACGGCCGGCGCCGGCGCCGTCACTCCGCCCGGAGCGGGCCCGGCGCCGCCACCGACTCCCGCAAGCGCGCCGCCTGTTCACGCAGGGCGCCCTCATCGCCCCGGTCGGCGGGTACCGAGGCCACCAGGGCGAGCCGGTCGCGCGGGCCGGAGCCCACGAGGGGCACCGCGACGGCGCACAGGCCCCGGGCGGACTCGCCCGCGCTCACCGCGTAGCCCCGGTCGCGGACACCCTCCAGCTCCGCGAGCAACGCCGTACGCGAGGTGATCGTGCGCGGGGTGACCGGTTCCCACTCCTCGTCCGGATAGAGCGCGCGGACCTGGCCGGGCGTCAGCAGGGAGAGCAGCGTCTTGCCCCCCGCCGTGGCGTGTGCCGGGTGGGTCAGGCCCGTCCCCGGCCGCACCCGCACGGGCTGCGGGGACTCGCGCGCGTCCGTGACGATGATCCGGTCGCCGATCAGGGCGACCGCCTGGACGGTCTCCCCGGTCCGCCGGACGGCGTCGTCCAGCACCCCGGCCACCCGCTCCCGGACGACGGCCCCGAACCCGGCGGGCCGGCCGAGCCTCATCAGCTCCGGTCCCGCCGCGTAGCCCCGCCCCGAGGCGTCGCGCCCGGCGAACCCCCGGCCCTCCAGCGTGGCGAGGACCCGGTGCGCGGTGGACCGCCCGACGTCCAGGAGCCCGGCCGCCTCACTGACGGTGAGCGTGTCGTGGGTGAGGAAGAGCCGCATCAGTCGCAGGCCGGTGTCGAGCGACTCGATGGTGTACCCCGGTGCCGATCTCATGATGTGCCCGCTCTCGTCCGGTCCTCGGCGCGGTCGTACGGAAGGGGAACGGGCCTCCTCGCCGTCAAACACGGTGATTTTGCCCCTCACCCTTCCGTGGAGCGGAAATTCGCCCCTTTCGATCCTCGTCGATCAGGTGTGCGTATGTACTTCCCTGCGGGACGGTCGTGCCCCTCCCGCCCGGCGGTGAGTTTAAGGGCTTGACCGCCGCTCCCGCCGGGACCCCGCGGCGACGGGAGCGACACGCGGTGAGGGTCGCCCGGGACGGTGACGGGTGGTTCCCGCGGTGCTCCGTACGTCTTCGTACCACTGTGCGGGACGTGCACGGGAGAGAGCGGCCCCGCCTCGCCGCTCGTCACTGTCCGCGCACGTCCGGACGCGTGGAGTACGAAAACTGGCGAGTGTATTACCCGTGGGGTGCGCGCGCAGGGCGTTGGGTGAATGTGCCGACCCCCTGTTCCGATCTGGCTAAGCTCACGCGCAGTGAAGCCGAGTTGGCACCAATTCGCGCACATGTTCATGAGTGTCAGCACCCGTGTGCATACATCCCGGAATCAACCGCCAGAAGGTTTTTAGATGGTCCGTGTTGAATCACCACCGACCGACCGACGGATTCCCGTCGTCCGTGTACTCCTCCTGCCCGTCGTGCTGGTCGTCGGCGCCTGCGCGCTGGGCATGACGCTGGTCACGGACGCCGCGCGGATACCAGTCGCCGTGAGCGGCGCGCTCGCCGCCGTCGTGGTCGGTGCGCTCGCCGTCGCACTGAACCGCCGACGGCGCGAGACACGCGTCCTGCGCGCGCAGTACGAACAGCGCATCGCCCAGCTGGAACTGCGCATCGCCGCACACGACGAAGAGACCGTGCGGCTCACCAAGGAACTGATGCCCTCCGCCATCAGGATGCTGCGCGCGAGCAACTCGCCCGAAGAGGTCATGCGGGAGGTGGTGGACGGGGACGAGTCCTACCGCAACCTCCCCAAGGCGCTGCGGCGGCTGGTCTACACCGTCCTGCAGATCATCGACGACGAGGAGGCCCGGCGTGACTCCGCGCAGCGCGCCTTCGTCAGCGTCGCCCGCCGCGTGCAGGCCATCGTCCACCGCCAGGCGAGCGAACTGCGGGAGATGGAGGACCACTACGGGCGCAACCCGGAGGTCTTCGACGACCTGCTCCGCATCGACCACGGCACCGCGCTGATCGGCCGGCTCGCCGACTCCATCGCCGTGCTCGGCGGGGCCCGGCCCAGCCGCCAGTGGCCCAAGCCCGTACCGCTGTTCAGCGTGTTGCGCGGTGCCATGTCGCGCATCTTGGAGTACCAGCGCGTCGACCTGCACTCGATCGCCAAGGTCGCCATCGTCGGCACGTCGGTCGAGCCGCTCATCCACGCCTGCGCCGAACTCCTCGACAACGCCACGCGGTACTCGCCCCCGCAGACCCGGGTGCACGTCACCGCGGTCGAGGTGCAGACGGGCATCGCGATCGAGATCGAGGACGGCGGGGTCAGCCTCAGTGAGGAGGCCCGCTCCCGGGCGGAGAACATGCTGGCGCAGGCCCAGGCCGGCATCAACATGAACGACCTCGGGGAGTCCCCGCGCCTCGGCATGGCGGTCGTCGGCCGGCTGTCGCGGATGTACCAACTCCAGGTGTCGCTCCGCCAGTCCGCGTACGGCGGCGTCCGTGCCGTGCTCATCGTCCCCCGCGACATGATCACCACCGGCCCCGCACCCGGTATCGCCCACGGCATCGGCGCCACCTCGCGGCCCACCAGCTCGCTGGACATGTCACAACTCCAGCACGTCGTCCCCCCCGCCGGCAAGCGGAAGGCCCGGGTCGCCGCCACCGGTCCGGTGCCCTCGGCCGTCGTCCCGCCCGCCGCCTCCGCCGCACCCGCCGCGGCCATGGAGGACGAGGCCCCCGTGGTGACCGAGTGGACCGAGAACGGACTGCCCCAGCGCCGCAGCCGGGGCCGCGCCCCGCTCGGCTCGCACAACCTCCCGCAGCAGGCCCCGGCACCCGCGACGGAAGGCGTTCACGGCGCGCCCACCGGCGTGGCCCCGCACGCCGCAGGCCGTGGCAACGGTGAGGAGAAGCCCCCCGGCCTCTGGCTGGAGGCCTTCACCAAGGCCGTCAACGGCGTGCCGCACGACCCGAAGAACGGCGAAAACTCTGACGACGCGTGGGACAAGGGAGACCTCAAGTGATCCAGCAGCGGGGAAACATGGACTGGATGCTCAAGGAGCTGGCCGACGACGTTCCGAGCATCCACCAGATCGTGGTGCTCTCCTCCGACGGGCTGCGCATCGCCATGCACGGAGGGGACCCGGACGTGGGGGACCGGCTGGCCGCTGCCTGCGCCGGCCTGCAGAGCCTGGCCGCCGCCGTCGCCTCCGAGATCCCCTACAGCGACGGTCTGATGAAGCTCGTGGTCATCGAGGTGACCGGCGGGTTCTTCTACCTGATGGCCGCCGGCACGGGTGCGTACCTCGCGGTGCTGGCCGGGGAGACCGTCGACGCCGGGCTGGTCGGCGCGAGGATGCGCGACATGGTCGTCCGGATCGGCGCCCATCTGACCAGCCCGCCGCGCCACGACGGGCAGGCCGGATGAACGCTCCCCGACGGGAACGCCGCAATGCCGACCCGGCGCTCAACGATCCCGAGCGCCTGTACGTCATCACCGGCGATCTTGACGGCAGCGAGCGGGCCGCGCTCGACCTGGTCACCATGGTCGTCGCCCAGGCAGAACCCTCACCGACGTTCCAGCCCGAGCAGGCCGCGATCCTGCGGCTCTGCCAGGCGCCTCTGTCCGTCGCCGAGATCTCCGCCTATCTCGGCCTGCCGTTCAGCGTCGTCACCTCGCTCCTGACCGAATTACTCGCGACCGAACTGATCGAATCGCGCGCACCCATCGTCCGCGCCACCCTCCCCGACAGGTCCCTTCTCGAAGCGGTGATGCATGGACTTCAGAAGCTCTGACACGATCACCGGCCCCCGTACCGAGGACGTCCTGCCCACCACGGCCACCGCCGCGGTGAAGGTCGTGATCGTCGGCGGATTCGGCGTCGGCAAGACGACCATGGTCGGTTCGGTCAGTGAGATCCGCCCCCTGACGACCGAAGAGACCATGACGCAGGCCGGCGTCGGCGTCGACGACAACGCCGGGGTGGAGAGCAAGACCGCCACCACCGTCGCCATGGACTTCGGCCGGATCAGCCTCAGTGAGGAGCTGATCCTCTACCTGTTCGGCACACCGGGCCAGGAACGCTTCTGGTTCCTGTGGAACGGTCTCTTCGAGGGTGCCCTCGGCGCCGTCGTCCTGATCGACACCCGCCGCCTCGAATCCAGCTTCGACGTCATCGGACGCCTGGAGGAGCGCGGGGTGCCGTTCGTCGTCGCCGTCAACACCTTCCCCGACGCCCCGCACCATCCGGTCGAGACGTTGCGGCGGGCGCTCGACCTGCCCGACGAAGTCCCCGTGATCGACTGCGACGCGCGCCTCCGCGCGTCGAGCCGGGACGTGCTGATGACGCTCATGCGTTACCTGCACGGCCTGGCCGTCCCTCTCGCATGACGTCCGGGCGGCCGGCCGGACGACCGCCCGGCCGCCCGGACGCCCGGACAGGAGCCGCGCGGCGCCCGGGTGCCCGGCGCATCCGAGCGGCCGGAAAGACGGTGTCCGGTGCGGCATTCGCCCCGGCACGGGGCGCCGCACCGGGCACCGTCCCCGGCCACGATCCGCCGGGCGCCCCCGAAGTCCCCTCTCCGCCGCGCGTCTTTCCGCGCGACCTCGCACGCCTCATCACTGGAGCCACTGTGACAACCCCCTTCTCCCACGAGCCCGGAGCACCGACGGGAGCCGCCCCGCCGCCCGGATGCCCCGCCCACGGACTCGGCCCCGGCGGGCTGCGCCGCTACTACGGCCCCGAGGTGGAGAACGACATCGTCGGGCTGAACGAGAAGCTGCGCGCCGAACACGGCAGCGTCGCACCGGTGTTGCTGCACGGTGACGTACCCGCCTGGCTGGTCCTCGGCCACAGCGAGAACCTGCACGTCACCCGTACCCCCTCGCAGTTCTCCCGCGACTCGCGGCGCTGGCGTGCGCTGCAGGACGGCAGCGTGGGTCCGGAGCACCCCCTCGCGCCGATCTTCACCTACCAGCCCGTGTGCGTCTTCGCGGACGGCGCCACCCACGAGCGCCAGCGCGGCGCGATCACGGACAGCATGGGCCGGATCGACACCCGCGGCGTGCGCCGCCACATCAACCGCTTCAGCAACCGGCTCGTCAACGACTTCTGCCTCAAGGGCTCCGCCGACATCGTCAGCCAGTTCGCCGAGCACCTGCCGATGATGGTCATGTGCGCGATCTTCGGCATGCCCGAGGAGTACGACGACCGGCTGGTGCAGGCCGCCCGCGACATGACGCGCGGTACCGAGACCGCCGTCACCAGCAACGCGTACGTCGTCGGCGTGCTCACCGGGCTGGTGGAACGCCGTCGCGGCGCCCGGGAGTCCGACTTCGCCAGCTGGCTCGTCGAGCACCCCGCCCACATGAGTGACATCGAGGTGATCGAGCACCTGCGGCTGACCCTCATCGCGGCCTACGAGTCCACCGCGAACCTCATCGCCAACGTGATCCGCATGGTGCTGACCGACCCCCGCTTCCGCGCGCGGCTCAGCGGCGGCCACATGACCGTCCCCGAGGCGGTGGAGCAGACCCTCTGGGACGAGCCCCCCTTCTCGGCCGTCTTCGGCCGCTGGGCCGTCGGCGACACCGAGCTCGGCGGGAAGCGGATCAAGGCGGGCGACGCCATGCTCATCAGCATCGCGGGAGCCAACAGCGACCCCGCCGTCCGGCCCGACCTCAACGCGGGCATGGAGGGCAACCGTGCCCACCTCGCCTTCAGCGGCGGCCCGCACGAGTGCCCCGGCCAGGACATCGGCCGCGCCATCGCGGACGTCGGCGTCGACGCGCTGCTGATGCGTCTGCCCGACCTCGAACTCGCGGTGGACGAGAGCGAGCTGCGCTGGATGGGCAACATCATGTCGCGTCATCTGACCGAGCTGCCGGTCAAGTTCGCGCCCAGCCCGCAGCAGGAGATCGACGACGAACCGATGACCGCGATGGCCGCCCGCTCCGGGCCCCGCAACGACTGGGAGATCTCCTCACCGGCGCCGGGCACCCCCGCCCGTCCGACCACCGCGCCGGAGACGGCCACGCCGCCGGCCGCCGGCACCGAGCCGGTCGCCGAGATTCCGCCGCAGCGGGTCCAGGGCACCACCGGCCGCCTGTGGCAGGCGGTCTCCGCCTGGTGGAAGGGGTACTGACCGTCGGTCGGCGAGCCGCCCCGGCGACCCCGAGGAACGGCCCCGCACTCCGCCGCGCCGCCGCGGAGCGCGAGCGGACCCGTACCATCGAGCAGCGTGAAGCTGACAATTCTTGGTGGTGGCGGATTCCGGGTCCCTCTCGTGTACGGGGCGCTGCTCGGTGACCATGCGGAGGGCCGTGTCTCCCGGGTCACCCTCTACGACACCGACCGCGACCGTCTCACGGCCGTCGCCCGGGTACTCGACGAACAGGCGCGGGGGCGACGGGACGCTCCCGCCGTCCTGGCCACCACCGATCTGGACGAGGCGCTGCGGGGCGCCGACTTCGTCTTCTCGGCGATCCGGGTGGGCGGTCTCGACGGGCGTGCCGCCGACGAACGGGTCGCCCTCGCGGCGGGGGTGCTGGGGCAGGAGACGGTCGGGGCGGGCGGCATCGCGTACGGGCTGCGCACCGTGCCGGTCGCCGTCGACCTCGCCCGCCGCATCGCACGGCTCGCCCCGGACGCCTGGGTCATCAACTTCACCAATCCCGCGGGCATGGTGACCGAGGCGATGTCCCGGCACCTGGGTGACCGGGTCGTCGGCATCTGCGACACACCCGTGGGGCTGGGCCGCCGGATCGCCCGGCTGCTCGGCGCCGACCCGGACCGTGCCTGGATCGACTACGCGGGCCTCAACCACCTCGGCTGGGTGCAGGGGCTGTACGTCGACGGGAGGGACGAGCTTCCCCGGCTGCTCGCCGACGAGGCGCTCCTCGGCTCCTTCGAGGAGGGCAAGCTCTTCGGCACCGACCTGATCCGCTCGCTCGGTGCGATCCCCAACGAGTACCTGCACTACTACTACTTCAACCGGGAGGCGGTCGAGGCCTACCAGCGGGCGGAGCTGACCCGGGGCGCCTTCCTGAGCCGGCAGCAACAAGGGTTCTACGCGCGGATGCGCGAACCCGGTACACCGGCGCTGGACACCTGGGACCGCACCCGCGCCGAGCGGGAGGCGACCTACATGTCGGAGAACCGCGAGGTCGCGGGTGCCGGCGACCGTGCCGCCGCCGATCTGGAGTCCGGGGGGTACGAACAGGTGGCCCTCGCCCTGATGCGCGCCGTCGCCCGCAACGAGCGCACCTCGCTCATCCTCAACGTGCGCAACCGCGGCACCCTCCCGGCGCTCGACGCGGACGCCGTCGTGGAGGTGCCCTGCCTCGTCGACGCGAACGGCGCCCACCCGGTGGCGGTGAGCCCTCTGCCCGGCCACGCGGCCGGACTCGTCACCACGGTCAAGGCCGTCGAACGCGCCGTGCTCGACGCCGCCGGGAGCGGCTCACGCTCCGCCGCCGTACGGGCGTTCGCCCTGCACCCGCTCGTGGACTCGGTCCAGGTGGCCCGCGGACTCGTCGAGGCGTACACCGGCGTCCATCCCCAGCTGGCCTACCTCGACCGGCCCTGACCCGCGGCGGCGACGGTCCGGCCCGGAGCCCCGGCCGGACCGCCCCCGGCCGGGCTCCGCCGGACACCCGCGAGCGCCGTCAGGTCGGCGAGCACCTCGGACGCGGTCACCGGATCCAGGCAGCCGAAGAGAGGGCGGTGCGGACCGCGGGGCCGGGGGGCACCGGGCCGGTCGCTGAGCCGGACCGCCTCCAGTCGCTGCTCCGGGAAGGACTCCGGAGAGCCGGCCACGACGCCCTCGTGGAGGCAGACGACCAGGTACACGTCCTCGCCCAGGCGTTTGGAGATCCACCCCCGCACCCCGGCATCCCCGGGAGCGCCCGGCTCCCAGCCGCGCCGCTCCAGTCCCAGCACCGCGGCCGTGGGCACGGTGAGACCCTCGAACCGGTGCAGCCGGTCGCTCGTCCGCTCCTCGTCGGTCAGGGAGCGGACCACGCGCTCCAGTTGGGGGAAGGGCTGGGCGAGCCCGAGGCGGCTGAGGGCCTCGGACCACTCCGCACGCGCGCCCCCGAGCCGGAGCGGATGGGCGATCCGTACGGAGGCGTCGGCGGGCAGCACGAGCGGGCCGCCGCCCGCGTCGGCGAACGCCCCGTCCGCCGTGACCCGGAAGGCCGTCACCGTCCCCCGCGACGCGCTCTGCCACACCAGCCGCCGTACCGGATGCCCCACCAGAGGATGGGTGACGAAGAGGTCCCGGAACTCCTCCGTCGTCCAGGACCGGCCCGAGACCATCGCGGTCTCCAGCCGGTGCACCTGACCGGCGGCGATCGTCCGCACGTCCCTCCTCAGCGTCACGAACCGCTCGCGGCCCGCCGACGCCGACTCCTGGTCGTCCCCCGCAGCCGGGGCCGGCAGATCGCGCAGCCGCCTCCCCGACGCGTCCACGACGTACGGGGCGAGCCGCTCGTCGAAGCCGACGGTGAACCGGCGCGGGCCGAAGTCCACGACCAGCGAGCCGTCCGGGTCCAGCCCGAAGTCCGGCACCAGACGGTCGGAGAGCTGCTCGGAGCTGAGTCCGAGCGCCGCCGCCACCTCGGCGATCTTCTCCTGGGCACGTGTCTTCAGCGCCTTGAACCTGACCCGCTGCCCGATGCCGTGCAGATGCAGCAGGGCCGTCTCGCTGCCGATGGCCGCCAGCACGTCCAGCCCTTCGACCGCCCGGTGGTGCGCGCCCTCGCCCGGCCAGGCGCGGACGACCGGCGTGAGCCGCCGCACCGTCTCGTCGTCCCCGACCTCCCCCAGGACGTACAGCGCCCAGGACTCCTTGGCCGGAAGCCGGGCGTCGAGCCACTGCTCGAAGACGGCCCAGCCGAACGCGGCGAGCGAAGCGGGGTCGGTGGCGTCGCGCAGCGCCCCGACACCGGGGTAGACCTCGCCGGGCCGGGACAGCGCGAACATCGTGAGGGCGGTGCGCACCACTTCGGCCGGCAGCGCCTCCCCGGTACGGGTGAGCAGCTGCGGAAGGAGACCCGGTTCGGCCCAGTTCGGCAGGACCGGCAGCTTCGCGGGCAGGGCGCGCTCCAGGGGGTCGGTGACCAGCAGCACGTCGACGGAGCGCACCGCCTGCGCGCCGTACCGGGCGGCGGCGTCGCGGACGGTCTTCTCGCCGTGGACCGCGGCGATCTGGATCAGGGCCTGTTCGGCGGCGCGCCGCGCGGCGCCGGGCTTCCCGACCGCGTCCGGCACCAGAAACGCCGCCGCGGCGGCGCCGTGGCGCGCGAACCACGTCCGGGTCGTCGCGGCGGTGGACTTGAGCCGGGCCGCCCAGTCGGCCATGTGCCGGGCGACGGTCACGTCGGCGAACGGCAGGAAGAGCGCCGCCATGGTGCTCGGCTGGCGGGGGACCGTACGCAGCAGGAGAGGCAGCGCGCCGAGTCCGAAACGGGCGACGACCGGTCGGAGGGTGTCCGCCCCGTCCCAGAGGTCGGTGGGGGCCCAGGTGGCGAGGGCGGGGGTGATCCGCTCCACGGGCGCGTGCAGGAAGATCCAGGCGGGCCTCAGACCGGTGCTGTCGAGCCCTTCGAGAGGGGAGGAGATCACCTTCTCCCAGTCGCCGTCGTGCTGCGGGCGGGTGTACCAGGTGGAGCAGCGGGCCCACGCCTCCTGTTCGCCCGGGAGCCAGCACAGCTCCGGGGCGGGGAGTTCGGCCGCGCCGGTGTCCACCGGGGCGGCGGCAGCACCGGCGCGCGCCCGGGTCCACGGCGGCCGGGTGAGTGCGGCGGGCAGGGAGGCGGCGGACGCCTCCGGGAAGCGGGAGACCGGGTTCAGCAGCGGGCCGACGACCTCCGCCGCACCGGCGGGCAACGTCGGCAGGAGGGCGGCGACCAACGGGCGGTGGGTGTTGATGTGCGCGTGCAGGAGCTGCCGCGAGGCGCGTGACCTGGTGGGGGCGGAGTGGCGGACGTCGGCGGCCAGCAGCCGCAGGGCCCGTACCGGGTAGCGGCGCATCGCGTCGAGCAGGGCCGCGCGGACGTGCTTCAGCTCCTTGTGGTGCAGGAGGATGGCGAACGCCTCGTCGGTGGGGAGTTCGGTGAGGGCGGCCGAGACCGCCTTGACGCCCTCGGCGTAGTGGTGGCCGTGGTCGAGGTACGTACCGAGCATCGGCGCGACGCCCGTGCCGATGCCGTCGGCGAGCGTCGCGATCACGGAGAGGGTGGGGTCCGGCCGGTACGGCAGTCGCGCCAGCTGGTCCGCCGACGTCAGGGAGGAGAGAACCATCCGCTGCAGGACGTAGTGGTCCTCGGCGAGGACGGCGGGCTCGGACAGGAGGGCCTCGACCCACTCCGTCTCGCTCGGCGCCAGGAAGGCGGCGGTGATCCGCTGGTGGCTGTCCCGGCGGGCCCTGGCCAGCGCCGCCACGGTGGCGAGGTAGGTCTCCTCGTCGGCCGCGGCGATGTGGGCCCGGGCCCGGGCGGCGACGTTCAGGGAGCCGTGGTGCCAGTGCAGGGGCGAGGAGAGGGAAACCCGCTTGAGGGCGCCCTTCACCCGCCGTCCCAGCGCGTGGTAGCTGTGCGCCTTGATGGTCTGGAGCTCCTGGGCCGCCCGGGCGGCGAAGGGCAGCCCGTGCTCCGCCACCCAGGTGTCCACCCAGCAGGCCGGGGCCCCCTCCACGGAGACGACGGCCGCCAGCGCGGCGGCCCCGGCCGGGGAAGGACTGCCGGCGAGGTGGGCCCGGGTCGCTTCGACGAGTTCCGGGTCGGAGCCGGGTTCGGCGAGTATCAGCTCGATCCAGGCGGCTTCCCCGGCGATCCGCTCCCCGACCCGCGCCGAGGCTTCCTCGTCGGCCGTGCTCAGGGGGCGTGCGCAGCCGCCCCGCCGGGGGTGGAGCACCCGGCGCCAGCTCAACGGCAGCCGGAAGGTGGTCTCGTCCGGCAGTGCCGCACCGACCGCGCCGCCCGTACCCGTCGCCCCGTCCGCACGGGTCGCGCCGTCCGTGTCCGTCGCCCCGTCCGCTCCAGAAGCGGAGGCCACCACCTGCTCGTACCCCCGGCGCTCCTTCTCCGCGACGGTCCTGCGCACCTGGGCGTGGGCCGCCTCCTCGGAGGCGTACTCCTTGGTCCGGGTGCGCCCCTCGGACCCGCAGCGGCCGTACCGCACGGTGACCGTGGCGCCGACCGCGCCGGTCTCCCAGAACTTCGACGCGGTCCCTTCCACCAGCTCCCAGCGCCGCATCCAAGCCACCCCCTCGAATCCGTACGGCCCACCGTGCGGCGAGTCGCCCGATCGCTGCTCTCATGCTGGAACCGACCACTGACGCCGCCCCGCGGGCTCCGCCGGTACACGTCACGTACGGGCGGACCGCGCCGGATCCCGTCAGGGCGCGGGGACGGCCCGTCGGGGGCCCGGCGCCCCCCAGCTCGGCGTCACCCCGGCCACCTGGCACACCATCAGGAAGAGCGGGATCGGCGGCGTGTAAGGAGTGCTGCTGTCGGGTCCGTGGATGAGCCGGGGACGCGGCACCGGCACGTATCCACCCGAGGCGTAGGCGACCGGCTCGGGCCAGTCCAGATCCTGGTCCGAGCCCGCGGGAACGATCCACCACCACACGTCCGCGGCCTCGAAGACGCATCCGGTGCGCGGCAGATGGGACATCAGGTGGAATCCGTGCCGTGCCGGGACGCCCACGGCGTCGTACCCCAGGCTCGCGCACAGCTCCGGAGGCAGCGGCAGCCGGGCCCGCGCGAGCCCCGTGCCGTCCCCGCCGGCGGCCGGCCGGAGGGCTGGGCGCACCCCACGCAGCCGGGCCAGCGCGTCCCTCAACATCCCGGCTCCGCAACCGGCGTCGACGTGGGGCGGACTGCGAGGGCGCACGCGGTGGGCCCGCGCGTTCCGGCGGCCGCGTCGGGCCGCGCCGGCGGCGCGGAGCGGTAACGGAGCGCTGCCGGGCCGGAACAGGAGTCCGCGGGCCGGGAGACGAGCGCACTGCCAGGTGCCACGACCGAATCCTCACAGTGGTTGCCGCGTCATGTCCGGACCTCGTCACCTCGGGCGGAGGCACGGGCATGACCGAATGAACTGGTGGTCGTCAACTCTCCCCCTGACGCGGACACTTGGCAAGGGGCACTCTGAAAAATGCAGAGTGGACGTGTCTTTGTCGCCCACCGCATGGCACACTGCTGGCAGAAGTGACCATCGGAGGTCTGAAGTGAGCGAGCCCCGGTCCGCCCCGACCGTGGGACAGGTCGTCCTCGGCAAGCGCCTGCAGGACCTGCGGGAACGTGCCGGCCTGACCCGGGACCAGGCCGCCAAGGTGCTCCGCGTCGCCCCGGCGACGGTCCGCAGGATGGAGACGGCCGAGGTCGCCCTCAAGATCCCCTACGTGCAGGTGCTGTTGCGCGCGTACGGGATCGGCGAACAGGAGAACGACGCGTTCGTCGCGCTCGCCGAAGAAGCCAACAAGCCCGGCTGGTGGCAGCGTTACCACGACGTGCTGCCCGACTGGTTCAGCATGTACGTCAGCCTGGAGGGCGCGGCCAGCCTGCTCCGCATGTACGAACCGCACTTCGTGCCCGGGCTCCTCCAGACCGAGGAGTACGCCCGTTCGGTGATGCGTAGCGGCGCGGTCGGCCAGTCCCGGCCCGAGGACATCGAGCGGCACGTCGCCCTGCGGATGGAGCGGCAGAGCCTGCTCGAGAAGGCCGACGCGCCGCGCCTCTGGGTGGTCATGGACGAGACGGTGCTGCGCCGCCCGGTCGGCACTCCAGGCATCATGCGCGCGCAGATCGACAAGCTGCTCGACGCCTCCGAGCAGTCGCACATCACCCTGCAGATCGCGGAGTTCGCGACCGGCCACCACCCCGGTACCTACGGTCCGTTCGTGCTCTTCCGCTTCGCCGTGCCCGAACTGCCCGACATGGTTTTCAGCGAGTACCTGACCGGCGCCGTCTACTTCGACGCGCGTCCCGAGGTGGCTTCCTACCTCGAAGTCATGGACCGCATGGCGGCCCAGGCCGCGACGGCACGACGCACGAAGGACATCCTCCGGGATTTCCGCAAGGAGCTGTGATGAGCGACATCTACAACGGCATGCCCGCTGCCGCCCTCGGCGCCGACGGCTGGTCCAAGCCATGGAGCGGCGGCAACGGCGGCAACTGCGTGGAGGCCATGAAGCTGGCCGACGGCAGGGTCGCCGTCCGCCAGTCCGCGGACCCCGACGGCCCGGCGCTCATCTACTCCACCGGCGAGATGGCCGCCTTCATCCAGGGCGCCAAGACCGGCCAGGCCGACTTCCTGCTCACCTGACTCCCCCGAAGGGGGTAGGACCGGGCGGGCGGCCGGGTGAGGACCGCCGTTACGAGCGGCACACCCCGGCCAGCAGTTCGGCGCTGTCCCGCGGGTCCAGCGCCACCGACCGCAACTGTTCGAACGCGGCCCTGAACCTCCGGGTCTCCTCCTCCGACTCCAGGAACAGGTCGCCCGCGGGGGTGTCCAGGTAGACCAGCTCCGGATCCCGCGGGTCCGGGAACTCCAGGTGGACGAAGCCTCCGGCCATCCCGGCGTGCGCCCCCGCGCCGAACGGGATCACCTGCACACGGACCCGCGGCTCCGCGGCGATCCGCAGGAGATGCTCGACCTGCTCGCGCATCACCTCCGACCCGCCGACCACCCGTCGTACCGCCGCCTCGTCCACCACCGCCCGGAGCCGCGGTGCGGGACACACGCCGAGCGCGGCCTGCCGCTCCCTCAGCGCAGCGACCCAGGGGTCCGCTCCCGGCCGGCCGGCTTCGGGCAGCGCGACCCCGGCCACGGCCCGGGCGTACCGTTCGGTCTGGAGCAGCCCCGGCACCAGGGACGGTTCGTAGGCCCGCACCGTGCGCGCCTCGGCTTCGAACCCGATGTACGCCGTGTAGTGCTCGGAGAGCCCCGCGTGGTACGGCCGCACCCTGCTCCGGTCCTGCGCGTGGCGCTCCGCCGCGAGCAGGTCGCTCCGCTGCGCCTCGTCGGCCCCGTACACCTCCATGAGAGCCGTGAGGGTCCTCCTCTGCGGGCGGGCGCGCGCCTTCTCGATCCGGTACAACGTCACGCCGTTGATGCCGGTCCGCTCGGTGACCTCCTCGCGGGTCAACTCGGCCGTGGCGCGCAGGCGTCGGAGCATGGCGGCGAGCCGCCGCAGTCGGACCGTGGGGGGAGCCTGCCGCTTCTCTGACACTGTGCGCCTTCCGGGGTCGGTGGTAGCCGTGAGTCTGAGCGGTGACCCCTCCCCATCTCAAGCCGGGTGGTGGCGGCACGGCCGAAGGGGCACGGGTGAACGGATGCGACCGCACCGGTACGGGTGAACGAGCACGGGGACGGCGCAGTGCGGGAGAACGCAACCCTTGCGTTCCTCCCTGCGGCAAAGGCATGCTGAAGGCGAACGATCACCCACCGTGCACACGTGGTCACGGTGGGACGGGTGCGGACGGTCCAGCCCGGACGGGGAAGAGCCCGGCGGCGGCGGTCGGCCCGGGGTGCGGCCGGTGCCGCGGGAGGAGCGACGACATGGTCCGGACACGCGGCGAAGGACGGTGGGTGCGGTGACGTTCCCCCCGATCTGCCTCGACTGCCAGGGCGTGATCCTTGGTCAGGTGGTGGTCGTGGTCCGCGGAGACACCGCCTCCGGGACGCGGTCGCACGGGTATGCCCACCCGGCCGGTGCACCCGAGTGCCTGCCCGGGGGAGGCGGCCGACGCCGGTGGACGGCCGCGATCCCCCAGGCCCGCGAGGGCGGACCGAGCCGGGCCGCCGCGCGCGCCGGCCGGAAACCGTAGCCCACGGTGGTGTCGCGCAGGTGACCCCCTACCCTGCCGTGTGCGGGAAGCGTCGCCCGGTGGCGTCGCTGCTTCACCGGCTTGCGGAGCACGCCGGCGCAGGCGGAGCCGGGGACGGCGGGGGGAGAAGGCCGGGCGACAATGGGCGTATGTCACGACGGACCGCCCACCGGAAACCGCCCGCCCCCTCGGCCCCGCGCACCGCCCCGGACGCCCCCTGTCCCTGCGGTCTGCCGGCCTCGTACGCCGCGTGTTGCGGCCGCTACCACGCGGGAACGGCGGCCGCGCCGACGTGTGAGGCGCTGATGCGCTCCCGGTACGCCGCCTTCGTCGTCCGCGACGCCGGCTACCTGCTGCGCACCTGGCACCCCGCGACCCGCCCGCCCGTCGTCGAGGCGGACCCCGGCACGCGCTGGGAAGGGCTGGAGATCCTCGCCACCTCCGAGGGCAGCGCCTTCCACACCACCGGCACGGTGACCTTCCGCGCCCGCTACACCGAGGGCGGGCGGCCCGGCGCCCTGCACGAGCGGAGCACCTTCGTCCGCCACGAGGGTGCCTGGGTCTACGAGGACGGCGACTTCCTCGGCTGACCCCGGCCCGACCTTTCTCCGGGCGGCCCGTGCTCAGACCGAAGAGCCGACCGGGGTCGGGGCGTGGCTCCGGGGCGCCGGGGAGAGTTCCGCCGCCAGGTCCTCCGCGAGCAGCTGCTTGGCGATGACGTCGACCGCGGCCCGCAGCCGCCGGTCGTCCGGCCGGGCGCCGTCCTCCTCCAGCCGGTCGTTGAGCCAGTCGGCCCAGGCGGAGGTGATCGTCGCGGCTTCCCGCCGGCCTGCCGCCGTGTGCTGGAAGAGCCGCCCGTCCCCGGTCAGGTACCCCTCGTCGATCATCCGGTCGAAGACCGGCACCAGGACCTCCGGGGGGAGCCGGTGGCGGGTCGCGATCAACCCGAGGCCGGCGTGGCCGACCATCCGCGTGAAGAGGTCGACCTGCATGACGGCCCAGGCGCCCGCCATGTCCAGCCGGGTGTCGGAGGCGGCGATGATCCGCCGGGCCGTGTCCGGGCCCGCACCCTGGAGGATCTTGGCCACCGTGAACTCCAGGACCCGGTCCGAGTTCCCCGCGGTCGGACGGGCGAAGCCCTCGCCCATGTCGGTCGACCCGGCCCGCGCCGAGTCCCGCAGCTTGACCTCCTTGAGGAACAGCGCCACCACGAAGCCGATCAGCGCCACCGGCACGGTCCACAGGAAGACCGTGTGGATGGTGTCCGCGTACGCCTGGACGAGCGGGGCCGACTGCGCGTCGGGCAGGGCATGCAGGCTCACGGGGTTCTGCGCGGCCACGCTCACCTTCGCGGGATCACCGCCCGCGCGCGCGGCCTCGTCCACGCCCTGCCGGAGGTTCGGCTCCAGCGAGTTGGCGTAGATCGTGCCGAAGACCGCGGTGCCGAAGGAGCTGCCGAGGGTACGGAAGAACGTCACGCCCGAGGTGGCGGTGCCGAGGTCCGAGTAGTCCACCGTGTTCTGCACGGCGATCGTCAGGACCTGCATCGACAGACCGATGCCGACGCCGAGCACGAACATGTACAGGGATTCCAGCCACACCCCGCTCTCCGGACCCATCAGGGACATCAGATACAGCCCGGCCGCCATCACCAGCGAGCCCACGATGGGGAAGATCCGGTACCGGCCCGTCTTGCTGACGGTGTTGCCGCTGAAGACCGAGGCGATCAGCAGACCGATGACCATCGGCAAGGTCCGCACGCCGGAGATCGTCGCCGAGTTCGCGTCCACGTACTGGAGATAGGTGGGAAGGAAGGTCATGGCCCCGAGCATTGCGAAGCCGACGATGAAGCTCAGGATCGCGCAGACCGTGAAGACCGGATTGTGGAAGAGCCGCATCGGCAGCATCGGTTGCGCGGCCCGGCTCTCCACCAGCACGAACAGGGCAAGCGCGATGAGACCGCCGACGAAGAGGCCGATGATCATGGGGGAGCCCCACGCGTACTCGTTGCCGCCCCAGCTCGTCCCGAGGATCAGCGCGCTGGCGCCGATCGCCACCAGGGCGATACCCAGGTAGTCGATGACCGGGCGGCCGGCGGCCCGTACGGAGGGAATGTTCCGGGCCGCCGCGATGACCACCACGATGGCGATCGGCACGTTGACGTAGAACGCCCAGCGCCAGGTCAGGTGGTCGGTGAACAGCCCGCCCAGCAACGGGCCGATGACGGTCGCCACACCGAACACGGCACCGATCGCACCCTGGTACTTGCCGCGGTCGCGCAGGGGGATCACGTCGGCGATCAGCGCCATCGACGTCACCATCAGCCCGCCCGCGCCGATCCCCTGCAGCCCGCGCCAGATGATCAGCAGCAGCATGTTGGAGGCCAGGCCGCAGAGGAAGGAGCCGGTGATGAAGACGATCGCCGAGACCTGGAAGACGATCTTCCGCCCGAACAGGTCGCCGAACTTGCCGACCAGCACGGTGGCGACCGTCTCCGCGAGCAGATAGGCGGTGACCACCCAGGACATGTGGGCGGCGCCACCGAGGTCCGAGACGATCGTCGGCAGCGCCGTGCCCACGATCGTCTGGTCCAGGGCGGCGAGGAGGATCCCGAGCACGATCGTCCCGAAGACGATGTTGCGGCGGCGCGGATCGAGGACGGGCGGTGCGGTGGCACTCGGCGCCACGGGAGCGGTCTCGCTGCTGGCAGTGGTCACCCTCGCACCCTCACACCGGCACCGTTGACCCGCATGCCGGACGGACCCGGACGAGTCACCCGAGGACGGCGGCCACCGCGTCGGCCATCCGGCCCACGAACGCCTCCCGCACCTCCGTGGACACCCGGTCCAGCGAGAGGTACGGGTTGAGGTCCTCCAGTTCGACGAGGAGCAGCCCGCCCGCCGCCGTCCGGCAGGCGTCCACCCGCTGGATGCCGTGGCTGAGGGTGTTCCACTCCACGAAGGTGCGGGCGAACTCCAGGTCCGCCGCGCTCGCCTCCCACGGCTCCAGCACCCAGCGGCGCGCGGGGTCGGGGGCGTACAGCGCGTACTGGAAGTCGTGGTCCACGAAGTAGAAGGAGACCTCGTGGCGGAAGTCGATCCGGGGCTGCACCAGCAGGGTGCCGTCGTCGGCCGGGTCCAGCGTGGGCCGGGCGACGAAACGCAGCCCTTCGGAGTCCGCGCCCCGCTTCGGCTTCACCACGTACGACTCCGCCTCCGGCAGCAACCCCAGATCGGCGGCCCGGTCCACGGTCGGGATGACCGGCAGCCCGGCCCGGTCCATGTCCACCAGGTACTGCTTGCCCGCCGCGTCACCGCTGCCGTCCAGCGCGTTGTACACCGGTGTCCGCAGCTCCCGCGCCCGCCGGCGGAAGGCGTCGTACGCCTCGGGGTGGTGCAGCACCGGCCCGCTGTTGCGCACCACCACCCCGTCGAAGCGGTCCAGCAGCGCCGCCGCGTCCCGGGGATGGCAGAGCGCGAGGTCGAAGCGGGAGCGGAGCCGCGAAGTGAGGAAGACGTCCTCGTCGCCGTAGCGCCGGCCCCGGGCCTCGTACGCCAGATCGGTGACGAAGAGGACGGACGGGCGGCGGAGGCCGGAAGCGGTGGTCATCGGTGGTTCCCAGGGGTGCCGTGGGCGGGTGGTCGGTCCATAGCCTGGACGCGATGACCGTTCACGACCGAGGAGCATCCAGTACGTCTGCCCCGTACGAGTCGCAAGCGTCGTCCGCGTCGCCGCTGCCGGACATTCTCTCGCCCGCCTTCGCCACCGACCCCGACGGGGTTCACCGGATGACGCGGGACCATGCCCCGCTGATCCGGCACGAGGCGACGAACAGCCACCTCGTCCCCGGTACGAGGACGTCGCACTGATTTTCCGGGACGGGGCGCGAGGGTTCACATGCGACGACGCGCCCGACCACACGCCCCGGTGTCCGACGGCCTCGCGGGACGGCGGTCGCGGTCAGCGGTCACCCGGTACTCCCGGTCCGGTCGGAGTCGTGCGGGTAATCGGAGTGCTCCATGTACGGGACGGCGAGCAGCCGGAGTTGGTACTCGGCGTTCCGGCCGCCCGGCCCGGCGGTCCCCAGGTACGGAACGACGGTGTCGTCGAGCAGCGCGAGGCGGACCTCGGCCGTGGCGACGGAGAACCGGGCGTGCGCGGCGGCGTCCTCGGCCTTGACGCCGAAGCGCGCGGGATCCCTGACCACCACGTTGCTCGCGTAGCGCGCCTTCTCCAGCTCGTCGGTCAGCCGGGCTCGCAGGAAGGCGACGAGGGCGTCGGTCACGCGATGCTCCCCTCGGCCGCCTTCTTCCCGGTGACGGCGACGTGCGCGGCTTCCCGCTCACCTTCGGCCGTCACGTGGGAGGCGCCCGTTTCAGCAGGCCTTTCCCGTGCTGCCTGCTGCTTCTTCTCGGGCGCGTTCATAGACCTGATGGTGCCATGTGCGGTCGCCACCCTCGGCGGGGGCTCGACGACGACGTCGCCTCCGCCGGTTGTCATACCCGCCTCGTAGGCTGGTCGCACCAACCCCCAGGGCCAACGGGGCCCGCGAACAAGGGGATTGCGACCGCCCCGCCGGAACAGCGCCCGGTGGGGCGGTGCTGCGCGTGAGCCAGGGTGAGACACCGCGCTTCCGGGGCCGCGCGGCCGTCCAGCCCGTACGGTCACCGGAACCGCGTGCGGAAACGATCACGCCGCCTCGGCGCCGTCCCCCCGCACCGCGGCCGCCCACTCGGCGAGCAGCCGCTCGTACTCCCGGCGCCCCTCCACCGACAACCGGCCCCTGTGCGCCCGCATCAGCGCGCGAATGTCCGCGTTCACCACGGGCAACGGGCGCGCGGCGGCAGCATCGGGCGGTTTCGGGGGCATGCCCCCAGAGTACGGGCCACCACCGGCGGGCTCCCAGAGGGTCGGCGCAGGGTTTCGAGCAGGCGTACGCGACCTCGGCGACCGTGGGGGAGAGGGAGCCCGTGCGTGCGGAGCCCGGGCCGGCCCGCCCGGGCGGGGACGAGGCCCGCGGTCGTCCCGGTCAGCGGATGTGCAGCCCCGTGATCGCGCGGGCGATGACCAGCCGCTGGATCTCGCTGGTGCCCTCGAAGATGGTGTAGATCTTGGCGTCGCGGTACATCCGCTCCACCGGGTGCTCCCGGCTGTACCCCGCCCCGCCCAGGATCTGTACGGCCTTCTCCGTCGCGGCGACCGCGAGTTCGCCCGCGCGCAGCTTCGACATGGAGCCCTGTCCGGCGTCGAAGGTGCGGTCGTTGCGGGCCATCCACGCGGCCTGCCAGATCAGCAGCCGTACCGCCTCGATCTCGGTACGGATGTCGGCGAGGGCGAACGCGATCGACTGGTTCTCCACGATTCTGCGGCCGAACGCCTCCCGCTGCCCCGCGTACTCCAGGGCGTACTCGTACGCGGCGCGCGCGATGCCGAGCGCCTGTGCGCCGACGGTCGGGCGGCTGACCTCGAAGGTCGCCATCGCCGCCTGGCCCTTCGCCTGCCCCTTCGCCGTACGGCCCTCGCGGGCACGGGCGAGGCGGGCGTCCAGCTTCTCCTTTCCGCCGAGCAGGCAGTGGCCGGGCACGCGCACGTCGTCCAGGAAGAGGTCGGCGGTGTGCGAGGCGCGCAGGCCGAGCTTCTTGACCGTGCGGCCCGCCTCCAGGCCCGGGGTGCCCGGCGGCACGATGAAGGCGGCCTGGCCCCGGGCACCGAGCTCCGGTTCGACCGAGGCGACGACGACGTGGATCTCCGCGATGCCGCCGTTGGTGATCCAGGCCTTCTGGCCGGAGAGCACCCACTCGTCCTTGGCCCCGTCGTACCGCGCCCGGGTCCGCATCGCCGAGACGTCGGAGCCGGCCTGGGGTTCGGAGACGCAGAACGCGGCCACCTTGGGGTCGTCCTCGTCGCCGTAGCACTGCGGGACCCACTCGGCGAGCTGGTCGGGGGTGCCGGAGGCGAAGATCCCGGCGACCGCGAGCGAGGTGCCGAAGAGCGCCATGCCTATGCCCGCGTCGCCCCAGAACAGCTCCTCGTTGGCGATCTGGAGGGAGAGGCCGGTCGGGTCGCCGTACATGTCGGCCAGTGACTCGAATCCGTACAGCCCGATCCGGGCCGCCTCCCGGATGACGGGCCAGGGCGTTTCCTCCCGGGCGTCCCACTCGGCCGCCGCCGGGCGCACCACGTCGGCGGCGAAGCCGTGCACCCAGTCGCGCAGGTCGCGCTGGTCCTCGGTCAGGGCGAGGGAGAAGAAGCTCACCGGATCACGCCTTCGGGATGTCGAAGTAACGGGTGAGGCCCGCCGCCAGACCGACGTCACCGGCGATCTTGAGCTTGCGCATCATGAACATGGTGATGGGATTGCCGTTGCCGGAGACCAGTTTGAGGAAGTCGGCGTCGGCCATCACCAGGGTGGTGCGGGGTTCGGCCGCCGAACGTCCGTGCCGCACCGTGCAGGTGCCGTCGGCGAGGGAGGTCTCGTAGACCTCCTCGGGTTCGCCGGTGATCTTCCAGCGGATCAGGGCCGTGACCCCGCCCGCCGCGTCCGGCCGGAACTGCTGTCGCATCCGGTCGAAGACCGCACCCAGGATCCGGGCGCGGAGTTCGCCGTGCATCACCTCGTCGAGCTGCTTGACGGAGAGGCCCTTGACGATCCGGGCGAACTCCTCGGGAGAGACGGCCGAGAAGTCGAGTCGTGCCAGCTCCTCGGTGAGGTCGCCGCTGAAGTGGTCGGCCACGCCAGTTCCTTACTCCGAAGTCAACTTACTTTTGAGTAAGGTAAGGCCGTCGTCGGCGGCTGCGCAAGCGGCCGGAGCGTGAGGGAGTGGACCGGGGGGGCGGGAGCCGACGGAGCGGAGAACCGACGGATCGGGAAGCCGGGGGACCGGCGGATCAGGAGATCCGGGGGCCGACCGCCGGATGGACCGTCAGTCCCGGATGGTGGGCGGCGAGCACCTTGTTGGCGCGCGCGAGATCGGAGAGCGCCTGTTCCCGGTCGGCCTGGTCCTCGACACCCAGGGAGGGCCCGTGGAACCTGCGGACCTCGCGTGCGGCACAGTCGGCGTCGAACTCGGCCTGCAGCACGTGCGCCGGGAGACAGGCGCCGATCAGCGCCGCGACCCGGTCGGGGATCGGCACGGGCACGAGGAGATGTGAGGCGGGCATGGGGGTTCCCTCTCGGTTGGTCGGCCAGGAGGCGCTACGGTCGTGGTCGCCCCGAAGGGCTTCCCGCGTCTCCTTGTGTACGGCACACGGGTCCGGGTTTCTCATCGGATACGTCTTGTTGCCGCAACCGTTTGGGACTGACCGGGTATTTCCCCTTACTCGGGGGTAAGTTGACTGGTCGCGCGCTGTGTGGTTGTCATCTTCGGGTGGTGCCGTCCCCGCCCCGGGAGCGCAGGCGCATCGCGCGGAGCACTGCCTCGGTGGAGAACCGGCTCTCCGGGTCCACCAGTTGCTCGCCGAACAAGGACTCCAGGCTGCGCATGCGGTAGCGGACCGTCTGCGGGTGGACGTCGAGCAGTTCGCCCATGTGGGCCGCGGTGCCGCGGGTGTCCAGCCAGATCCGCAGGGTCTCGATCAGCCGCTCCCTGCGGGTGGGACTGAGGGCGGCGACCGGGGCCAGCTCACGCTCGGAGAGCTGGTCCAGCAGAGCCGTGTCGGAGAGCAGCCACAACGTGATGAGGTGGTCCTCGGCCAGGACGAGCGGGGCGTCGTCGATCACGCCGGTGTCCACCAGTTCGAGGAGCCTGCGGGCCCAGCGGATCGAGTCCGGGGCGTGGGACGGCGGGACGGTGAGACCGACCGCCGCGTGTGCGCCCAGGAGCGCGTGGTCGAGCATGCGTCTTCGCGCGTCGTCGATGGGACCCGGGATGAGCATGTGGGGCTGGGAGTCCGTCAGGTCCGCCAGCACGTCACGGTCGAGCGCGAGCCGCCCCAGGTCGGGTGAGGGGCGCAACGCGACCAGCGTCACCTGCTCCGGCAGGATCCAGCCGGTCTGCTCGCAGAGTTCGGCGATCGCGCTGCGCGGTGCCGGCCGGCCCGTGAGGATCAGGTGCAGCAACCGGCGGCGCAGCGTCTCGGCGTGGTCGTCGGTGGCGGCCCGTACCTCCAGGTACCCCTCGCGGGAGAGGGACTCGAGCTCGTCGACATAGGTGAAGAGTGCGTCGGCGAAGGTCAGCATCATGGTGGGGGAGAGGTTGTAGCGCCGCCCCACCTTCTTCGCCCGCCGTAACGCGATCCGGGCGCCGAGCCGGTAGGCCCCCTGGAGCTGGTCGAGGCCCCGGCCCTCGTACGCCTCGAACCGGCCGAACCGCCGGCACATCTCGTCCCTCAGCGGGGTGGGCACGGAGGGCCGAGCGACCTGTTCGACGAAGACGGAGATGCTCTGTTCCATGCCTACCCGGATGCCTTCACCGTGCGGGCTGTCGAAGAGCCGGGCGTACTCCGGATAGGCGCGGGTGACCTCCAGGCCTATCTCCTTGATGAGGCTGGGGAGTTCAGGACGGACGATCGCGGCGAACTCCTGGGGCAGTGGTCCCAGAGGTTCCCCGAGGTCCGAGGGCTGCGAGACTGCCGGCATGTTCCCTTTCCCCTTGCTCTCCCGTGCCCCGACGGCGGCGAGCAGGGGGAGAGCGCTCCCACATGCCGCCAGGTGCGTACCCATTGGAATCTTGAACATAGAGCACGTCCGAGCGCGTGGACACCGGTGCGACGGCAGGAAGTGCGCGGGGTGACTATGCCGGTGGCGATTTTGAGCCACTGGCGTCCCGGAATCGGCCGGTCCTCTTCCCGGACGGGTGGGGAGTCGAAGTCGGCTGGGAATCGACGTCACGCGCGCGTGAAATAACCCCGGCTCGTCATTTCTCGCGACGTTCCCGCAATGGCAGCGGTCCGGGACCAATCAACAGCATTAACCGAGTCGCGTGGAATTCGGGCCGCTGTACGCTCCCGTACGATCAATCATCGTTCATCGATCGTCGGCCGGGCGCCGCGACGTCATCGGGCCGGACTCGCGCTCTTCCGCGCATCGCAGTGCTGACATGCGATGTTGTGAGCAATGAGGGTGCGAGGGGAGCGGTCGGAGGCTGGTGACACGATCCTGCGGGACGCACGTTTGCTCACTTCTCGACAAGAACGGGGTGGCGTCCCGCGTCCGCTTGCTCACCCGTCAAATAAAAGACCGGCCGAAAAACACTCTTCCGGAATTTCTTCAGCAGGGCTGTTGCGGAGGAACGTTACCCGCCCGTAGCGTCATCGTCGAACGCAAGCGGTCGAGCGGTCCGTCAGGGCGGGCCGCCACTTCACACCCACCCTTGTCCCCCCGGATTACCGCCTCTTTCCTGAGACGAGTATGTCCGGATCGGGATACTCTCCCCCGAAGGGAAACCATCGTGAACACCCTTGCACGTAGAGCCGCCGTCGTCCTCGCCGCCGGCGGCGCCGCCCTCGGCATGACCGTCTCCTCCGCTTCGGCCGGTGTCCAGGCACCGTGGACGGTCACCCCGTCCGGCGCCTACACCGCGACGGCTTCCGGCCCGACGCTGAGCGTCCCGCTCGCCGCGCTCTACTGCACGTCCAGCACCGCGAAGGGCAACCTCGCGTCGAGCGCCACCAACACGGTCGGCACCATCACCACGATCACCTTCACCGGCTGCAACCTGGCTGGGCTGCCCTTCACCGTGACGATGAACGTCTCGCCGTGGAACATCAACGCCCTGTCCAAGAGCGGCAACATCGTGACGGGCAACGTCAGCAACGTCTCGGCGAAGATCACGGGCACCGGCTGCACCGCGACCTTCGCGGGCACCGTCAACGGCACCTACAACAACACCACGTGGGTGCTCGGCCTGAACGGCACCGGCACGCTCAAGGCCACGGCCGCGAACTGCCTCGGCCTCATCAACGTCAACGACGCGGCCGCCTTCACCGGCAACTACCTGGTGAACACCCACCCCGTGATCTCCTAGTACCTCCCCGGCACATGAGCCTCCGGGCCGACGGTGAGCAGCGACCCTGCCACCGTCGGCCCGGATCGTGCGTTCTGCGGTCGCCGGGCGGTGTCCGACGGGCGCGGGGCGGGCTGCACTTCACCAACCCAGCAAAAGACAGGACCAGGATGAGCGAGAAGACATCGGCGAGCGCCTCGCGGCGATCCGTACGTCTGGCATCCGTCGCGGCCGTCGCCACCATCGCCGGACTGCTGAGCGGTCCGGGGTCGGCGGCCGACGACGTGGACGCCAGTGTCGTGGTGACGTACGACTGCGATCTGCCTTCCGGCCGGGTGCAGGTGCCGTTGGAGGTACGGGGGACGTTTCCGGCCACCGGTGAGGTGGACGTGCCGATGTCACCCCTGGACGTGCGCATGGCAGCAGACTTCCAGGCCACCGATCTCGCTCCGCTGCTGCCGGAAGGAGCCACCGAGGTCGTCAGCACCGCGGCGCTCGACGTGGACGTGACGCAGAACGGCGAGTCGGCTCAGGCGCAGTGGGCGCAGTTCGTCGCCCCCGCCACGAACCTCGCCGGTGACGAGAGCGGAAAGGTACGGCTCGCGCACACCGGCGAGGTTCCCTCGGTCACTGTCGGCGCGGGCGGGGACGTCACCCTGATCGCGGGCGGCCTGACCCTGGAACTGAGCACCCCGGCTGTCGGGGGCGAGGAGACGCCCGCCGATCCGGTGACCCTGAACTGCGGCCGTTCCGAGGGGGATGCGGGAGTTCTCGCGACGGTCCCGGTGCAGGACACCGGCACGGAGACACCGGACCCGGGAGGGGAGACCGACCCCGGGGAGGGCGGCGGGGAGGACCCGGGTGACCCCGGGGAGGAGCCGCCGGCGCAGCCGCCGGCCGACACGTCCTGCACCGAGGACGTGCCCGTGGGGGAGATGGACTCCAGCGAGGCCGTGCCTCCTCCTCCGGGTGCGCCCCCGCTGGTACTCGCTGCGGCCGGCCAGAAGGTCTGCGGATACGCGGTGGGGCTCGCCAGTATCAAGAAGCTCAACGGCTCCGTGATCATCAACGACCCGGCGAAGAAGCCCGCCATGATCACCGCCAACGCCAACAAGCGCGTACTCCTGCGTCTTCCGACGATGGAAGGAGGCCTGTACGTGCAATACGGCTCGATCGCCCGTCTCGAGCTGCCCGACGCCGAATCGACGTTCCTGGCGTTCGGGTTCCAGCCCGTCTCCGCCAAGGTGGCGTTCGAAAGCGGGCTCCTCACCGTCTCGACCGGCCAGGTGGCCCCGGACTTCCTGCATGTCGCCCCGTTCGCGGTGGCCAGTTTCCAGCAGTCCATGCGGCTGTACGACGTGAAGGTGAACGGCGTGCCGCTCGACGTGGGTCCCGACTGCCGCACCGCGCACCCCTACAAGGTGGTGCTCCGCGGTGACTTCGAGAACGGGAACCCCTACCTGAACGTCTTGGACGGCGGACCGCTCAACGGCACGCTGGACATCCCCGCTTTCTCCGGGTGCGGAACCGGCGGTGAGGACCTGGACGCGTTGTTCACCGCGTCGATATCCGGGCCGGGAAACACCATCGCGATGAACCAGGCCAACATGTGCGTCCCGGACGCGGACTTGGAGGTCAGGAACTGCCCTCCGAGGATCCCCGCCCTGCCGGGCAGCCCCGCTCCCGCGGTCGACTGACCAGGACGGACCTGGGGAGATCCCCACCGGCATGCTCGTGGCCGCGCTGTCCGCGGCGGGTCACGCTGACGGCGCCATCGCCATCGCCATCGCCATCGCCATCGCCATCGGCATCGGCATCGGCATCGGCATCGGCGTCGGCGTCGGCGACGAGCCGGTCCGCCTACGTGATGACCGGCGGGTGGCGCCTTCGCGGGCCACTCCGGCCGGATCCTGAGCCGGCCCCGGAGGGCGCTGTACTGCTCCACGACCGACGTGGCCGGTTCCCTCGTCCCGATTGCCTCGGGGAGCGTGATCGCCACGGTGAACACCGTGGCGATCGGTGGCTGTGATCCCGCCGCCCCACCTTCACCTTCACCCTCACGTCGGGTGCCCGGCCGGGCCGGTCACTGCGACCGGGGCGGTGGCCGGCCGGCCCCACGGAGGCGGCGTCTCCGTGAGGTGGCCGGCCCTCCGCATGACGGGAATCGGCTGCACGGAGGACACGTACGACAGTGGGGCCACCCTCGGTGCGAGGGTGGCCCCACTGTCGTGCGCAGCCGTGCGGGGAGGGTCGGGGCTGCCCGGACCGGATCGGACCGGGCCCGGCCCGATCCGGGCGAAGGACCCGGGGACCTTCCATCCGGTCGGGCCGGGCTCGCGTGACCCGGTGCCCCGAACCGGACGAACGCCCCTACTTCACGGCGGAGTGCCAGTACCGGGAGAGCTCCTTGCCGGCGTTCGGGGCGGCGGCGCCCGGGTCGTTGATGGTGACGACGTTCGTCTGGGCGTTGTTCAGCGTCAGGCTGTTGGTGCCGGAGGCGGCGGGCAGGCCCGTCTTGAGGTTGACGGCCCAGTTGAGCAGCCCGAGACCGCAGCCGTTGGCGCCGGGGGCGGCGAAGGTGGTGTCCGACTGCGTGGCGCCCGCGAGCTGGATGCGGCCCAGCACGCCCTCGGGGTTGTCGGAGCCGTCCCCGTTGAACTGGTAGGAGCCGATCGTGGGCAGGGTCGCGTTCTTCGGACGCAGCAGGATCGGGGCGGACGAGCTGCCGATGTAGCAGTTGTCGCCGAGCAGCGGGTTGGTCAGGTGGATGCGGACCGGCAGGGTGATGATCGGCGTGGTGGTGCCGAGGCCGGCCAGGAGCTGGAAGTTCGAGGGGTTGTTGACGGACTCGATGGTGGCGGTCACCCGGTTGAGGTTGACGTCGGCGAGGCTGTTGCAGATGCCGGTGATCACGAAGATGTCGCTGGGGCACATCAGCCCGAGGAGACCTCCGGGGATGTCGGCGGGGGCGGCGACCAGCGCGCCGCCGGCCGGGGAGACCGCCGTGGAGGTGTTGTTGGGGTGGGTCACCACGCCGAGCTGGAGATCGCTCGCGCCGAACGGCACCACGGTGTTGCCGAGCTTGATGGTGCCGCTCGCGGAGTGCGAGGAGACACAGATGGCGGTGTCCGTGGCGCCGTCGGCGGCCAGCATGGCGGGCGCGTCGACCGGGCAGCGGGTGAAGGACGCCCAGTTGCCGTTGAGGCTCGTGGCGGCCGTGGCGGACCCCATGGACGCGACGGCGCCCAGGGCGGTGAGTCCGGCCAGCAGTCCCATGCGCGTCCGGTTCGAAGTGGCTCTCATGTCATCCCCTTTGACGGCAGCCGCCGTACGGGCGGCGGCATGCGCGGACTTGCTCGGAAAGCGCCCCGGAACGGGCGCCGAGAACGGGCGTTGCGTCCGCCGAGGGAAGCGGCTCCGGCGGCGACGAGAATGGCGACGGTGAAATGAGCGCTGAATCGGTTGGTTCTGCTCCCGAGTGGCTCCGCTCTTATCACCGAGCCGTGACGTTACTGGCGGGTCACACCGGTGCACAATGGCGGCGTTTGACAATCCTCGAAGGCGGCCCGGTTCTCGTTCCCAGGTGAGTGCTTATTCGGCCATTCTTGTCAGATGGTGAGTGGAGGGCTTCTCCGGGGAAATGCGGAGTCGGGGTCTCCGTTTGTGTGTGCCGGTCGGCCGGCATGAACCGCGCGGTCCGGGTGTGACGTGCGCGGATGCCGTCGGGCACGGCTCGGCGAGCGGGAGAAATTGTCACCGGTGAACAATCCCGAGGGCAGTTCTGCTCAGTTTCTGCGCAGAAATCAAGGGCCTCAGGTTTGGCCGGGAAAACTTGGACAGCGTGTATTGCCTGCCAGGTTACTCGCCCGTAGCCTCGCCCCGTGAGCACCCGGCGGGTAGCCCGGGTCTCCGCCTTCACGTGCGGGATCGGAAAACCGGGGCGGTTCGTCGCACCGGACTTCCGTCCCGAGAGCCCGCCGTCCCGCCACCCCCTGCGGCCCGGACTCCGCCCCCGGGAGCATCCACGGCTCCGGCCCCACCCGGGTCAGAGCCTCCCGCCTGCACCGACCGTGGTGAGTACGCAACAAGGAACAAGTCAGTCGCCGGAAGTTGTCACTCGATGACAAGTGTGCCGATCTTTGGCCCCTTGGCCGTTCGAGGGCTTGTCCTGGCGGTGCTGGTGAACTTAACGTGCGCCCCGCGGCGCATTTCTGTCACTTCGTGAGTGCATGCAGGAGGTGGGATGGGAATCGAAGTCGTTGTCGAAGGCCTTACCAAGTCTTTCGGCAAACAGAACATCTGGCAGGACGTGTCACTCACGCTTCCCGCCGGTGAGGTCAGCGTCATGCTCGGGCCGTCCGGCACCGGGAAGACCGTGTTCCTGAAATCCATCATCGGGCTTCTCAAGCCCGAGCGGGGACGCGTCCTCATCAACGGTGTCGACATGGTGAACAGCCCCGAGCGGGACATCTACGAGACCCGCAAACTCTTCGGGCTCATGTTCCAGGACGGCGCCCTCTTCGGCTCGATGTCCCTCTTCGACAACATCGCGTTCCCCCTGCGCGAGCACACGCGCAAGTCGGAGTCCGAGATCCGTCGCATCGTCATGGAGCGCATCGATGTCGTCGGGCTCCTCGGCGCCGAGGGCAAGCTGCCCGGGGAGATCTCGGGCGGCATGCGCAAGCGGGCCGGCCTCGCGCGCGCCCTGGTCCTCGACCCGCAGATCATCCTCTGCGACGAGCCGGACTCCGGCCTCGACCCGGTGCGCACCGCCTACCTGTCGCAGCTGCTGATCGACCTCAACGCGCAGATCGACGCGACGATGCTGATCGTGACGCACAACCTCGACATCGCGGCCACCGTCCCGGACAACATGGGAATGCTCTTCTCCCGCAACCTCGTCACTTTCGGCCCGCGCGAGGTCCTGCTCACCAGCGAGCTGCCGGTGGTCTCCCAGTTCCTCGCCGGACGCCGGCACGGACCCATCGGCATGTCCGAGGAGAAGGACGCGGCCCTGCTCGCCGCCGAAGCGTCCGACGGCTACGGCGATCACGCCGACCAAGGGCCCCGCGGTGTGGTCCCGCAGCTCGAACCCTCGCCCGGGATGCCCGTACGTCAGGGCGCGCTGCGCCGCCGCGAGCGGGTCGCCGCGATGATGCACCAGTTGCCGGTCGCCGCCCAGCACGCCATCCTGCGCAGTCACACCGCGACCACCGGCGGTGCGCGCCCGTGACCGCCGAGATACCGGTGCGGCCGGCCGAGCCGCCCCAGAAATCGCCGCCGCCCGCGCCCGCGGGTTCCGCACCCGTGCCGAGGCAGCCCTCGCGGCTGCTCGCCCCGCTGCGGGAGACCGGGAAGCTCTTCGCCCTCGGCCTGGCGGTGACCCGGGCGACCTTCCGGCGCCCCTTCCAGGCCCGGGAGTTCATCGAGCAGTTCTGGTTCATCGCGAGCGTCACCATCCTGCCCGCCGCCCTCGTCTCCATCCCGTTCGGCGCGGTCATCGCCCTCCAGGTCGGCTCGCTCACCCAGCAGCTGGGCGCCCAGTCCTTCACCGGCGGCGCCAGCGTCCTCGCCGTCATCCAGCAGGCCAGCCCGCTCATCGTCGCGCTGCTCATCGCGGGCGCCGGCGGGTCCGCGATCTGCGCCGATCTCGGCTCCCGCAAGATCCGCGAGGAGCTCGACGCGATGGAGGTCATGGGCGTCTCGCCCGTCCAGCGCCTCGTCGTCCCGCGCGTGCTCGCGACCATGTTCGTCGCCCTGCTGCTCAACGGCCTGGTCTCGGTCGTCGGCACCCTCGGCGGCTACTTCTTCAACGTGATCATGCAGGACGGCACCCCCGGCGCCTACCTCGCCAGTTTCTCCGCGCTCGCCCAGCTCCCCGACCTCTGGATCAGCGAGTTCAAGGCCCTCATCTTCGGCTTCCTCGCCGGTGTCGTCGCCGCCTACCGGGGCCTCAACCCGCGCGGCGGACCGAAGGGCGTCGGCGACGCGGTCAACCAGTCCGTCGTCATCACCTTCATGCTGCTGTTCTTCGTGAACATGGTCCTCACGGCGGTCTACCTCCAGATCGTCCCCGCGAAGGGGGGCTGACCGATGTCCATGCTCAGCTGGCTCGACCGCTCCGGCGATCAACTCACCTTCTACGTACGTGCGCTGATCTGGATCCCGCGCACGCTGCGCCGCTACACCAAGGAGGTCCAGCGCCTCCTGGCGGAAGTGGCCTTCGGCAGCGGCGGCCTCGGCGTCATCGGCGGCACCATCGGCGTGATGATCGCCATGACGCTCTTCACCGGGACCGTCGTCGGCCTCCAGGGGTACGCCGCTCTCAACCAGATCGGCACCTCCGCCTTCACCGGCTTCATCTCCGCCTACTTCAACACCCGCGAGATCGCGCCCCTGGTGGCCGGACTCGCGCTCTCCGCGACCGTCGGCGCCGGTTTCACCGCGCAGCTCGGCGCCATGCGGATCAACGAGGAGGTCGACGCCCTGGAGGCGATGGGGGTGCGCTCGATGCCCTACCTCGTCACCACCCGGATCATCGCGGGCGTCGTCGCCATCATCCCGCTCTACGCGATCGGTCTGCTCTCCTCGTACGTGGCCTCCCGGTACATCACCGTCCTCTTCAACGGCCAGTCCGAGGGCACCTACGACCACTACTTCAACCTCTTCCTCTCCCCGGACGACGTGCTGCTCTCCGTCCTCAAGGTGCTGATCTTCAGCGTGCTGGTGATCCTCGCGCACTGCTACTACGGCTTCCGCGCCGAAGGCGGACCCGCCGGGGTCGGCATCGCGGTGGGCCGCTCGGTGCGCAACGCGATCGTGCTGATCAGCGTCACCGACTTCTTCCTCTCGCTCGCCATCTGGGGCGCCACGACGACCGTGAAGGTGGCCGGCTGATGAACGCGCAGACGGTACGCCGCAGAGCCGCCGGGGTGACCTTCCTGCTGGTTCCCGCCGTCCTGGTGTGGGTCTCGGTCTCGGTGTACGAGAAGGACTTCCAGGACGACGCCACCGTGACCGTACGCACCGGTTCGGTCGGCAACGAGATGCACGACAACGCCGACGTGAAGCTGCGCGGCGTCGTCGTCGGCCAGGTCCGCTCCATCACGGCGGACGGCGAGGGAGCGCGGCTCACCCTCGCCATCGACCGGGACAAGCTCCACCAGGTCCCCGCCGACGTCACCGCCCAGATGCTCCCCACCACGCTCTTCGGTGAGCGGTTCGTCGCCCTCGTACCGTCGCGGGCGCCCTCCGGCGACGCGCTGCGGGCCGGGGCGGTCATCCCGCAGGACCGCTCCAGCAACGCCATCGAGCTGGAGCAGGTACTCGACAACGTCCTGCCGCTGCTGACCGCGGTGAAGCCCGAGAAGCTCTCCGCCACCCTCTCGGCCGTCTCCCAGGCCCTTGAAGGACGCGGCGAGAAGCTCGGCGACACCCTCGTCACCCTCGACGCCCACCTGAAGAAGCTCAACCCCCAGCTCCCGACGCTCAACCGGGACATCCAGCAGCTGGTGAAGGTCAGCTCGCTCTACGCGGACGCGTCGCCGGACATCGTCGACGCGCTCACCGACTTCACCACCACCAGCTCCACCCTCGCCGACCAGGAGGCCGAGCTCGCCGACGTGTACGGGACGGCGACCGCGACCGGCCAGGACGTCACCGCGTTCCTGCGGAAGAACAAGGACAACCTCATCAGGCTCTCCGCGTCCGGCCGCCCCACCCTCGAACTCCTCGCCCGGTACGCGGACGAGTACCCCTGCACCCTGCGCACCATGGCCGGCATGGTGCCCGCCATGGACAAGGCGCTCGGCAAGGGCACCGACCAGCCCGGCCTGCACGTCACCCTCAAGACCGTCCCGTCGAAGGGCAAGTACGTCGCGGGCCGCGACACCCCGCGCTACACCGCCACCGGTGGCCCGCACTGCTACTCGGTGCCGTACCTCGGAGCCACCGCGCCCACCGCCGCGGACCGGGCGGCGTCCGGCAGTGGCCCGGCCGCGGCCGCGGACAGTACGGCGGGCACCGGTTCCCCGGACACCACCACCGCGGGCGAACGCTCCCTCGGCGTCGCGAACTCCCCCGAGGAGAGCGCGCTCGTCAACGAACTCGTCGCTCCCACACTGAAAGTCCAGCCGCAGGACCTGCCCGACTGGAGCAGCGTGCTCATCGGTCCGGCCTTCCGCGGTGCGGAGGTGAAGCTCAAGTGAAGCGCCGCTCCCTCACGGGACCCCTCACGAAATCGATCGTCTTCGTCCTGGTGACGACCCTGGCGACCACCGTGCTCGCCCTCTCCATCGCCAACACCGGGGTGGGCGACACCACGTCGTACAAGGCACGGTTCACCGACGCCACCGGCCTCGTCGTCGGCGACAGCGTCCGCATCGCCGGGGTCAAGGTCGGCCAGGTCGAGTCCATCGGCCTCGCCGACCGCCGGGTCGCCGAAGTCCGCTTCGCCGTCCGCAGGGGGCGCACGCTCCCCGCCTCGGTCACCGCGTCCATCAAGTACCTCAACATGGTCGGCCAGCGCTACATCGATCTCGACCAGGGCGCCGGGCCCGTAGGCCGGAGCTTCACGGCCGGCGAGACCATCCCGCTCGCCCGCACCACCCCCGCGCTCGACCTGACCCAGCTCTTCAACGGCTTCCAGCCGCTCTTCGAAGGGCTCTCGCCGCCCGACGTGAACGAACTGGCCGGCTCCATCGTCCAGGTGCTCCAGGGCGAGGGCGGCACGGTCGACAGCATCCTCAGCCACGTCGGCTCGCTCACCACCACGGTCGCCGCCAAGGACAAGGTCATCGGCGAGGTGATCAAGAACCTCAACGAGGTGCTGAAGACGGTCAACGACCGCGAGGCCGGGTTCACCGAACTGGTCGACACGCTGCAGCAGTTGGTCACCGGATTCGCCGGAGACCGCGAACCGCTCGGCGAGGCCGTCACCGCGATGGGTGCGCTCACCACGGTCACCGCCGACCTCTTCGACGACGGCCGCGAGCCCCTCAAGGACAGCATCGAGCAGGTCGGCCGGCTCTCCGGCCAACTGGCGGACGCCACACCGGAGATCGAGAACTTCCTCGCGAAGACCCCGGCCAAGATGGAGGCGATCTCCCGCCTCACCTCGTACGGATCGTGGATGAACCTCTACCTCTGCGAGGCCAGGGTCTCCGGCGTCACCACCAGCGACGGCAGCACCCCGCCCACCGGCATCGCGATCACCGAACCGAGGTGCCAGGCGTGAACATCACCCCCATCAGGGAACGCAACCCCGTCGCCGTCTCGGTCGCCGGACTGGCCGTCCTCGGTCTCGTCGGGTTCGCCGCGTTCCACGCCGACGCACTGCCCCTCGTCGGCGGCGGTACGACCTACACCGCCGACTTCTCCGAGTCCGCCGGGCTCTCCGACGGCGACGAGGTCCGCATCGCCGGCGTCAAGGTCGGCGAGGTCACCGGCGTGGCGCTCGACGGCGCCAAGGTCAAGGTCTCCTTCCGGGTCAAGGACGCCTGGATCGGTGACTCCAGCACCGTCGGCATCGCCGTCAAGACCCTGCTCGGGGACAAGTACCTCGCCGTCGACCCGCTGGGCAACGCGTCACAGGACCCGTCCCGCCGCATCGGGGCGGACCGCACCACCTCCCCGTACGACGTCACCCAGGCGTTCAACGGGCTCGGCGAGACGATCGACGAGATCGACACCGACCAGCTCGCCGCGAGCTTCGACGCCATCTCCGACACCTTCAAGGACTCCCCGGCGCACGTCCGCAGCGCGGCCGACGGGCTCTCCGCCCTCTCCCGCACGGTCTCCGCGCGCGACGCGGAACTCGCCACCCTGCTGGGGGCGAGCAAGCAGCTCACCCGGACGCTCTCCACCAAGGAGAGCTCCTTCGAGACGCTGCTGAAGGACGGCAACCTCCTGCTGGGCGAGATCCAGTCCCGCCGGGACTCCATCCACCTGCTGCTCACCGGCACCAAGGACCTCGGCATCCAGCTCACCGGCGTCGTCCAGGACAACGAGAAGCAACTGAAACCCACCCTGGACGCGCTCGGCCGGGTCACCGCCGTCCTGGTGAAGAACGAGGACAGCCTCGACAAGGTGCTCTCCATGGCCGGCGACTACAACCGGCTCGTCGGCAACACCCTCGGCAACGGCCGCTGGTTCGACAACTACGTCTGCGGCGTCGTGCCCAAGAATTACCTGCCGGCCGGCGCCGCTCCGACGACCGGATGCATGCCGCCCAAACAGGAAGGGGGCAGCTGAAGATGAGACTCACGCGCGTCATCGGCATCGGCGCGGGAATCGCGGTCGTGGCCGTCGCAGTCACCTCCGGAGTGACGGCCCTCGACGAGGAGGGCACCACCACGGTCACCGCGTACTTCGACCGGGTCACCGGCGTCTACGCCGGCTCCGACCTGCGCATCCTCGGCGTCAAGGTGGGCAGCGTCACCTCCGTCGAACCCCGCGGCAAGGAGGTCCGGGTCACCCTGCGCGTCGACAAGGACGTCAAGGTCCCCGAAGGAGCACACGCCGTACTCGTCGCCCCCAGTCTCGTCGCCGACCGGTACATCCAGCTCGCACCCGCCTACACCGGCGGCCAGACGCTCGCCGACGGCGCGGTGCTCCCCGCCGAGGGCAACGCAGCCCCCGTCGAGGTCGACCAGCTCTACGCGTCCATCACCGAACTCTCCACCGCCCTCGGTCCGGACGGCGCCAACGCCGACGGGGCGCTCGCCCGGCTGCTGGACACCGGCGCCAAGAACCTCGACGGCAACGGCAAGGCCATCGGCGACTCGATCGAGGAGTTCGGCAAGGCGACGAAGACCCTGGACAAGAGCAGCACGGACCTCTTCGACACCCTCTCCTACCTCCAGTCCTTCACCACCATGCTCAAGGAGAACGACGGCGAGGTCCGCTCCGCCGAACAGCAGCTGAGCTCCGTCACCGGCTTCCTCGCCGAGGACAAGGAGAACCTCAGCGCCGCACTGACCGAACTCGGCACCGCCCTCGGCCAGGTGAAGACCTTCATCGAGGACAACCGCGAGTCGCTCAAGGCCAATGTCGACGCCCTCGTCCCGCTCACCCAGATCCTCGTCGACCAGCGGGCCTCGCTCGCCGAATCGCTCGACACCCTGCCCAACACCGCCGGCAACCTCGTCAACGCGTACGACCCGGCCCACCGGACCCTGGACGGACGGGCCAACCTCAACGAGCTGAGCATGGGCGGCTACTTCCCGGACGTCCCGGCGACCGGCGGCACGGTCACCGGCAGCACCGCGTCCGGCAGCACGGCATCCGGCAGCGGCGGAACGAGCGCCCCCGGCGGCCTCGCCGCGGTGGACGACGCCCGCCGGAAGGAACTCCCCGTCCTGCCGCTGCCCGCCGTCGGCACCGTCTACGGCACCCCCGGGAAGGCGGCCGCCGGTACCGACGCGTCCGGTACCGAAGAGAAGGAGGCCGGCCGATGAGCAGGGCCGCGCACGGACCCAGAAGCAAGGTGATCGCCGGCACGGCCGCGGTGGCCGCGGTGGGCGTCGCCCTGGTGCTCGTCGTCACCCAGGTCGACGCACCGTCCTTCAGCGGGATCGAGCAGCTTCCGCTGCCCGGCGGCGCCGACCTCGGTGACCATCCGTACGAGATCACCGCCGAGTTCGCCGACGTACTCAGCCTCGCCCCGCAGTCCTCCGTCAAGGTCAACGACGTCGCGGTGGGCCGGGTGACCGACATCGCCGTCGGCCGCGGCGGCTGGACCGCGAAGGTCACCATGCGGATCAACGGCAACGTCGACCTCCCCGCCAACGCCTTCGCCCACCTCGAACAGTCCAGCCTCCTCGGCGAGAAGTTCGTCCAGCTCTCCCCGCCCACCGACGGCAAGGCCGAGGGTGCCCTCGCGAACGGCGACCGCATCCCGCTCGTCCGCACCAACCGCAACCCTGAGGTCGAAGAGGTCCTGGGCGCGCTCTCCCTGCTGCTCAACGGTGGCGGAGTCAGCCAGCTCAAGACCATCACCACCGAGCTGAACAAGGCACTCACCGGACAGCAGCCGGAGATCCGGTCGATGCTCCAGCGGGTCGACACCCTCGTCACCGACCTCGACGACCACAAGGAGGACATCACCCAGGCCCTCGACGGCGTCAACCGGCTGGCCACCACCCTCGCCACCCGCAAGCAGGACGTCGGCACCGTCCTCACCGGACTCAGCCCCGGCCTCAAGGTGCTGGAGGAGCAGCGCGGTCAGCTGATGACCATGCTGCGCTCGCTCGACACCCTGTCCACCGTCGCCGTCGACACGATCAACAAGAGCAAGGCCGACATGATCGCCGACCTCAAGGCCCTCGCGCCCACCCTCCAGGCGCTCGCCGACTCCGGCGACGCCCTGCCCGACTCCCTCCAGGTGCTCGCCACCTACCCGTTCACCGACGAGGTCCTGCGCGGGGTGAAGGGCGACTACCTCAACGTCTACCTGGACATGACGGCCGCCCCCGGCACCCGGATCATCCCGCCGTACGACCCCGACGCGCAGACCGCCCCGCCCACCCCGGCCGACCCGGCGGCAGAGACGGCGTCCCTCGCCTCCCTGCCCCTCCCGCTCCCCGCGGTGACCACGTCGAGCACCGGGAGCAACCGATGATCACCACGGCCATCCGCCTCAAGAACATCGCCTTCCTCGTGATCTCGGTGCTGGTCCTCGGCTTCCTCGGCGTCCGCTACGCCGACCTCGGGCACTACGTCGGGCTGCGCGACTACTACACCGTCACCGTGCAACTGCCGCAGACAGGTGGGCTGTTCACCCACTCCAACGTCACCTACCGGGGCGTGTCCGTGGGCCGGGTCGGCCCCATCGAACTGACCGACGAGGGCGTCGAAGCCGAACTGCGCATCGAGAACGACTCCCCGCCCATCCCCGACAGCCTCACCGCCGTCGTCGCCAACCTCTCCGCGGTCGGCGAGCAGTACATCGACCTGCGCCCCACCCGCTCCACCGGCCCGTTCCTCGGCAACGGCTCGGTCGTCGACCAGGCCGACACCACCATCCCCGCGCCGCCCACCGACGTACTCGTCAGCGTCAACGACCTGGCGTCCTCGGTGGACCTCGAATCGCTGCGTACCGTGGTCGACGAGTTCGGCACCGCCCTGGCCGGCCGGGGCGACGACCTCCAGGTCCTGCTGGACACCGGCAGCGAGTTCGTCGACGCCGCCGACAAGGCCCTCCCCGCCAACATCAAGCTGATGCGGGACGGCGAGACGGTGCTGCGCACCCAGGCCGAACAGGGCGAGGCGCTCAGAGGATTCGCGGACGGGGCGAAGGACCTGGCCGCCGAGCTGAGGGGGTCCGACAGCGACCTGCGCCGGCTGATCGCCGCCACCCCCGGCGCCGCGACCCAGCTCAGCGCGCTCATGCGCGATCTGGACCCGGGCTTCGGCGTGGTGGTCGCCAACCTCCTCACCACCTCCGAAGTCGCCGTCACCCGCCAGCGCGGCATCGAGGAACTGCTGGTGAAGCTGCCCGCCGTGGCCGCCGCCGGAGCGAGCGTGATCGACGAGGACGGCGCCCGGTTCGGCATGGCCGTCACCTTCTTCGAACCGCTGCCCTGCACGGCCGGATACGGTGAAACGGTCTACCGCAACGGCCTCGACACCTCTGCCGGCCCGGCGGTCAACACCGGTGCGCGCTGCACCGCTTCCCCCGGCACCGGTATCAACGTCCGCGGCTCGGCCAACGCCCCGAAGGGCGGCGCGGTCCCCGATCCGGTGAAGCCCGGCACCACCCTGACGGGCTCGACGACGGACACGGTCCTCCCCGGAGCACTGGCTTCCGAACCCGTCGCGGGCCCGTCCGCCACCATGGCCGGCCTGCTGGGTCTGGAGGGCGGGGAGTGAGCGCGCGGGCGAAGACCCTCACCGGCTGGGCGGCCCTGCTCGCCGCCGTACTCGTCTGCGCGCTGGGCGGCTGGTCGTACGCCGCCGCCCGGGGTGACGACTCCCTCGCGTACGCGAAGAGCCGGGACGCCGCCCTCGCCGCGGGCCGGAGCCAACTGGCCCGGCTGAACAGCATGGACGGCACCGACGCCGCACGGATCGACGCCGGGCTCGACGGCTGGCTGCGGGCCACCGCCGGCCCGCTCCACGACCAGCTGAAGAGCACCCGCACCGAGGACGCCGCCTCCTTCAGGACGGCCGGCACCAGCGCCCGCGGCACGGTCACGGACGCGGCGCTCACCGCCCTGGACGAACGCGGCGGTACGGCGGAGCTGATCGCCACCGTCGAGGTGAGGGTCACCCCGCGCACCGGTGCGGCCGGCACCGAACGCAAGCGGTTCGAGGCCGTCCTGGAGCGTACGGACGACGGCTGGAAGGTCAGGGCGCTCACCGCGATCCCGGTCGGAGCCGCCACATGAACGCGGCACGGGCGGGCGCGGCGACCACGCGCGACGACGGAGAGGCGGAGCACGTGAGCGGTGGCGCACAGGAGGTGGAGGAACGCCCCGCGGAGGCGTCCGGCCCGGAGGCGTCCGGCCCCGAGAAGCGGGCGACCCGCTCGCGGAGGTGGCGGGGTCTCGCGGCGGGTGTCCTGGCGGTTGCGCTGATCGCCGCCGGGACCGCGATGTTCGTGCGCGGGCAGCAGATGCGGGACACCCCCGCGACGGCCAACCGGGCGCTGACCGACACCGCCGCCACCGACCGGGTCACCGGTGACGTCAGCAGCGCGCTCGCCACGGTCTTCTCGTACGCGCCGGGCACCACCGCCGCGACCAAGACCGCCGCCCGACGTCTGCTGGCGGCCCGGGCGCTCCAGCAGTACGCGGCGCTCTTCGGCCAGGTCGAGAAGCAGGCGGCCGACCAGGAACTGACGCTCACCACGCACGTCGTACGCGCCGGGGTCACCCGGCTCACCGGCGACAGCGCGCACCTGCTGGTCTTCCTGGACCAGGTGTACGAGCGCGAGGGGAAGACCGCCACCACGGCGGCCGCGCAGCTCTCCGTCACGGCACGTCAACAGCACGGCGTCTGGCAGATCGTCGACATCACCTCCAGGTGACGGGACGAGCAGGGCAACACGGTGCCGGCCCGTCCACGGGCCGGCAGGGGAGAGGCAGCGATGGCACGGGCAGGCAAGACGACGCAGCTCAATCCGCTGGTGGGGGTGGCGCTCGCGCTGGCACTCGTCGCCGCGGTCGCGGCGGGCTGGGGCGGCTGGTCCTGGTACACGGCGGCGCACGACGACTCCGCCTCCTACGCACAGGCCCGTGACGACGCCCTCGCGGCGGGGGAACAGGCGGTGCAGAACATGAACACCCTCGACCACTCCCGACTGCGGGAAGGGCTGGACAGCTGGGAGGACTCCACGACCGGCGACCTCCACCAACAACTCGTCGACGGCCGTGACGCCTTCGTGAAGCAGATCGAGACGGCGAAGACGACGAGCACCGCCCAGGTGCTCTCCGGCGCCGTCACCGAACTCGACGAGCGGGCCGGCCGGGCGAGCCTCCTGGTCGCCCTGCGCGTCACCGTCACAGCGCCCGAGGGCGAACCGGCGGTGAAGGAGAGCCGGATGCTCGGCCAGGTCACCCGGACCTCCCAGGGGTGGAAGCTCAGCGCCCTCGGCCAGGCGCCGGTCGGCAACACCGCCGGCTGACACGCCGCCCCACCCCCGCCCCGCCCCGAGAGGAACTCCCGGACATGCCGACGACCCGTCACCTCCTGAACCGGCAGCGCAGGCTGGCCACCGTCGCCGCCGAGCGCGCCACACCCGCCGCCGCGACCGGCAAGGACGGTCGACCGGCAGCCACCGACGCGGAGCCCACCGACCCCGGCACCGACACGCACCCGGCCGCGGACACGGCGGACCCGGCCGCCGACGACGCGGACCCCGCGGCTGACGACACGGACCCGGCCGCCGACGACACCCCGGCCGAGGCGCACCGGCCCCGGCGCCCGCGTCCTGCCTTCCCGCGCATCGGCCTGCCCGCCCTCCTGTGCGTACTCACCGTGCTGCTCGGCATCTTCGCCGCCTGGGCGTTCACCTCCGCCGCCTCGCTGCGCGACGACCCGGGCCGCCGGAACAGCGCGCTCACCGACATCGCCCGCACCAGCGAGGTCAAGGGCCAGATCACCGAGGCGGTGGGCGCCGTCTTCTCGTACGACTACGCCTCCACGGAGAAATCCGACCGTGCGGCGAAGACCTACCTGACCGGCAAGGCGGTGCAGCAGCACCAGGAGATGCTCGCCGGGGTCCGGAAGCAGGCGCCCGCGCAGAAGCTCGTCCTCACCACGACCGTCACCGAGAGCGCGGTCGAACGACTCGACGGGGACCGGGCGCGGGTCCTCGTCTTCGCCGACCAGAGCAACACCCGTACCGGTGCCAAGGAGGAGACGACCTACGCGGCGGCCATGCTCGCGGTGGACGCCGTCCGCGAGGACGGCCGCTGGCGCATCGCGGCCATCGACACCTTCACCCAGTGACCCGGAGAGAGACGGACAGATGAGGTTCAACGGCTCCATGCGGCGCGGACTCACCGGCACGGCCACGGCCGTCGCCGCGATGGCCGCGCTCACCACCTCGCAGGCACCGGGCTTCCTGAGCGTCGCCCACCAGGACGAGGCGAGGAAAGCGGCCCCCGACGAGGTGCTCTGGACACAAGTCCCCAACGACGACTCCTACCACACCGAACTGCCGCCCCTGACGTCACCGGTACCGCCGCCCCTGCCGGTCCCGGCGGCGCCGGGCGCCAAGCAGAGCCCCGCCGTCGTCCGCGCCGGGGAAGCCCAGGCGGGAATCCCGTCCACGGTGCTCGCGGCGTACCGCAAGGCCGCGAGCACCGTCGCCCGGACCGACGGAGCCTGCCGGCTGCCGTGGCAACTCCTCGCCGCCATCGGCAAGGTGGAGTCCGGGCACGCCGCCGGCGGCAGGGTGGACAAGGCCGGCACGACGCTCTCCCCGATCCTGGGGCCCGTCCTGAACGGCGCCGGGTTCGCGAACATCGCGGACACCGACAACGGCGCGTACGACGGCGACGCCACCTTCGACCGGGCGGTCGGGCCGATGCAGTTCATCCCGTCCACCTGGGCCCACTGGGGCCAGGACGGCAACGGCGACGGGCGCCGGGATCCCGGCAACGTCCACGACGCGGCGCTCGCCGCCGGCCGCTACCTCTGCGCGGGGACCCGCGACCTCGCGGTCGCCGCCGACCTCGACCGCGCGATCCTCAGCTACAACCACTCGGACACCTACCTGCGCACGGTGCTGTCCTGGCTGGCGTACTACGGCAACGGCGCGCACCCGGTCCCGGACGGCCAGGGCCCGCTGCCCACCACCCCCGGCGCGGGCGGCCCCACCGCACCCTCGGCCCCGGTCGGCGGCGGCATCATCATCGGCCCGCAGCCCTCCCGCCCGCCCCTCACCCCCTCCCCGTCCGGCCCCGGTACGCCGCCCGGCCCGGGGACGACCCCCGACCCGGGCACCACGCCGGACCCGGGCACCACGCCCGACCCCGGAACGACCCCGGACCCGGGTACCACCCCGGACCCCGGCACGACCCCGGACCCCGGCACGACCCCGGACCCGGGCACGACCCCGGACCCGGGCACCACGCCCGACCCCGGAACCACCCCCGACCCGGGAACGACCCCGGACCCGGGCACCACCCCCGACCCCGACCCGACCGACACCGGCACGCCCGATCCGACGGACCCCGCCACCACGGAACCCACGGATCCGGCCACGACCGAACCCACCACCCCGGCGACGACCGAGCCCACCGCCCCGGCCACCACCGACCCGGCGCCCGGCTGCGCGGACCCGGCCACCGACCCCGGGGCCACCGGCGACCCGTGCGTCCCGGCGGCCGAGGCGGCCGCGGAGTAGCGGACCCGCGCTTCCCGGCGCCGCTGGTCGCGCTCACTCTCCGACGGACGAAGTGCCCCGCCTCCCGGCCTCCGCGACACGCCCCGGAAGGCGAGGCAGCGCCGGGGCGCGCGGCGGAACGGGCGGCCGGGCGGCGCACCACGGCGACCGGGACCCTCACCCCGGCGTACGCCGTCATGCGCGCGTGGCCGCCCGTCCGGCGTCCGCGTAGTGGTCAGGGAGAACGAATTCCACGGCTCTGCCCAGCCCTTCCGCATCCTCCGCCCCGGTCAGCCCTCGCCCACCCCCTGCGGCACGCGGACCGACTCCCGGGTGAACCGCCCCCACCGGAGCCGGGCCGGCCCCGACGTGCGCCGTGCGCCCGGCCCGGGATTGACCGGGCCGGGCGCACGCGCTGAACAGACCGCCGGCAGGGCCGGTCCACCGCCCCACGCGAGTGCGGTGCGCCCCGGGGCACGGGAAGCCCCCGGTGAGGCGGCGACCAGCCCTGTTCGGCGACCCACCTGTGCGCCGACCGGGCAGCGGGACCGGGACCGCCCGCGCCCGAAGCCCGCCGTGTGCGGGAACGGGGAGAATGAGTCCGGACACGCGGCGACGGCGGAAGACCCCGGGCACACAGCCGCGGGTGGAACGCGTAGCTTTACTGATCGGTCGGGGAAGAGTGGCAATCCGGGAGGCTGATGTGGAGCGGGACCGTCTGGGGCTCGCCGAGGTACTGGCACGTGCCGAGGAAGCCGCGCCGGTGGACTCACTCGACGTCGTCGCGAGCAACCTCCGGGACCGGTTCAACGCGCGCTACGTCTCCTTCCTCTTCGTGGACGTGGTCGGGCGCCGCCTGCTGCGGGTGAACGACACGGAGGGCATGCCGCAGGAGGACCGCGCCGCACAGGTGCCCCTGGCCGGCAGCGGCCTGTACGACGAGGTGCTGCGCTCCCAGAAGCTGGTGCAGGCGCCGCAGGGCGAGCTGGGTCTGTGGGTACTCGCGCCGGTGACCAACCGCGGTGACGCCATAGGCGTGCTGGAGCTGTTCCTCCCGGACGTCTCCGGGGACGTACTGGAGCAGGTGGAGGAGGCCGCGCACGCGCTGGCGTACATCATCGTCACCGACCGCCGCTTCACCGACCTGTACCACTGGGGCAACCGCACCACCACCGTCAGCCTGGCCGCCGAGATCCAGCGCCAGCTCCTGCCGTCGGCCTCCTCCGTCGAGGCCGGCCAGTTCACCCTGGCCGGTGCCCTCGTACCGGCGTCCGACATCGCCGGTGACACCTACGACTACAGCCTCGACAACGGCACGCTGCACCTGTCCGTCACCGACGCGATGGGCCACAACGTCGACGCCTCACTCATGGCCACCCTGTTGGTCAACGCCTCCCGGGGGGCCCGCCGCTCCGGTGCCGACCTCGCCGAGCAGGCCCGTCAGATCCACCGGGCCCTCCTCGACCACGGGAGACGGACCTTCGCCACGGGCCAGTTGCTGCGCGTCGCCCTGGACGGAAGCGGGGCGCAGATCGTCAACGCCGGTCACCCCGCGCCGTTCGTCCTGCGCGACGGCACGGTCAGGGCGGTGCCTCTCGCCGTCAACATGCCCTTCGGGGTGGTCCTGCAGGGCCCGTACCGCGTACAGGACGTCGATCTGCGTCCCGGGGACCGTCTCGTCTTCCACACGGACGGCATGCAGGAGCGCAGGGCGGCGACCGTCGACCTGCCCGGCCTGATGCGTGCGACCGCGGACGAGCACCCGCGCGAGGTCGTGCGCGCCATGGTCGAGGCGGTCGCCGAGGTGTACGGCGGCCGTCCTCCCGAGGACGACGCCACCGTCCTCTGCCTGGACTGGCACGGGCCCCGGACCGAGGAAGGCTGATCGCCCGGGCACCCCGCCCTCGCCTTCGACGGCACGAGAGGCACGGGTCTCAGTCCGTGCCCGACAGCACCGCGGAGAGGTCGTACCGCACCACCTCGGCCAACTGCGCGTAGGTGCACCCCGAGGGGTCGCGGTCGGGGCGCCACCGGCGGAACTGCGTGGTGTGGCGGAACCGGTCGCCCTCCATGTGGTCGTAGGCCACTTCGCAGACCCGCTCCGGGCGCAGTGGCACCCACGACATGTCCTTCTTCCCCGACCAGCGGCTGGGCGCCCCGGGCATCCGGGCGTTCCCGTGCGCCCCGGCATCGGTCCACGCGCCCCACGGGTGGTCCGAGGAGGCGGTCCGCAGCGGTTCCAGCTCGGTGACGAGCTCGGCCCGCCGCTTCATCGGGAAGGATGCGCAGACCCCCACGTGCTGGAGCGCCCCCTCGTCGTCGTAGAGCCCCAGCAGCAGCGAACCGACGACCGGGCCGCTCTTGTGCTCGCGGTATCCCGCGACCACGCAGTCGGCGGTCCGTTCGTGCTTGATCTTGAACATGGTGCGGGTGTCGGGCCGGTAGGGCAGAGCGAGCGGCTTGGCGACGATCCCGTCGAGCCCCGCGCCCTCGTACTGGTCGAACCACCGCTGCGCGGTCTCCCGGTCGGTGGTGGCCGGCGCGAGATGGACGGGGGGAGCCGCCCCGGCGAGCGCCGCCTCCAGAGCCGTCCGCCGCTCCGCCTGCGGGGTGCCTAGCAGCGAGCGGTCGTCCAGGGCCAGGACGTCGAAGACGACCAGGGAGGCCGGGGTCCGCTCGGCGAGCAGCCGCACCCGGGACTCGGCGGGGTGGATCCGCTCGCTGAGCCGGTCGAAGTCCAGGCGCCCGTCGTGCGCGAGCACGATCTCCCCGTCGATCACGCAGCGCGGCGGCAGCGACGCGCGCACCGCCGGGAGGAGTTCGGGGAAGTAGCGGGTGAGCGGCTTGCCCGTACGGCTGCCGATCTCCACCTCGTCGCCGTCCCGGTACACGAGTGCGCGGAAGCCGTCCCACTTCGCCTCGTACTGCATGCCCGGCGGGATCGCGGGGACGGACTTGGCGAGCATCGGCTTCACGGGCGGCATCACCGGCAGGTCCATGGCCCGATTCTGCGCGAAGGACCACCGCCCGTCCTTCGATGTGCGGCATTTGTGCGCCCCGCCTACGGTGGCCGACATGGGAGCTGCGGTGGAACTCGACGTGGACGGGCAGCCGGTACGGCTGTCCAACCCGGACAAGGTGTACTTCCCGGAGAAGGGCTACACCAAGAGGGACGTGGCGGAGTACTTCCTCGCCGTCGGCGACGGCATCACCCGCGCCCTGCGCGACCGGCCCACCACCCTCCAGCGCTTCGTCGACGGCGTGGAGGGCGAGTTCTTCTACCAGAAGCGGGCGCCGAAGAACGTGCCCGACTGGATCCCCACCACCCGCATCTCCTTCCCCAGCGGCCGGCACGCCGACGAGATCTGCCCGGCCGGCCTCGCCGCCGTGCTCTGGGCCGCCAACCTCGGCACCCTCACCTTCCACCCCTGGCCGGTACGGAGCACCGACACCGACCGCCCCGACGAACTGCGCATCGACCTCGACCCGCAGCCCGGCACCGACTACGCCGACGCGGTCGAGGCCGCCCACGAACTCCGCTCCGTCCTGGAGGAGCACGGGCTCCGCGGCTGGCCCAAGACGTCGGGCGGACGCGGCATCCACGTCTTCGCCCCGCTGGTCCCCGAGTGGAGCTTCACCGAGGTCCGGCGGGCCGCCATCGCGGTCGGACGCGAGCTGGAGAGACGGATGCCGGACCGGGTCACCACCGCCTGGTGGAAGGAGGAGCGCGGCGAGCGGATCTTCGTCGACTACAACCAGACGGCCCGCGACCGGACGATCGCCTCCGCCTACTCCGTACGCCCCTTCCCGCACGCCCCCGTCTCCGCCCCGCTGCGCTGGGAGGAGATCGACGACGCCGAGCCCCGCGACTTCGACATCAGGACCCTGCCGCAGCGGTACGCCAAGGTGGGTGACGTCCACGCCGACATGGACCAGCACGCCTTCCGCCTCGATCTGCTGCTCGAGCTCGCCGCCCGCGACGAGCGGGAACACGGCCACGGCGACCTGCCCTACCCGCCGGAGTACCCCAAGATGCCCGGCGAGCCCAAGCGTGTGCAGCCCAGCCGCGCCCGGTCGGACGACGAGCCGGCCGAGGGTTCCGGAGCCGGCGCGTGAGCGCCGAGCAGCCACCCACGGGGGACGGCGAGGACGGCCGCGGCGGCGCCGGCTCCGGGCACCCCCGGTCGCACGGCGCCCACGGCCGGCCCTCCACCCCGCGGGACACGTGGCGGGCCTTCAAGGACTCGCCGTACCTGGCCGCGACCGTGCTGGTGTTCATCCTCTCCGCCGCCGCGGGCTGTTTCGCCGGCTCGTACACCTACACCATGGCCAACCCCACCCCGCACCGGATCCCGGCGGCCCTGGTCGGCGAACCCGCCGCACCGCGCGGCGCCGCGTTCGTGGCGGGGATGGAGAAGGCCCTGGACGCCTCGCTGGTCCTCCACGAGTACGACACCCTCGCCGAGGCCGACGAGGCGCTCGAGGAACAGCGGGTCTTCACCATCCTGCGCGCCGGCGACGCCCGGGTGCGCCTCGACGTGGCGAGCGCCTCGGGTGCCACCGTGGCCCAGATCCTCGCCGAGGCGGGGGTCAAGGTGGGCAGGGCGGTCGGGGTGCCGGTCACCGTCCGGGACGTCAAACCGCTGCAGAAGGGCGACCCGCGGGGCCTGGCCCTCTTCTACATCTCGCTCGCCGCCGTCATCCTCGGCTTCGTCGGCGCCATCCAGCTCAGTGTCCACGCGCGCGCCCTGAACCCGGTGGAGCGCATCCTGTTCACCATCGCCTACTCCCTGCTGGGTGCGTTCTCCATCGCCGCCGTCGTGGACTGGGGGCTCGGGGCGGTTGACCTGCCCTTCGCCCAGTCGTGGCTGATCCTCGCGTTCACGATGTTCACCTCCGGCATGGTCTTCACCATGTTCAACACCCTCATGGGACGCTGGGCGATGCTCCCGACCTGGGGCGTCATGGTGCTGCTCGGCAACCCGTCGTCCGGCGGCGCCGTCTCCTGGCCGCTGCTGCCGTCCCTGCTCGGGCACATCGGCCGCTGGCTGCCCCCCGGCGCCTCGGTCAACGCCCAGCACACCGCCGTCTACTACCAGGGCCACCAGTTCGCCTTCCCCTACCTGGTGCTCGCCGCCTGGTCCCTCGTCTCCTGCGGCGTCTTCTGGACCTGGCGCCACCGCCACCCCGGCGGGCGGCCGAAGCCGGCCGAGCACGCGGCGGCCGACGGCTGACACCCTGTCGCTTCCGGCCGCCTCCCGGCGCGGGGGAGGTCAGCCGGGCGGCAGTGGTCAGCCGGGAGGGGAGGTCAGCCGGGCGGGGGAGAGGACGACAGGCGCAGCTGCTCCTCCTCCACGATGAGCCGGGCCAGCGCTCCGTCCGAGACGTCCACCGCCTCCGGCACCGCCTCCGCGACGTCACTGCGCCGCGCGTAGACGTCGAAGGCCCGGTCCTTGCGGGCCAGCAGCGCCATCATCCGCTGGTCGACACTGTCCGCCGTGAGCAACCGGTGCACCTGGACGGTGCGTATCTGCCCCATGCGGTGCGCGCGGGCCACGGCCTGGTGCTCCAGGGTGGGCTTGATCTGCGGTTCGCAGAGGATGACCACCGAAGCGGCCTGCATGTTCAGCCCGGTGCCGCCCGCCTGGATCTGGCTCAGCAGCACCGCATGACCGCGCGCCGCCCCGAAGGCGTCCACCAGATCCTGCCGGCGGGCCGCCGCGACATCCCCCGCGACCGGACCGAACACCGCGTCTCCCAGGGCCGCACGGACGGTCGCCAGCACTTCGCGGAAGTACGAGAAGACCACCACCTTGTGGCCGTTCCCGGCGGCCTCCGCGACGAGCTCCCGCAGCCGTGCCAGCTTCGCCGACGCCTCGGGCACCGCGTACGCCGCCCGGCGCATCCGCATGAAGTGGCCGTCGTCCACCGCCGCCCGGTAGGCCCGCAGGTCCGCCTCGCTGAACTCCACCCACTCGTCCGCCCGCACCAGCGCCGGGAGTTCGGTCAGCACGTCCTCCTGGTTGCGCCGCAGGTAGGCGGGGGCCACCGCACGGCGGAAGGCGTGCGAACCGGCGGCGCCGTGGGTCGGGTCGACCGGAGGCGCCAACTCCGGCCGCAGCAGCCGGATCAGGCTGCGGAACTCCGCCACCCGGTTCTCCATCGGGGTGCCGGTGAGGAAGAGGACGTGCTCCGCGCGGTCCGCCCACCCGGCCACCGCCCGCGACCGGCGGGTCGCGGGATTCTTCACGTAGTGCGCCTCGTCCACCACGACCATGGCCGGCCGCACCCCCGCCGCGTCCCCGTCCGGCAGGGCGTGCAGCGCGTCGAAGGTGGTGAGCGCGACCCCGCCCGAGTGCCGCCACTCGGCGAACGCGTCCAGCCGGTCGGGGCCGTGGACCGGCAGCACATCCAGCGTGGAACGGGCCCTGATCTCGCGCGTCCAGTTGATGAACACGCTCGCCGGGCACACCACCAGGAAGTGACGGGCGCCCCCGGCCGCCAGATGCGCGAGGGCCGCGATCGCCTGCACCGTCTTGCCCAGCCCCATCTCGTCGCCGAGCACCACCCGCTTCTGGGCGAGCGCGAACCTCGCCCCGAACGACTGGTAACCGCGCAGCGACACCCGCAACCGCGAGTCGTCGAGCCGCAGGCCGCGCACCCGGTCGGCGATCGTGGACGGCAGGAACCCCTCGGCGGCGTCCCGGTCCGGTCCGGTGCCCGACAACTCGGCGAGCAGGCCGTAGTACTCGGCCGACCGCGTCTCGAAGTCGACCCAGGCCGCCGCCTCCGGCTCGGGGGCCCGCAGCAGATCGACGCACACCTGGCCGAAGAGGAGCGGGAGCCCCTGACCATGGGCCTCCGCCAGCACCGCGCGTACGGTCTCCACCGCCGCCGCGACCCGGCCGCGCGCCTCCCGGCCGAGGAAGAGCGGCCGCAGCCGCCCCCGGGCCGGCGCCGCCTCCGCGACCGGTTCCTCCAGCCGTCCGATCAGCCGCAGCGCCGCCTTCCGGGCACGCGGCGCGTCGGGGCCCGCCCCCACCAGCCGGTGCAGCGCGACCACCAGTGCGCTGGTGGCGGGGTCCGGCGCATCCGCGTCGAGCCGCACCGAGACCGTGTCGCGCACCGCGTGCGCGAGCCGCTCGGCGGCGGCCAGCGCCTGGTCGGCGGTCTGCGCCCCGACGCCGGGCAGCCGTCTCAGCTCGTACCGGCTCGCCGCGTGCACCCGGCCGACCGTGCCGAAGCCGGCCTGCTCGAAGGCGGTGATGCGCAACCGCCCCTCCGTCACGTCCCGGAGCCGGGCGACCGGGATCGCGTCTAGCTCCCGGCCGACCAGGGAGCCGACGAGGGGATCGAGCACGGAGCGTACGGAGTCCAGCGCGCGGTCGTGGTCGGCGGGCACCGCACGGGCGGCCGCGAGGAGTGCGTCGGCCTCCGCGAGCAGCGGCCGGACCGCCTTGCCCGCGCCCGCCCCGGTGCCCTGTGACATGTGAGTCCCTCGTGTCCCGCCCTGCCCCGCCCGTCGCGCGCCACCGGGGCCCGCGAGGGGTTCCATGCTGCCACGCCGGGGCGGCCCGCCCCCTCACCGCCCCGGCGTCGCACCCCGCCCCGCGCGTCGCCCGCGCGCTCCGGGAGTTCCTCCTCCGGCCGGTCGTACGCGGACTGCGGCGCACGGCGGCCGGTGGCAGACTCGAACGGCCGGGGCCGTGCCCCCGGCACCGACAGCACGTGTACGACCCCTACGACGAGTCAAGCGGGGCGACAGCGGCCCCGCTGGAGGAGCGCAGCGCCATGCTCGACCCGACCTTCGTCCCGGGCGCGCCCAACTGGATCGACCTCGGCACCCCCGACCTCGACGGGGCCACCGCCTTCTACAGCGGGGTCTTCGGCTGGGAGCTGGTCCCCGGCGGTCCCGAGACCGGTGGCTACGGGACGTACACCCTGAACGGCCGGACCGTCGCAGGGGCGATGACCGTCACCGACGAACAGGCCAAGCCGACCTGGTCGGTGTACTTCCACTCGCCCGACGTGGACGCGACCGCCCGCGCGGTCGAAGAACGGGGCGGCAACGTCCCCTTCCCGCCGATGGACGTCCTGGACCACGGCCGGATGGGGGGCTTCACCGACCCCGCCGGCGCCTACTTCGGCACGTGGCAGCCCAAGCAGAACCCCGGACTCGGCGCCACCCAGGTGTACGGCACCTTCATCTGGGCCGAGCTCTACACCCAGGACGTGGCAGCGGCGAAGGCGTTCTACGGCGGCGTCTTCGGCTGGGACACCGAGACCACCGAGTATCCCGGCGGCACCTACACGATGATCCGCCCGTCCGGCGCCGAGGACGACGCGGACTTCTTCGGCGGACTGGTCGGCCTGGACGAGGTGCCCAGCGAGGCCGAGTCGGGACCGCACTGGCTGCCGTACTTCTGCGTGGGCGACGTGGACACGGTCCTGGGCGACGCCGTCCGGCTCGGCGGAGCGGTCACCCTGGGGCCGATGGACGTGCCGGACGTCGGTGTGACGGCCAACCTCACCGACCCGTACGGGGCCTCCTTCGCCGTCATCAAGCCCGCTCCCATGGGCTGAACCGGCCCTCCGCGCCCCGGATCCGGGCGTGGCCGGAAGTGGTCGTTCAACGGATGTTTATAAGCGGACGACATGCTGGGCGCATGCTGATCAACACCACCACCGAGGACGCGCTCGCCTGGCAGGAATCGGCCCTGTGCGCCCAGACCGGTCCCGAATTCTTCTTTCCCGCCCCGGGCAGTTCGACGCGAGAGGCGAAGCGGCTCTGCTTCGCCTGCGAGGGCCGGGTGGCATGCCTGGAGTACGCCCTCGCCAACGACGAGCGCTTCGGCGTCTGGGGAGGCCTCTCGGAGAACGAACGCGACCGGCTGCGCCGCGACGGCCGCGCGAGCGCCTGAGGATCCCGCCCTCGGGCGCCGGGCGCACCGGCGCTCCGGCACCGAGGAGGGGTCAGGCGGCCGGGATCCGGAAGGTCTTCCCGTACACCCGCCACTCGAGAGGTGTGGTGAGCCCGAAGTTCCCCGCGTCGAGGAACGCCTCCTGCATGGTGTCGATGCGGGTCGTGTCGCGCTCGGTCGGCTTCGCGAGGATCGCCTTCCGGCCCGCGTCCAGGAAGATGTCGAGGTACTCCTCCTCGTCACCGCCCTCGGTGACCGTGTCGGCCTCCGCCAGGGCCGCCTTCCGGATGCCGTAGAAGCCGGCCGCGTCGGTGTCCGGCCCGTGCAGCACCATCGCGTCGTAGTAGATGTACTGCCCGAGCGGGCCCAGCCCGTCGAGCTTCGCCTGCCGGACGGCCGGTTCGAAGTAGAGGCGGTCGCGGGTCTCCTCCTGCGCGGTGCGGAACGCCTCCTCCTGCGCGGCCTGCCGCCAGGCGTCGGTGAACCCCGGGTCCAGGCCCTCGTGCGACGCGGTGCCGTTCACCTCGCGCAGCGCCGGCAGGTACGGGGCGAGCGGATTGTCCGGGTGGTCGGCGGTGTAGCGCTGGACGAGATCCAGCATGTCGCTGGTGCCCGAGCAGAACCCGACGATCCCGGCGGTGTAGCCCGAGCCGTCACCGGTGTCCTCGATCGCGCCGTACCGGCTCCGCCAGTCGAGCGTGGAGCTGTCCGCGCTCGACACCAGCTCCGAGGCGATCTCCTTCGCCGCCGGATCGGCGAGCCCGGCGGGCAGCTTCGCGATCTCCGCGTCCTCGTCGGCACGCACGTCCGCAGCCGACTCGGCCGCCTGCTGACTGGCGTCGGCGGATGTCGGCTGACCCGTGTCGGAAGGCAGATCGTCCCCCCCGCCGGCTCCGAAGACCAGCGAGAGAACGACGATGACCGGGGCGCCGACGAGGGCGAGGCGTATGGCAGGTTTCACGCCGCACAGTGTAGGGCTCGCTCACAGGAAACCCACTGGCCAGCCCTGAGCCAGGACCGGTGGCCGGTGGGGACGCCCAGCTCGCCCCGGAGTCCCCTGCCCGCTCCGTTGCGCCCCCCGCCCCGCGACGGTCAGTGCGCTTCTCGTCCGCGAGCCGCACCCATACCTGCGGGTCCGGCACGTGGGACGCCGGGATGCGGGGGCGGTCCCGGGGACCACTCCTTCGTCCGGCCGAAGCCGTTCTCACCGGCACCGGCACCGGCACCGGCACCGGCACCGGCAAACCGGCCCGGGAGTGGTCCCGCGGGCGGCCCGGGAGCGGATCCGTCACGCGGACCGGACACGCCGGCGCCCGCCGACGGGAGCACGCGGGCACTCACGTCGGCGGGCGGGGGCAGGACCTCGGCGGGGCGGGGGCGGGGCCTCAGCGGCCGCGCGCCGCCATGCGGGCCCTGCGCGCCGCCAGCTTCTCGTCGAACTTCGACGCCTCGCTGTCGAGCCCGCCCATGAAGAGGCCGAGCTCCTCCTGCGCCTGCAGGCCCTCCGGGCCGAGCCCGTCGATCTCCAGGACCTTCAGGTAGCGCAGCACGGGCTGGATCACGTCGTCGTGGTGGATGCGCATGTTGTAGATCTCGCCGATCGCCATCTGCGCGGCGGCCCGCTCGAAGCCGGGCATGCCGTGCCCGGGCATCCGGAAGTTGACCACCACGTCGCGCACCGACTGCATGGTGAGGTCCGGGGCCAGCTCGAAGGCCGCGCCCAGGAGGTTCCGGTAGAAGACCATGTGGAGGTTCTCGTCGGTCGCGATGCGTGCCAGCATGCGGTCGCAGACCGGGTCACCGGACTGGTGGCCGGTGTTGCGGTGCGAGACGCGGGTCGCCAGCTCCTGGAAGGCGACGTACGCGACGGAGTGCAGCATCGAGTGCCGGTTGTCGGACTCGAAGCCCTCCGCCATGTGCGCCATGCGGAACTGCTCCAGCTTGTCCGGGTCGACCGCGCGGGAGGTGAGGAGGTAGTCCCGCATCACGATGCCGTGGCGGCCCTCCTCGGCCGTCCAGCGGTGCACCCAGGTGCCCCAGGCGCCGTCGCGGCCGAAGAGTGAGGCGATCTCGTGGTGGTAACTGGGGAGGTTGTCCTCGGTCAGCAGGTTCACCACGAGGGCGATCTTGCCGATGTCGGTGACCTTGGACTGGTCGGGTGCCCACGCCTCGCCGTCGTCGAAGACACCGGGGAAGTTCCGGCCGTCGGAGAACGGCACGTACTCGTGGGGCATCCAGTCCTTGGCGACCTTGAGATGCCGGTTGAGTTCCTTCTCCACCACCTCTTCCAACGCGTACAGCAGTTGCGCGTCGCTCCACGCCTTCGAACTGCCGAGATGGGGAGAGGTGATCGTCACAAGGGCTCCTGGGGACGGGAGATTTTACCTACGGCTTCGTAGGTTACGTGTCCGTAGGTTAAGCGCAGGTAAGTGCTCAGCCAAGCCTGGCCGGAGCCGGACCCACGCGCCGGGGCCTTCCGGGAGGGACTCCGGAGGGGGCGCGCCGGCACCGTGGTGCGGGCCGCCGACCGGCCGGGAGAGGCTCCGGTCAGTGGCTGTCGCCCAACAGCTGCTCCAGTCCACGGTCCAGGTCCAGGAAACGGTACTCGTCGCCCAGCGGTACCGACTCCTCCACCCGCTTCAGGAACCGGCGCAGCTCCGAGGTACGGACATGCACCATGGCGATGCCCTCGGCGGCGTGGAACTCCAGCGCGGTCCGCTCCCGCCCGAACGGCCGCACCCGTACGTCCCCGACTCCGGCGGGCGCGTCCACACCCCGCGCGAGGAGGTCCCGGGAGAACTCCCACGAGACGTCGCTGCCCTCCAGCGTGGCCCGGGCGGGGAACGCCATCCGGACGGCGAACGGATTCTCGCGGTCGTAACGCAGTGTGGCCGGCAGCGTCGCCATCCGCGGGACGGAGGCGACCATGCGGGCCTGTACGGACTGCTCGATGAGGCTGGACAAGACCTGCTCCCTCGCACGGCTGGACGAACGGACCCCGGCACTGGAGTAGACGACGGAACGTCGCGATCCGTGCACCGGCCCGGGGCGTGAGGTCCGTCACCGCCGACCTCCCCGGTGGTGATCCCCTGCCCGGTCACCGCTCACCCATCCCGCGCGGGTGGGCGGCGATGACCAGGCGCGATGGCGCCGGGGCCCACCCGGCCGCAGCAGGGCCGCGAAGGGCCGCGCGGCCCGGCCGCCACCCGGACAAGGCCCGCTAACAGCCCATCGACGGAGAGTCGTGACATCGGGGGACGCGCCGGGCCGGCCGGGCGCCGCCGCCGGTACGCGCCTCTGGCGGCCGGTCGGGACCGTGCCGGAGAACCACCGTGTCCGCGGGCGGTGAGGGTGGTGAACGCGCGGCACGTCGACGGAGGACGGCGCGGGAGAGCGGGTCCGCGTGGTGGGGCGGGCCCTTGGTGCCGCCGGCAGGAACGCCGGCAGCAGCGAGCGTCCTTCCCGATGCCCGCACCGCCGCGCCGCCCGTACCGACCGGACGCGGCACGGACCCCGCCGGGTCGGAGAGGGGCGCGTCCCGCGTGCCGCAGCGGCCGTCGGCGGGGCCCCGGGAGAGCGCCGCCGAGCGGGACGTGCCGAAACTCGTGAGGGTGCGGTCGTCGCGCCGTGCCACACTCCGGGGCATGTCCGTTCGATACCCAGCACCTCTGCGTCCCGGTGACCGCGTCGGCGTCACCTCTCCTTCCAGCGGGGTCCCGAAGGAGCTGCGTGCGCGCCTCGACGTGGCCGTGCGCGTCGTGGAGGCGCGGGGGTACGAGGTGGTCGTCGGCCGCTGCATGGACGGTGCCGGCCACGTCAGTGCCACCGCCGCCGACCGCGCCGCCGAACTGACGGAGATGCTGACGGACCCCGGCATCAGAGCGGTGGTGCCGCCCTGGGGCGGGGAGACCGCGATCGACCTGCTGCCCCTGCTCGACCGGGACCGGCTGCGTGACGCCGAGCCGACCTGGCTCGTCGGGTACTCCGACATGTCGACGATCATGGCGCCGCTCACCCTCCTCACCGGGGTGGCGACCCTGCACGGCAACAACCTGATGGACACGCCCTACCAGACGCCCGAGGGCCTCCTCTCGTGGCTCGACATCGCCGCCGCTCCGCAGGGGCACCGGTTCACCCAGAGACCGCCCGGCCGCCACCGCGCCACGGGCTGGGACGACTACGCCCTCCACCCCGAGGTCAGCGCGTACCGGCTCGACACGCCCGGCGGGTGGACCAGGCTGGACGGCGACGGTGACGTGGACGTCGAGGGACGCCTGATCGGGGGCTGCATCGAGACCCTGGTCAACATCGCGGGAACGCCCTACCTCGACCCGTCCGCCTTCGCACGGGCCGAGGCCCCCGACGGGCTCCTCGTCTACGTCGAAGCGTGCGGCGACGACGCCCTCACCATCTGCCGGAACCTGCACGGGATGCGGCTGGCCGGCTTCTTCGACGCGGCGAACGCGATCCTCGTCGGCAGGACGTCGGCGCCCGACGCACCCTCACTCACCCAGCACCAGGCCGTTCTGGACGCCCTCCGCACCCTGAACGTCCCGATCGTCGCCGACGTCGAGTGCGGGCACGTTCCGCCGTACCTGCCCCTCGTCAACGGAGCACGCGGCCGCGTGGTGCACACCCCGACGCGCAGTGAACTGGTCCAGACACTGGACTGAGGTTCCGCGCCGGGCGCCGCGTCCGCGAGCACGTGACGCCGGTCCCGCCAGTCGGTCGATCACCGCCGCACGCACCGACCCCCTACACTCACCCGCCATGACGACCTTCGCCGTGCCCGCCGATGCGGCCGAGGCACGTGCCGTCCAGAACCGGCTGCGTGATCTCGTGGTGGCCGAGGACTTCGGGCCGGCCCCCGGTTCCGGCCACGCCACCGGGGTGGACGTGGCCTACGACGACGAGCGGGACCTCGTGGTGGCGGCCGCCGTGGTGCTGGACGCCGCGACCCTCGACGTGGTCGCGGAGGCCACTGCCGTGGGCCGGGTCACCTTCCCGTACGTCCCCGGACTGCTGGCCTTCCGGGAGATCCCGACGGTGCTGGCCGCGCTGGAGTCGCTCTCGGCCGATCCCGGTCTCGTCGTCTGCGACGGGTACGGAGTGGCCCACCCCCGCCGGTTCGGCCTCGCCAGTCACCTCGGGGTGCTGACGGGTCTGCCGGTCATCGGGGTGGCCAAGAACCCGTTCACCTTCGCGTTCCAGCAGCCCGGCCCGAGGCGCGGCGACTCCTCCGCGCTGCGGGACGGTACGGAGGAGGTCGGACGGGCCCTGCGGACCAGGGACGGCACCAAGCCGGTCTTCGTCTCCTTGGGGCACCGCACCACGCTGGAGACCGCCTGCGCCCACACACTGGCGCTGACGCGGGAGTTCCGCCAGCCCGAGACCACCCGCAGGGCCGACGCGCTCTGCCGGCGCGCACTGCGGGAAGCGGCCGGCTGAACCGGCCGCCGCGGCAGTCCCCCCTCTCGCGCCTCCGCTCAGAGCCGGGCCGCCACCCGGAAGCCCAGCCCCGAGGCCCGTAGCCGCTCCAGCAGGGCATCGCCCATCGCCACTGCCGTCGTCACCTGGCCCGCGGTCTCCGGCAGATCGTCCAGGGCGAGACAGAGAGCGGCCTCGCCGAGCATCCGCGCCGTCTCGTCGTACCCCGGATCGCCGCCCGAGACCTCGGTGAAGACCCGTCGGCCGCCCCCCTCACCGACGAAGCGGACCGTGAACCGGCTCCGCTTGCGGCGGGCCTCGTCCGGCCCCTCACCCGCCCGGTAGCGGCCGGTCAGCCAGTTGCGGGCAGCGGGCAGTTGGGCCGCCGCGACGAGGGCCGCCGTGCCCGCCGTCCCGCCCAGTGCGACCGGCAGGTGTTTCACCGAGGCGAAGTGCCGGTAGCGGAAGTCGGGGCCGTAGCACTCCAGCGCGCGTGCCGAACGGCCCACGATCTGCGGGTCCACGGTCGGCAGCGGCAGCGCCCAGGTGCCGGTGGCCGCGCTGAAGTGCGGCGCCCCGAGCGGGGTGCGGACACGACGGCCGGTGAGCCGCGGCTCGCGCGCCCGGCGCTCCCGGGCGACGGCCAGCATCTGCCGGCCCCGGCCCATCGCGTTCACCGCCGAGGCGAACGTGCCCCCGGAGAAGACGGCACGGGTACGGACGAAGGCGTCGACGCGCAGCGGCACGCCCGCCGGCAACTGCCGGACGGTGAAGTACGCGCCGAGGTCGTGGGGCACCGAGTCGAAGCCGCAGGCATGCACCAGGCGCGCCCCGGTCTCCCGGGCGAGCGCGTCGTGGTCGAGCCAGGTCCGGTCGATGAACTCGGCCTCGCCGGTGAGGTCCAGATAGTCCGTACCCGCCCCGGCGCATGCCGCGACGAGGGCGTTCCCGTACGTCAGGAAGGGTCCGACGGTGGTGGCGACCGCCCTTGCGGAGAGGGCGAGTTCACGCAGTGCGCGGGGGTCGTCGGCGTCGGCGACGAGGAGCGCGGGCTCCGGTCGCCGCGGGTGGCCCGCGGCCAGTTCCGCGCGCAGCCGCTCCAGCTTGCCGCGACTGCGCCCGGCGAGCGCCCAGCGCACCCCTTCGGGAGCGTGCGCCGCCAGGTACGCGGCGGTCAGGGTGCCGACGAAGCCGGTGGCGCCGTACAGCACGACGTCGTAGGGGCGTTCCGATCCGTGATGCCTCTTCATGCGTGCCTCTTCCGGGGTGGTTCCGGGTGGTCGGCCGCCGAGGCCATCGGGTGGTGCGTGGCACTCGGTGCGGGACGGCGTGTGACGGTGCACCATGGGAAACGTCAAAACTAAGCGCTCGCTCGGCGAAAAGCCTTGTGCGGAGCGGCGGTCGTTCTTAGCATCGTCGATGTTACATCGGTTGTGTCATACCGCTGAGGGCTCGGGTCCTTCGTCCGGACAGGGCTGGGGAGCAGGGGTCCGGTGCCGGGGACCCGGGCCCCGGCGCGATCAGAAGGAGAGGCCCTGGATGACCGCGACCGGGAACGGTCCGCTGGCCGGTGTGCGGGTCGTGGAGCTGGCGGGCATCGGGCCCGGCCCGTTCGCCGCGATGCTGCTCGCCGACCTGGGCGCCGACGTGGTCCGGGTGGACCGGCCGGGCGGTGCCGTGCTCGGCATCGACCCCGCCCGCGACCTGACCAACCGCAACAAGCGCTCCGTCGTGCTCGACCTCAAGACCGGGGCGGGCGCGTCCGCCGTCCTCGCCCTGGTCGAACGCGCCGACATCCTGATCGAGGGGTACCGCCCCGGCGTCGCCGAACGGCTCGGAGTGGGCCCCGACGCCTGTCTCGGCCGCAACCCCCGGCTCGTCTACGGGCGGATGACGGGCTGGGGCCAGGAAGGGCCGCTCGCCCAGCGCGCCGGGCACGACATCTCCTACCTCGCGCCCACCGGCACCCTCTCCATGATCGGGCGCCCCGGCGAACCCCCCGCCGTCCCGGCCAACCTCCTCGGCGACTACGCGGGCGGCTCGCTCTACCTCGTGGTCGGCGTGCTGGCCGCCCTCCAGCACGCCCGGACCCCCGACGGCGGCGGCCAGGTCGTGGACGCCGCGATCGTCGACGGCGCCGCCCACCTCGCCACGATGATCCACGGCATGCTGGCGGCCGGCGCCTGGCAGGACCGGCGCGGCTCCAACCTCCTCGACGGCGGCTGCCCCTTCTACGGCACCTACGCCACCTCGGACGGCGAGGCCATGGCCGTCGGACCGCTGGAACAGCGGTTCTACGACGAGTTCAGCGCGCTCCTCGGCCTCCCCGACACGGTGCCCGACCGTGCGGACCTCGCCCGGTGGGAGGAGCTGCGCACCGCGGTCGCGGACCGCTTCCGTACGCGTACCCGTGCCGAGTGGACCGAGGTGTTCGCATCCACCGACGCCTGCGTCGCCCCGGTCCTCTCCCTGCGCGAAGCGCCGGCGCACCCGCACCTCGCGGCCCGCGCCACCTTCGTGGAGCACGCCGGGATCACCCAGCCCGCCCCCGCCCCGCGCTTCTCGGCCACCCCCACCGCCGTACGCACCGCCCCCGCCCTGCCCGGTACCGGCGCTCAGTCGGTGGCCGCGGAGTGGGGCGTGCCGGACCTGCTCGACGAGCGGCCGGAGGTGTCGCCGGATGAAGGGTGACCCCCGCGCACCGGCCGCCCGGAGACGACGCTCAGGCACCGCGGCCACCGGCACCGTGCCGGACCGGCCGGACCGCACCGACCCGACGCCACTCCAGGAGGCCCGGTGAACCGGCAGATCTTCGCCCCGGAACACGACGTGTTCCGTGAGACCGTCCGCACCTTCCTCGCCAAGGAGGTCCTCCCGCACTACGAACAGTGGGAGAACGACGGCATCGTCTCGCGCGAGGCGTGGCGCGCGGCGGGCCGGCAGGGGCTGCTCGGCCTCGCGGTCCCCGAGGAGTTCGGCGGCGGCGGCAACGACGACTTCCGCTACAGCGCCGTACTGGCTGAGGAGTTCACCCGGGCCGGGGTCAGCGGCCTCGCCCTCGGCCTCCACAACGACATCGTCGGCCCCTACCTCACCCGGCTCTCCACCCCCGAGCAGAAGCGGCGCTGGCTGCCGGGCTTCTGCTCCGGCGAGACCGTCACCGCCATCGCCATGACCGAACCGGGTGCCGGCTCGGACCTCCAGGGCATCCGGACCACCGCCGAGGACCGGGGCGACCACTGGCTCCTCAACGGCTCCAAGACCTTCATCTCCAACGGCATCCTCGCCGACCTGGTGGTCGTGGTCGCCCGCACCGCCCCCGAGGGTGGGGCCAAAGGGCTCTCCCTCCTGGTGGTCGAACGCGGCGCGGCCGGCTTCGAGCGCGGCCGCAACCTCGAGAAGATCGGCCAGAAGTCCCAGGACACCGCCGAACTCTTCTTCCATGACGTCCGGGTACCCAAGGAGAACCTCCTCGGCGAACTCCACGGCGGTTTCCTCCACCTGATGACCAACCTGGCCCAGGAGCGCATGGGCATCGCGGTCGCGGGCATCGCCGCCGCGGAACACCTGCTGGAGATCACCACCCGGTACGTCAAGGAGCGCGAGGCGTTCGGCCGTCCGCTCTCCAAGCTCCAGCACGTCCGCTTCGAGATCGCCGAGATGGCCACCGAGTGTGCCGTCACCCGCACCTTCCTCGACCGGTGCATTGTCGAGCACGCGGACGGCACGCTCGACGCGGTGCACGCCTCGATGGCCAAGTGGTGGGCGACCGAACTTCAGAAGCGGGTGGCCGACCGCTGTCTCCAACTGCACGGCGGGTACGGCTACATGGCGGAGTTCCCGGTGGCCAGGGCCTACACCGACGGCCGCATCCAGACCATCTACGGCGGGACGACCGAGATCATGAAGGAGATCATCGGCCGCTCCCTGCTCTCCTGAACCCGGACGCCCGCCCGCACCCCGGAACCCCGAGCACCTTCCCCCGAAAGGCTGTTGTCTTGAGCACCGAAGCGTTCGTCTACGACGCGATCCGCACCCCGCGCGGTCGCGGCAAGGCCAATGGGGCCCTGCACGGCACCAAGCCGATCGACCTGGTCGTCGGCCTCATCCACGAGACCCTCCGCCGCTTCCCGGATCTCGATCCGGCGGCCGTCGACGACATCGTCCTCGGTGTCGTCAGCCCGCTCGGCGACCAGGGCTCCGACATCGCGCGGATCGCCGCCATCGCGGCCGGACTCCCGGACTCCGTCGCCGGCGTCCAGGAGAACCGCTTCTGCGCCTCCGGGCTCGAAGCCGTCAACCTCGCCGCCGCGAAGGTCCGTTCGGGCTGGGAGGACCTCATCCTCGCCGGTGGCGTCGAGTCCATGTCCCGCGTCCCCATGGGCTCGGACGGCGGTGCCTGGGCGATGGACCCGATGACCAGCTTCGAGACCGGATTCGCCCCGCAGGGGATCGGCGCCGACCTCATCGCCACCATCGAGGGCTTCTCGCGCCGCGCCGTCGACGAGTACGCCGCACTCTCCCAGGAGCGTGCCGCCGAGGCATGGAAGGAGGGCCGCTTCGGCCGTTCCGTGGTGCCCGTCAAGGACCGCAACGGCCTCGTCGTGCTCGACCACGACGAGCACCTGCGCCCCGGCACCACCGCCGACTCGCTCGCCTCCCTCAAGCCCTCCTTCGCCACCATCGGCGAGATGGGCGGCTTCGACGCGGTGGCCCTGCAGAAGTACCACTGGGTCGAGAGGATCGACCACGTCCACCACGCCGGAAACTCCTCCGGGATCGTGGACGGAGCCGCGCTCGTCGCGATCGGCTCCCAGGAGGTCGGGGAGCGCTACGGCCTCACCCCGCGCGCGCGGATCGTCTCCGCCGCCGTCTCCGGCTCCGAGCCCACCATCATGCTCACCGGCCCCGCCCCCGCCACCCGCAAGGCGCTCGCCAAGGCCGGGCTCACCATCGACGACATCGACCTCGTCGAGATCAACGAGGCCTTCGCCGGAGTCGTGCTGCGCTTCGTCCGCGACATGGGCATCGACCTGGACAAGGTCAACGTCAACGGCGGAGCCATCGCGCTCGGCCACCCGCTCGGCGCCACCGGCGCGATGATCCTCGGCACCGTCGTCGACGAACTGGAACGGCGCGACCTGCGGTACGGACTCGTCACGCTCTGCGTGGGCGGCGGCATGGGCGTCGCCACCGTCGTCGAACGGCTCTGAGGGTGTGGGGCGCGCGGCCGTGACCTCGCGCCTCCACGCGTCCGACACCCCCCGGCCAGCCCCGTCCCCCGCCACGCCCGCCTGCCTACGGAGAAGAACCCCATGACCGAGAGCACCACCATCCGCTGGGAAGACGACGGGACCGGAGTCGTCACCCTCGTCCTCGACGACCCCGACCAGTCCGCCAACACGATGAACCAGGCCTTCACCCGGTCCGTCGCGGCGATCGCCGACCGCGCCGAGGCCGAGAGGGAGAACCTCCGCGGCATCATCGTCACCTCCGCGAAGAAGACCTTCTTCGCCGGCGGCGACCTCAAGGACATGATCAAGGCCCGCCCCGAGGACGCCCAGGCCGTCTTCGACACCGGGATGGCCATCAAACGCTCGCTCCGGCGCATCGAGACCCTCGGCATCCCCGTCGTCGCGGCCATCAACGGCGCGGCCCTCGGAGGCGGTTACGAGATCGCCCTCGCCTGCCACCACCGGATCGCGCTGGACGCGCCCGGCTCCCGGATCGGTCTGCCCGAGGTCACCCTCGGCCTGCTCCCGGCGGGCGGCGGCGTCACCCGCACCGTACGCCTCATGGGCATCGCCGACGCGCTGCTCAAGGTGCTGCTCCAGGGCACCCGGTACACCCCGGCACGCGCGCTGGAGAACGGCCTGGTCCACGACGTGGCCGCCACCCGCGAGGAGATGCTGGCCAAGGCCCGCGCCTTCATCGACGCGCACCCCGAGTCCCAGCAGCCCTGGGACGTGAAGGGGTACCGGATTCCCGGCGGCACCCCCTCCCACCCCCGGTTCGCCGCCAACCTCCCGGCCTTCCCGGCCAACCTCAGGAAACAGCTCGCCGGGGCCCCGATGCCCGCGCCGCGCAACATCCTGGCGGCGGCCGTCGAGGGCTCGCAGGTCGACTTCGAGACCGCGCAGACGATCGAGTCCCGCTACTTCACCGAACTGGTCACCGGCCAGGTCGCCAAGAACATGATCCAGGCGTTCTTCTTCGACCTCCAGGCGGTCAACTCCGGTGCCAGCCGCCCCGTGGGCGTCGAGCGCCGCACGGTCCGCAAGGTCGCCGTGCTCGGCGCCGGAATGATGGGCGCCGGCATCGCGTACTCCTGCGCCCGGGCCGGTATCGAGGTGGTCCTCAAGGACGTCACCACCGAGGCCGCCGCGAGGGGCAAGGCGTACAGCGAGAAGCTGCTCGCGAAGGCGCTCTCCCGGGGGCGCACGACCGAGGCCGCCCGCGACGAGCTGCTCGCCCGGATCACCCCGACCGGCGACCCCGCCGACCTGGCCGGCTGCGACGCCGTCATCGAGGCCGTCTTCGAGGACACCTCCCTCAAGCACAAGGTGTTCCAGGAGATCCAGGGCATCGTCGCTCCCGACGCGCTGCTCTGCTCCAACACCTCCACGCTGCCCATCACCGTCCTCGCCGAGGGCGTCACCCGCCCCGCCGACTTCGTCGGACTGCACTTCTTCTCGCCGGTCGACAAGATGCCGCTGGTCGAGATCATCAAGGGCGGAGCCACCGGCGACGAGGCGCTGGCCCGCGCCTTCGACCTGGTCCGCCAGATCAACAAGACCCCGATCGTGGTCAACGACTCGCGCGGCTTCTTCACCTCGCGCGTCATCGGCCAGTTCATCAACGAGGGCGTCGCGATGGTGGGCGAGGGTGTCGAGCCCGCCTCCGTCGAACAGGCCGCCGCCCAGGCCGGATACCCGGCCAAGGTCCTCTCCCTGATGGACGAGCTGACCCTCACCCTGCCCCGCAGGATCCGCGAGGAGACCCGGCGCGCGATCGAGGAGTCGGGCGGCACCTGGACCCCGCACCCCTCGGACGGCGTGGTCGACCGGATGGTCGAGGAGTTCGGGCGGCCCGGGCGCAGCGGCGGTGCGGGATTCTACGAGTACGACGAGTCGGGCCGCCGCGGCGCGCTCTGGCCGGGCCTGCGCGAGCACTTCGGCAAGGCCGACGCCGCGGTCCCGTTCGAGGACATGAAGGAGCGGATGCTCTTCTCCGAGGCCCTGGACAGCGTCCGGTGCCTGGAGGAGAACGTCCTCGTCTCCGTCGCCGACGCCAACATCGGCTCCATCATGGGCATCGGCTTCCCGCCGTGGACCGGCGGTGTCCTCAGTTACGTCAACGGGTACGAAGGCGGTCTGCCCGGCTTCGTGGCCCGCGCCCGCGAGCTCGCCGAACGGTACGGAGACCGCTTCCTGCCGCCCGCCCGGCTCGTCGAGATGGCGGCGAACGGCGAGACCTTCCACGACTGACACCGGCCGTCACGTCCCCGCAGGGGGCCCGCCACGCGGCGGGCCCCCTGCGCGCGTGAGGCCCCACGGTCACGGAGCCCGGAACGCGGCGCGCAGCTCGGCCGTCAGCGACCGCTGGAAAGCGGTCACCAGGGCCTGCATCACCAGCGGCCTCATGTGCACCGAGAGCGACTTCATCGCGGCCACGTGCTCCGGGTCCGCCTCACGCTCCCGGTACGGGCTCCACACCTCGTCCCGGAAGAGCCGCGTCAACTCGGCGGCAGCTGCCCGGGTGTGCTCCACCAGGACCGTCCGCGCCCTCAGGATCGTCTCGTGCGCGATCGGCACGTCCAGCAGCTCCACCCCCAGCCGGAGCAGCCCCGGATCAACGCGGTGGACGCCCTCCGAGGCCTTTTCGGGCGTGTCCAGCAGCACCCCCATCGCCGCCAGCCGGTCGAGGTCCTGCTCGGTGAGGGGCCGGCCCGCCCGCCGCTCCAGCTCCGCGCCGGTCATCTCCTCGACCCCGTCCGGGGCCCAGGACGCCACCAGCGCCCGGTGGATCGCCAGATCGTGCGCGCTCAGATCCTCCGGAAGCTGTTCGAGGTACCGCTCGATCGCGGCCAGCGTCATTCCCTGCCGCTGGAGTTCCTCGATCAGCGCCAGCCGCGACAGGTGCCCGTGCCCGTAGTGCCCGACCCGGCGCGGACCGATGACCGGCGGCGGCAACAGCCCCCGGGTGCTGTAGAACCGCACGGTGCGCACGGTCATCCCCGCCCGGGCCGCCAACTCGTCGACGGTGAGGGTCCACTCCTCGGGCGCGGTCGCCATGTCTGCTCCTCGGTGCCCGGAGATGGCCGGATCGGACCTGATCGCCCCGGGCGGCGATCGCGTGCAACAGTATTGCTGTCTCACCACTGTGGTGAAAGCCTCCCCGGCCGTTGCCGGTGGCCGCCCGTACCGCGCACACCATGCCGGGATCAGGTAGGCCGACGTGCACGATCACCCCGACGCGGCGCCCTCGGTCCCCGAGCCGGGCGACCGGTCGCGTCGTACCTGGTCAGGGCTGTGAGAGATTGCCCTCGTGTCCAGATCGGACACGAGTTGTCGAAGGACGTGGCCTCATGGCGAAGCTCGGAGCGGTCGATGCGCGATCCGAACTCATATCCGAAGCGCGGCGAGCCGTACGGCGCCTCGACCCGACCGAGAAGCCGGGCCTGGTACTGATCGGCAGCAGCGGGTCCGCGCCGCTCGCCATGGGCGCTCTGGGACCGATGGGCACGCTCCTCGTCGACAGGTATCTCCTCACCGTCACCGCCCGCTCCCTCTACGTCCATCGCGGGTCCCTCCTGAAGAACCGTCCCGGGAAGCTGGTCCATGTCATCCCCCTCGCCGAGACCGGCGGTCTGGTCGCCCGTGTGAAGCGGGGCAAGACCCGGAGCGCGCTGTATCTGCGATTCCCCGGCAAGGCGAAGCCGACGCGGCTGAGCATCACGTACCTGTCCCGGGACGAGATGGAGAGGTTCCTCGGCATGTTCCCCGAGGGGGGAGTAAGCGCGTAGCGCGCTACGGAGCGACGGGGCACGTCTCCCTGTAGCACCTCCGGTTAAAGTGGGCGCCGGGTGGCGGCGACACGGGGAGAGCGCATGACGGGACCGGTCGGGGGCGAGGCGCTGGACGAGGTGCTGAGGGCGAGGGCCCTCGAAGAAGCCCCGCCCTCCGACGCGCTGAGTGAGCAGATCCTCGACGCGGCACGCGAGCAGTTCATGACCTTCGGGCTGCGCCGCTCGACCGTCGACGACGTGGCCAGGCGGGCCAAGGTCTCCCGCGTGACGGTCTACCGGCGCATCGGGAACAAGGAGGCCCTGGTCTCCGCGTGTCTGCTCCGTGAGTACCGCCGTTTCGTGGGCGAGGTCGACGAGGCGGTGGCCGCGCTGCCGACCGTGGAGGACCGGCTGGTCGCCGGCTTCGTCGCGGTCCTGCGGCACGTGCGGGAACACCCGCTCATCGGTGGTCTGCTGAAGCTGGAACCGGAGGTCATGCTGCCGTTCCTCACGGTGGACGGTGGCCCGGCGCTCCTCGCCATGCGCGACTTCCTGACCGACCGCCTCCGGCACGCCCAGCGGATGGAGGGCCGGCCGGAGACCGACTCGGCGCCGGTCGCCGAGGTGATGGTGCGCATCACCGTCTCCTTCCTCCTCAACCCGCTGAGCTGCTTCGAACTCGACGACGACGAGCAGGTGGCGGCCTTCGCCCGGCGCTGCCTCGTCCCCCTCCTCACGGCCGGGTGAGCCCTTCGGGCCGGCGCACCCCGGTCCGGGACCGGGAGCGACCCCCGGGTGCCGTGCACGGAGGCACCCCCGGCCTTCCCGGCGCCTCGTCCGGGAGCGGCTCGACCGGGCGGTTCTGCGCCCAGTGCGGCCCCAGGTCGTCCAGCCGCCAGCCGAAGGGGTAGCTGCGCGGGCGCGGGCGCGAGGGCAGCCATCCGGGCCGCGCGGGCAGCAGCCGTACGACGTGGGAGCGGGCCCGTACGGCTCGTACCGCGAGCGTCCTCATCCACCCGGGCCGCGGGGTGAACCCCAGGGCGCGCAGCAGCGGTTCGTCCAGGAGCGCCAGGGCGAAGCCGGCGACCAGCGGACGCAGCGGGGACGGGTACCGGCTCGCCATCGTCCGTAACGTGGCGGTCGCGACCCGGCGGTTCGCCGGTGCCGGGGCGAACATCTCCGCCTCGTACGCGTCGAGCAGTTCCTCGAACCCCTGGTAGGTGGTGGGAACCGACGCGATGCCCATCATCCGCCCCATGGTGCGGCCGACTTCGGCGAGGGCCTGCACCTCCTGGCGGCACAGGGGGCGCCAGCCGAACCGGTCGATCCAGCGTTTGGGGCCGACCACGGTGGTGGCCAGGACGTAGAGGTAGTCCTCGTTGGGGATGCGGTAGCGGCCGTGGATGCGGTTGAGGTGGCGCGCGGCGGCCCGTCCGCGTGCGGAGTCGAAACCGTCGGCCGCCATCTCGTAGCCGATCAGCACCGTGTCGTCGTAGCGCTTCTGCCCGTTCCGCTCGAACTCCTGGGTGCGGTCCAGCAGTACGGAGATGCGCGGGACCCCGAAGTCGCGGAGGAACGCGACGCTGACGCCCTGCCGGTAGTCCCACGGGAACTCGTACTGGGACATCAGCCGCAGGATCTCGGCGCAGTCCCGCTCCGGGTCCATCCCGCGGATCGCCTTCAGGCGGCTGTAACGGCCCATGATGTGCACCCTCCTGCTGATGTGTGCGGTTCATCGTGCCGACCCCGTTCGGCGATCCGTGCCGTCCGACGGTCAAAGTCCCACCTGAGCAAGGCGGTTGACGCGGACGGGACGCTCGGAGTCAATGTTACAAATACTATTGACTTGTTTCATCGGCGCGTCAACGGGCCGGCGGGAATCCGCGCGCCGCGGCCGAGGGCGCGACCCCCGGGGCACGCCCGCCCGCACCACCCCGCCCGCCCGCTCGCATACTGGAAGCCGGACCCGCGGGCAGACCCTGCGAGGAGGCGCGGCGTCCGTCCACCGATCGCCGGGAGCACCGTATGAGCAGCCAGGGAACCGAGCGGACCGACCCCGTGCCGCCTCCGCCCGGCGGGGTGCTGTGGAGCCTCGCCGGCGATCTCCGGGGCCTGCTGATGCTGCCCGCGGCCCTCGCCCTCCAGGTCGCCCACCCGGCGGTGGGCGCGGGCGTCGACGAGCACTCCGTCTTCCGCACCGACCCGTGGGGACGCGGCGAACGCTCCCTGCGCTCCCTCCAGCTCTGGGTGTACGGGGGCGCGGAAGGGGCGGCGGAGGGGCGCCGGCTGCGCACCATGCACCGCACCATCCAGGGCACCGACTCCCGGGGGCGCCGTTACCACGCCCTCACCCCGGCGAACTACGCCTGGGTGCACGCCACCGGTTTTCCGGTCTACCGGCACGCGTCCCGCTACCTGGTGCGGCCCCTCACCGAAGCCCAGGAGCGCGCGCTGTACCGGGAGTGGCTCCAGGTCGGCCGGGTCCTCGGCATCCACGACCGGGACATGCCCCCGACGGTCGAGGAGTTCTGGCCCTACTACCGCAAGGTGCTCGCCGAGGAGGTGGAGCGGAACGCGGTGGTCGAGGAACTCGTCGCCGCCGACCGGCCCGTACCGCCGCCCGACCGGGGCCCGCTGCCCCTGCGCCTCCTCGCGCGCGTGCTGTGGCCGGTGCTCCTGCCACCGCTCGCCCGCTTCCGGTCCTTCCTCACGGTCGGTCTGATGCCGCCCGACGCCCGCGCCGCGATCGGCCTGGAGTGGACCCCGGCGCAGGAGAGACGCCTGCGGTGCTTCGGCGCGGTCGTGCGCCGCGTGGTGCCGGTCCTGCCCGAACGGCTGCGGTACCTGCCGATGGCGCGCGAGGCACGCCGCGCGGCTCGCGCGGGAGGCGCGACCGGACGGCAGGCGCGGTAGGGAACGCGAGAGCCCGGATCCGGGAAGACCCCGGCCGACGCCGCGCGGATCCCGCAGGCGCCACTCCGTGTGTGGTACTGCCTACAGGGAGTCATTTCCGGACTCCCGAAAGGTGTCACACGTGCCGCAGGACGACCAGAGGCCGGAGAGGTCACCCGTCACGGCGGACCTCCCCGAAGACTCCCGCCACGGGCGCAGACCCACCACCGACCGGGTGGTCTTCGGAGTCACCGCCGTCCTCACCCTCGCCTTCGTGCTCTGGGGTTCGATCGCGACCGACTCCCTGGAGAGCGTCTCCAACGATCTGCTCGGTGGACTCATCCACAACGGCGGCTGGGCCTTCATGCTCGCCGCTTCCGGTTTCGTGGTCTTCGCGCTCTGGCTGGCGATCAGCCGCTACGGCAGGATCTCGCTCGGCCAGGAAGGGGAGGAACCCGAGTTCCGCACCGTCTCCTGGGTCGCGATGATGTTCAGCGCCGGCATGGGCATCGGCCTGATGTTCTACGGGGTGAGCGAACCGCTGGCCCACTTCACCGATCCGCCGCCGGGTACCCGCCCCGTCGACGAGGCCGAGGCGATGCAGACCGCCATGGCCACCACCCTCTTCCACTGGACGCTCCACCCCTGGGCGATCTACGCCGTCGTCGGGCTCGCCATCGCGTACAGCACCTACCGGCGGCGCCGGCGGCAGACGATCAGCGCCGTCTTCGAGCCGCTCATCGGGGAGCGCCACGCCCGGGGCGGTTCCGGCCGGGTCATCGACATCCTCGCGATCTTCGCGACGCTCTTCGGCTCCGCAGCCTCCCTCGGCCTGGGCGCGCTCCAGATCGGCAGCGGGTTCCACGAGCTCGACTGGCGGGAGAAGACGGGCACCGGCCTGCTGGTCGCCATCATCGCCGTGCTGACCGTGGCCTTCGTCGCCTCGGCCGTCTCCGGGGTGGAGAAGGGCATCCAGTGGCTCTCCAACATCAACATGGTGCTCGCCCTGATCCTCGCCGTCTTCGTGTTCGTCGCGGGCCCCACGATCATCGTGCTCGACCTGCTGCCCACCTCCATCGCCGAGTACTTCCGCGAACTGCCCCAGCTCGCCGGGCGCACCGAGGCGACCGGGGAGGGCGAGGTCGCCGACTGGCTGGCCTCCTGGACCGTCTTCTACTGGGCCTGGTGGATCTCCTGGACGCCGTTCGTCGGCATGTTCATCGCCCGCATCAGCCGCGGACGCACCATCCGGCAGTTCATCGGCGGGGTCATCCTGGTGCCGAGCACGGTCAGCCTCGTCTGGTTCGCGATCTTCGGCGGCTCCGCGATCCGGCTCAAGGAGGCCGGCGAACTCGGCGGCGCCGACACCCCCGAGGCGCAGCTCTTCGGTGTGCTCCAGCAGTTCCCGGCCGCCACCCTGATGAGCATCCTGGTGATGATCCTCGTGGGCATCTTCTTCGTCTCCGGCGCCGACGCCGCCTCCATCGTCATGGGCACGCTCTCGCAGAAGGGGGTGCTGGAGCCGCACCGCTGGGTGGTCGTCTTCTGGGGCGTCGTCACCGGGGCGGTGGCCGCCGTGATGCTGCTCATCGGCGACGGCGAGGGCGACGCGCTGGCCGGGCTGCAGAACCTCACCATCCTGGTCGCCGCGCCCTTCACGATCGTGATGGTCGGCATGTGCGTCGCCCTCATGCGGGACCTGCGCCAGGACCCGCTCATCGTCCGCCACGAGTTCGGCGTCGAGGCGGTCGAGAGCGCGGTCATCCAGGGCCACGCCAGGTACGACGGCGACTTCGAGATCCGGATCGGCCCGGGCAGCGAGATCACCGAGGACCACCGGCACCAGCACGAGGACCCGGCCTCCCCGCCGGACCGGCCGACGACCGGCTGACCCGCCACCCGCGCGGTGCGGAGGCGGCGGTGTCCGCCGTCCCCCCTCGGCCCGCCGGCCGGGACGTCCGGCCGGCGGTGGGGCGACAGGGGGTCACGGAGCCCGGAGCGCGATGCGGTCCACCAGCCGGGCCGCGGCCCGCGCGCAGCCCCAGGCCACCGTGACACCCGCGCCGCCGTGCCCGTAGTTGTGGACCAGCCGGCCCCCGCCCGGCAGGTCCTCCGCCTCGATCCGCACCCCCGCGTCCCGGGCCGGCCGCAGCCCCACCCGGTGCCCCAGGACACGGGCCCCGGCGATCACGGGACGGATCCGCGTGCACCGCGCCACGATCTCCGCGGCGATGTCCGGGTCCGGCTCCAGGGACCAGTCGTCGTCCTGCGCCGTCCCGCCCAGCACCAGCCCGTACGGCTGGGGGAAGGCGTACGTCGTCCAGCCCGTCGCCGGATCGGGCGCGGCGAACCACTCGGTGATCCCCGGGTTCTCCACCACGACCAGCTGCCCGCGCACCGGACGCACCCCGTCGTCCGGGGCCAGCGCCGCGGCCCCCAGCCCGGCGCAGTCGACGACCACCGGGGCTTCGGCGGCGGCCTCCCCGAAGCCGTGCACCGCCCGCCGCTCGACCGTGCCGCCCGCGGCCCGCAGCCGCCGCTCCAGCCACGCCAGGTGGTCGGCCATGCTGAGCAGCGGCAGCGTCACCCGCAGCCCTTCGGCCCCCTCCACCGCGTCCGCGAGCCGCTCCGCCCACGGGCCCAGCGCCGCCAGGCGCTCGCCCAGGTGGACCCCCGCCACCATCCGTACCCCGGTCTCCTCCGGGCCGGCCGCCAGCTCCCGGTGGACCGCGAGGGTCTCCAGGGCCCAGTCGCCCACCGACCGGGCCGGCTCGATCCGGTACGGCCACCACAGGGCCCCCGCCACCGCCGAGGTCGTGTCCCCGGCCGCGTCCCTCGACCAGACGCGCACCCGGTGGCCCCGTTCCGCCAGCACCAGCGCCGTCGTCAGTCCGCTGACCCCGCCGCCCACCACGATCACGTCCGGCATGCCGCACCCCCGTCGCCGCTCGTACACCCGTCCCCGCGGGCCGGTGTCCCCGCCCTGCGGATCCTGCCCCGGCACGGCACCGGCGACGCTTCCGGGGGCCGTCAGTGGCCGCCCCGCGGGGGCTCGCAGTCGGTGCCGTCGGGGTAGCCGCCGAAGGCGTCCGCCGAGGTGGCGCCGCGGTTCATCGTTCCTTCCACGCACCAGGGGGACGCGGGGAAGACGATGAGGAAGCCGACTCCCGTCGGGCCGTTCTCGTAGGCCGTCGCGGTGCGGTAGCCGAGTCGGTCGAGCACGTCCTTCACGTGTCGCGGTGAGAAATCACCGCGCTCGCGCAACGGTTCGAGCGCGCTCTCGACGCGTCCGGTCACGGCGAGCCCGTCGCAGCGGCTCCGGCCGTGGAGCGGGAGGGGAACCCTGAATCCGTGGTTCTCGGCGTAGTGGTCGGTCGGCGCGGCGGTCGCGGCCGGTGCGGTGGCGCCGGCGGGAGGCGACGGCTCGGGGTCTTCGCCGGGGCAGGGGAAGTCCGCCGACCCGCTCGACGGCGGGCGCGAAGGCAGCCCCGCCCCGGTGGCGTCCCCGGGCCGGTGCGTCCCGCACCCCGCCGCCGCTGCCAGCAGCAGCACCGCCGGCAGCATCCCGTACCCGCGCCTTCCCGATCCCGTCATCGGCCGATCCTCCTCGGTGTCCCGGTGGAAACTCATGGGTCCCGTTACCCGGACGCGGCAACGGTCCGGTCAGGTTCCGGCGGAGCCCCCGCGACCCGCGCCGCCGGGAGGTTCCCTCCGGGCCCGGGGCCGGGCCGGTTGACGGTCGGGCGGCACGGAACGCTTAGGATCGGCACCCTGATGACTGCCACTCTCGTCGCCAAGGACCTCGCCGCCGGACACGGCGACCGCACGCTCTTCTCCGGGCTCGACCTCGTCGTCGCCCCCGGGGACGTGATCGGTCTCGTCGGGGTCAACGGGGCCGGAAAATCCTCCCTGCTCCGGCTGCTCGCGGGGCTGGACCGGCCCGAGGCGGGGGAGCTGCGGCTCTCCCCGCCCACCGCAGGCGTCGGCCACCTCCCGCAGGAGCCCGAACGGCGCCCCGGGGAGACGGTCCGGGACTTCCTCGCCCGGCGCACCGGCGTCGCCGACGCCCAGGCCGCCATGGACGCCGCCACCCAGGCCCTGATGGACGGGGCGCCCGGCTCCGACGACGCGTACTCCGAATCCCTGGAACGCTGGCTCGACCTCGGCGGCGCCGACCTCGACGAGCGGGCCGAGGAGGTGGTCGCCGACCTCGGACTCACCGTCGGCCTCGACCTCCCCATGACGGCGCTCTCCGGCGGACAGGCCGCCCGTGCCGGTCTCGCCTCCCTGCTGCTCTCCCGCTACGACATCTTCCTGCTGGACGAGCCCACCAACGATCTCGACCTCGGCGGGCTGGAGCGCCTCGAACGCTTCGTCTCCGGGCTGCGCGCCGGGACCGTCGTCATCAGCCACGACCGCGAGTTCCTCACCCGCACGGTCACCAAGGTCCTCGAACTCGACCTCGCCCAGCAGCGGATCAACCTCTACGGCGGGGGTTACGCCTCCTACCTGGAGGAGCGGGAGCGGGCCCGCAACCACGCCCGCGAGGAGTTCGACGAGTACGCCGACAAGAAGTCGGCCCTCGAAGGCCGCGCCCAGATGCAGCGGGGCTGGATGGACAAGGGCGTCAAGAACGCCCGGCGCAAGGCCACCGATTCCGACAAGCTGGGCCGCAAGTTCCGCAGCGAGGCGAGCGAGAAGCAGGCCGCCAAGGCACGGCAGACCCAGCGCATGATCGAACGCCTGGACGTCGTCGACGAGCCGCGCAAGGAGTGGGAGCTGCGGATGGAGATCGCCACCGCGCCGCGCTCCGGCTCGGTGGTCGCCACCCTCCGCGAAGCCCGCGTGACCCGGGGCGACTTCGTCTTCGGACCCGCCTCCCTCCAGGTCGACTGGGCCGACCGTGTCGCCATCACCGGTGCCAACGGGGCGGGCAAGTCCACCCTGCTGGCAGCGCTGTTGGGGCGGGTGCCGGTCGACTCCGGTTCCGCCGTGCTGGGTTCGGGCGTCGTAGTGGGCGAGGTCGACCAGGCGCGCAAGCTCTTCCTCGGTGACGAGACGCTGTTGGCGGCCTTCTGCGCGGCCGTCCCGGACACCGAACCCGCCGAAGTGCGCACCCTGCTGGCCAAGTTCGGCCTGCGCGCCGACCACGTCATGCGTCCGGCGACCACGCTGTCGCCCGGTGAGCGGACCCGCGCGGCGCTCGCCCTGCTCCAGGGCAAGGGCGTCAACCTGCTGGTGCTGGACGAGCCCACCAACCATCTGGACCTGCCCGCCATCGAGCAACTGGAGTCCGCGCTCGACTCGTACGACGGCACGCTCCTGCTGGTCACCCACGACCGGCGGATGCTGGAGGCGGTCCGTACGACCCGGCGCATCGAGGTCGCGGACGGCAGGATCACGGAACTCTGATCGCCTCGGCCCGACACGCGGGACGGGCCGACCCTCCGGGGCCGGCCCGTCCCGCGTTCTCCGTCGCCGTCAGCGCTTGCCGCGGCCCTGACCCGGATCCGCGATACCGGCCCGGCGCAGGGCGTCGGCCATCGCGCTGTTGGCGGGCGCGGGGGCGGCCGGGGGGCGGGCGCCGGCCGAGCCGTTGCCCGCCGAACCGCCGCCGCGCCGGTCACCGCCCTGCCGCCGGTCGCCGCCGCCCTCCGACTGGCGCGGGCGCGGCGGCCGGCCGCCCTGGGCCGGAGCCGCCTCGCGTTCGCGCCGGCCGCCGCCCGCGCCCGCGGTCGCCTCGTCGTCCAGCCGCAGCGTCAACGAGATCCGTTTGCGGGGGACGTCGACGTCCCTCACCTTGACCTTGACGATGTCCCCGGGCTTCACGACGTCGCGGGGGTCCTTCACGAAGGTCCGCGACATCGCCGACACGTGGACCAGGCCGTCCTGGTGGACACCGACGTCCACGAACGCGCCGAAGGCCGCGACGTTGGTGACCACGCCCTCCAGGAGCATCCCCGGCTCCAGGTCGCCGATCTTCTCGACGCCCTCCTTGAAGGTGGCGGTCTTGAAGGCGGGACGCGGGTCGCGCCCCGGCTTCTCCAGCTCCCTCAGGATGTCGGTCACCGTCGGCAGGCCGAAGGTGTCGTCCACGAACGCGTCGGCCCGCAGCGACCGCAGGACCTCCGTGTTGCCGATGAGGGACGCCACCTCGGTGCCCGCCGTCTTCACCATCCGGCGCACCACCGGGTACGCCTCCGGGTGCACGCTCGACGCGTCCAGCGGATCGTCCCCGTCCCGGATGCGGAGGAAGCCCGCACACTGCTCGTACGCCTTCGGGCCGAGCCGGGCCACGTCCTTGAGGGCCTTGCGGGAGCGGAAGGGGCCGTGCGCGTCACGGTGCGCGACGATGTTCTCGGCGAGCCCGGAGCTGATCCCCGACACCCGCGAGAGGAGCGGCGTGGACGCCGTGTTGACGTCGACACCCACCCCGTTGACGCAGTCCTCGACGACCGCGTCCAGGGAGCGGGAGAGCCTCACCTCGGACAGGTCGTGCTGGTACTGGCCGACGCCGATCGACTTCGGGTCGATCTTCACCAGCTCGGCCAGCGGGTCCTGGAGGCGCCGGGCGATCGACACCGCCCCGCGCAACGACACGTCCATGCCCGGGAGTTCCTGCGAGGCGAAGGCGGACGCGGAGTACACGGACGCCCCCGCCTCCGACACCATCACCTTGGTGAGCCCCAGCTCCGGGTGCCTGTCGCAGAGTTCACCCGCCAGCTTGTCCGTCTCACGCGACGCGGTGCCGTTGCCGATGGCGATCAGATCCACCGCGTGGGTGCGGCAGAGCCGCTCCAGCTTCGCCAGCGACTCGTCCCACCGGTTGGCCGGGACGTGCGGGTGGATGACATCGGTCGCCACCGCCTTGCCCGTCGCGTCGACCACCGCGACCTTCACCCCCGTACGGAATCCGGGGTCGAGCCCCAGCGTCGCCCGGGTGCCCGCCGGAGCGGCCAGCAGCAGATCGCGGAGGTTGGACGCGAAGACGCGTACCGCCTCGTCCTCCGCCGCGGTACGCAGCCGCAGTCGCAGGTCGATGCCGAGGTGCACCAGGATGCGGGTCCGCCAGGCCCACCGGACCGTGTCGCCCAGCCACTTGTCGCCCGGCCGTCCCCGGTCAGCGATGCCGAAGCGGCGCGCCACCATCCGCTCGTACGCGGAGGGGCCCGGCTCCCCGGAGGGCTCCTCGGGCTCCAGCACCAGGTCGAGCACGTCCTCCTTCTCGCCCCGGAGCATGGCGAGGATCCGGTGCGAGGGGAGCGCGGTGAAGGGTTCGGTGAAGTCGAAGTAGTCGGCGAACTTCGAGCCCTCCTCCTCCTTGCCCGCCCGCACCTTCGCCGCGAGCCGCCCCCGCGTCCACATGCGCTCGCGCAGCTCGCCGGTCAGGTCGGCGTCCTCGGAGAAGCGCTCGGTGAGGATCGAGCGAGCTCCTTCCAGCGCCGCCGCGCCGTCCGCGATCCCCTTCCCGGCGTCCACGTACGCCGCCGCGGCGGCGAGCGGGTCGACGGACGGGTCCCCGAGCAGCCCGTCGGCCAGCGGCTCCAGCCCGGCCTCCCGGGCGATCTGCGCCTTCGTCCGCCGCTTCGGCTTGAACGGCAGGTAGATGTCCTCCAGGCGCGACTTGGTGTCGGCCGCCCGGATGCGGGCCTCCAGGGCCTCGTCGAGCTTGCCCTGTTCACGGACGGATTCGAGGATCGCGGAGCGGCGGTCCTCCAGCTCCCGCAGGTAGCGCAGCCGCTCCTCCAGCGTGCGCAGCTGCGCGTCGTCGAGCATCTCCGTCGCTTCCTTGCGGTAGCGCGCGATGAACGGGACGGTCGACCCGCCGTCGAGCAAGGCGACGGCTGCCGTCACCTGTCGCTCACGTACGCCGAGTTCCTCGGCGATCCTGCCTTCGATGGACGTCGTCACGGTGTTCCCGGCTCGCCTTCTCGTACTGGCTGTGGTGCTGGCTCTGCTGACGCGCCCCCGCGCGCGGCACGGGCTCCGTGCCGCGGGTGGGCGTCGCTCGGGGTGGTCCCCTTCGCCTGCATTGTGCCGGGTGGCCGGGGGCCGTGTCGCGCGACCTCCGGGAAGGCGGGCGGCCGGAACCCGGAACGGGAGCCCGCGCCGCCCCCGGGCTCACTCCCTGCCGATGAGATCGGCGGGGAACGCCCCGGCCGAGGCGGCGGTGAACAGGAAGCCGCGTCCCAGCTCGGTCAGCCGCTCCACCCCCGCCGCACCGAGGTGCTCGTACGGTGCGGCGTCCAGCCGGTCCGTCGTCTCCTCCAGTTCGGCCCGCAGCGTGACGCCCTCCTCGGTGAGTCCCCCCTCCTCGTCGAGCAGCCCGCGCGCCCGCAGCCGGCCGGACGCGGCGTCCCAGTCCTCGCGGTGCCAGCCCCGGGTGCCGAGGACCCAGCGCGGGGACATGCCCTTCCCGGTCGCGGTGTGGCTGACCAGCGCCTCGACCGGGTCGAGACCGGCCGCGAGCAGCGCCGCGAGGTGGCCGTCGCCCCGGTGCTCGCGCAGCAGCGCGGCGGCGTGCCAGTAGGCGAGGTGCGGCTCGTCGGGGACGGGCAGATCGGCGTGGGCGGCGTAGAGCGGCCGGGCGTGGCGGGTGCACGCCTCGGCGGCCCGCAACGCCAGCCCGGCGGCCTCCGCCATCTCGGGAGAACCGACGACCTCCTCGCCGAGCAGCCGGCGCAGGGTGGCGTCGGCCGCCCGGAGCCGGGCGGCGAGCACCTCCTCGGGAGAGGCGAGGGCCCAGATGGCCGGCAGGTGCCGGGCCACCAGTTCATGGCTGAAGTTGTAGAAGGTCGAGGTCACCGCCCCGGCCCCGACGGCCCCGAGCGCGGCGCCCCGGGCGGCGAGGTACGCGGCCCGGGCGTCGTCGATGCCGAGCGCACCGAGTTCGGTGAGCAGGTCGGGGGAGAAGTAGAGCGTCGAGTGCAGCGGGTTGAGGGCGTTGTGGCAGCGGCGGCCGGCGCGGGGCGGCAGAGTACTCATGACCCGCACATTACCGACTGGTCAGTATGGGCGGAAGTCCCGGTGGGAACCCGCCCACCCGGTCCCGGCCGAACTCCCCGCCACGCATCGCCCGGACCCGCACCCGGCCCCCGGAGGAACGCGGGGTGCCGTGGGCAGCGGCTCAGGTGGTCCAGGTGAAGCGCGGAGACCGCCGCTCCAGGAAGGCCGCCACGCCCTCCGCCGTGTCCTCGCCCGCCCGTGCCTGAGCGGCCCAGTGGGCGTCACGGTCGGTGCGCCCGGTGGCGAACTCCTTCGCCGCCGCCTGGGTGAGCTGGGACCGGGACCCGAGGATGCCGCAGAACTCCGCGACCCGGTCCGCCAGGCCGGCGGCCGGCAGCACCTCGTCGACCAGGCCGGTGCGCAGTGCCCGCCCGGCGTCCATCAGCTCCCCGGAGAAGAGCAGGTACTTGGCGGTGGCCGGACCCACCAGAGCGACCAGGCGCCGCGTCGACGAGGAGGAGTAGACGATCCCCAGCTTGGCGGGGGTGATGCCGAACCGGGCGCCCTCCGCGGCGAACCGGAGGTCGCAGGCGGCCGCCAGTTGGCTGCCACCGCCCACGCAGAAGCCGCGCACGGCGGCGAGCGTCGGCCGGGGGAACGCGGCCAGCGCCTCCTCCGCCTCCACCGTGAGCTCGGAGGTCAGCTCGCCCGGCTCCCGGAGGGAGGAGATGTCCGCCCCGGCGCAGAAGGTCTCGCCCGCACCGGTCAGGACCAGCACCCGCACCGAAGCGTCGGCGGCCAGCCGCTCCAGCAGGACGGGCAGCTCCCGCCACATCGGGGCGGTCATCGCGTTCCGTTTCGCGGGATTACTGATCACGACGGTCGCCACGCCGTCCACGACGGCATGCTCCAGCCGGGGCTCGCTGCGGTCCATGCGCCGGATGCTATCCGTACTGTTCGCTCCTATGATCCCAAGGGGGTGCCGGAGCAGGTACGCACCGTGAGGAGCCGTCGATGGCCGACCCCCAGGCCCAGCGCAGGAAACTCAGCCGCAGCTTCGGATGGCTCGTCGTCCTCGGCGTGCTGCTCGTCGCCGCCGGCGTCGTCGGCCTCGTCCACACCGGTGTGGCCACCCTCACCTCGATGCTGCTCTTCGGCTGGCTGCTGCTGGTCGGCGGGGTGGTCGGACTGGCGCACGCGGTCCAGTCCCGGGGCACTGCCTACTTCTGGCTCGCGGCCGTCGTCGCGGCGCTGAACATCGCCGCCGGGGTGGTCGTGATCCACGACCCGCGTGGCGGAGCCGAGGCGCTCACCATGTTCGCCGCCCTGCTCTTCCTCACGGGAGGGGTCTTCCGCCTCGTCGGATCGCTCGTGGTGCGCGGGCCCCAGTTCGGCTGGACGCTGCTGCAGGGCGCCTTCGGCCTGCTGCTCGGGCTGCTGGTGCTCTTCGACTGGCCGCACAGCAGCCGGTACGTCCTCGGCCTCTTCTTCTCCCTCTCGCTGCTCTTCGACGGGCTCGGTCTGATCGCGATCGGCGTGGGCGGCCGGCAGGTCGTCGGGCTGGTGGCCGAGCAGATGGAGGGCCGGACCGCCGACGACGCCAAGGGGCCGAATAGCGCCGAGGAAGGTGGCCAGAAGTAGTCCACATGCGACGCCGTCACACTCAGCCGGTCAATACGGGTCGATAGGCAGCCACTTCCTGTCATGGCCGGACGAGGGCCCGGGGACTCCCGACACTCGTCAGTCAACGGGCAGTGGTCATGGATGCGCGAGCCGAGAGCGGGTGCCGGATGATGGAGAGCCGCGGAAGTGTTCCGGCCCGTCCCCTGTCGTACGAGGGGGTGTGGCGTTTCACCGCCCCCGCCGTCGACGTGTCGGTGCCGCAGGCGCGGCACGCGGTGCGTGATCTGATCGGCAGGCAGGGCGTACCGGTGGAGGACGACATCCTCCAGGGACTGCTGCTGATCGTCTCGGAGCTGGCGACCAACGCGGTCAAGCACGCGGCGCTGCTCTCACCCGAACTGGCGGTGGAGGTGGCCATCGGCGCCGACTGGATCAGGGTCGCCGTCGAGGACAACCACCCCTACCGTCCCACCGCGCTGCAGACCGACCACGCCCGGACGGGCGGCCGGGGGCTGCTGCTGGTGAAGGAGATCACCGCGGAGGCGGGCGGTACCTGCGACGTGGAGCACACCGCGGGCGGCGGGAAGATCATCTGGGCGGCGCTGCCGCTGACCTCGCCCCTCTGAGCGCCGGTCCGGACGGGGCGCCCCGCGCCCCTGCCCGGCGCCTACGGGGCACCACGGGGCGTGCGGGTCCCCGCGCGCCTGCCGGGCGCCCCCGTACCGCCCGCCGTGCGGGTACCGCGTACCACCCGGCTGCCGTACGCGGAGCACCCGCCCGTCCCGCCTCACCAGCCCGCGGAGGGACCCGTCAGTTCGCGGATCGCCGGCCGGGCCGCGTCCAGGACCGTCATGAACCACGCGGAGAACGGCCCGGCGGCGTGCCGCTCGGCCAGTTCCTCGGCGGTCACGAACACGGTCTCGCCGACCTCCTCCGGATCGGGCGCCACGACGTCCTGGGCCAGTCCGACGTAGAGGTGGTTGAACTCCTGCTCCACCAGGCCCGAGGCGGGGTCCGGATGGTTGTAGCGCACGGTTCCGGCCGCCGCCATCAGCGACGGCGAGATGCCCAGCTCCTCGTGCGTGCGCCGGGCGGCGGCGGCGAAGGGGGACTCGCCAGGGTAGGGGTGACCGCAGCAGGTGTTGGACCACACGCCGGGGGAGTGGTACTTGCCGAGCGCGCGGCGCTGGAGCAGCAGCCGTCCCCGTTCGTCGAAGAGGAAGACCGAGAAGGCCCGGTGCAGCCGGCCCGGCGCCTGGTGGGCGGCGAGCTTCTCCGCGGTGCCGATGGTGGTGCCGCTCTCGTCGACCAGTTCGAGCATGATCGCTTCTGCGGAGCCGTTCGACGAGCTGTGCGTCGCGGTGGCTGGTGTGGTCGGCATACCCATCCTTCGCTTTGGTCCCCGGCCTCGTGCGACCGGACCCCTGGAGTCCGGTCAAGTCTGCCCCACAAATGCCGCTTGTCCGTACTTCGGGCCCGGGCATGTCCGCCCCCGCGTGGACCGCGGCCGAGGCCCGGGAGGCCTCCCCGTCACTGGCAGAGCCTCGCCTCGTGCGCGGCGTGCCCGCTCGGCTCCAGCTGGAAGGTGCAGTGCTCCACGTCGAAGTGGTCCCCGACGCAGCCCTGGAGGTCGTGGAGGAGCTTCTCGTGCCCGATGGAGTCCAGCATCTCCTGATGCACGACCACGTGGGCGGAGAGCACCGGCATCCCGGAGGTGATCGTCCAGGCGTGCAGGTCGTGGACGTCCGCCACCCCCGGGAGGGCCGTGATGTGGGCCCGTACCTCGTCCATGTCCACCCCTTCGGGGGCGGACTCCAGGAGCACGTTCACCGTCTCGCGCAGCAGTTTCACCGTGCGGGGGACGATCATCAGACCGATCAGCAGCGAGGCGATCGGGTCGGCCGCCTGCCAGCCGGTGGTCAGGATGATGCCCGCCGAGACGAGGACCATGACCGAGCCGAGCGTATCGGCGAGCACCTCCAGGTAGGCGCCCCGGACGTTGAGACTGTCCTTCTGCCCGCCCATCAGCAGGGTGAGCGAGACCAGATTGGCGAGCAGGCCCACCGAGGCGAAGGCGATGGCCAGGCCGCCCCGGGTGTCCGCCGGTGTGATGAAGCGGTCGACCGCCTCGTAGACCAGGAAGCCGCCGACGCCCAGCAGCAGGAGGCAGTTGGCCAGGGCCGCCAGGATCTCCGCGCGGGCGAAGCCGAACGTCCGGTTGGGTCCGGCCGGGCGGTTGGCCCAGTGGATGGCGAGCAGCGCCATGCCGAGGCCCAGTCCGTCGGTCGCCATGTGCGCGGCGTCCGCGATCAGGGCGAGCGAGTCGGCGAGGACGCCTCCGACGATCTCCATGACCATCACGCCGAGGGTGATGCCCAGCGCGATCCGCAGGCGTCCCACGTACGCCGCCGACGCCGTCGCGGCCGATCCGTGCGTATGACCGTGGTCGTGGCCGGCCCCCATGCGCATGCCTCCAGACGGTGGAACGGCCCGGATCGCTGCCGTCGCCCGGGAACGCCAGTGAACTACGGGCGGGGGGTACCGGGCAACACGGTGTTGAACACCGTTGTCATCCCCTGTGAGCTGCACACATGTGCGAGCGCGGGCCTAACGGCGCGCGGCCTGCGGATGGCGCAGCAGCCAGCCCTCCCAGGCCGATTCCACCATCTCGCGCGCCCCCCGGCGGGCCGTCCAGCCCAGCTCCCGGGTGATCCGGGCGGCGGAGGCCACCGACTTCGCGGCGTCACCCGTACGGGGCGGCTCCACGACGGGCTCCGTGCCGTTCCCGGTCACCTCGGCCACCAAGGAGGCGAGCTCCCGCACCGAGACGCCCTCGCCGCGGCCGATGTTCACCGTCAGATCGCCGCGGGTTCCGGGGCCCGTCAGGTGGCGTGCGACCGCCAGGTGCGCGTCGGCCATATCGGCGACGTGGATGTAGTCGCGGACGCAGGTGCCGTCCGGGGTGGGGTACGCGTCGCCGAAGACCCGGGGCGCCTCGCCGCGCGTCAGGCGGTCGAAGAACATGGGGATCACGTTGTGGACCCCGGTGTCCGCGAGGGCCGGCTCGGCGGCGCCCGCCACGTTGAAGTACCGCAGGCAGGCGGTGGACATGCCGTGGGCGCGGCCCGCGGCGCGCACCAGCCACTCACCGGCGAGCTTCGTCTCGCCGTACGGGCTGATGGGCGCGCACGGGGTGTCCTCGGTGATCGTCTCGGCCTCGGGCACGCCGTAGACGGCCGCCGACGAGGAGAAGACGAAGGAGCGCACGCCCGCCGCGACGGAGGCCTCCAGCAGGACGCCGAGCCCGGCGACGTTCTCCCGGTAGTACAGGAGGGGCCGCTCGACCGACTCGTCCACCCGCTTCTTCCCCGCCAGGTGCACGACGCCCGTCACGGCGTGCTCCGCCATCAGCCGGTCCACCAGGGCCCGGTCCGCGGATGACCCGCGCACCAGCGGCAGCTCCGCCGGGAGCCGCTCGGGCACGCCCGTGGAGAGGTCGTCGAGGACGACGGCCTTCTCGCCGGAGGCGACCATGGCCTTCGCCACGTGTGCCCCGATGTACCCCGCACCGCCAGTGATCAGCCACGTCATGACGGTCAGCCTAAAGGGTGGCCGGCCCCGGTCCGGAGGCGTGGGCCCGCACGGTGACCACCGCGGTGTGTCGCACTCGGGTTCGATCACCGATGATGATCACCGAAGGACGAACGAAGTCCCCGACTGACCCGAACGGACCACAAACGGGCAGTGAACTCAACCTTCCGTTCATCCGATAGCCTCTGCCGATGTGCCGCAGGCCCGATCACGGGCCGTTCCGTGTGTGCGCCTCCACGCCCGTATACAAGGAGTGAGTTCGTCTGTCGACCGCCATCCTCACCGGTGCACCGGTACCCGGGTCGTCGATCGGAGACGACCTGCGGGCCCTCGGATTCGACGTCCGGTCGGCCGCCGACGCCGGTGAAGCCGCCGCACTCCTCGCGGGCGTTCCCGCGAGCCACCGCGTCGCTCTCGTGGACCCCCGTTTCGTCGGCCACGTCCACGCCCTGCGCCTCGGACTCACCGACCCCCGCTTCGCCGCCGCCACCGTCCCCGGCGCGCTGACCGTCCAGCCCGGCGCGCGCGAGGCCCTGCTGCGCGCGATGGAGCGGACCGCCGCCGCGGTCGGCGCCGGACTGCCGGTGACCGCGAGCGAGGGACCGGCCCGTGCGGAGGACCGCACGATCCCGGGCCGCATCGCGCTCGCCCTGGAGTCCGGCGACACCGCCGTGCAGCGCCCCGAGCTCGGTTCGCTCACCGCCACCGTGCCCACCACCCCCGAGGAACTGGCCGCGGCCCGCACGGCCGTCGCGGCCGTCGACGACGAGGCGGTACGCCTGCGCAGCGCGGTGAAGGCGCACGACGGCTTCTTCACCACCCACTTCATCAGCCCGTACTCCCGCTACATCGCCCGCTGGTGCGCCCGCCGCGGCCTCACCCCGAACCAGGTCACCACCGCCTCGCTGATCACCGCGCTGATCGCGGCCGGCTGCGCGGCGACCGGCACCCGGGCCGGATTCGTGGCCGCCGGACTGCTCCTCCTCCTCTCCTTCGTCCTGGACTGCACCGACGGGCAGCTGGCCCGCTACTCCCTGCAGTACTCGACGATGGGCGCGTGGCTCGACGCCACCTTCGACCGCGCCAAGGAGTACGCCTACTACGCCGGCCTCGCGATCGGCGCCTCGCACAGCGACGGCGGCGACGACGTGTGGGCCCTCGCCCTCGGCGCGATGGTCCTCCAGGCGTGCCGGCACGTCGTCGACTTCTCCTTCAACGAGGCCAACCACGACGCGGTCTCCAACACCAGCCCCACCGCCGCGCTCTCCGACCGCCTGGACAGCGTCGGGTGGACGGTCTGGCTGCGCCGGATGATCGTGCTCCCCATCGGCGAGCGCTGGGCCATGATCGCCGTCCTGACCGCGGTCACCACCCCGCGGATCGTCTTCTACGCCCTGCTCGTCGGCTGCTCGCTGGCCGCCTGCTACACCACGGCCGGCCGGCTGCTCCGCTCGCTGACCCGCAAGGCCCGGCGCACCGACCGCGCCGCCCGCGCCCTCGCCGACCTCGCCGACTCCGGCCCTCTCGCGCAGACCCTGGCCGCCCTCGTCCGCCGGCCCGGCGGCGGGTTCACCGCGCCGCTGCTCGCTCTGGTGGGCAGCGGCCTGATGATCGCCGCAGCCCTCCTCGCGCCCTTCGGCAGCTGGTGGCCGGTGGCCGCCGCGGCGCTGTACGCGGTCCTCGCCGCTCTCGCCGTCTCGCGCCCCCTCAAGGGCGCGCTCGACTGGCTGGTGCCCCCCTTCTTCCGGGCGGCCGAGTACTGCACGGTCCTGGCCCTGGCGGCCCGCAGCGGCGTGCCGCACGCGGTTCCCGCGGCATTCGGCCTGGTGGCGGCGGTCGCCTACCATCACTACGACACGGTGTACCGGATCCGGGGCGGCACGGGAGCCCCGCCGCAGTGGCTGGTCCGCACCGTCCTCGGGCACGAGGGCCGCACCCTCGTGGTGGCGCTGTTCGCCGCCGTACTGACCGCCCACTCGGACTTCACCACGGCCCTCACCGCGCTCGCCGTGGCCGTGGCTCTGGTGGTGACCGTCGAGTCCATCCGCTTCTGGGTGTCCTCCTCGGCCCCCGCCGTACACGACGAAGGAGAACTCGCATGATCGGCCTCGTACTGGCAGCCGGTGCAGGACGGCGTCTGCGCCCCTACACGGACACCCTGCCCAAGGCACTGGTGCCGGTGGACGGCGAGAAGACCGTGCTCGACCTGACCCTGGCCAACTTCGCCGCGGTCGGCATCCGGGAGGTGGCGATCGTCGTCGGCTACCGCAAGGAGGCCGTGTACGCCCGCAAGGCCGAGCTTGAAGCCACGTACGGCGTCTCGATCACCCTCGTCGACAACGACAAGGCCGAGGAGTGGAACAACGCCTACTCCCTGTGGTGCGCCCGCGAGGTCCTCAAGCAGGGTGTGATCCTCGCCAACGGCGACACCGTGCACCCGGTCTCCGTCGAGGAGACCCTCCTCGCGGCGCGAGGCGAGGGCCGCCGGATCATCCTCGCCCTCGACACGGTGAAGAGCCTCGCCGACGAGGAGATGAAGGTCGTCACCGACGCGAAGGGCGTCCGGCGGATCACCAAGCTGATGGATCCGGCCGAGGCCACCGGTGAGTACATCGGCGTGACCCTGATCGAGCCCGAGGCCGCCGAGGAACTCGCCGACGCCCTGAAGGCCACGTTCGAGCGCGACCCCGACCTCTACTACGAGGACGGTTACCAGGAGCTCGTGAACCGCGGCTTCACCGTCGACGTGGCCCCCATCGGCGAGGTGACCTGGGTGGAGATCGACAACCACGCCGACCTCGCGAAGGGCCGTGAGATCGCGTGCCAGTACTGACCCGGCTCATCCCCTCCCCGCTGGTCGTCGACATCCGCCGCGGCGCGATGGACGACCTGGCGGGGGTCCTCCACGACCAGCGGATCTCCACCTCGGGCAAGCTGGCCGTCGCGATCAGCGACGGCTCGGGCCGCGCGCTGAGGGAACGGCTCGCGCCGGTCCTGCCGGGGGCCGACTGGTACTCCGTGAGCGACGGCACGATCGACTCCGCGGTGCGGCTCGCCAACGGGATCAAGGGGAACCGCTACGACGCCGTGGTCGGCCTCGGCGGCGGCAAGATCATCGACGTGGCGAAGTACGCCGCCGCGCGGGTCGGGCTGCCCATGGTCGCCGTCGCCACGAACCTCTCGCACGACGGCCTCTGCTCCCCGGTCGCCACCCTGGACAACGACAACGGCCGCGGATCCTACGGGGTGCCCACCCCGATCGCCGTCGTGATCGACCTCGACGTGATCCGCCGGGCCCCCGCCCGGTACGTCCGTTCCGGCATCGGGGACGCGGTCTCCAACATCTCCTGCGTCGCCGACTGGGAGCTCGCCCAGCGGGTCAACGGCGAGGAGGTCGACGGCCTCGCCGCCGCCATGGCGCGCCAGGCGGGCGAGGCGGTCCTGCGCCACCCCGGCGGCGTCGCCGACGACGAGTTCCTCACGGTGCTGGCCGAGGGACTCGTCCTGACCGGCATCTCCATGGCGGTCGCGGGCGACTCGCGGCCGGCCTCCGGTGCCTGCCACGAGATCAACCACGCCTTCGACCTGCTGCACCCGGCGCGGGCCGCCAGCCACGGCGAGCAGGTCGGCCTCGGCGCCTGCTTCGCCATGCACCTGCGCGGCGCCCACGAGCAGGCGCAGGTGATGGCGACCGCCCTGCGGCGCCACGGCCTGCCCGTGCTGCCCCGGGAGATCGGCTTCACCGTCGACGAGTTCGTCGAGGCCGTCGACTTCGCCCCCCAGACGCGCCCGGGACGTTTCACGATCCTGGAGCACCTCCACCTGTCCACCGATCAGATCAGGGACGCGTACGCCGACTATGCAAAAGCCATCCGTAGCTGAACTCCGTCCGGTCGTGCACCCCCCGGGCGTGAAGGACCGGCGCAGTGGCGAGCACTGGGGGGGCCGGCTGTACATGCGCGAGATCTCCCTGCGCATCGACCGGCACCTGGTGAACACCCGCATCACCCCCAACCAGCTGACCTACGTCATGACCGTCGCCGGCGTGCTCGCCGCGCCCGCCCTGCTCGTCCCCGGCATACCGGGCGCCGTGCTGGGCGTGGTCATGGTCCAGCTCTACCTGCTGCTCGACTGCGTCGACGGTGAGGTGGCGCGCTGGAAGAAGCAGTTCTCGCTGGGCGGGGTCTACCTCGACCGGGTCGGCGCCTACCTCTGCGACGCCGCCGTACTCGTCGGGCTGGGTCTGCGCGCCGCCGACCTGTGGGGCAGCGGCCGGATCGACTGGCTCTGGGCCTTCCTCGGCACCCTCGCCGCCCTCGGCGCCATCCTGATCAAGGCGGAGACCGACCTCGTCGGCGTGGCGCGCCACCAGGGCGGGCTGCCGCCCGTCAAGGAAGCCGCCTCCGAGCCCCGTTCCTCCGGCATGGCCTTCGCCCGCCGGGCGGCCGGAGCGCTCAAGTTCCACCGCCTGATCCTCGGCGTCGAGGCGTCCCTGGTCGTCCTGGCCGCCGCCATCGCCGACATGGTCCGGGACGACCTCTTCTTCACCCGTCTCGCGGTCGCGGTCCTCGCGGGCATCGCCCTGCTCCAGACCGTTCTGCACCTGGTGTCGATCCTGGCTTCCAGCCGTCTGAAGTGAGCACTCCATGAAACTCGGCGCGGTCATCATCACCATGGGCAACCGTCCCGTGGAGCTGCGCGCCCTCCTCGATTCGGTCGCCGCCCAGGACGGCGACCGGATCGAGATCGTGGTCGTCGGCAACGGGGCCCCCGTACCGGACGTCCCCGACGGGGTGCGGACCGTGGAACTCCCCGAGAACCTCGGCATCCCCGGCGGCCGCAACGCCGGCATCGAGGCCTTCGGGCCCGGCGGTACCGACGTGGACGTGCTGCTCTTCCTCGACGACGACGGCCGCCTCCCGAGGACCGACACCGCCGAGCTCTGCCGCCGGGCGTTCCGGGAGGATCCGGAGCTGGGCATCGTCAGCTTCCGCATCGCCGATCCGGAGACCGGCCTCACCCAGCGCCGGCACGTCCCCCGGCTGCGCGCCTCCGACCCGATGCGCTCCTCCCGGGTGACGACCTTCCTCGGCGGTGCCAACGCGGTGCGCACCGCGGTGCTCGCCGAGGTCGGCGGGCTGCCCGGGGCGTTCTTCTACGCCCACGAGGAGACCGACCTCGCCTGGCGGGCGCTGGACGCTGGATGGCTGATCGACTACCGCGCGGACATGGTCCTCGACCATCCGACCACCGCGCCGTCCCGGCACGCGGTCTACCACCGGATGGTTGCCCGCAACCGGGTCTGGCTCGCGCGGCGCAACCTCCCCGCACCGCTGGTCCCGGTCTACCTGGGCGTCTGGCTGCTGCTGACGCTGGTACGGCGCCCCTCCGCGCCCGCCCTCAAGGCGTGGTTCGGCGGTTTCCGGGAGGGGTGGACGACCCCCTGCGGACCGCGGCGGCCCATGCGGTGGCGCACGGTCTGGCGGCTGACGAAGCTGGGCCGTCCCCCGGTGATCTGACCCGGCCGCCTCTGAGACCATGACCCACGTACGCATTCTTTTCCAGGTCCTGTCCGCCTGCGCCGCGCCCCCTTCACCGGCCGCGTGGATCGAAGACGAGAGTTTCCATCTGTGAGTGACACAACGCATGACGGGCGGGTCGCCATGAGCGCTCCGCCGTCGGCCGACGAGGGGCTGAGTCCGGCACAGCTGGCCGACAAGTACGGCCTGACCGTGAGCGGCGCCCGGCCCGGGCTGTTCGCTTACGTCCGTCAGCTGTGGGGCCGCCGCCACTTCATCCTGGCGTTCTCGCGGGCGAAGCTGACCGCGCAGTACAGCCAGGCCAAGCTCGGCCAGCTGTGGCAGGTGGCCACCCCGCTGCTGAACGCGCTGGTCTACTACCTGATCTTCGGTTTGATCCTCGGCACGCGGAAGGGGATGAGCCAGGAGGTCTTCATCCCCTTCCTGGTCACCGGTGTCTTCGTGTTCACCTTCACCCAGAGCTCGGTCATGGCGGGCGTACGGGCGATCTCGGGCAACCTCGGCCTGGTGCGGGCGCTGCACTTCCCCCGTGCCTCGCTGCCGGTGTCGTTCTCCCTGCAGCAGCTCCAGCAACTGCTGTACTCGATGATCGTGCTGGTGGCGGTCGCCGTGGCGTTCGGCAGCTACCCCACCCTGTCGTGGCTGCTGGTGATCCCGGCCCTGCTCCTGCAGTTCTGCTTCAACACCGGCCTCGCGCTGGTCATGGCCCGTCTCGGGAGCAAGACCCCCGACCTGGCGCAGCTGATGCCCTTCGTGATGCGGACCTGGATGTACGCCTCCGGCGTCATGTTCTCCATCACGGTGATGCTCCAGGACAAGCCGCAGTGGATCGCGAACGTGCTCCAGTACAACCCGGCGGCCATCTACATGGACCTGGTCCGGTTCGCCCTCATCGACGGCTACGGCGCGGAGAACCTCCCGGCCCACGTCTGGGCCGTCGCCGTGGCATGGGCGCTCGTGGTGGGTGCCCTGGGCTTCGTGTACTTCTGGAAGGCAGAGGAACGGTACGGCCGTGGCTGACGACAACACTCAAGGGCGGATCCCCACCGTCATCGCGGACGGCGTCCACATCGTGTACCGCGTCAACGGCGGCGGTGGCGGCAGGGGCAGCGCGACCGCGGCCCTCAGCCGCATCATGCGGCGGGGCAAGGGCGAGCCCCGCGGCATCCGCAAGGTGCACGCCGTGCGCGGCGTCACCTTCACCGCGTACCGGGGCGAGGCCATCGGCCTCATCGGCACCAACGGCTCCGGCAAGTCGACCCTGCTGCGGGCCATCGCCGGCCTGCTGCCGACCGAGGAGGGCCGGGTCTACACCGACGGTCAGCCCTCGCTCCTCGGCGTGAACGCCGCCCTGATGAACGACCTCACCGGTGAGCGCAACGTCGTGCTCGGCGGTCTCGCCATGGGGATGAGCCGGGAGGAGATCCGCTCCCGTTACGAGAGCATCGTGGAGTTCTCCGGGATCAACGAGAAGGGTGACTTCATCACCCTCCCGATGCGGACCTACTCCTCCGGCATGGCGGCCCGTCTGCGGTTCTCCATCGCGGCGGCGAAGAACCACGACGTCCTCATGATCGACGAGGCGCTGGCCACCGGTGACCGCAAGTTCCGGGTCCGCTCCGAGGAACGCATCCGCGAACTCCGCAAGGAGGCCGGCACGGTCTTCCTGGTCAGCCACAACAACGGAACGATCCGCGACACCTGCGACCGCGTCCTGTGGCTGGAGAAGGGCGAGCTCCTCATGGACGGCCCCACCGACGAGGTCCTCAAGGCGTACGAGCGCGAGACCGGCAAGTAGGACGGCCGACTGCGGGCCGGACACCGCGGGTGGTGCCGGGCGAAACGCTTCGCCCGGCCCCTGACCCCGGGGTGTCCGGCCCGTCCGCCTGTGGCGGTAGCCGGAGATCGCTTCTCCACCTGGCGGACGATGCCAAGTGTCCCGATGCCGTGGAAGGTTGGGAGCCGGGCGGCCGGCCGTGACGCCGCGGAACACCCGGCCGACGCCGTGCGAGCCGTACAACGTAAGCTGTACCGGTGCTGATTCGCGGCAAGTGTGCCGATACGCCCACAGCATGCGACCAGGTGCGCCGGGGCACTCGGGAGGGCGGGCGGCGTGTCCGAAAAGGGATGTTTTGGGTCAGCAGTGTAGAACGGGAGATGTGACGGCAATGACGGACAATCTCCAGCTCCGACGTGGTTTCGCCGTCCCCGCGCCGGGCGGTACGACGTGACCCGTACCCAGCCGGCGCCCGCGGTCGCCACCCTCGACAAAGCCGCGGACGAGAACTTCCCCGTCGCTCCCTTCTTCCTGCCCCGCGCCTGGCGCGACGACCTGATGGCGGTCTACGGGTTCGCCCGGCTCGTCGACGACATCGGCGACGGCGACCTCGCCCCCGGCGGTGCCGACGCTCGCCACCTCGGGCTGGAGCCGGGAACGGCCGACGGCGCCGACGACCGGCTCGCCCTGCTCGACGCCTTCGAAGCCGACCTGCACCGGGTCTTCTCCACCGACGGGGACGGCCCGCACCACCCGCTGCTGCGCGCCCTTCGCCCCACCGTCCGTCGCCGCGCGCTCACCCCCGAGCCGTTCCTCGCGCTGATCGAGGCCAACCGGCAGGACCAGAAGATCCGCCGCTACGCGACCTGGGACGAGCTCCTCGCCTACTGCGAGCTCTCCGCCAACCCGGTCGGCCGGCTGGTCCTCGCGATCACCGGGACCACCACCCCCGAGCGGGTGCGCCGCTCGGACGCGATCTGCACCGCCCTGCAGATCGCCGAACACCTCCAGGACGTCACCGAGGACCTCGGCCGCGACCGGATCTACCTGCCCGCCGACGACCTGGCACGCTTCCACGTGACCGAGGCCGACCTGGCCGCCCCCACCGCGGGCGCGTCGGTGCGGGCCCTGATCGCCTGGGAAGCGGCACGCGCCCGGGAACTGCTGGACGAGGGCGCCCCCCTCGTGGGCAGCGTCCAGGGCAGACTCCGCCTGCTGCTCGCCGGATTCGTCGCCGGAGGGCGGGCCGCCCTCACCGCGATCACGGCGGCCGGCTTCGACGTACTGCCCGGACCGCCCAGACCCACGAAGCCCAGCCTGCTGCGCGAAGTGGGAGTTGTCTTGCGAAGTGCGCGAAGAGAGGGATGACTCCGAAAGTGGAGGGACAGACGACGTCCATGTCGGCACCGGTAGCGGCGGCATACAGCTACTGCGAGGCCGTCACGGGGCAGCAGGCACGTAACTTCGCCTACGGCATCCGGCTGCTGCCGGCCGAGAAGCGCCAGGCGATGTCCGCGCTGTACGCCTTCTCCCGCCGGGTCGACGACATCGGCGACGGCCCGCTCGACCCCGGGACGAAGAAGACACGGCTGGAGAGCACCCGCGAACTGCTCGGCAGGGTGCGCGACGGTGCGGTGGAGGAGGACGACACCGACCCGGTCGCCGTCGCGCTCGCCGACGCCGCCCGGCGCTTCCCGCTGCCCCTGGAGGGACTCGACGAGCTCATCGACGGTGTCCTGATGGACGTCCGCGGAGCGACCTACGAGACCTGGGACGACCTGAGGACCTACTGCCGCTGCGTCGCCGGAGCCATCGGCCGCCTCAGCCTCGGCGTCTTCGGCACGGAGCGCGGCGCCCCCGGAGCCGACCGCGCGCCCGAGTACGCCGACACGCTCGGACTCGCCCTCCAGCTCACCAACATCCTGCGCGACGTGCGCGAGGACGCGGGCAACGGCCGGACCTACCTGCCGGCGGACGACCTCGCCAAGTTCGGCTGCTCCGACGGCTTCCACCGGGCCACCCCGCCGGCCGGCTCCGACTTCGCGGGCCTCATCCACTTCGAGGTCCGCCGGGCCCGCGCGCTCTTTGCCGAGGGGTACCGCCTGCTGCCGATGCTGGACCGCCGCAGCGGCGCGTGCGTCGCGGCGATGGCCGGAATCTACCGTCGCCTCCTCGACCGCATCGAGCGCGACCCGGAGGCGGTGCTGCGCGGCCGGGTCTCCCTGCCGGGCCACGAGAAGGCGTACGTGGCGGTCCGCGGCCTCTCCGGACTTGACGCGCGTCACGTCTCGCGCCTGACGACCAGGACGGGGCGCCCATGACGGACAGCGGCCAATCCGTGTGCCGGGCAACCATCCTGTGGCCGGCGACGTCCCTCCCTGGGACGATTCTGTGGTCGACGAGCCGACGGGAGGGTGAGGCATGACCGGCACCGCACCGCTCCCCGCACGCGCCGTGGTCGTCGGCGGCGGCCTCGCGGGCATCACCGCTGCCCTCCGCCTCGCCGACGCCGGGGCCGACGTGACCCTGCTCGAAGGCCGCCCCCGGCTCGGTGGCCTCGCCTTCTCCTTCCGCCGCGGCGATCTGACGGTCGACAACGGACAGCACGTCTACCTGCGCTGCTGCACCGGATACCGCTGGTTCCTGGACCGCATCGGCGCCGCCCACCTCGCCCCGGTCCAGGACCGCCTCGACGTACCCGTGCTCGACGTGGGCCGGCCCGCCGGACCGCGCCTCGGACGGCTCCGGCGCACCGGCCTGCCCGTACCGCTGCACCTCGCCGGCGGACTGGCGGCCTACCCGCACCTCTCGCTCGCCGAGAAGGCGGGCGTCGGCCGGGCCGCACTCGCCCTCGGCCGGCTCGACCCGGCGGACCCCGCCCTCGACACCGTCAGCTTCGCCGACTGGCTGCGCCGGTACGGCCAGTCCCCGAGGACCGTCGAGGCCCTCTGGGACCTCGTCGGGGTCGCCACCCTCAACGCGACCGCCGAGAACGCCTCCCTGGCGCTCGCCGCGATGGTCTTCAAGACCGGCCTGCTCTCCGAACCCGGCGCCGCCGACATCGGGTGGGCGGCCGTGCCGCTCGGCGAACTCCACGACACCCTGGCCCGCAAGGCCCTCGACTCCGCCGGCGTACGGAGCGAACTGCGTGCCAAGGCCACCTCGCTCTCCCGCGCGGAGGACGGCAGCTGGCTGGTGGAGACCGGGAACGAGCGGATCCGGGCCGACGCCGTCGTCCTCGCCCTCCCGCAGCGCGAGACCCACGCCCTGCTGCCGACCGGCGCCATCGACGAGCCCGACCGGCTGCTCGCCCTCGAGGACGCCCCCATCCTCAACGTCCACGTCGTCTACGACCGCACGGTGCTGCGCCGGCCGTTCTTCGCCGCGCTCGGGTCACCGGTCCAGTGGGTCTTCGACCGCACCGTCCCCTCCGGTCTGCGCGGCGGCGGCCAGTACCTCGCCCTGTCGCAGTCGGCCGCGCAGGACGAGATCGACCTGCCCGTCGCCGAACTGCGCGCCCGGTACCTGCCCGAGCTGGAGCGCATCCTCCCCGCCGCGCGCGGCGCCGGCGTCCGCGACTTCTTCGTCACGCGCGAGCGCACCGCGACGTTCGCGCCGGTCCCCGGCACCGGCCGGCTGCGCCCGGGAGCCCGTACCCGGCTGCCGGGACTCGCCCTGGCCGGCGCGTGGACGGCGACCGGATGGCCCGCCACCATGGAGGGCGCCGTCCGCAGCGGCACCACCGCCGCCGCAGCAGTGCTCCCAGGGCTCAGGAACCCGCACGAACATCCGCTGCAGGAGGCGGCATGAGCAGTACCACCGGAACAAGAGGAGAGTCAGTGACCCCGGCGAATCCGGCTTTCGACACCGTGGCGGACACCACGGACGTCACCGCGCTTCTGGAGCGCGGACGGGCCCTGTCAGCGCCGGTGCTGCGGGCTGCCGTGGACCGGCTCGCGCCGCCCATGGACACCGTGGCGGCCTACCACTTCGGCTGGATCGACGCCGACGGCCGGCCCGCCGACGGCGACGGCGGCAAGGCGGTGCGCCCGGCGCTCGCGCTGCTGTCCGCCGAGGCGGCCGGTGCCCCCGCGGAGGCCGGAGTCCCCGGCGCCGTGGCGGTCGAACTCGTGCACAACTTCTCGCTGCTGCACGACGACCTGATGGACGGCGACGAGCAGCGCCGCCACCGCGACACGGTCTGGAAGGTGCACGGTCCCGCCCAGGCGATCCTCGTCGGCGACGCGTTGTTCGCGCTCGCCAACGAACTCCTGCTGGAGCTCGGCACCGTGGAGGCGGGGCGCGCCGCCCGCCGCCTGACCACCGCCACCCGCAAGCTCATCGACGGCCAGGCGCAGGACATCTCGTACGAGCACCGCGAGCGGGTCACCGTCGAGGAGTGCCTGGAGATGGAGGGCAACAAGACCGGCGCCCTCCTCGCCTGCGCGGTCTCCATCGGCGCCGTGCTCGGCGGCGCCGACGACCGCACCGCCGACACACTGGAGTCCTACGGCTACCACCTCGGCCTCGCCTTCCAGGCGGTCGACGACCTGCTCGGCATCTGGGGCGACCCGGAGTCCACCGGCAAGCAGACCTGGAGCGACCTGCGCCAGCGCAAGAAGTCGCTTCCGGTGGTGGCGGCCCTCGCCGCCGGCGGTCCGGCCTCCGAGCGACTCGGCGCCCTGCTGTCGGCGGATGCCAAGAGCAGCGATTTCGACAGCTTCTCCGAAGAGGAGTTCGCCGCCCGCGCGGCGCTCATCGAGGAGGCGGGCGGCCGCGAGTGGACCGCCCAGGAGGCGCGCCGCCAGCACAGCATCGCCATCGAGGCGCTGCACCGCGTCGACATGCCTCGGGAAGTACGGGCGCAGCTCACCGCGCTCGCCGATTTCGTCGTCGTCCGAAAGAGATGATCACCATTCGCATATGACTCGCAGTCGCCGGCCGGTGTCCCCCCAGGGGGCACCGGCCGACGGAGACCCCAGCACAGCAGAGGACCGAACTGCACGAAGGGGAAGCCATGACAGCGACGACCGACGGAAGCACCGGGGCCGCACATCCTCGCACGGTCCCGGGCGATCCGACCGACACGACCACCACGGCGGGCGGGGTGCTCGACGCCGCCCGCCGGGCCGCGGAACGCTCCGTCGAGCACCTCCTCGGCAGACAGGACGAGCAGGGCTGGTGGAAGGGCGACCTCGCCACCAACGTCACCATGGACGCGGAAGACCTGCTGCTGCGTCAGTTCCTCGGTATCCAGGACCCCGACACCCTCAGGGCCGCCGCCCTCTTCGTCCGCGGCGAGCAGCTGGGCGACAGCACCTGGGCCACTTTCCACGGCGGGCCGAGCGACCTCTCCGCCACCATCGAAGCCTATGTGGCGCTGCGACTGGCCGGCGACCGGCCCGACGAGCCGCACATGGCCCGGGCCGCCGCCTGGGTGCGGGACCAGGGCGGGATCGCCGCCTCCCGGGTGTTCACCCGGATCTGGCTCGCCCTCTTCGGGTGGTGGAAGTGGGAGGACCTCCCGGAGCTCCCGCCCGAATTGATGTTCTTTCCTTCCTGGGTACCGCTCAACATCTATGACTTCGGCTGCTGGGCCCGCCAGACCATTGTTCCGCTGACCATCGTCTCGGCGACGCGGCCCGTACGGCCGGCACCGTTCTCCCTCGACGAGCTGCACACCGACCCCTCCCGCCCCAATCCGCCCGTGCGCAAGGCCTCGCCGGTGAGCTGGGACGGTGTCTTCCAGCGGCTCGACAAGGCGCTGCACCTCTACCACCGGATCGCCCCGCGCAGGCTGCGCCGGTTCGCGATGAACGCCGCCGCCCGCTGGATCATCGAACGGCAGGAGAGCGACGGCTGCTGGGGCGGGATCCAGCCGCCCGCCGTCTACTCCGTGATCGCCCTCCACCTGCTCGGCTACGAGCTCGACCACCCGGTGATGCGCGCCGGACTCGCATCGCTGGACCGGTTCGCCGTGTGGCGCCCCGACGGCGCGCGCATGGTCGAGGCGTGCCAGTCACCGGTGTGGGACACCTGCCTCGCCACCATCGCCCTGGCCGACGCCGGTCTCCCGCCGGACCATCCGGCGCTGGTCAAGGCCGCCGACTGGATGCTCGCGGAGGAGGTCACCCGACCGGGGGACTGGTCGGTGCGCAGGCCGCGGCTCGCGCCCGGCGGATGGGCGTTCGAGTTCCACAACGACAACTACCCGGACATCGACGACACCGCCGAGGTCGTCCTCGCCCTGCGCCGGGTCCGTCACCCCGACCCCGCCAGGGTTGAGGCCGCCATCGAGCGCGGAGTGCGCTGGACGGTCGGGATGCAGTCGCGGGGCGGTGCCTGGGGCGCCTTCGACGCGGACAACACCAGCCCCTTCCCCAACCGGCTGCCCTTCTGCGACTTCGGCGAGGTGGTCGACCCGCCCTCCGCCGACGTCACCGGCCACGTCGTGGAGATGATGGCCTACGAAGGGCGCGCCGACGACCCGAGCGTGCGCCGGGGAGTGGAGTGGCTCCTCGCCGAACAGCACGCCGCCGGCGGATGGTTCGGCCGCTGGGGCGTCAACTACGTCTACGGCACGGGGTCGGTGGTGCCCGCACTGGTCGCCGCCGGGCTGCCCACCACCCATCACGCCGTCCGCGGCGCCGTACGGTGGCTGGAGTCCGTCCAGAACGACGACGGCGGCTGGGGCGAGGACCTGCGCTCCTACCAGGACAGCAAGTGGATCGGCCGGGGCGAGTCGACCGCCTCGCAGACCGCCTGGGCGCTCCTCGCCCTGCTGGCCGCAGGTGAGCGAGAGAGCCCCGCCGTCACCCGGGGCGTGACCTTCCTGACCCGGACCCAGCAGGAGGACGGGTCCTGGGACGAGCCGTTCTTCACCGGAACCGGCTTCCCCTGGGACTTCTCCATCAACTACCACCTCTACCGTCAGGTCTTCCCGCTCACCGCACTGGGGCGCTACGCCCACGGTGATCCGCTCGCCGCCCGGGTCGCGCGCCCGGCGGCGATCTGATGGGCGGGCCCCCGCCCCCCACCCGTCCGCCGGCACCGCTGCTCGTCGCCTGCGCCCTCGGCATCGAACAGCTGGCCCTGCGGAGCGGGCCGCGCGGTGGCGGTCCGGTCACCGTCCTGCGGACGGGGATGGGACCCCGGGCGGCCGAGACCGCGCTGGGGCGCGCGCTGGCCCGGGAGGAGATGCGCGGCGCCGCCGTCATCGCCTCCGGGTTCTGCGCAGGCCTCGCGCCCGGCATGCACCCGGGTGATCTCGTGGTCGCCGGGGAGACCCGGTCCGCCGAGGGGAGAACCGCCTGTGACGGTGTTCCCCTGCTGGTCGACGCCGTCTCCCGGCTCTTTCCCGGCCGGACCGTGCACACCGGCCCCCTGACCGGCTCCGACCACGTCGTGAGGGGCGCCGAACGGGCGGCCCTCGCCAGGACCGGGGCCATCGCCGTGGACATGGAGTCCGCGGCGACCCTCTGTACCGCTCTGCGTCACGGCCACCGCCCGGTTGCGGCCGTACGGGTGGTCGTGGACGCTCCAGAGCATGAGCTCGTCCGGGTTGCCACGGTACGCGGTGGAATATCAGCTTTCCGCGTTCTTCGTGCCGTCCTGCCTGCCTTTCATGAATGGCACCGTTCTTTGTTGCTCCCCCGGAGGTGAGCCAGATGGTCATGCCGCTCCGCCAAACCATCAAGGTGGCGACGTACCTTGTCGAACAGAAGATCCGCAAGCGTGAGAAGTTCCCGCTGATCGTCGAGCTGGAACCCCTGTTCGCCTGCAATCTCGCCTGCGAAGGCTGCGGGAAGATTCAGCACCCCGCCGGAGTGCTCAAGCAGCGCATGCCGGTGGCCCAGGCCGTCGGGGCTGTGCTCGAGTCGGGTGCGCCGATGGTGTCCATCGCCGGTGGCGAGCCGTTGATGCACCCTCAGATCGACGAGATCGTGCGTCAGTTGGTGGAGAGGAAGAAGTACGTCTTCCTCTGCACCAACGCCATGCTGCTGCGCAAGAAGATGGACAAGTTCACCCCCTCGCGGTACTTCGCCTTCGCGGTCCACATCGACGGGCTGCGCGAGCGGCACGACGAGTCCGTCGCCAAGGAAGGCGTGTTCGACGAGGCGGTGGCGGCGATCAAGGAGGCCAAGAGACGGGGCTTCCGGGTCACCACCAACTCCACCTTCTTCAACACCGACACCCCCCAGACCATCATCGAGGTGCTCGACTACCTCAACGACGACCTGAAGGTCGACGAAATGATGATCTCGCCCGCGTACGCCTACGAGAAGGCACCGGACCAGGAGCACTTCCTCGGTGTCGAGCAGACCCGTGAGCTCTTCAAGAAGTCCTTCGCGGGCGGCAACCGGGCGCGCTGGCGCCTCAACCACTCGCCGCTCTTCCTCGACTTCCTGGAGGGCAAGGCGGACTTCTCCTGCACCGCTTGGGCCATCCCGAACTACTCCCTCTTCGGCTGGCAGCGCCCCTGCTACCTGATGAGCGACGGGTACGTCCCCACGTACCGGCAGCTCATCGAGGAGACCGACTGGGACAAGTACGGCCGGGGCAAGGACCCGCGCTGCGCCAACTGCATGGCGCACTGCGGCTACGAACCCACCGCCGTGCTCGCCACCATGGGCTCGCTCAAGGAATCGCTGCGCGCAGCCCGGGAGACGGTCACCGGCAACCGGTAGATCCGGGGAGGGCGGTCGTGGCCGGGCACCTGGGCCGCGACCGCCCTCCGTCACCAGAGAGGGGGCACCGACATGACCTTGCTGGAGTCCATCGGGGGACCCGGGGACCTCGCGCCGCTGAGCGCACCGCAACCGACCGAACTCGCCTCGGACATCGAGTCTTTCCCCGTGCAGGCGATCTCCCGCAGCGGCGGCCGCCTCGGTCCCGACCTCGGCGTGGTCGAACTCGCCGTCGCCCTGCACCGGGTCTTCGACTCGCCGCGCGACCGCATCCTGTGGGACACAGGTCACCAGAGCTGCGCGCACCAGCTCCTCACCGGCCGCCAGGACTTCTCCCCCCTGCGCGCCAGGGGCGGCGGCCTGTCGGGCCACCCCTGCCGTGCGGAGTCCGCGCACGACGTGATCGAGAACTCGCCCGCCTCCACGGCCCACGGCTGGGCGGACGGCCCAGCCAAGGCGAACGACGTGCTGGGCAGGGACGACCACGTCGTCGCGGTCACCGGTGACGGCGCCCTCACCGGCGGCATCGCCCGGGAGGCGCTGAACAACATCGCCCCCGGGGACCGGCGGGTCGCCGTGGTCGAGGACAACTGCCGTACCGGAGGCGACGGCCGGGCGGTCGGGCAGGCGCTGCGGGACGCGGGGGCGGACGTACCCTTGCGGACCTTCGGGATTCCCGGGGAATTCCTCGCCCACGCCAAGCGCGGCGAGGTACTGGCGGACATCGGGCTGACCCCCGTGGAGATCGCGGGCGGGATCGGCGCGGCCCTGACCGGGCGGTCCGGAGTGGGTGGCGCGGCGGCCGGGAGCTTCGGGGAACGAGGACGAGTGGCGCGCGGAAAGAAGAAGGAGACGAGCGGCGAATGAAGGACGACAGGGAAGGCGGCGCCGCGGGCGCCGGCAAAGGATTCGACCTCACCACGCTGCTCGCGGAGCGCGGCGCGGAGCGGTACGACCTGCACACGCGCCATCTCAACCACCAACTGCCGCGCATGCTGCACACCATCGGCTTCGACAAGGTCTACGAACGGGCCGAGGGCGCGTACTTCTGGGACGAGGAGGGCAACGACTACCTCGACATGCTCGCCGGATTCGGCGTGATGGGCCTCGGCCGCCACCACCCGGTCGTCCGCAAGGCGCTGCACGACGTGCTCGACGCCTCCCTCGCCGACCTCACCCGCTTCGACTGCCAGCCGCTGCCGGGCCTCCTCGCCGAGAAGCTCCTCACCCACAGCCCCCATCTCGACCGCGTCTTCTTCGGCAACAGCGGCACCGAGGCCGTCGAGACGGCGCTCAAGTTCGCCCGCTACGCCACCGGAAAACCGCGCATCCTCTACTGCACCCACGCCTTCCACGGCCTGACCACCGGCTCGCTCTCGGTCAACGGCGAGGACGGCTTCCGCGACGGCTTCGCGCCGCTGCTCCCGGACACCGCCATCGCCCTCGGCGACCTCGACGCGCTGCGCCGCGAACTCGAACGGGGCGACGTGGCGGCGCTGGTCGTCGAACCCATCCAGGGCAAGGGGGTGCACGCCTCCCCGCCCGGCTTCCTGCGCGAGGCCCAGGACCTCCTGCACCGCCGCAAGGCGCTCCTGATCGCCGACGAGGTGCAGACCGGCCTCGGGCGTACCGGCGACTTCTACGCCTACCAGCACGAGGAGGGCGTCGAGCCCGATCTGGTTTGCGTGGCCAAGGCGCTCTCCGGCGGCTACGTGCCGGTGGGGGCGACGCTCGGCAAGGACTGGATCTTCAAGAAGGTGTACTCCTCCATGGACCGGGTGCTGGTCCACTCCGCGAGCTTCGGATCGAACGCCCAGGCGATGGCGGCGGGGCTCGCCGTCCTCTCGGTCATGGAGGACGAGGAGACCGTCGCCCACGCCCGGCGTACCGGCGACCTGCTGCGGACACGGCTCGGCGCGCTGGTCGACCGGTACGAGCTGCTCCACGAGGTGCGTGGGCGCGGGCTGATGATCGGCATCGAGTTCGGGAGGCCCTCGTCGATCAAGCTGCGCGGGCGGTGGACGATGCTGCAAGCCGCGCGGAAAGGGCTCTTCGCCCAGATGGTTGTCGTACCGTTGCTGCAGAAGCACCGGATCCTCACCCAGGTGTCCGGCGACCACCTCGAGGTGATCAAGCTGATCCCTCCCCTGATCATCGGCGAGCCCGAGGTCGACCGCTTCGTGACCGCCTTCGAGTCGGTGATGGACGACGCCCACGGCGGGGGCGGCTTGATGTGGGACTTCGGGCGGACCCTGGTGAAGCAGGCGGTTGCGGGCCGGTGACCCATGGAGACCGCTGGACCACCTCGGAGCGGTTTGCCTCTGAGGCAAGAAATTTGCCTCAGAGGAAAGTCGGTGGCGCAATGGAGACATGAATCCTCCCGACGGAGGGGTGGCCGACGACCTCCCCGGCGTCGCTCCCCGCCTGCGCGAACTGCGCCGGAGCCGCAGCCTCACCCTGGAGGCCGCCGCACAGCGGGCCGGACTCTCCCCGGCCCACCTCTCCCGGCTCGAGACGGGGAACCGGCAACCCTCGCTGCCGGTGCTCCTCGGTCTCGCCAGGATCTACGGCACGACCGTCTCCGAACTCCTCGGCGAGATCCCCCCGGAGCGCGACGCCATCGTGCGCGGCGGCCGCTTCGACGGACCGGAGGCGGACGGCTGGATGTACCGCCGGGCCGGCGGCCCGGGCCGCGCCATGCAGGCTCTGCGGGTACGCGTCCCCTACGGCGCCCAGGGCGACCTGGTGCGCGTCCACCCGGGGGAGGAGTGGCTCTGCGTTCTCGAAGGGCGGCTCCGGCTCAGCCTCGGTGAATCCGCGCACGAACTCGGGCCGGGCGACAGCGCCCACTTCGACTCGCTCACCCCGCACCGGATCGCCGCTGCCGGCCCGGAGGGCGCCGAGCTGATCTTCGTGCACACCCTGTTGCAGAGCCCCGCCGCCGAGCTGTGCCTCGGCGACGGGACCCGTCGGCGCTGACCGCGCCCGGCGCCCACGCCTCGCCATCACCTCCGACGCCCGGACCCCGGGCGTCCGGCAGAGAGGACCGTCATGTACGACTCGGAGCACTACGACCCGCTGACCCCCCGGCCGACCGGTGAGGTCCGCGACACCCACGAACGGAAGATGCCGCGCGGGGTGGTCATCCGGCTCATCGCCTACCTGGTGGCCGGACACGTCGTCGCGGCCTTCCTGTACATCCTCTTCGCCGTGGCCGGAGGCAATCAGTAGCCGGACCGGTCTCCCGACGGGTACGGACGTGCGGGTGCGGACTGATCCAGCAGTCGCTCGCGCAGCCGCTCCCGGGTCTCGCCGGAGAGCCCCAGCCCGTCCGCGAAGTACCGATCGGTGGTGCCCCAGTTCTCCTCGATGGTGGCGAAGGCGGCGTCGAGGTAGTCGATGTGCGCCCCGAAGAGCGGGTTGAGCAGGCTCATCACCTCGGTGGAGACGACCGGGTCGGCGCTGTCGCCGCGCCGCAGCCGGTACCGGCGGTGGGCGTCGTTCGACTTGAGGTAGTCCGCCGCGATCGCGTCGCGCTCCACCCCGACCGCGAGCAGCGTCACCGCTATCGTCAGGCCCGCCCGGTCCTTGCCGGCGGCACAGTGCATGAGCGCCGGCACGCTGTCCCGCGCCAGTGCGTGCAGCACGCGGCTGTGCTCGGTCGTGCGGTCGGTGATGATCGAGCGGTACGAGGCGAGCATCCGCTCCTTCCCCTTGCCGTCGGCGAGCAGCGAGCGCAGCTGCGCGATGTCGCCCTCGCGCACCAGACGCCAGAATCCGGCCCCGTCGGCCGGGTCCGAGAGCGGGATGCGGACGTTGCGCACGCCCGCCAGCTCCACGTCGAAGCCGTCGAGCTTCTGATCGGCCGCGTTGCGGAAGTCGAAGACCGTGTGCAGGCCGAGCCGGCCGAGGAAGACGGCGTCCTCGGCGGTGGCGGCGGCGAGGTGACCGCTGCGGAAGAGCCTCCCGTGTCGTACGCGCCGCCCATCGGTGGTGGGCAGCCCGCCCACGTCCCGGAAGTTGCGGACCCCGCTCAGCTCGGGTTCGGCCGGCGAGAACTGCGGCACCTGCGTCACAGCGGCTCCTGAGTGCTCCAGCGCGCCGGCGCTGCTCGCCGACGTCGGCTCGTCGCGACCCTACGACATCCGTTCCCGGAGCCGGTGTGCCGACGGTGGGTCCGGACGGCTGCGTGACCCCCTTCAGGGCCGCGTGCGACATGTCCGTATTGTAGTTGTTTAACCCAACATCACCCGTTTATAAGGGAGATGGCGGGTGATCTCGTGAGCGGGATCATATCGGTGACGGTGCGTGGCCGTGAGGCCGGGGGGACGTCCGGCCGTCACGCGGAAATTCAAGATCGCGAATCCACGGAGGGTGACGGGAAAACGGGGCCGATATCAGCGCACGGATTCCGTTCCGGTTGCCACGGCTTGTTCCGTCCGACCCGGCTCGATTACGTTCACCCTCAATCCGGACGGACCGCCTAATCCTGCCGCCGCCCGGAATTCGAACTCACCTATGCGTGGCAGGAGCGGGGGACCCAGGTAAGCCGCCGACCGGAGTTGTTCCGGACGGCTCGGGGTGAAGTCGCGTTCAGCGCGACCGGGCATCTCCAGCCCGAACCCGACAGCTCACCTCGTAGGCGCCGGAGAGGAATTCCCCATGCCCATCCCGGGTAACCACCGTCGTAAGAAGTCCGGCCCGATCGCTCGCGGCGTCCTCGCCGCAGGAGCCGGCGGCGCTGTTCTCGCCCTGCCGCTCCTCGGCGCCACGGGTGCCCACGCCGCCGAGCGGACGGCCCCCGCCGCCGCCCAGTCCGCGCCGGCCGCCCAGCAGTCCGCCACGACCTACCGGGTCGTCTCCGGCGACTACCTGGCGAAGATAGCCGCCCAACACAAGATCAAGGGCGGCTGGGAGAAGCTCTACCAGGACAACCGCGAGGTCGTGGGCGACAACCCGAGCCTGATCCTGCCGGGCATGAAGCTGACGCTCGGCGCCCACGCGTCCACCTCCTCCCCGGCCGCCTCCGCCGCGAAGGCCGAGACGGAGACCGGGGCGAAGACGGCGACCACGACCGGGACGAAGGCCGCCCCGGCGACCACGACGGAGTCCGCCGCGCCGGCCACCAAGGCCGCCGACAGCAACAGCTCCGGCTGGGTCACCCCGATCGCCAACGCGACCGTCACCACCCAGTACCACGCCTCCGGCTCCATGTGGTCCAGCGGCTACCACACCGGCTCCGACTTCAGCGCCGCCACCGGCACCGTCATCCGTGCCGTCGGCCCGGGCACCGTCGTCTCCGCCGGTTACGACGGCGCCTACGGCAACGAGGTCATCATCAAGCACGCCGACGGCATGTACTCCCAGTACGCGCACCAGTCGCAGCTGATGGTCTCGGTCGGCCAGACCGTCACCGGCGGCCAGCAGATCGGTCTCTCGGGTGCCACCGGAAACGTCACCGGCCCGCACCTCCACTTCGAGATCCGCACCACCCCGAGCTACGGCTCGGACGTGGACCCGATCGCCTACCTGCGTTCGCACGGCGTCTCCATCTGAGACAGAAACCATTGACGGTCGTCACGATCCGTCAGGGTTCGAGGGGCGGTACGCGCAAGCGTGCTGCCCCTCCACTTATTCCGGCTTTACCAAAACCTGACCGGGTGGTCTATCTCACCCACCGTCAACCCCCTCTTTCGGTCGCGTAGGTCACACGGGAAGGGGCAAGATACGTGGCCGTGGCAATCGATTCGAGAATCCAGAAGACAGACATCATCGGGTCGTACGCGGCGATCGGCGACAGTTTCACCGAAGGTGTCGGAGACCCCGGACCCGACGGGACCTATGTCGGCTGGGCGGACCGCTTCGCGGTCCTCCTGGCGGACCAGCTCCCCGCCCTCGACGGGGCGACGCACTCCGATTCCCCGCACGGAAATTTCCGGTACGCCAATCTCGCGGTACGCGGCCGGCTCCTCGACAGAATCGTCGCGGAACAGGTACCGCGCGCCAAGGAGCTCGCACCGGACCTGGTGACCTTCTGCGCCGGAGGCAACGACGTCATCCGCCCCGGCACCGACCCGGACGACCTGGCCGAACGCTTCGAGCGCGCGGTCGCCGAACTCACCGACGCGGTCGGCACCGTCATGGTCACCACCGGGTTCGACACCCGCGGCGTACCGGTGCTGCGCCACATGCGCGGCAAGATCGCCACCTACAACGTCCACCTGCGCGCCATCGCGGACCGCTACCACTGCCCGGTCCTGGACCTCTGGTCCCTCCGCTCGATCCAGGACCGGCGCGCCTGGGACGACGACCGGCTCCACCTCTCCGCCGAGGGGCACACCCGGGTGGCACTGCGCGCCGCGCGGGTCCTCGGCATGGACACCCCGGCCGATCCCGACCAGCCCTGGCCCCCGCAGGCCGAGCGGAACACCTACGAAGTGCGGCGCGACAACATCCAGTGGGCCCGCGAACACCTCGTCCCGTGGATCGGCCGCCGACTGCGCGGCGAATCCTCCGGCGACACCGTCGCCGCGAAGCGCCCGGACCTGCTGCCGCTCTGAGCGGCGCGGCGCCGCGGGTCCGCTACACCAGGGGAAGGCGGGGGCGTGACGGGCCCGGCGGTGCCGCACCGCCCGCCACCGCCGGAATCCGCTCCAGGACGCCCCCGGCGAACACGTCGTACAACGGCAGCGACTCCAGGTGCACGTACCCGATGTGGCAGTCACAGACCGCCAGCGGGCACGCCCTCGGACCGAGCGCCTCGCGGTAGCTGCCGTCGTAGAGGTTGCCCAGCTCCGCCTTGACGAAGTGACACCGCCGCACGGTGCCCTCGCCGTCCACCGAGATCACCGACTGCCCCGTCCGGCAGGGCAGGCCGGCGGAGCGGTGCGGGTGGCGGCTGTACGGGAAGAGCGGGTCGAGCGCCGTCCAGTGCTCCGCCTCCGCGTCGGTGTAGGTACGCCCTTCGGCCGCGTTCACCCAGAGGTAGACCTGGTCGGGGAGGGCGGCGCGCAGCCGCCGCGCCTCGGCCAGATGCTCTTCGAACCCCACGACGCCCACGCTGTGACGCACCCCTAGCGCGGCCAGCTCGCGGCACTTGCCGAGGAACCGGTCGTACGCGGTCTGCCCCGGGTGGTACGTGCACCAGAGCGCGACCCGCTCCCGGTCCGCCTCGGCAAGCCACCCGGTGCGGCCGCTGAGGTTCGTCTGGATCGCGACCCGCTCCACCTGCGGCAGGTGGGAGAGTTCCACCAGCGCGCGCCGGTACCAGGACCGCACCAGCCCCTCTCCCCACGGGGTGAAGAGCACCGAGAGCCGGTCCCCGCTGCGCGCCGCGACCCACGCCGTGAAGCGTTCGAGCGCGGCCCGGTCGGCCGCCAGCTGCTCCCGGCTGTCCCGCCTCTTGGCGAACGGGCAGTACGGGCAGGCGTAGTCGCAGGAGGCGAGCGGGCCCCGGTAGAGGATCGTCAGGTCCACGGGGCCGCTCACTTCGCCTCGTACACGGCCATCGCGGCGCGTACGGCGGGCGAGAAGAGCGCGGGGCCGAGCGCGTCGGAGTGGGCGAGGCCCTCCGGGGAGAGCCGTAGCCGACCGTCCCGGTCCCCGCTGCCGTCCAGCCAGCCGAGCGCGGCGAAGCGTGCCAGCTCTTCGGGGAAGTCGTCGTGCGGGTCGGTGCCGAACCGCTGCCGGTACTCCGCGCGCGGCAGCCCGGCGGCCTGCAGCAGTGACTGCAGGAGGTGGCGTCGCCGGGCCTCCTCCCCGTCGACGCGCCGGCCGAACTCGGCGCGGGCGAAGTCCTCGGTGGCGGTGAAGCGGTCGATGATGGCGCGGATCTCCTGCATCCCGACGGCGTAGTCGAAGGAGTAGTGGAGCCGCGAGGTGTACGAGCGGGCACCGCAGCCCAGGCCGATCATGCCGTCGGTCTGGCAGGCGTAGTCGTCCGGGCCCTGCGGGGGAGCGTCCGCGCGGCGGAACATCCGCAGGGAGACCTGGTCGTACCCGTGCGCCAGCAGATGGTCCCGGCCGGCCCGGTAGAGGCAAAGGCGCTGGGCGTCCCAGGCGGCGTCCGACGCGGCCCCTCCACCGGCGAGCCTGCCGAGACCGGTCAGCGGACGGACGTAGAGCGGGTAGAGGTACAGCTCCTCGGGGTGCCAGGCGAGGGCTGCGTCCAGCGAGGTGAGCCAGCTCCGCTCGGTCTGCCCGTCGATGCCGTAGATCAGGTCGATGTTGAGGACCGGTATCCGGGTGGCGCGGATGCGGCCGAGCGCGGCTTCGACGTCGGACCTGCGCTGCGGGCGGACCGCCGCGCGGGCCTCGCCGTCGACGAAGCTCTGCACGCCGAGGCTGATGCGGGTGGTGCCCCGGTCGGCGAGGAGCGCGAGCCGGTCCGCGGTCGCCGTGGCGGGCGACGACTCGACGGAGAGGGGTACCGCACGCAGATCCACCCCCATCCGCTTCTCGGCGATGTCGCAGAGGCGCTCCAGCTCGCCGGCGGTCAGGAAGGTGGGCGTACCGCCGCCGAACGCCGCGGCGGCGAACCGCACCGGCCCGGTGTCCCCCAGCGCGTCCCGCACGGCGGTCGCCTGCCGGTCGAGGGCGTCGAGGTAGCGGGTGGTCAGTTCCCCCGGAGCGCCGATCCGGGTGAAGAGGTTGCAGAAGCCGCAGCGGACCTCGCAGAACGGTATGTGGGCGTAGAGCTGGAGTGCCCGTTTGTCTTCGCCGGCCCACTCCTCGCGCAGCGACGGGCGGTCGGGCAGCGGTCGGTAGGCGGTCTTGTGCGGGTAGGCGTAGACGTAGCTCTGGTACGGCCTGATGGGGGTGGGGGCCGCGGTCGGCGCGACGGGTCGGGCGGTGGGAGTGGTGGGCGTGGTGGTCATGGTCGGATCAGGCCCCCGGTTCGAGGAAGAAGTGGGCGTACGGAACCGTCCAGACGGCCTCGTGGCCGAGTCGGTGCCCGGTGTAGCCGTCGTCGCCGTAGGCGGTGCCGTGGTCGGAGCAGACGATGGCGAAGCACCGGCGACGGCGGCTCGCCGCCGCGAAGAGCCGGCCGATGTGCCGGTCCACGTACTCCAGCGCGGCCGCGTGCGTCGCCCGCGTGTCGCCGACCTCGGCGGTGGCGCCCGGCAGGTGGAACCAGTTCGGCTGGTGGAGCGCCGAGACGTTGACGAAGAGGAAGAGCCGCCGATCGTCCGGGAGCGCCGCCACGACCTCCTCGGCCCGGGTCACCTGGGACTCGAACGAGACCCGTGAGGCCACCCCGAACTCCGGCTCCCAGTGGCTCTCCGCGAAGAGACCGGGCAGCACCGCGCCCAGCGGCGGCTGCCCGTTGAAGAAGCCCACGCCGCCGATGCACACCGTGTGGTAGCCGACCGTCTCCAGCGCCCCCGGCAGATCGGGGGAGTCGTACACGAAGGTTCGCCCGGCGGTCGTCTCGCTGCCCGCGAAGCGTGCGGCGAAGAGACGCGGGTGCGGCCCCGGAGAGGCCGGGGTGGGCAGGAAACCGGCGAAGATCGCCTGGTGGGAGGCGTAGGTGAAACTCCCGGGGGCGTGCCGCTCCTCCCAGACGCCACCGGGGAGGTGCCGGGCGAGGTGCGGGAGACGACCCGCCGCCAGGAGTTCGGCGGCGATGTCGTACCGCAGGGTGTCGAGCGTGACGAGCAGCAGATCGTGGCTGCCGACGACGGCGTTCATGTCGGGACCTCCGCCGCCCGGTGAACGGTCCGGGGCGCGCTTCCCGGTGGAATCCGTGCCGGCCGCGGCGTCCGCGTGGTCAGGGGGCAGCGATGGCACGGTCGGTCCTCGGTCGTTCTTCCGGTGTCGGTGTCGGTGTCGGTGTCGGTGTCGGTGTCGGTGTGTGCACCTGTGCGTGTGGAGGGCCGGCGCGGTTGTCCGCGCGGGACCGGAGAGCGGCGACCTGGGCGGCGTACGTGTCCAAGCCCTCGGCTCCGCTGCCCGGCAGGCCGGTGAGGCCGGGGAGCAGATCGCCGAACGCGTTGACCTCGCCCACGGCGAACCGCCGCCAGCCGGTGGCGGGCAGCAGATCGACCCCCACACACAGCGTCCCGGGGAAGCGGGCAGCCGCGCGTTCACAGATCGCCAGTGCCTCCGGCCAGCTGCCGCCGGCCGCGGCCACCGCCTCGCGGACCCCGTCCAGATCCCCGCGGGACCCGCCGAGATGCAGATTGGTCAGGGGCGAGCGGCTCGTCCGCACGACGGCGTGCGTCGCCCGGCCCGCGACCACCACGACCCGCAGATCGGCGGAACGGCCCTGCTGCGACGCCTTGGGGAGCCAGCGTTCGACGTGCAGTCCGTCCGGGGCGAGCGCGTCCACCAGGGCGGCGACCTCCCGCTCGGTGGTGTACCGCCGCACCCGCAGGGAGTTGAACAGCCTTCCCCGCCCGTCCCGTTCCACCGAGGTGGTCGCCTGGACCCGGCCGGGCCCGGCCGTCTCCACCGCCAGCACGCCGGAGGCCGACGAGCCGTGCGCCAACTTCACGAACGCCCGGGGCATGCGGTGGTCCCGCAGGAGCTTCCGCAGGTGTTCCCAGTCCCGGACCGCGGGCGCGGCCGGCCCCGAAGTGGGCGAGGCAGGCACCGGTACCCCCGCTCCGTCGAGTACCGCATGGCAGAGCCGCTTGTCGAAGAGGCGGGCCAATTCGGCCGGATCGTGCAGCAGTTCGCCGCCCACGGCCGATACCTCCGCGGCCACCGAACGGACTGCGGCGAGGAAGTTCGCGTACCAGAGCGCCGATCCCTCCACCCGGGTCGGATCTCCGACGCCGCGCAGCAGGCGCTCGACCTCGAAATCCTCGCCCGGCGAGTCCAGGCGCACCGACTCGCCGGTCCGGAAGCGGGCCCGGCCGCGCAGGACGTCCAGCCACGGCACGACCCGTACCTCCGGCAGCCCGGCGGCGCGCACCGCGTCCCGGAAGAACGCGACCCGGCGGTTGAGCGGGTTGCCGACGACGGCCAGTGCCGTGGAAGCCGCCGGGCCCCGCGCCGGGCGCGGTCCCGGGCTATGCGCGGACCGCGGCGTACCGCTCATCGTCCCCACCCGGGTGCTCGGTCTCCGTCGCGCAGCTCATTCCGCCACCGCCGTGTACCTGTTCTCCCGCCCGCCGTCGCCCCAGGGCGTGTTGCGGTCGGAGAGGTCGACCCGGACGCCGTGCGGTTCCAGCGCCGCGACGAGCCGCTGTTCCATCGCCTCGCCGAGGAAGTGGTGATGGAGGTCGAGCACGTCGAGATGGGTGAGCGGCTGGCCTTCGAGCAGCGCCGCGGCGCCGTCGTCGCCGAGGACGCCGTTCGACAGGTCCAGCGTGCGCAGCCGCGCCACCACCGGGGCCGAGGCGACGGCCGCCGCGATCTCCTCCTGGATCTCACTGTTGCGCAGGCCGAGGTGGTGCAGAGCCGGAAAGCGCGTGCCGGACAGCAGGGGGGCCAGATCCGGTATCCCGCTGTCACCGCCGTACGCCGAGACACCGAGCCAGAGGTCCAGCTTCTCCAGCGCGGGGAGCTCACTGTCCAGGACACCGCGCACCACCTCGGCCGGCAGACCCCCCGACTCGATCGTGAGGGAGCGCAGCCCCGTGTGACGGGTCGGCGGGAAGACCAGACCGGTGCCACCCCGCACCCCCAGCTCCACCAGCCGGGGATAGGCGCTGAGCAGCGCCGTCACGTCCGACTGCTCGATCCAGGAGATCTCCGCCTCCTCCAGGACCAGGTCGCCGACGAAGACGGCTTCCAGGGAGGTCAGCCGGCCGGCCGCGGCGGTCACCAGGCCGATGGGGTGCGCGGAGTCGCAGTCGTACGCCTCCCCCCACTGACCGATGATCAGCGCCCGGACACCGGCCGGGTCCACCGTCCTCAGGAACAGCTCGAAGGCCTGTTCCCAGCTGGTGGCCGGCTCGTCCGCGTACGGATCGACCCGAAGACGCCAGGCCGCGGCGCCGGCCCCGGGGAGCGAGGGTCCGCCGGTCCGCAACTCGAAGTCGACGGTGGGAAGGCCGTGGAACTCGCTCAGGTGGTGCGTGATGGTCATGACCCGAAACTCCGGTGTGCCGGGGACGTTTGTCTGCCGCAAGGTCTATCAAGTGCCACTGACACCACCGCGTCCGGGAGGGGTCCCGCCGCGTCCGGGAGGGGTCCCGCCGGAAACGCGCGATTGTCAGACCCACCTCCTAGCGTTCTCGGCAGGGGTCGGCGCACGGGGCGCCGCACCGGAGGGGAGACGTCCGTGTACCGGCAGGGCGACGTACTGATCATGGCGGTGGAGAAGTCGGAGGTGCCCGCGCGGCTCGTGGACGCGCCGGGTGAACTGCGCGACGCCCGGGGCCGTCTGGTGCTCGCGCTGGGCGAGGTCACCGGACACGCGCACGCCGTGCGGGGGCCCGGCCGGCTGATACGCGAGGCGGGGACGTTCGGGCCGATGCTGCTCCACCTCCCCGACGGCGGACGGGTCGTCCACGAGGAGCACGCCGCGATCACGCTCCCGAAGGGCTGGTTCCGGGTGGTGCGTCAGCGGGAGTACGTCCCGGGCGCCTTCCGCGTCGTGGCCGACTGACGGGCACCGCCCTGGCGAGGCGCGTCGGGACGGGCCGGCCCACCGCCGGCGCGCCCGGCCGCACCGGACCGGGAGCGCCGCGGGTGGACGCGGGCACCGACGGAGCACGACCACACGGACGAAGCAGAGACACGGGACGGAAGAGGACAGGAGCGGGAATGACGACGCGGGACGTGACCTCGTGGAGGGCGGTGGCAGCGGCCACCGGAGCGGCCGACCGGACGGCGGCGGAGGACGGCATTCGCCTGGCCTACCGCACCGCAGGGCTGACGGAGCCCGCGAGATTCGTCTGGGCGGACTCGCCCAGGGCGGCCGTGGAAGCGGTGGAGCAGCTCGACGGTGCCGGGAAGTCGGTGCGGGAGGAGGTGCGCACCCGGCCGTGGGCGCACGAACGCCGAAGCACCTACGACGCGTTGGGGGCGATGGGATGGGCCGCGCGCTGGTCGGCCACCGGAGCGCAGCTGTGGGACACCACCTCGGCCCTGGCCGAGCGCATCCGCGCGGGTGTCGTGGCCGAGCTCGCCGGGAAGTCCGGCGACGAGACCGCGGTGCGGCTGGTCCTGCTGGACGCGGTACTGGGGCAGCACGACGCGGCATGGCTCGCCGCCTTCGAGGAGAGCGAGCGACTGGCGGGCCTCGCCCAGGTGGCGCGGAACGCCGGCTGGTGGTGGCCCTACGAGAACGCCGTCGTGGTGGCCGAGCGCCCCGAAACCCTGCACCGTGACGAAGCGGGGCGCCTCGACCGGGCGGACGGCCCCGCGCTCGCCTACCGCGACGGGTTCGCCCTCCACGCCTGGCGTGGCATGCCGGTGCCGGCCGCCTTCCTCGAAGAACTCGACTCCCTGACCCCCCAGCGGATACGCGAGGAGGCCAACGCCGAGCTGCGCCGTGTGATGCTCGAGCACTTCGGCTACGACCGCTACCTGGAGGAGTCCGCGGCCGAACCGGTCCACCGGGACGAGACGGGCGTCCTCTGGCGCGTGCCCCTGCCCGGCGACGAGGACGTCGTGATGGTCGAGGTCGTCAACTCCACCCCGGAGCCCGACGGCACCCACCGCACCTACTGGCTGCGGGTACCGCCGTCGACCCGCACGGCGAAGGACGGGGTCGCGTGGACCTTCGGACTCGGAGGTGAGGAGTACGCCCCCCTGCGCCAGACCTGAGGAGCGGACGCCCGCCGGACCCGAGGACGGTGCACCGCCACGCCGGAGCCGGGGAACGGGACCTTCGGGGGCTCGGGCGGCGCCGTCCCGCACCGCACCGGAGGAATCTTGAAGGCCGCACGCACGTTGGACGGGCATGACGTCTCCCGATTCCGCGCAGGACGACCTCCTGCGACTCGTCGCCGCCTCGCACGGCGGAGTGCTGGTGACCCTGAGGAAGAACGGCCGGCCCCAGCTGTCGAACGTGAGCCACGCCTACGACCCGCGAGCCCGGACCATCCGGGTCTCCGTGACCGAGGAGCGGGCGAAGACGCGGAACCTGCGCCGCGATCCCCGGGCGAGCTACCACGTGACGAGCGAGGACCGCGGGGCCTGGACCGTCGTGGACGGGACGGCCGAGCTGACCCCTCCCGCCGCCGATCCGCACGACGCCACCGTCGACGCGCTGATCACCCTCTACCGCGACGTCCTCGGCGAGCACCCCGACTGGGACGACTACCGGCAGGCGATGGTGCGGGACCGCAGGGTCGTCCTCACCCTCCATGTCGAGCACGTCTACGGGCAGCCGGGTGCCTGACCCGATACGCGTGGGGAGCCGGGCGGGCCCTCGCACGGGCCCGCCTGAGCACATAATAGGAAGAGATCGAGCTCCCCAGGAGATGCTGTGACCGGCGCCGACTTCATGACCCCCCTCCGCTCCCGACTGCGCTCGATGCGCACCGACGCCTTCGGGGCCGACCCGACGGGCGCCCGGATGGAGCGCATCCGTCGTTCGCCCCATTTCGCCGACGGCGTCTTCCAGAACCCGGTGGGAGCCCGGACCCGGCCCTCGGGCTCGGCCGCGGACTTCGCGAAGATCTACTTCGACAAGGAACGCCGGGCACGCAGGGCTCCGGCCGGAACCCTTCCGGTGCACGCCACGACCTTCGCCGACCTGGCGCGGCCCGCCGCCTCGGGTCTGCGGCTGACCTGGATGGGCCACTCCAGCGTCCTCGCCGAGATCGACGGCAGCCGCGTGCTGTTCGACCCGGTCTGGGGCGAGCGCTGCTCCCCGTTCGCCTTCGCGGGTCCCAAGCGCCTCCATCCCGTACCGCTGCCGCTCACGGCACTCGGCTCCGTGGACGTCGTCGTCATCTCCCACGACCACTACGACCACTTGGACCTGCCGACGATCCGCGCACTCGCCCGGACGGACACCGTCTTCGCCGTGCCGCTCGGCGTCGGCGCCCACCTGGAGCACTGGGGCGTTTCGCCCGAGCGCCTGCGTGAACTCGACTGGAACGAGACCACCGAAGTGGCGGGCCTCCGGCTCACGGCGACCCCCGCGCGGCACTTCTGCGGGCGCGGCGTGCGCAGCGGGCAGCACACCCTCTGGGCCTCCTGGGCCGTCGAGGGCCCCGACCACCGGATCTACCACAGCGGCGACACCGGCTACTTCCCCGGCTTCAAGGAGATCGGGGCCGAGCACGGGCCGTTCGACGCCACCATGATCCAGATCGGCGCCTACTCCGAGTACTGGCCGGACATCCACATGACGCCCGCCGAGGGGATCCGCGCGCACCTCGATCTCCAGGGCGGACGCCCTCACGGTGTCCTGATGCCGATCCACTGGGGCACCTTCAACCTGGCGCCGCACGCGTGGGCCGAGCCCGGAGAGTGGACCCGGGAGGCCGCGGCGGCGGTCGGCCAGCCGGGCGCCTTTCCCATTCCCGGGCAACCGTTCGAACCGTCCGGCGAGCTGCCGACCGCGCCGTGGTGGCGGGGCGTGGGATACGTACCCGACCAGGCGTGGCCCGGTCCCGACATGCCGGAGGACTCGGCGCACGACGCCCTCGAACTCGTGACGGAGGAGTGACGAGGGGGGAGTGACGAGGGGGGAGTGACAAGGGGGAGCGACGAGGAGGAAAGGGCCGCCGCGTGGGGGACCGCCGACGCCGTGGTGAGGGCTCGGGTCCGGCCTCCCGGTGTCCCCGGCCCGGCCGGTCGGAGTGCGTGCGCCGGGCCCACCGCCGCGGAGGCGGCGGGCCCGGCGTCTCCGTCAACGCGTGAAGGTGAACCAGTTGATGTTGACGAAGTCCGAGCTGCTCCCGGAGAAGACCAGGTAGACGTCGTGGACTCCGGTCGCGGAGGCGACGATGTTGGCGGGGACGGTCTGCCAGGACTGCCAGCCGCCGTTGTTCGCGATGTTGATCTCCGCGACCTGCGGGCCGGTGGCGCTGTCCAGTCGTACCTTGATCGCGCCGCTCACGCCCGCGGCGGCACCCGAGGCGAGCCGGGCCTTGAACTGGGACGGCGAGGCCGGACCGAAGTCCAGGGACGAGAACTTGAGCCAGTCGCCGTTGGCGATGTAGCCGACGTCCTGACCGCCGCCCGAGTCGGAGCAGCTCTCCGTCGTGGTGCCGCTCTGGGACGCGTAGGACTCGGCCTGGATGGTGCCGTAGGCGCTGGTGCCGGAGCCGCCGGTGCCACCGGAACCGCCCGAGCCCGACCCCGCGCCCAGGGAGATGGTCCACGACGTGGGGGCGCCGTCCTGGATGTGGCCGTCGACGGGGGCGGAGTTGGTGGGGCCGACGTCGTCGTACGGGAAGGCGTAGCCGATGCTGGCGTACTGGTGGACGAGCCGGGCGTAGTGGTTGGTGACGGGATCCGTGTAGTACTGCGACGGGGACACCCCGTCGGGCTGGTTGTTGCCGCCGGCCACCAGCAGGCTGCTGCGGTTGAGCGCGGCGGAGAGCCGGGCCGCGATCGCGCCGCGCGCGTCGCCGTTGGAGTTGTAGAGCGGTCCGGAGGCGCAGCCGAAGATGTCTACCGCGCTGGGCTTGGTGAACGGGACGCCGTTGGTGTTCAGGCCCGAGAAGACAAGGGCGCCACCGGAGACGGTGCCGGTGTACGAGCCGATGCCGCCCTGTCCGTTCACGGTCAGCGGGGTGGAGGAGTAACGGCTCCACACCCGGTTGAGGTAGTCGTCCCAGTAGGAGCCGAAGTCCACCGGGGAGTGCGAGGGCGCGAGGACTCGCAGCACCCCGCCGGAGGAGTCGTTGACCACCAGCCGGTCCCAGGGTGCGCCGTCGCGTGCGTGCTGCGCCTGCAGACCGGAGGCGATGGAGCCGAGTGCGCCGTTGGGCAGCGGGCTGACCGTCTGGTTGCCGGAGCTGCCGGTGCTGGACATGGAGACCGGCAGGCCGACCATGTCGACGTAGGAGATGTTGGCGTACAGGTTGGCGCTGTTGAAGGTGAACTCGCAGAAGGTCCAGTTCGTGTTCCAGTTGGGGTCGGAGCTGGTGAGCGCCGGCTGGACCACGCCGGGCACCGTGCCCGGGTTGACGAAGAACTTGAGCTTCTGGCCGATGGAGAACCAGACCCGGCCGCCGATGATGAAGCCGGCCAGGTTCACTTTGGTGGCGGCCGAGCCGGACGCGCCCAGCGGGATGGCGTAGTCGGCGATCGGGGTCACCGCCGAGGACGGGTTGGGCAGCCGGTTCAGGGCACCGTTCGCGGAGACGAACACCGGCCAGCCGCTGCTGTCCGTGCCGGAGATGTACGCGTACACGGTGTTGCTTCCGGAGTTGTTCCGGAGCGACACCGGCAGGGGGGCGCTCGCCGCCGACGCCTCGGAGGCGAACGGTGAAAGCGGGGAGAGGACGGTCGCGCCGACTGCGGTCGCGCCGGCTGCGGTGAGGAAGGAACGTCGAGAGACCACTGACCCTCCCAAAGGGGGTGATGACCCGTCAGAACAGCGACGGGGTGGGGGTGTTGCCCGAAGGCGAACGTGACGCTATTGGGCTGGACCAATAAGGGTCAAGGGATGCGCCGAACGAGTTTGGGAGCGCTCTCAACCGCAGCCCCCGTCGCCGCCGCGTACGGGCGGCCCCGGCGTTAGGCTGGGCACGACCGGGCGGCCTCACCTCCCGCGTCGCCGCCCAGCGTTGAGGAGCGCCCGCCTTGCCCGACCAGTCCCCAGGTTCCCGGCCCACCCTGGAAGCCGTCGCGGCGCGAGCCGGGGTCTCGCGGGCCACCGCGTCCCGGGTCGTCAACGGGGGCGACGGAGTGCGCAAACCCCTCGTGGACCGGGTGCGCCAGGCGGTCGAGGAACTGCAGTACATCCCGAACCACGCGGCGCGCACCCTCGTCACCCGGCGGACCGGGGCGGTGGCGGTGGTCATCGCCGAACCGGAGACCCGCATCTTCTCCGACCCCTTCTTCTCCCGTCAGCTCCGGGGCATCGGCAAGGAACTCGCCGAACAGGACACCCAGTTGGTGCTGCTGATCGTCGAAGGACCGGGCGACTTCGACCGGATCGAGCGGTATCTGTGCGGCGGTCACGTCGACGGAGCTCTGGCGTTCTCCCTGCACACCGACGACCCGTTGCCGGGCATCACCCGACGCGCCGGGCTGCCGACGGTCTACGGCGGGCGCCCGAGCTGGACCACGCCTCCCGGCGAGCGCACCGCCTCCTACGTGGACGCGGACAACCGGGGCGGCGCCCGGGCGGCCGTACAGCACCTGCGGGACCAGGGGCGGCGGCGGATCGCCTGTATCTGCGGACCGCCCGACCAGACCTCGGCCCAGGACCGGTTCGACGGTTACCGGGACATCCAGCTCGACGTGGACCCGACGCTCGTCGCGGAGGGCGACTTCACCGTGGAGTCGGGGGCACGGGCCATGGAGGAACTGCTGGATCGGCGGCCCGACCTGGACGCGGTGTTCGCCGCGAACGACCTGATGGCCTCCGGCGCCCTGCGCGTCCTGGCCGAACGCGGGATCCCGGTGCCCGGCCAGGTGGCCGTGGTCGGGTTCGACGACATGGCGTCGGTGGCCGAGGCGACGGTACCGCCGCTGAGCACGGTGCGGCAGGACGTCGAGGGCCAGGGACGGCTCATGGCCAGGCTGCTCCTGCGCAACCTGGACCGGGACCGGGCTCGCCAGGGGGCGGAGGCGCCCGACTCGGTGATCACCCCGACCACGCTGGTCCGGCGGGCCTCCTCCTGAGCCGGTCACCCGCACCGCGCCGGTCCGGCGGGTCCGGAGCGGGCGGGCCGTCGCCGAGTGCACGGACTCGCCCAGAAGACGGCCCCGCCGTCCGGAAGGGCTCTCCGATCGGCATGTACGTGGGCTTCGCACGCTCCGGGGCCGGTGAAACGGACGTACGGGTGAGCGCCGCGCGGCGCCCACCCGTACGTCGGCGGGACGGTCAGACGTAGGGGATCTTCAGGACCGCCGCGTCCGTGCCGGTCTGCACCTGGGAGGTACCGCTTCCCAGGGCGTTCCAGATCTCCAGGCGGACGGTTCCGCCCGCGAGGTTGCCCAAGGTGCCGGTGGTCGCCTGCGCGCCCGCGGCCTGGGTGTACTCCTCCCACCCGGCGACCGGGTCGGTCGCGAAGTAGCGGTAGGTCTCGGTCCGGTCGAAGGTGCCGTCACCGGTGAGGTCGTAGCTGACCCTGACCTGCGGGGCGAGACCGACCGTCGCGCCCGCGTCGACCCGGAGGCGGAACGTCGTGGACGCCCCGGCCGAGAGGGTGCCGTTGACGCCTCTGATCTGGTAGGTCGTGGGCTTGTACGGCGTGCCGTCCCGGTTGACGCCGTCCGCCGAGGCGATCGTGTCCGTACCGGCGGCGCCGTCGGTGGCGGTGGTGAGGGTGCCCCCGGACTTCAGCCGGAAGGTGTTCCCGGTGGGGGTGCCCGTGCCGGGGTCGGGGTCGGTGGTGCCGCCGCCGGTGCCCGTGCCGGTGGCCGTGGAGCGGGCCGGTACGGAGAGGGTCGCGCCGTTGGTGAACGTGACGGTGCGGGCGGTGGTGCCGTAGTTGTGGGCGACGTAGGTGTTGACGCCGTTCTTGGCGAAGACGGCGGAGGTCGGAATGTCGCCGCTGATGCTCATGTCCGGGGCGCCGAGACTGTCGAGGGTGGTGATCCACTGGTAGGTGTGCGCCTTGGACTCACCCTGTTCCGGGGTGTAGCCCGCGTTGCCCGCGTCCCATTTGGCCTTCGCGGACGCCGGGTCGGCCAGGGCCTCGAACTCCCAGAGCAGGTCCCGCCATTCGACGGCCGGGCCGCCGTTCTCCCGCACCATCTCGGCGAGGTTCCGCTTGACGGTGGCCTTGTCGCGACCCAGGTACAGCGAACCGCCCGTGATCGGAAGGGTGTTGATGCCGTGGATCTCCTCCGGGTTCGCGGTCCACCAGGTGGAGTACGCGGCGCCGCTGCCCCAGACCATGCCGACCGTGTCGTGGCCGAAGGAGCCGGGGAAGACCTGCTGATCCGTGTCGAACCAGTACTGCTCGACCGCCTCGGACTCGGTGGTCAGCAGATAGCTGCCGAGATCGCGCAGCGAGGTGTCCCCGGTCGCCGAGCCCCACAGGACGAGAGCGGCGCTCAGGTTGGTCGACTCGGAGGAGGACTCCTGGTTGTTGCCGGCCGCGAAGCCCTGGTGGCCGGAGGCCCAGCTGTGGCCCGCGTACACGTCGAAGCCGCGCAGGAAGGGGAACGCGGTGTCGGTGCGGCTCGGGTTGGCGGTGTCACGGATCAGGTTCTTGACCATGGTGCCCCAGGCGGAGTCGGCGGCCCAGGTCTGGTCGTACTGGGCGACGATCGCCGCCGCGTACAGGTAGTAGCTGTAGTGGAAATGGTGGTCGTTCAGCTCGGTGTCACTGCCGTACGAGGCCGGGTAACCGGTGAGGGTCTTCCAGTCCTTGTCGTAGCTGAATTCGCTCGCGCCGCCCGCCGTGAACCACTCCTGGAGCCGGCCCTTCATCAGCCCCAGCAACTTGTCCCGGATGCCGGTCTGGCCGATCTGGTCCGCCACCGGGACCAGTTGGGCGAGGCGGCCGAGCGCCTTGCCGGTCCAGTAGGTGTCGGTGGCGCCCGAGAACGGGTCGGAGGCGTTCGCCACCTCGTTGAGGTACCCGGTCAGCCGGGCCTTGTCGACGCCGCTCACCGCGGGGAGGGCCGGCACCACGCCGGAACCCTTCTGGTTGGTGGTGAAGGACGCGGCCTCCCGCACCTTCATGGTGCCGCGCGGCGAGACGTACGTGTAGCCCGTGAGCGCGTCGGAGGTGTGCAGCCACTGGTGGCGGTAGAGCGCCTGGAGCGTCCCGCGCTCGGTGCCCTCCTTGGCCTCCGTGGTGAGGCTGTACGTCGCGCGGACCGTACCGCCGGTGGACTCCCAGGTCACCTTGGAGCCGGTGACGAAGCTGAAGGCGTACTTCCGGAAGGTCGCGAGCGCGTCGGTGGACGGCAGCACGGCGAGCGAGAAGTAGTCCTTGCCGCCGAGAGGAGCGGTGATCGTCGAGCCGGAAACCGTCCAGTCGGTGCCGGTCGGCGAGAAGAGCGCGTAGTGGTGTCCCGCGACGGTGATGCCGAGGACGTTGCCGTTGTCCGCGAAGACGGTGGGGGCACTCGCCGTGGTGATCCGGGCGTCGCCGCCGGAGCCCTTGGCGTACACGTACGGCAGGCCGTGCCCGATGGTGGTGCGCAGGGTGCGGGCGCCGTCCGACCAGTAGGGGGTGACCGTCCAGTCCGACCAGTCGTCGGCCTTGGTGTCGGGTGAGTTGAGTCCGCTGAGGCCGAGGGTCAGGTCGGCCTTGTGCGCGTACTCGTACTGGCGGCCGTCCCCGACGACCGCGGGCGTGGTCGGGTAGCCGACCTCCAGTCCGCCGGAGGTGGCCTGGTAGGTGAGGGGGTGGCCGTACATCGGGGTGGAGTACGGATTGTCGCCGTAGCGCTGGTAGGCGAGCGAGGTCCACCAGTCGTTGGTCGGCACCGGCTTGTTCCTGGCTGCCGCGGTCAGTTTGGGGGTGACCGGCGCGCCGGTGTTGGTGGTCGGCCCGGAGGTCCCGGCGGGGCGGGTGTCCGTATAACTGCCGGCGCCCGCGGTGATCGTGGCGGCCACCGCGGGGGATGCGGCGGTGCCCAGGCCGGCTGCGGCCAGGGCGAGAGCCAGGGCCATCGCGGCTGCGGGTCTTACGAGGGAGGCTTGCATGGGGCAGCACCTCGAGGTCAGGAGGGGGGACGGAGCGCTTTCGAGAGCGCTCTCAATTGCCAAGGAACGTAAAACTCCTGAAACCTCGGTGTCAAGAGAACTGACACGTACGGTAGTTGGCCGAGCGTGTAGACCTGCCCGTGTTCGAGACCTGACGGATCGACGAGAGGGCGGAGCGGCCTGGGTCGAAGTAATGAGCGCGCTCTCAGGTGTCCGAGCACTCTTGTGCGCTTTCGTCCCGCGCGGCGTCGCCGCCGCGGGACACTCCGGCGGGGACCGTCCGGCGACAGCACACCGCCCGCCCGTGGATCCGTACCACGGGCGGGCGGCGAGCGGTGGGGCGAGCGGGGCCGGTCAGGAGCGGTACGCCTCCAGCTCCGAGGCCTGGACGGCCGGCCAGGCCGTGTTGGCGGTGCCGGTGACCCGCAGGTACCGGGGGGCGGAGCCCGCCGGCAGGGTCACGGTCACCTTGTTGCCGCCGGCCGGGTCGAAGCGGTACTCCTTCGACGCGGTCAGCGTGGTGAAGGCGGATCCGTCGGCGCTGCCGAGGACCGCCAGGGTCTGGGTCCGCGCCTCCCAGGACGACGGCAGCCTGAGGACGACCCGGCCCACGCCGGCCGCTGCTCCCAGATCCACGGTCAGTGACTGGGGGAAGGACCGGTTGACGCTCTCCCAGTACGAGTTGGCGTCACCGTCGACGGCCTTCGCCGGTGCGTAGACGTCCGCGTAGCCGGTCGCGGTGACCGGCCTGCCCAGGGCGAGGTTCCGGCCCGGGTCCGGGGTCGGACCGGTCGGAGTCGGAGTGGGCGTCGGAGTCGGGGTGGGCGTTGGAGTCGGAGTGGGCGTCGGGGTGGGCGTGGTCCCGCCGCCGTGGTCGTAGTTCGCGGTGGGCCAGGGACCGCAGTACGTGGCCGGCAGCCTGGAGTTCCAGCCGGAGTTGCCGGCGCCCTGGGACAGGGCCAGCGAGGAGCCGAGGCAGCTGTACACGGGGTCGGTGAAGCCGATGTGTGTGGCGCGCACATTGGTCAGCGACAGCTGCGCCGGATCGTTGAACTGGAAGGCGAAGGTGCCCGTGCCGTCGATGTTCACGTTGTCGAAGCGCACGTTCTTCGTCGTCCCCGAGACGAAGTGGACAGCGGCGTAGGAGCTGTCCAGGATGTCCGTGTCGGTGACGTTGATCGTCGCCTTGTCGATGGGGCTGTTCCGGGCGTCGAACCAGACCGCGCCGATCGGGAAGGGCCAGCCGTAGTCGGTGTTCCCCGCCCGGATGGTGGTGTTGCGGGCGAGGGTGAAGGTGCCCTGGACGTCGGTGCCCTGACCGGGCGAGACCCCGGGGAACCGGTTGCCCACGTGCAGGGCGCCGCCGTTGGTGAGGCTCTCGGCGAGGACGTTGTCGGTGACCGAGATGTCCTTGCCGCCGTAGATCGCGATGTGGTTGGCGAGGATCGGGGCCACCACCGTGTTTCCGGTGAAGGCGCCGGCGGAGTCGGCCTTCGTGTCGGACCACATGGCGAGCCCGTCGTCGCCCAGGTTGCGCAGGAAGGTGTTCTCCACGGAAGAACGGGTCACGCCCCAGTGGAAGTTCACCCCGTCCGCGGTCTGGTCCAGGATGCGGCTGTCGCGGATGTGGAAGTTGTCCATCGGGCCGTCCATCCACGCCCCGACCTTGGTGTGCTGCAGCCACACGTTCTGGACGACGGAGTCGCTCATGGCGCCGCCGATCGCGTTGACCTGGTCCTCGTCCACGCGCTCGGTGATGTCGCCGATGAGGGCGAAGTCCTTGAGCGTGACGTTCCGGCTCGGCCCGCCGGCTTCGTACGGGCGGACACCGCCGCCGTATCCGCCACCGGAGGCGTACTTGCCGTAGATGCCCGCCGCGCGGGACCGGTCGGTGGGATGCCGGCCGCCCAGCACGCTGTACCAGGGTCCGGCGCCCCTCAGCGTGACCTGGTCGACCACCACGTGGTCGGTCAGCCTGAAGGTGCCCTGGGGGATCCACACCTCGCGCCCCTGGGCCTTCCCCGCGTCGACGGCCTGCTGGAAGGCGGAGGTGGAGTCCCCCGCGCCGCTCGCGTCGGCGCCGTAGTCGGTGACCGACAGGGAACCGGCCGGCCGGGTCACCGGGGCCGCGACCTGCTCGAAGTCGGCGAGGTCCACCACGGCCCACGGAGTGGCTGAGGTGGCGGGCAGGGTGATGCGGACCTTCGAGCCCGCGGCCAGCGTCCTGCCGAAGAGTGTCCTGGTCTCGTCGTAGAAGTGGTGCGGCTGGCTGCCCGGGGTGTTGGTGAACGGGTACGAGCCGTAGAACCAGCCGTACCGGGACGTGAAGTCGAGGTCCTTGAGCCTGGTCCCGTCCAGGGCGAGCGTCACCGGCGCGGTGAGGCCCGTACCCGCCGCGTTGTCCGGGACGGAGTAGCGCACCGTCATCGCGTTGGCCGGCTTGGTCAGGGTGAACTCGACGTACTCGCCCGGGGCGTCGAGCCGTACGGCGCGCCGCCCGGAGGCCTCGGAGGGAAGGGTGGTGTACGTACGGTCGGGGCCGATCAGCGAGCCACTGGTCGCGGCGGACTCCGCCTCCAGCTCGGTGAACGGCACCTGGGCCCCGCGCCCCGCCACCGCGAACGGTGAGAGTACGGGCGCCTCGGCCGCCACCGCGGACCCGGCGCCGCCCCCGGTGAGGGCGGCCGCCGTACCCAGGGCGACGGTGCAGGCGAGTGAGACCAGCAGAGCGGTCACGGACCGTCCGCCGGGCGCGGCTCTTGTCACGCTCATGATGCAGAACCTCCTGTGGGGGGACATCGGGACGGCGCCGCGGCACCCGCCCTCAGGCGAGCAGCCACACCGCCGTGTCCTGGGGGAGACGGCCCCGGTCGTCCAGGGGGCCGCCGGCGAGCAGGACATCCGTGTGGGCGGGGAGCCGGGCCGGCTCCGCCGCCAGGTTGACGACGCAGATCAGGTCCGGGCCGCGCCGGAAGGCGAGGACACCCTCCTCGGAGGGGAGCCAGGTCAGCGGCTCGCACCGGAAGGCCGCGGTGGTGCGCCGCAGCCGCAGCGCCTCGCGGTAGAGCGACAGCATCGAACCGGGGTCGGCGCTCTGGCGGTCCACCGCGTAGGCACCCCAGCCCTCGGGCTGCGGCAGCCACGGCTCCTCGCGCGAGCCGAAACCGCCGTACGGGGCGTCCGCGGTCCACGGCAGCGGCACCCGGCAGCCGTCCCGCCCCGGATCGGTGCCGCCCGAGCGGAAGTGCATCGGGTCCTGGATGCGGTCCAGGGGGATCTCCGCCTCGGGCAGGCCCAGCTCCTCACCCTGGTAGAGGTAGGCGGACCCCGGGAGCGCGAGCGTCAGCAGGGCGGCGGCCCGTGCCCGCCGCTCGCCCAGCACCAGGTCGGTGGGCGTGCCGAAGGCCTTGGTGGCGAAGTCGAAACCGGTGTCCTCGCGGCCGTACCGCGTGACCGTCCGGGTCACGTCGTGGTTGCACAGCACCCAGGTGGCGGGGGCGCCGACGGGCGCGTGTTCGGCGAGCGTGTCGTCGATGGTCCGCCGCAGCCGGTCCGGTTGCCAGGGGCAGGCCAGGAAGTTGAAGTTGAAGGCGGTGTGCAGCTCGTCCGGGCGCAGATAGCGGGCGAAGCGCTCCGAGTCCGGGAGCCAGACCTCGCCCACGAAGACACCCTGGTACTCGTCGGCGATGGCGCGCCACGACCGGTAGATGTCGTGCAACTCGTCCTGGTCGATGTACGGGTGGGGATCCACGCCCTCCACGAAGTCGGCCAGCGCCGGGTCCTTGGCGAGGAGCGCGGCGGAGTCGATCCGGACGCCGGCCACCCCGCGCTCGAACCAGAACCGCAGGATCTCCTCGTGCTCCCGGCGGACCGCCGGATGGGCCCAGTTGAGGTCGGGCTGCTCGGGGGTGAAGAGGTGGAGGTACCACTCGCCGTCCGGTACCCGCGTCCAGGTGCGCCCGGAGAACTGCGAGGGCCAGTCGTTGGGCGGCAGTTCGCCGTCCTCGCCCCGGCCGGGCCGGAAGTGGAAGAGCTCGCGCTCGGGACTGCCCGGGCCGGCCTCCAGGGCGGCCCGGAACCAGGCGTGCTGGTCCGACACGTGGTTGGGCACGATGTCGACGATCACCCGGATGCCGGACTCGCGGGCCTCGTGGATGAGCTTCTCCGCCTCGGCGAGCGTGCCGAAGGCCGGGTCGATGGTGCGGTAGTCGGCGACGTCGTACCCGCCGTCCACGAGCGGGGACACGTACCAGGGCGTGAACCAGAGTGCGTCCACGCCCAGTTCGGCGAGGTACGGCAGTCTCGACCGGACGCCCGCGAGGTCCCCGGTACCGTCCCCGTCACCGTCGGCGAAGCTGCGTGGGTACACCTGGTAGATGGCGGCACTGCGCCACCAGTCGTCGGTGCGTTCCGGAAGAGGGGCTGCCACGTGAGGGTCCTTTCGGGCAGGGTCCGCCGCCGGCCGGACGGCGGGGCACGGGGTCCGGGCCGGCGGCGGAGGCTTCATGGAGGTGGGCTGTCGGGAGGACGGGCGACGACGGCGCGCGTCGCCGGTGTGCGGGCCGGGCTCTCAGCCCTTGAGGCCGCCCGCGGTGAGGCCGCTCATGATGTTGCGCTGGAAGACGAGGAAGATGAGCAGCGTCGGCAGGGAGGCGATGGTCAGCGCGGCGATCAGCACGTTCTCCGGCACACCGTTGGAGAGCGAGTAGATGCCGACGTTCAGGGTCTGCATGGCCGGATCGGGCAGGGTGAGCATCGGCCAGAGGAAGTCCTTCCAGACCCCGACGACCGCGAAGATGGAGACCACCCCGAGGATCGGCCGCGAGATGGGCAGGACGATCGAGCGCAGGGTGCGCAGCGGGGAGGCCCCGTCCATCGACGCGGCGTCCAGCAGCTCCTTCGGGATGGAGTCGAAGAACCGCTTCAACAGGAAGATGTTGAAGGCGTTGGTCACCGAGGGGAGCCAGATCGCCCAGGGCGAGTTCAGCAGATTGCGCTCCACCAGCGGGACGTCTAGCACCGTGAGGTACTGCGGGACGACCAGCACCGTCGCCGGGATCATCAGCGTCGCCAGCATCATGCCGAGGATCGCCTTGCCGAAGAGGGGTCGCAGCCGGGAGAGGGAGTAGGCCGCCGCCACGTCCAGGACGAGCTGGAAGGCCAGCGCCCCGAACGCGTAGTACAGGGTGTTGAAGAGGAGGCGCGAGAGGTCCATCACCTCCCAGGCGCGCGAATAGTTGGCCGGGGTCGGCGTCGACGGGAAGAACGTCGGGGGTGACTGGACCGCCTCCTGCGTGGACTTGAGCCCGCCGGAGACCATCCAGTACAGCGGTCCGAGGAAGACCAGCGTGAAGAGGACGACCACGAGGCCGAAGACCACCCAGTAGACGGCCTTGCCCCGGGGCCGTGCCAGTTGGGCCGGCGAGATGAGCGTGCGTGTGGACATCGTTTCCCCCGGTCCTACTCGTCCTCGGCGCGGCTGAGCCTCACGTACACGGCCGACACTCCGGCGAGCAGTACGAGGAGGACCAGGCCGAGCGCCGCCGCGGCGCCGTAGTCGTTGAAGTTGAAGGCGTATTGGTAGATCAGGTACACGACCGTGGTCGTCGAACCCTCGGGGCCCGCGCCGCCGGTGAGCAGGAAGGGCTCGACGAACACCTGCATGGTCGCGATGACCTGCATGAGCAGCAGCAGCGAGAGGATGAGCCGGGTCTGCGGAACGGTGACGTGCCAGATCTTGCGCAGCAGCCCCGCACCGTCCAGTTCGGCGGCCTCGTACAGCTCGCCGGGGATGCCCTGGAGGGCGGCGAGGTAGATGAGGGTGGCGCCGCCCATGTTCATCCAGGTGGAGGCGACCACGACGGAGAGCATCGAGGTGCTGGGGTCCTGGAGCCACTGCTGGGCCGGAATCCCGAAGAAGTCGAGGAGCTGGTTGAGCAGGCCGTACCCGGGGTCGTAGAGGTACTTGAAGAGGAGTACCGAGGCGACCGGCGGGAGCATGACGGGCAGGTACACCAGGAGCCGCAGGTATCCCTGGGCGTGCCGGAACTCGTTGAGCACCACCGCGACCACGAACGGTACGGCGAAGCCGAGGACCAGGGCGAGCACGGTGAAGAGCAGGGTGTTGCGCCATGCCTGCCAGAACGCCGGGTCGTTGAAGACGGTACGCAGATTGTCCAGCCCGGCCCAGGTGGTCTGCCCGTCCTCGGTCTTCTGGAAGGCGAGCAGGAACTCCCGCACCATGGGGTACCAGGAGAAGAGGCCGAAGCAGATGACGGCCCCGATCAGGAAGCCGTGGGCGGTGAGGTTGCGGCGCAGGTGCTGGGCGAAGGCGCCGCCGGCGCGCTCGGTGCCCTCGCCGTGGTGCCGTGACGGGCGGGGCGTCTTCGCCGCAGCCTCGGGGATGGTGGGGGCCGACATCGTCGCCGCCTCCTCGGTGCAGAAGTGCCGGAACTCGGTCCGGGATCGGACGAGGCGCGGGGGCCGGCGGGACCGGCCCCCTTCGCCCGGTTACTGGTTGGCCAGGACCTGGTCGACCTGCTTCTCCGCGGTGGAGAGCAGCTTGTCGACGTCGGCGTCCTTGTTGGTGAGGAGGCCGGACATCACGTTGTCCAGGACCTTGTAGATCTCCTGGGCCTTCGGCGGCTCGGCCTTGCCCGCCACCGGGTTGTCCACGAAGGTCTTGAAGTTGGCGACCGGCATGGTGGCGAACCGGGTGCGCGCGGCGTCGTCCTCGGCCTTGGACCCGTTCAGCCAGAAGTTCGGCTGGGGAACGCCGACGGGCAGCTTGTCGGCCTTGGTGCGCTCCCAGTCGAACTGTCCCTTGCCGACGGTGAGGTTCTTGAAGTTGAGCCAGGCGACGGCGGCCTTTATCTTGTCGGCCGAAATCCCCTTCTTGATCATGTAGTTGTTGCCGCCGGCCAGGGTGTTCTTCTCGCCGGGGATCGGGCCCATGCCGAAGTTCTCGTAGGAGGCTCCGAGTTGCTGCACCATGTAGGCGATGTCGTCCGGCGCCGCGAGGAACATGCCGAGCTTGTCGGTGGCGATCTGCTTCTGCAGGTCGCCCCACTTCAGCAACTGCGTCTTGCCCATGCTGTCGTCCTGCCAGCGCATGGCCTTGATGTTCTCGGCGACCTGCTTGCCGAGCTCGTTGTTGAAGGCCGCCTTGGTGCCGCTCGCGTCGACGACCTCGCCGCCGATGCTGTACATCTGCGCGGTGAAGTGCCAGCCGCCCGTGTTGCCGGCGCTGTACTCGCCGAAGCCCGAGATGCCCTTGCCCAGCCCCGCGATCTTCTTCGCGGCGGCGCGGACCTCCTGCCAGGTGCGCGGCGGCGCGTCGGGGTCCAGGCCGGCCTGCTGGAAGAGCTTGCGGTTGACGAGCAGGCCCATGGTGTAGTTGCTGGTGGGCAGCCCGTACAACTTGCCGTCCTGCTTCAGCGAGTCGAGGACGTTCGGGTCGATGTCGGCCAGGGCGGGGACGCTCTTGTCGTTGACGTACGCGGTGATGTCCTCGGCGCCGTCGTTGTCGAGCACCTGCGGCAGGTCGGTGAAGTAGGTGTAGAACACGTCCGGCTGGGACTTCGCCTTCAGCATCGCCGTGAAGCGCGGAGGCTCCAGGCACTGGCCGGCGGTGGAGCGCCCCTCGACGGTGACGTTCGGGTAGGTCTTGTTGAACTCGGCGACGTCCTCCTTCCACTCCTTCAGTTCGGCCGCCTTCGCCGTGGGCGGCATGCAGTCGATGGTGATCGTCACCTTGGTCTTGGGGTCCAGCGGGGCGGCGGGGTCCGACGACCCACTTCCACTGCCCTTCGCCTGGTCACCGCTGCCGTCGTCGCTGCTGCTGCTCGTGCCACAGGCCGCGAGCGCGGTGAGCGCCAGCGCGGAGACAAGGGCGACCGCGCCTGCGCGGCTTCTACGGCGGTACGCGGCTCTACTCATGGGTGGTCCCCCTCGGGCGGGTACGTGGACGTCGCCCCACCGCCGATGCGTTGTGGGGCGCCGCACACTCAACCACCGGGAACAGAAGGGCGCAATATCTAGCGCCGATCTCGTAATTGTTTGACAGATGAATGAATGGTGGTGAGGCGGACGGTGGGTCGTCCGGACGGACGGCTGCGAAGCGCCGTCGGACGCGGTACGCAGAACGCCGCGGTTCCCAGCCCCGGGAGGGGGCGGGGAACCGCGGCGTCCGTGGTGCCTGGGCCGGCGCCGCTAGCGCGGAGCCTTGGCGGTCGAGCCGCGCACCACCAGCTCGGGCTCGAAGAGGAGTTCGCCGGGGTGTACCTCGCCGCCCCGGATCTGGGCGGTCAGCAGGTCGACGGCGGCCCGCCCCATGGCCTCGATGGGCTGGCGCACGGTCGTCAGGGGCGGCTCCGTGCAGTTCATGAAGGCGGAGTCGTCGTAGCCGACCACCGACACCCCGTCCGGCACGGCGATCCCGCGCCGGCGCGCCGCCCGCACCGCGCCGAGGGCGAGCGGGTCGCTGGCGCAGATGATGCCCGTGGCGCCCCGGTCCAGCAGCCGCGCGGCGGCCGCCTGTCCGCCCTCCAGAGAGAACATGGTCCGCTCGACGAACTCCGGCGCCAGCTCACCCCCGTTGGCCCGTGCCAGCGCCTGGGCGGCCGCCAGCTTGCGCCGCGAGGGGATGTGGTCGGCCGGCCCCAGTACCAGGCCGATCGTCCCGTGTCCCAGCGACGTCAGATGGCGCCAGGCCTGCTCCACGGCCACGCCGTCGTCGCAGGAGATGCAGGGAAAATCGAGGTTCTCTATGGGGGCGTTGATCAGCACCACCGGAATCCTGCGCTCCGCGAGGCGCCGGTAGTGCTCGTGCTCCGCGTCCGCCTGGGCGAAGAGTCCGCCGGCGAAGACCACCCCGGAGACCTGCTGCTGGAGCAGGAGGTCCACGTAGTCGGCCTCGGAGACGCCCCCCTTGGTCTGCGTGCAGAGGACGGGCGTGAGGCCCTGCTGGGCCAGCGCCCCGCCGATGACCTCCGCGAAGGCCGGGAAGATCGGGTTCTGGAGTTCGGGCAGGACGAGCCCCACCAGCCGCGCCCGTTCGCCGCGGAGCTGGGTCGGCCGCTCGTAGCCCAGGACGTCCAGGGCGGTGAGCACCGACTGCCGGGTCGCCTGGGAGACTCCGGGCTTGCCGTTGAGGACCCGGCTGACCGTGGCCTCGCTGACCCCCACCTTCTGTGCCACCTGAGCAAGTCTTCGCGTCATGGACGCAAGACTAACGCAAGCTGCGCAAGCAGCTTGCGTCAGTGGTGGAGGCCGTCGTGGAGGCCGTCGCGGCGGGGCGGCCTCCGCCCCGCCGCGCCCCCTGGGATCCTCCCTACGGATTCACGTTGATCTTGAAGGTGGAGGTGGTGTTCCGGATGTCCACCGCGTTGTTCGAGAACCGCAGGCCGTTGAAGGTGACCTCACCGACCGCGGGCCCCTGCCCGGATTCCGGGAGCTCGTTCGCCCAGAGCCCGAAGCCGGACTTCGCGTCGAACGCGTCCCCGCTCTTGCGGGCTCCCGAGATCGACACGTCGGTGAAGACCGTGTCCTTGATCGGGAACTGCGGCTGACCACCCACGTAGTTCGTCTGGAACATCACCCCGCTGTAGGTCGGGTCCACGATGTCCACGTGGCTGACCCTGATGCCCTGGAACACCTTCGAGGCGGAGAACACCCAGATGGCCGGGAAGGTCTGCGACCCCCAGAAGTGGCCACCGGTCCGGACCAGGGAGATGTTCTCCAGAGCGGTGGGCCCGGTGCCGAAACCGTTCATCGGGTACCCGAAGTCCAGCGAGGAGATGGTGATGCCCGCGTAGACGAGGGTGTCCGCGATCCGGAGGTTGCGGAAGGTGTTGTCGTAGCCGCCGTACACCGCGACGCCCGCGGCCCGCCAGGTGAGGAGCGACGTCAGGTTCTCGAAGACGTTGTTCTTCATGTCCGCCCCGCCGGCGTCGATCGCGGAGAAGAGCGCGAAGCTGTCGTCACCGGTGGCCCGGGCCTCGTTGTTGGAGACCAGGTTGTCGGTGGAACCGTTGGTCATGTTGATGCCGTCGGCGAACATGTCCCGGATGCGGGAGTTCTTGATGGTCATCCGGTCCGTGTTGGCGCCCCAGTACAGGCACACCATGTGCTCGACCCACACGTCGTCGATCACGATGTCCGAGACGCCCGCGAAGTCGAACACCTTGCCCGGACCGTCGATCCGCGAGGTGTAGTTGCCGAAGTAGGCGAACCCCGCGAACGACGACCCCTTCGCGGTCGCGTCCGCACGGAATCCGACGTCGGTGTTCTCCTGCCCGGCCGGCGCCTGGAACCTCGCGAACCACGGACCCGCGCCGACGACCTTCACCGCCTTCCCGTACACCTGGAACTTGGACGAGGTCTGGTAGTCGCCCGCCGGCAGGTAGACGCCGACCAGCTTCCCGGTGGTGTCCATCCGCACCCGGTCCAGAGCGTTCTGGACGTCCTGATGGGAGAATCCGGCGGGCACCGCGTACGCCGCCGGGTCGGGGTTGGCGACGGCCGTCGCCTGCTCCAGGCTCACGAAGTCGATCGCGTAGGTGGAGGTGTTGGCGGCGTCCTTCTGCAGCCGGATCCTGGCTCCGGCCGGAACGGTCTCGCCGAGCAGGAGGTGCGCCTCGTCGTAGATGTGCCGGGGCGCGCCCGCCGAGGGGGAGTTGCCGGGGCCCGCCTCGGCGCCGTACAGCCAGGCGTACCGGGAGGTCAGCGGGAACGCCTTCTTCAGGACACCGTTGACGTAGACGTCGATCGTGGAGTCGATGCCACCGCCGCCCGGGGCGTCCGGGAGGGAGAACCGGGTCACCAGGGTGTTGGTGGCCGCACGGGTGGTGAACTCGACGTACTCACCGGTCGCGTCCAGGTTCACGGCCTTGCGGCCGGAGGCCTCGCCGGCGATGTCGCCCACCGTGCGGTTGGGACCGACCACCTGCGCGCCGCCGCCCGCCGTGGCGTCCTCCGCCTCGTACATGTCGTACGGCATGTCGGCACCGCGCCCGACGAAGAGCGGCTGGGTGGAGACGTTGTTCGTCCGCTTCACCGGCAGTTCGTTGGCGTCGTCGGCGAGCGTCACCCTCACCGTGAACGAGCCGTCGGCTGCCGTCCACGGGCCGAGCCTCACCGGCGCCGCGGTCGCTCCGGCCGCGATGGTGCCGGTGAACGCGCCCGTCAGGGTCTTCACGGTCGCGTTGGCGGAGTCGACCACGGCGAGGGTCACCCCGTGGCTCCCGCCCGCCGAGGCGACCGATCCCTGATTCTTGATCGCCACGTCGAAGGTCACCGCGTCACCGGCCGAAGGGCTGGAGGGCGAGGTGTTCACCGCGGCGACCAGGTCGGAGCTGGCGACCGGCTTCACCACGAGGGGATCGGTCCGGTTGTAGGTGTTGTTGGTCTCGTTCTGCTCGATGACCTGGCCCGCCGGGTCCACGACCGCGCCCAGCGGGTAACTCCCCGCCTCACGCGTACCGACGGAGGCGCTGACGGTGGTCTGCGCGCCGGCGGCCAGGGCGCCGAGGGACGCGGTGGCCGCCTTGGACCCCCCGAGGAGCAGATCCACCTTGGTGGCGGGCGACGCGACCGCGCCGGTGTTGCGCACGGTCGCGCCGAGGGTGATCGTGTCCGACTCCACCGGCGCGGACGGCGAGGCCGTCACCCCGGTGACTTCGAGATCCGGGTTCGGCGCCGGCACCCCGATGACCTGGAACTCGGCCACCTGCCCGGCCGACGAGCCCGAGTTGGCGGTGAACTTCAGCTGCACGTCCGCGACACGGCCGGACACGGGCACGGTGACGCTGTTCCCGCTCGCCGGGGAGAACGCGTAACTCCTCGCGGCCACCAGGGTGGTGAAGGAGGTCGCGCTCTGCTCCCGGCCGAGCACCTCGACGGTCTGGTTCCGTGCCGACCACGCGCTGTCCGGATTGAGCTTCAGCACCAGGGAGCTGAGGTCGGCGTTGGAACCGAGCTTCACCGTCAGGGTGCCGGGGTAGCTTCCCTCCGCACCTTCCCAGTACGTCGTCACGTCGTTGTCGTTGGCGTTCGTCGCGACGTAGGTGTGCACCACCGAGGACGCGCTGATCGGCTTGGAGACCGCGAGGTTGGATCCCGCGGTTCCCGACCCGTTCCGCGTCACGGAGTTGCTCGCGGTGGACTGGTTGCCGGCCGCGTCCTTCGCCCGGACCACGTAGGTGACCGTCGCGGAGGCGGGCTGCGTGTCGGTGTAGGTGGTCACCGAGCCGCCCACGCTGCCCCGCAGGGTGTTGTTGGCGTAGACGTCGTACCCGGTGACCCCGGTGTTGTCGGCCGAGGCGTTCCAGACCAGCTTGACCTGGCCGCTCGCCGGCTCGCTGAGCGCCAGCCCGGAGGGGGCCGTCGGCGCCGTGGTGTCCCCGGTGCCTGCCTGCCGGGTGACGGTGTTGCTGTTGCCCGACTGGTTCCCGGCCGCGTCCTTGGCCCGTACGTAGTACGAGACGGTCTGGTTGGCGGGCCGGTTGTCGGTGAAGGTGGTCACCCCGCCCGCGACGCTGGTCAGCAGGGCGTTGTTGGCGTAGACGTCGTAGCCGGTGACCCCCGTGTTGTCGGTCGAGGCGTTCCAGGACAGCCTGATCTGACCGCTCGCGGGCTCGGTGAGGACGAGGCCGGCCGGCGCGGACGGTGCCTGCGTGTCACCCGTGTCGGGGCCGTAGACCTCGAACTCGGACAGCTGCGCGCCGGGTTGCACGCTGTTCGCGGTGAACAGGGCGCGGACGTAACGGGTGGTGGTCGCGTCGAACGAGAGCGCCGCCGACTGGCCGCCCGCCGCGTCGAAGGCGTACGCCCGGGAGGCGGTCAGGTCGGTGAAGGCCGTGCCGTTCGCGCTCCCCTGGATCTTCAGCGTCTGGCTGCGCGGCCCCCAGCTGTCCGGCAGCCGCAGGACGACCCGGTTCACCTGGACCGCGGAGCCGAGGTCCGCCTGGATCCACTGCGGGAAGGCGTTGTTGGCGCTCTCCCAGTAGGTGGACCGGTTCCCGTCGTTGGCGTTGGACGCCGGATAGACGTCGGTGTGGCTGCTCTCCGTCAGGGTGCGTCCGCTCGCCAGGTTCACCGAGGACTCACCGGCGAGCTTCACCTCCAGCTCGGAGAGCTGGGCGGCGTCGGCGACGGAGTTGTCCGTGACGGCGATCCTCACGTAACGCGCTCGGGTGGCCGGGTAGTTCACGGTAACCGCGTTGGCCCGCCCGGGACTGAAGGTGTAGGTCGCGGAGGTCTTCAGCGTGGTGAAGGAGGTGCCGTCGGCGCTGCCCTGGACGGCGAGGGTCTGCGTGCGGCTCGCCCATCCGGCGGGGAGCTTGAGGACCACGCCGTCCGTCCGGACGGTGGAGCCCAGGTCGGTCTGCACCCACTGGGGGAGTTCGCCTCCCGAACTCTGCCAGTAGGTGCTCTGGTCGCCGTCGGTGACACCACCGGCGGCGTTCTTCGTCTGCGCACTGCTCGCCCTGGCCTGCGGGCCCGAGGCCGCGCCGGGCCCGGACGCCGCAGCGGCGGTCAGCGCGGGCCATCCGACGGTCAGCAGGCTGGTGACGACCATTGCGGAGAGACCGCGCGCTCTCCAGCGTTTCGCTCTCATGGATCCCCGATCCTCGGCCTCGCGCCCTGACGGCGGCGAGGCGCGGCTCAGTCGATGTGGCAGGGAGGATTAGATTTATGCGTAGTGCACTACGTCGTTTGCGAGGAGCGGTCAGAGAGTTGCAGATATCTGGAGGCTCGTCTACCGGTCCCGCACGCGTCAATTACCGTGCCGACGCGCCGGGAAAGAGCGATACGGCGGCGGAACAGGGGCTTTCGCGCGTGCTGTCAGAAAATGCAAGTTCTCCGCAAGCGATGGAAGCCAGTTGCGTTTTTGCGCAAGACTCCAGGCGGGAGCGGCGAGAAGAGGCGGGCCGGGCGGGAAGGCCGTGCGGAGCGCGTATGCCCCGGACCGCGCGAACGGGCGCGGGGGTCCGGGGCATGCGGGGCGGCGCGGGGACGGTCCCGAGGGGCCGCGGCCCCGGGCGCGGGGTGTCAGGGTGCGGGGCGTCGGCGTGCGGGGCTCACCAGTCGTGGACGGTGCCGTCCTGGAGGCGGTTGACCGGCAGATAGGCGCGCGCGTACGGGTGGGCGGCGGCCAGTTCCTCGTCGAGCTCCACACCGATCCCCGGGGCCTCGCCCGGGTGCAGGTGCCCGTCGGTGAACGTGTAGGCGTGCCGGAACACCTCTTCGGTGAGCGCCGAGTGCCCGGAGTACTCCTGGATGCCGAAGTTGTGCACGGCGAGATCGAGGTGGACCGCCGCCGCCATGCCGACCGGGGAGATGTCCTCGGGGCCGTGCATCGCGCTCTTGATCTGGTACTGCGCGGCGAAGTCGAAGAGCTTCCGCAGCGGGGTGACCCCGCCGAAGTGCGTGACGGCCGACCGCGCGTAGTCGATCAGCCGCTCGGTGATCAGGCTCTGGTAGTCGTGGAAGGAATTGAACACCTCGCCGACGGCGAGCGGGGTGGTCGTGTGGTGGCGTATCAGACGGAAGGCGTCCTGGTTCTCGGCCGGTGTGCAGTCCTCCAGCCAGAACGGGCGGTACGGCTCCAGGTCCTTGCCGAGCCGCGCCGCCTGGATCGGGGTGAGCCGGTGGTGCGCGTCGTGCAGCAGCGGCAGTTCGTCGCCGAACTCCGCGCGTACCGCCTCGAAGACGGCCGGGACGTGCCGCAGGTAGGCATCGGTGTCCCAGTCCTCCACCAGCGGCCTGGCGCCCTGGTGGAGTACGGCAGCCCCGTGCTCGTCGGTGGTGTGCACCCCGTACACCGCCTTCAGCCCGGGGACGCCGGTCTGGATGCGGACGGCTTGGTATCCCTCGGCGAGGCGGGCCCGGACGGAGTCGAGGAGTTCCGGGACTCCGGCGCCGTTGGCGTGGCCGTAGGCGCGGACCCGGTCACGGCTCGCGCCGCCGAGGAGCTGGTAGAGCGGGAGACCCGCCGCCTTGGCCTTGATGTCCCAGAGCGCCACGTCGACGGCGGCCAGCGCGGCCATGGTGACGGGACCGCGGCGCCAGTAGGCACCGCGGTACAGGTACTGCCAGGTGTCCTCGATGCGGTGCGGGTCGAGCCCGACGAGCAGCGGCAGTACGTGGTCGTCGAGGTAGCTGACGACGGCGAGTTCCCTGCCGTTGAGCGTGGCGTCGCCGAGCCCGGTGAGCCCTTCGTCGGTCGTCAGCTTCAGCGTGACGAAGTTGCGGCCGGGACTGGTGACGACCAACTTCGCGTCGACGATCTTCATGCGCGTGTTCTCTCCGGTGCTGGGCAGGGTGGTGCGGCGCGGGGGCGGCCCGGGGCCGGGTCCGGCCATCCCGTGGGCATGGTCGGACCCGGCTCCGGGGAGGGCCGGTCCCCGCGCTATTGCATCAGCCCCGTCACCGGCGCTCCGCCCTGCCCTCCCTCCATGGCACCGTCCGCCCCCGAGCGCGGTGGCCGGGCCTCCGCCGGCTCCGCCACCGCGCGGCGGCTCACCCCGTGTACTGCGCGAAGACGCGGGTGTAGTCCCACGCCTGCTGGCTGACGTTCGAGCACGTGTCCGCCCCGCCCCCGGTGCACGGCCGGTCGCGGTTGACCGACCAGAAGGTCAGTCGTGCCAGGTGGTGCTGCTGGGCGTAGGCGAGGATGGCGCGGAAGTCGTCCACCGTCACCGTCTCGTTGTCGTCGGTGACTCCGTTCATCGACGAGATGCCGATCGACCGGTACGTCTGGTCGTCGGAGTACCCGTAGGCGCTCTTCACCGCGTTCTTCAGGCCCTCGGCCGCCCTGGTGGTGAGGGTGCCCATGTTCTGGCCGGCGCCGCCGAAGTCGAACGGCATGATCGTCCAGCTGTCGACGGTCAGCCCCGAGGAAGCGGCCCGGTTGATCAGCGACGCGTCGGGACCGCTCTGGCCCGTACCGAAGGTGACGTACACCTTGATGCCCGGGTTGTTGGCCCGGACGGTCTTCAGGGCGTCGACCGTGCGCTGCTGCACGGTCGCGTTGCTGTAGGCGTCCGCCTCGATGTCGATGTCGATCGCCTTGAGGCCGTACGCGTTGATGACCTTCTGGTACGCGGCGGCCAGCTCACCGGCGCTGGAGCAGGAACTCTCCAGCTTGTTGCCGCTCCAGCCGCCGAACGAGGGGATGACGTCGCCACCCGCCGCGCGCACGGTGTTGATCGTCTGCTGGTCGACGCCGCCGGCCAGCGCCCGCGAGCCGTCCCACTGCGGGTTGCAGTAGCCGTTGCTGAGGACGAACGCCAGGGTGAACCACTTCACCCCGGTCGCGTTCATCACGGTCGTCGGACTCGGCGGACTGCCCCACCCGTTGTAGAGGTAGGGGGCCACGGCCATGGTCCCGCCGGGTGCGGGCGTGCCACCGCCCGAGGGCGCCGTCCACTTCTGGTTGGCGGTGCCGGAGCAGGTCCAGAGCTGGAGCCGGGTGCCGTTGGCGGAGGAGTTGCCGGTGGCGTCGACGCACTTGTTCGACTGGATGCCGACGATGTCCTTGGCCGCGGGGACCGCCCATTTCTGGGCGGCGGTTCCGTTGCAGTCCCAGAGTTGGAGCGGGGTGCCGTCGGCGGTGGCGGCGTCCTTGGCGTCCAGGCACTTGCCCAGTGCCCGGATGGTGCCGTCGGAGTTGACGCTCCACTGCTGGGCGGCGGAGCCGTTGCAGTCGTAGAGCTGGACCGCGGTTCCGTTGGCGGTCGCGGCACCCGCCACGTCCACGCACTTGCCGCCGATGCCGGTGATCGCGCCGGTGGCGGTGGCCGCCGCCTGCGCGGTGGCGGGCAGCGAGACGAGGGTGGCGCCCGCCGCGAGGAGGAGCGCCGCGGGCAGCGCCAGGAACGGGAGCCCGCGGCGGCGGATCGCGGAGGGAGCGCTCACGCGGCGTTCACCGTCCACTTCTGGTTGGCGGTGCCGGAGCAGGTCCAGAGTTGGAGCCGGGTGCCGTTGGCGGAGGAGTTGCCGGTGGCGTCGACGCACTTGTTCGACTGGATGCCGACGATGTCCTTGGCCGCGGGGACCGCCCATTTCTGGGCGGCGGTTCCGTTGCAGTCCCAGAGTTGGAGCGGGGTGCCGTCGGCGGTGGCGGCGTCCTTGGCGTCCAGGCACTTGCCCAGTGCCCGGATGGTGCCGTCGGAGTTGACGGCCCACTTCTGCGCGGCGGAGCCGTTGCAGTCGTAGAGCTGGACCGCGGTTCCGTTGGCGGTCGCGGCACCCGCCACGTCCACGCACTTGCCGCCGATGCCGGTGATCGAACCGCCGGTGGCCGGCGGCACGGTGCCGCCGTCACCGGTCGTGACGCGGACGTAGTCGACGACGAGCTGGCCGGGGAACGGGGTGGAGCCGTCGGGGTCGCCGGGCCAGTAGCCGCCGACCGCCAGGTTCAGGATGACGAAGAAGGGCTTGTTGAAGACCCAGCTGTTGCCGCCCAGGTCGGCGGGGGTGCGCTTCTGGTAGACGTTCCCGTCGACGGTCCAGGTGATGGAGTTGGGGGCCCAGTCGACCGCGAAGGTGTGGAAGGCGTCGGCGAACGCCTGGCCGCCCGGCAGGGAGTAGCCCGCGCCGATGCCCGCCGCGCCGGAGTAGCCGGGGCCGTGAAGGGTGCCGTGCACGGTGCCCGGCTCGAAGCCGACGTTCTCCATGATGTCGATCTCGCCGCTGTTGGGCCAGCCGACGCTGCCGATGTCCGTGCCGAGCATCCAGAACGCCGGCCAGATGCCCTGCCCGCGCGGGATCTTCATCCGGGTCTCGACGTGGCCGTACGTCGAGGAGAACTTGCCGGAGGTGTTCAGCCGCGCGGAGGTGTACTGGCACGTGCCGTACCAGCACTGGTAGTTGGCCGGGTTCTCCTTGCGGGCGGTGATGACCAGATTGCCCTGGCCGTCCAGCTTGGCGTTGTTCGCCCCCGCCGTGTAGTACTGCCGCTCGTGGTTGCTGACGTTGTCGCCGGTCTCGGTCTGCCACTTGCTCGTGTCCGGCCCGGACCCGGCAGCGCCGTTGAAGTCGTCGGAGAAGGTGGTGGTCGCCGCGGCGGCGGTGGCGCCGCTCTCCGCGGGCGCGGGCGCCGCACCGGCCGGAGCTGCCATGAGCAGTCCGGAACAGCAGAGCAGGGAGGCGACGTACAGCGCCAGTCGGCGCCTGGTGGGGGTTCGCACGGTCATCACATCACTTCGCGTGGGGGGAATCTGTCATGGGCATGACAGATGGCAGCGTGAACCGGCACCCGAGGGGCGATGCCGCTGGTTAATTCACTACTTGATTTAAGTGAGGGGGCGAGAGGCAGTCAAGGTGCTGGTACGGACCTTCTGACGACTTCCGCCGTCGGATTCCCGGATGACCCGTTCACCTCTTGAACGAGCGACGGACGCACCCGCCGGTATCCGGCCGTACCGGGCCGGACGGAGGGGGTGGGTGGCGGCCGGGGCGTCGACTCCGCCCCGGCCGAACGACGGTGCGGCGACGACACGGCGGCGACGTGCGGCGGCGGTGCGGCGCCGAGACGGTCTGGAAATCGGTCATCCGTACGAGGCGTCATACCAGAGCGGGACGAATGGCGGGCAAGTTCGACAACTGGCGCTCGCCCCCGTCGCGTCGGCGACTACCGTGTGTGCTCGGTGATCGACGATGGGCTCATGTTCTTCGAGTCCGGCCCACCGATCCCCCACCTGACCGACCCCCTTTGGTGCCACCGCATGGACGATTCCGGGTGCCCCACGTACCGAGGACGCTGATGTCTCAACTTCGCGCACCAGACGCGCGACCGGATCGCCGGGAGAGCGGGCGGCACGGCCGCCCCGCGGGCCGTTCCCATTCCGCCGCCGCCAGGCCGCGTGCCGCGCAGGCGCGTGTCGCACCGCCGGCACCGGAGGTGCGGATGCGCCCCCAGATGCTGCGTGCCGCACTGCTGCCGACGGTGGCCGCCCTCCTGAGCGGTGCCGCCGCCGTCATCTTCACCGTGCGGGCCTCCGGGGTGCGTCCCTCCGGCAGCCTGCTGGCAGCCCTCTCGGGCTCGGCGGCGCTGGCCGTGGCGGCCGTCGCGGCGGCGTGCATCGGCGCCCACCGCGTCTCGTCCGGGGTGCTCGACCGGACCCAGGCACTCCGCCGTCTCAGTGCCCGGGGCCACGCCGACCTGCAGCGGACGCTGGAGCAGCTGCGCGCGGGCGAACAACTGCCCGCCCGCCGGGCTCCGCACCCCGCCCCACCGGAAGCGGACGCCTTCGACCTGCTCGGCCAGGAGATCACGCGCGCCCAGGAGGCCGCCGTCGCCGCCATGGCGCAGGCGTCCCAGCTCTTCAACAGCGCGGGCAACGAACAGAAGGTGGAGGTCTTCGTCAACCTCGCGCGCCGCCTGCAATCCCTGGTGCACCGTGAAATCCAGATTCTCGACGAACTCGAACACGAGGTGGAGGATCCCGACCTCCTCAAGGGCCTCTTCCACGTGGACCACCTCGCGACCCGCATCCGTCGCCACGCCGAGAACCTCGCCGTGCTCGGCGGGGCGGTGTCCCGTCGCCAGTGGTCCAATCCGGTCACCCTCACCGAGGTGCTGCGCTCCGCCATCGCGGAGGTGGAGCAGTACTCGCGCGTCAAGCTGGTCCCGCCGATCGAAGGCACCCTGCGCGGGCACGCGGTCGCCGACGTGATCCACCTGGTGGCCGAACTCGTCGAGAACGCCACCGTGTTCTCCGCCCCGCACACGCAGGTGCTGCTGCGCGTCCAGCCCGTCACGGCGGGCTTCGCACTGGAGGTGGAGGACCGGGGCCTGGGCATGCCGGTCCAGGAGCAGAGCAGGATGAACGCCCTGCTGGCCGACCCCGACCAGGTCAACGTCGCCCACCTGCTCCAGGACGGCCGCATCGGGCTCTTCGTCGTCTCCGCGCTCGCCCGCCGCCACGGCATCGCGGTCCGGCTGGAGAGCAACATCTACGGGGGTACGCAGGCCGTCCTGGTCCTCCCGCAGGTGCTCCTCGGCGCCGAGAGCGACACCACCACCCCGCCGGAAGGCGTCCCGGTACCCCCTCCCGGCGCCGTACACCGTCCGCCCGCCCAGGACACCGACCCCGCGGCCCGGCCGGCGGGGGCGATTCCGCAGGCACCGCCCGCCCCCGTCCTGCCCGGCTCCCCGGACCGGGCACCGCAGCGGGCGCGGGAAGGACTCCGACCCGTGGAGCAGGTCCGGCCCCACGCCCCGCACCCCTCGCCGCACGACCAGCTGCCGCCCGCGGCGGACCGCGTCCCGCCCGCACAGGGACGGCCCCCCTCGGCGGGCGAGCCGACGGTCCGACCGCTCGGCACCGCCGGTACCCCGGGGGGCACCGTCTCCCCGCAGCCGCCGCGCCAGATCCGGCGGGAAGCCCAGGGCCCCCCGCTGCCGCAGCGCACCGCGGAGCGGCCCGGGACCCAGGGATCCCCTCCCGCACCCGCCGTACACGACGTTCCGGCCGCCTACCCCGACCAGCAGCCCGCGTCCCCGGCACGTCCCGAACTGCCCCGGCGCACCAACCAGGAGAACCTGGTGCCGCAGTTGCGCCAGGCCCCGGTGCGCCGCGTCGCCGACGAGCACGCGGTGCACGACCCGGGTCTGGTCGCCGCGTTCCGGCGCGGTATCGACCTCGCCGAGGCCCGGTCGGCGCAGGACACCGAACCGCCGGTCGCCGGGAGCGGTGGCCATCCCCCCACCCCCGGCCCGTCGTCCGCTCCGGCCCCGTCCTCCGGACCCGGCGCGTCCTCACCCGACACGGCCCAGGGCCTCCCGCCGGGTGCCGCCACCGTCCCGCCCGGAGTCGCCCCGTACGCCGTGCCGGCCGTACAGCCGGGCCGGCGGGTCGCCCCGCTGCCCGTCCGCGCGCCGGCCGCACCGTCCGAAAGGGGGGTCCCGGGTCGCCCCGACCCCCGCCACGAGAACACGTACAAGGAGTAGATGCCCCATGGCGAGCGAAATGACGTCCGGTCAGGTCGCCGACCTGGACTGGCTGCTGAGCGGACTCGTCCAGCGCGTTCCGTACACGCGCAGCGCCGTCCTGCTCTCCGCGGACGGACTGGTGAAGTCGGTCCACGGCATGGACTCCGACAGCGCCGACCACATGGCCGCCCTCGCGGCGGGGCTCTACTCGCTGGGCCGCAGCGCCGGGGCCAGGTTCGGGGACAACGGGGACGTGCGGCAGGTGGTCGTCGAACTCGACTCGACCCTGCTCTTCGTCTCCACCGCCGGGTCCGGCACCTGTCTCGCGGTCCTCGCCGGCCGTGAGGCGGACGCGGCGGTCCTCGGCTACGAGATGACCATGCTGGTCAAGAGCGTGCGACCGTATCTGGCCACCCCGGCCCGGCACCTGGCGGGGACACAGTTCACCCCGGGTCTGTGAGGGTGCGGGCCCAGGAGGGGCCGCTGCTCGACGAAGCGGCCGGCCGGCTGGTCCGTCCGTACACCGTCAGCAGCGGCCGGACCCGGCCGACGACCGAACTCGACCTGCTCTCCCTGGTCATGGCGACGGGCAGGAAGCCGCAGGCCCACCTGGGCCACGAACACACCGTGACGCTCGGGCTCTGCGAGGGCCCCACCTCCGTCGCCGAAGTCGCCGCGCACCTGCGGCTGCCCGCGACGGTCGCGAAGGTCCTCGTCTCCGACCTGGTCGACTGCGGGGCCGTCACCGCGCACGCTCCCGCCTTCCAGGACATGCCCACCGACCGAACCCTGCTGGAGGCAGTGCTCGATGGCCTACGACGACAACTCTGACAGCGCCGCCCGCCCCGCACCCTTCCCCGTGGCCCTCAAGGTCCTGGTCGCGGGTGGGTTCGGGGTCGGCAAGACGACGTTCGTGGGCGCCGTCAGCGAGATCGCCCCGTTGAGCACGGAGGAGCTGCTGACCCAGATCAGCGTGGGGACGGACAACCTCGAAGGGATCGAGTCGAAGCGGTCCACCACGGTGGCCATGGACTTCGGCCGGATCACCCTGGACGACCAGCACGTCCTCTACCTCTTCGGCACTCCCGGCCAGGAGCGCTTCTGGTTCATGTGGGACGAGCTCTCCCGGGGAGCCCTGGGCGCGGTGGTCCTCGCCGACACCCGCCGCCTCGAAGAGTGCTTCGCGGCCGTCGACTTCTTCGAGCGGCGCGGCATCGGCTTCATCGTCGCCGTCAACGAGTTCGACGGTGCCTACCGCTACGCGCCCGACGAGGTGCGGGCCGCACTGGACCTCCCGCCCGCGGTCCCGGTCGTCCTGTGCGACGCCCGGATCGCCAGCTCCGGCACGGGCGCGCTGGTGACCCTCCTCCAGCACCTCATCAACGCCACCGCCGCGCCCGCCCCGCTCCAGACGTACGGGGCACACCCGTGACGGGCAGACCGCTGCTCACGCCGGTCGACCACGGCGGTGCTGCCCGGGGCGCGCGGTTGCGCCGGCTCGGCCTCGGTGAGCGGGCGGACACGACGTTCGACAACTTCGACGCCTTCGCGGACCGGGTCGCCGCCGTGACCGACAGCCCCTTCTCGATGGTCAACTTCATCGACGAGAACCGTCAGTTCTTCGCCGGTCTGCACACCCCAGGAGGCTGCGAGGGAGGGGGTGACCTCGGGGCCGCGGCCGCGCACGACCACCGGAGCGACCGCTACATGGCCCGCGACCACGGTTACTGCCCGCACGTCCTGGTCCGGCGCAAGGCCCTGGTGCTGGACGACGTCTGCGACTACCCGCGCTTCGCCGGCAACCCGGTCGTGGACGGCATAGGGATCCGTTCCTACCTCGGGGCGCCGCTCATCGACGGGACGGGCGTCGCTCTCGGTACCGTCTGCGCGGTGGACACCGTCCCCCGGCCGTGGGGGCGAGCCGGGCTCGTCACGATCAAGGCGCTCGCCCAGGAGCTGGTCGGCCACATCGACCGCCGGGAGCTGCCCCGCCGTTGAGGAGGACGACGGAGGCCGCCCGGTGCGGAGGCGTTCCCTCAGCCGCGGCTCAGCCGTTCAGAAAGGGGGAGATGCGGCTCCGCAGCCCCGCGGCGTCCAGGCCGTGCGCCGCGAGGTGCTCGTCCATCCGGCCGTAGCGGCGGAGTTCGGCGCGGCCCACTCCCAGCCCCAGCACCCGGTGCGGCAGGTCGAGCAGGGCTTCGGTGGCCGCCGCCGTGGAGGTCCCGGCGAGGTACGGCTCCACGAGCACCACATCGGCGCTCTTCGCGGCGGTTCCGGTCGCTCCGGCGGGGAGGGCGCCCACCGCGCGACGCAGGCCGGCGGAGTCGAAGGGCCGCACCGTGGTCGCGTACAGCACGGTCGTGTCCAGGCCCTCCGTCGCGGTGAGGACCTCGTCGAGCATCGGACCGACCGCGACGACGACACCCCGGGAGCCCTCGCGCACCGTGCGGAAGCCGCAGCCGTCCACCGGCAGGGCCCGGCGGTTGGTCTGCAGGGAGAGCCGCAGGTAGACCCGGTCGTCCGCGGCGGCGGCCCGCCGCAGCAGCGCCTCCGCCTCGTCCGGGTGACCGGGGACGTGGACGCTCCAGCCGTCGAGCGTGTCCATCAGCGCCACGTCGCCGGGTGACATGTGGGTGAACCCGCCGGCGGGGGAGTCGTACGACCCTCCGGCGCTCACCAGCACCCCGGCCACGCCCTGGTGCCCGAAGTCCAGCTTGATCTGCTCGAAGGGGCGCTCGACCAGGAAGCTCGCGAACGTGTGCACGATCGGCCGCATCCCGGTCAGGGCCGTACCGGCGCCCGCACCGATGAGCAACTGCTCGCGGATGCCGACGTTGATCACCCGGTCCGGATGGCTCCGCTCGGCTTCTTCGAAGCCGTCACGGCTGATCTCCGCCAGCAGGAGGGCGAGGCGTGGGTCGTTGTCCAGGAGTTCGGTGGTCGTGGCGATGAAGCGTTCGCGCATGGTGTCCACGGGGTTCCTTCCGTCCGCCGCTGAGGGGCGTGTGCCGAGGGGGTGGGGGAGGGGGCGCGGCGCGCCACGGTCGTACGGGGTGGGGAGGCGGTCACCGCTTCGGCGCGGTCCGGGCGACCACGGCGTGCGGACGTCCGGGGTGCGGGGCGGTGAAGGCGGCGTGCAGGGCCTCGTGGTCCCGGCCGTCCACGCTCGCCACCGACCATCCGGCGGTCTCGAAGCGCGCCTCGATCCCGCCGGGCCGGCCGTACGTTGCGGACGCGTTGTCGACGACCACCGTGTGCAGCCGCTCCAGTCCTGCCGGCCCGGCGAAGGCGAGCGCCTCGTGGTTGCTGCCCTCGTCCAGCTCGGCGTCCCCGACGAGCACCCAGACCGCGGGGCCGGTGCGGCCCTGGGCCCGCAGTCCGAGGGCGGTGCCGACCGCGAGAGGAAGGCCGTGTCCCAGCGACCCGCTGCCGATCTCGGCGCCCGGCACCCGCAGCCGGTCGGGGTGGTGGCCCAGGGGCGAATCGAAGGCGCCGAAGCCGGTGAGCAGCTCCTGCGGGAAGAAGCCGCGGGCGGCGAGCACCGCGTAGTACGCCATCGGCCCGTGGCCCTTGGAGAGCAGGAACCTGTCCCGCTCCGGGTCGTCCGCGGTCGCGGGTCGGACCCGCAGCACCCGGTCGTAGAGCACCCACAGCACGTCCAGGGTGGAGGTGGCGGCGGGTCCGTGCTTCTCGTCGCCGGTCATGAGGCCCATCAGGCGGTTCAGGTCGGCGTAGTCGTGGGTGCGGTGGGTGGTTCGGGTGGAGTGGGTCACGTCGATCATCGTTCAACCTCAATCAAGGTCGAGGTCAAGCGAAAGCGGTTCGTAACCACCCGTCCAAGTGCGGTATCGTTCTCATGCACGTTCGGCCCGGGCAACTGCCCAGGTCAGACGGTGCCGGGACGTGGCGCAGCTTGGTAGCGCACTTGACTGGGGGTCAAGGGGTCGCAGGTTCAAATCCTGTCGTCCCGACTCGAAAGAGTCGTCGGATCAGGGCGGGTACCGGAGAAATCCGGTACCCGCCCTGATCGTTTCCCGGGCCGCCGGGCCCTTCGCCTGCCGGCCGGCGTGTCCGCCCCCAGGTCACCGCCGGTGGAAGGCCCCGCCTTCTCGGTGCGCGGCGTTCGGCCGACCCACCGACGACGGTCCGGCAGTGTCGGCCGCGGCCGCGGGGGAGACCGGACCGGAGGAAGCCCTGAGGCGGGCCCTGCGCTCCACGTCTCCGAGCATCAGATCGGGGTCGAACATCACCACGGCCGACGCGAGGACGAGGAACACCGTCGGCCCCAGCAGCATGGGGACGATCAGGTCGGTGGCGGGTGTCCCCGAGGCGTGGGACATGTGGTCGGCGTTCACTCCCAGCGCGCTCATGCCGGTGTAGTGCATCGCGGCGACGGCGACGCCGAAGATCAGGCTGGAACTCGCGCTCGCCCTGATGCCCGAGGTCGAGACCGCCGCTCGCAGGGCGGCCGTCGCCGCGACCACCGCGATCACGACGGAGACCACCACCAGGGGCACGGAGTAGTGGATCCTCATCCCCACGTGCATCCCCGCCATGCCCATGTAGTGCATGCCCGCGATGCCGAGGCCCATCAGCGTGCCGGCGGGGAGGAGATTGGCCCATCCCGTCCCCCGGTACCCGACGAGGACCACCCCGATCAGGACGACGAGCACCGCCACGCCCAGGCTGCCCACGGTGAGGCCCAGGTCGTAGGAGACCCGTGCGCCGACGACTTCGAAGCCGAGCATGGCCACGAAGTGCATCGTCCAGATCCCGACACCGATCGATCCGGCGCCGAGTGCGAGCCAGCCCGCCTTCGGGATGCCCGACGAGCTGCGTGCCCGGTTCGTGCAGCGCAGGCCCAGAGCCCCGCCGAGCCAGGCGACGAGGAACCCCGCGGCGGGGGTCACGAAGCCGTGGCTGAAACCATCAATGGTCGCGGACGTCATTGTCCGTACCTCCTCGGTCGGTCAAAGACCATGTCCATGTCCAAGATCGGACGCACGTTGACCCTAACCAGCCGCGATGATCCAGAATGACCGATGATCACAACGATGTGATCACGTGAAGATTCCGTCCCGACGGTGTGAGCAAGCGGCCTGGCCCTTCTGCCGCAAAGGCGGAGAAAGGTCTTGCGCTGCCCCGGGAAGGCGGCACGGCAAGGGCCGGGCACGGGCGCGGATGCGCGCCCGTGCCCGGCCCTTGAGTGGCCCGGCCCCTGGGTCGCCCGGCCCCTGCGTCGCCGGTGCCGACCGAGGAATGGGGTCGGGGGTTACGCGGTCTGCCCGGAACCGGAGCCGGCCGATGCCGCCTTGATGCCCTTGGTGATGGTGTCCAGGAGGGAGAGCTCCGGCGCCCGGTCGTTGATGTCGAACCCGGACCGGACGACCACCAGCAGGTCCTTGTTGCGGGGGGAGGGGAAGGCGAGCGATTCGACGTACCCGTCGTCGCCCTTCTTCGTGACCACCTTCCAGCGCACGAGATAGCCCTTCTGGCCCGCCACCGTGACCGCCTCGGACTTGAGCTGCTGGTGGGAGGTGATGCCCTCGTAGATGTCCGACCCGTAGGACTGTTCGGCGTTGGCCGAGATGTCCTTCTTCGCGGCCGCTTCGGCGGTCTTCTCCGTGTTCTCCAGCGCGGCGGCGGGGGCCGAGAAGACTCCTCCGCGCACGCACTTCTCGTCGGCGTCGCCGGGGCAGGCGTACTCACCCGTCGTCAGACTGGCGCCGACCGCGCCCGACTCGCCCGTCCACCCGTCCGGGACCGGCAGGCTGATGCCGCTGGCGACGTCGGTCGCGTAGCCGTCCTCGGTCGGGATCTGTGATTCGGGCGCCTGGCCCTGCCCGTCGTCGCCACCGCCGTTCTGGCCGCTTCCGCCGTCCTCACCGTCGCTTCCGCCGTTGCCCCCGCTTCCTCCCGGGGCGCCCGGCCGTCCGTCACCGCCGCCGGACTGGGGGCCGCCGGACCGGGCGACCGAAGGCCTGGCGGACTGCTTTCCGTCGTTGTGTCCGAGTGCGTACGCGCCACCGCCGACGGCGGCGAGAACCACCAGGCCGACGGTGATGCCGACGCCGATGCGGACACGGCGGCTACGGACGGCGGCGGGTGCCACGCGGAGCTGGTCGGTCCACTGGGTGCCGTCCCACCAGCGCTCCTGCGCGGGGCCAATTCCTGTATACCCGGGGTCTGGATGCCAGCCGGGCGGGCTCGTCTGGTTCACAGGCGTACCGTATGCGCCCTGAGTGAGAATCACATGAAATGGTCGGCGTTCCCTTCGTCCGGACCCCCGCCGCTCGGCCCGGCGGGGCGACCGTGGTGACCGTGACCGGTGCGGCGAGCACCGTGGGACCAGGACGACCCACGGGCCGACCGCACGCCCGTCCCGTGGTGCGAGGCGCAGGGGGAGGTGCCGGGTGGCCGGAAGGCCGCTGGTCCCGACCACCGCGAACGGCGGCGTCACCGGTCGTCCGGCTCATTGGTCCTACCACACGCCGTGTGTGACATAGTCGGTTCTTTCGGCGCCGGGTGATACCCGTCCCCGGACCGCGCGGACGGAGCGCCGGTGCGACCGGCCGAGGCAGGGAGTGGCGGATGCCCGTCGAATGGGAACCGGTGCGTCAGTCACGGACCCACGAACTCGTGTTGCGGAGCATCGAGGAGCGGGTCTTCGCCGGCGAACTCAAGGCCGGCGACCGCCTCCCGCCGGAGCGGGAACTCGCCCCGGTCCTCGGCGTCAGCCGGTCGGCCCTGCGCGAGGCCCTGCGGGTACTGGAGACCATCGGTGTCCTGGTGGCCCAGCCCGGCCGGGGGCCCGACTCGGGGGCCCGGATCGTGCGCAACCCCGACGACGCGCTCGGGCGGTTGCTGCGACTCCACTTCGCCCTGGGGAGTTACAGCCTCCATGACGTCATGGAGGCGCGGGTCGTCCTGGAGCGGGCCGGATTCGAGGCCGCTGTCACGCAGGCGGGCGAAGAGGACCTCGACGAGGCCGCGTCCCTGGTCGCGGGGATGGCGGAACCCGGCATCGGCGTCGCCGCCTTCAACGATCTCGACACCCGCTTCCACGTCCAGATCGCCCGCTGCTCCGGCAACGCCCTCACCTCCACCCTCACCTCCGCCGTGCGTGAGTCCGTACGGCCGCTGATCCTGCGGGCGCTGGAAGAGTCGGGCGACTGGCCCGCCACCGCTGCCGCGCTCAACGCCGAACACACCGAACTGCTCCGGCTGGTACGCGCCGGACGGGGCACGGAGGCGGCCGACCTCGTCGAACGCCACATCCGCAGCCTGCACGGCACGCTGGTCGACGACCAGAAGTAGCAGCCACCCCGGCGGCGCGAGAGGGCGCGCGGCCCGCACCTCTTCACCGGCGGAGCTGCGCCTAGTATGGTCCGACCATAGAAAGGACGTCCGGGGTCATGCGGTTCCGGCCCCCGCGGAGGACGTTTCGAGAACGATCGAGGAGGCTCCATGCGCGTCGGGCTCTTCGCCACCTGTCTGGGAGACACGCTCTTCCCGGAGGCGGTGAAATCCACCGCGGTGCTGCTCGCCCGCCTGGGCCACGAGATCGTGTTCCCGCCCGGGCAGACCTGCTGCGGCCAGATGCACGTCAACACCGGCTACCAGCGCGAGCCGCTGCCGCTGGTCCGCAACTTCGCCGACCAGTTCGGGGACGCGTCGATCGAGGCGGTCGTCATGCCCTCCGGCTCCTGCGCCGGGTCGGTCCGCCACCAGCACCGCCTCGTCGCCGAGCGATACGGCGACGCCGCGCTCCGCGCCGGGGTCGCCACGGTCGAAGCCAAGACGTACGAGCTCTCGGAGTTCCTCGTCGACGTGCTCGACGCCACCGACGTCGGCGGGTACTTCCCGCACCGCGTGACCTACCACCCCACCTGCCACTCGCTGCGGATGCTCCGCGTCGGGGAGAAGCCGCTGCGCCTGCTGCGCGCGGTCGACTCCATCGACCTCGTCGAGCTGCCCGAGGCCGACGCGTGCTGCGGATTCGGCGGCACCTTCGCGCTGAAGAACGCCGGGACCTCCTCCGCGATGCTCCAGGACAAGATCCGCGCCATCGGTTCCACCGGGGCCGACGTCTGCACCGCCGGCGACTCCTCCTGCCTGATGCACATCGGCGGCGGGCTCCACCGCATCTCGTCCGGCACCCGCACCCTGCACCTCGCGCAGATCCTCGCCGCCACCCGCACCGCGCCCTACCCCATGAAGGAGGAGGCCGCCGTATGAGCAGCCGTACGAGCACCTTCCTCGGCATGCCCCCCGCGCCCCCGCGCTCCCCGTACGGAACGGGGAACCTGCGCGGCGAACGGAAGTTCCCCGCCGCCGCCCACGACGAGCTGCGCAACGAACAGCTGCGCCGCAACCTCGGCAAGGCGACCCGCACCATCCGCGCCAAGCGCCTGAACGTCACCGGCGAGCTCCCCGACTGGGAGCACCTGCGCGAGGCGGGCGCGGCCATCAAGACCGACACCATGAACCGCCTGCCCGAGCTCCTGGAGCAACTGGAGGCGAAGGTCACCGAGCACGGCGGCACGGTCCACTGGGCGCGTGACGGCGCCGAGGCCAACGAGATCGTCACCGAACTGATCAGGGCGACCGGCAGCAACGAGGTCATCAAGGTCAAGTCCATGGCCACGCAGGAGATCGGCCTCAACGAGCACCTCGAATCGGCCGGGATCACGCCGTACGAGACCGACCTCGCCGAACTCATTGTGCAGCTCGCCCACGACAAGCCCTCGCACATCCTGGTGCCGGCGATCCACCGCAACCGTGACGAGATCCGGGAGATCTTCCTCAAGGAGATCCCCGGCGTCGACCCCGCGCTGGACAACGTGCCGGCGCACCTCGCCGCCGTCGCGCGCGCCTACTTGCGCGAGAAGTTCATGACCACCCGGGTCGCGGTCTCCGGCGCCAACTTCGGCATCGCCGAGACCGGCACCCTCTCCGTCGTCGAGTCCGAGGGCAACGGCCGGATGTGCCTCACCCTGCCCGACACCCTGATCACGGTGATGGGCATCGAGAAGGTGCTGCCCCGCTACACCGACCTCGAAGTCTTCCTCCAGCTCCTGCCGCGTTCCTCCACCGGCGAGCGAATGAACCCGTACACCTCGATGTGGACCGGGGTCACGCCCGGCGACGGCCCGCAGGCGTTCCACCTGGTCCTCCTCGACAACGGCCGGACCGCCGCGCTCGCCGACAAGGTCGGGCGCGAGGCCCTCAACTGCATCCGCTGCTCCGCCTGCCTCAACGTCTGCCCGGTCTACGAACGCGCCGGCGGCCACGCCTACGGCTCGACCTACCCGGGCCCGATCGGCGCGGTCCTCACCCCGCAGCTCGCGGGGATGCACGCCGCGAAGGACGACCCCAACAGCTCGCTGCCGTACGCCTCCAGCCTCTGCGGCGCCTGCTTCGACGCCTGCCCCGTCAAGATCGACATCCCCTCGCTCCTGGTCGAGCTGCGCCACCAGAACACCGAACAGGCCGGTACGACGCCCGAGAAGCTCGCCATGAAGGCCGCGGCCACGGTGATGCGGCACCCGAAGCTCTTCACGGCGGCACAGAAGGCCGCCGGTCTCGGACGGATCGTCGCGGGCAAGGACGGCACGATCGGGCGGGTTCCCGCACCCTTCGACGGCTGGAGCGACAGCCGGGACACCCCGGCACCTCCGAAGCAGACCTTCCGCGCCTGGCTCGCCTCGGCCGAAGGCGCCGCCACCCTGAAGGCCGCGGCCGACGAGGGCGCGGCCACCGGCGCCGCCGGCGGTGGTGCCGAGGACGGCCCGGACGCTCCCACCCAGGAGGAGAAGTGACGACCGCACGTGACACCGTCCTCGGCCGGGTGCGCGATGCCCTGGCGCTCGCGCCGGCCCGCCCGGTCACCGTCCCGCGCGCCTACCGCACCGGACGCGTCCTCCCCGACGCCGAACGGCTCGCCCTCCTCACCGACCGGCTCGTCGACTACAGGGCGCGGGTCCACCCGTGCACCGCGGACCGGACGGCGGAGGTGATCGCACAGGTGCTGCGGGAGCACGGTGCCCGCCGGATCGGCGTACCGGCCGGGCTCGACGCCGGGTGGTCGGCGGCCTGGGACGGGGAGGTCCAGCGGGACTCCGCCGACATCCCGGCGCCCTCGCTCGGCGCGCTGGACGGCGTGGTGACGGCGTCCGCCGTCAGCTGCGCGGAGACCGGCACGATCTTTCTGGACGGTTCCGGGGACCAGGGGCGCCGCGCGCTCTCCCTCGTCCCCGACCTGCACGTCTGCGTCGTCGACCTCTCCACGGTGGAGGCCGGGGTCCCGGAGGCGGTGGCACGCCTCGTACCGGAGCGGCCGACGACCCTGATCAGCGGGCCCTCGGCCACGTCCGACATCGAACTGGAGCGGGTGGAAGGGGTGCACGGGCCCCGGACCCTGGTGGTGATCATCCGGACGGACGTGTGACGCCCGCCCCGACGTGTGACACGGGCGCCGACGTGCGCCCGCGCCGACGTGTGACACGACGTCCGAGGCGGGCGCCGAGGCGTCACCTGGTGCCGTGCTCCACCGACACGGATACGGGCGCGGCAGCGGGAGCCCGGGGGCCGAAGGCGATCCGGGTGAGCGCGCCGTCCTCGGACCAGACCACCTCCACCGTGTCCCCGGCGCCCGCGTCACCTGCCGGCACGTCCACCGCGCTCACCGCCTCGGTCGCCGGCGCCGGATCCGTCTCGCCGGTGAGTGAGGCCAGGGCGACCAGGACCGCGGTGCCCTCGGCGTCGGCGGCCAGCCGGGGCAGCACCGCCCACCGGGTGTAGGCGGTGCCCTGCGGGGCGCGTACCTCTTCCCGCGACTCCCAGCCGTGCAGCCCGTGCAGGGCGGAGTGCGGTGAGGCGCCGGGGGCCGTCGCCCAGCCGGTCTGTTCGAGACGGGTACCCGCCGGGGCGCCGAGGACCCGGTGGACGCGGAGTTCGTGACGCCCGCGTACGAAGGTGACACTCTCCACCCGCAGTCCGGGGACGGCCGGCGGCTGCCCCGGGAAGACCGGCATGTGCCAGGAGGCCGCCCAGCCCCAGCCGTCCCCGTGCCCGGCGCCCAGCGGATGGATCCGGCGGCGGACGCTCCGGGCCCCGCCGGCGCTGACGGAAAGGTGGTTGTCCGCGACGTTCGCCGCCGACGAGGGACCGGTGGCCGTGGAGTACGCGAACCGCCCGTAGTGCGGGTCCGCCTCGGCCGCCGACTCGCCCTCGTGCGGCCGGACATGGTCGCTGCCGTGGTTGTGCAGCCGGACGATCCCGTCCGACCGGGTCGACTGGACCAGCAGCCCCGGCGCCGGCAGCGACAGCACCCGGTCGGGACCGTCGCTCGGGGCGGCCTCCTCCCGAGCCGTCCACAGCGGGTGGTCCGCCGGGGCGAGCAGCGCCACGAACGCCTTCGACGCCCAGTACGGCGACGCCGGCCCCGAGTACCTCTGGAGGGTCGCGGTGTGCGGGCCGTGCCACCCGAGGCTCAGCACCCCGTCCTCACCGGTGGCCCCGCGCTCCAGGAAGTACCGCAGCGAACCGCTGACCAGCCGCCGGGAAGCACCCGGGGAGAGCGGGGTGTGTCCGGAGACCGCACCCATGCCGACCGCCGCGCCCGCCGCGAACCGGTAGGCGAGGGAACGCCCGAAGTGCAGCGGCGCCCCGTCCGCGCCGAACATCAGCGAGAAGCTCTCCAGGTGCTCGCGCAGCCGGCCGCCGTAGTGGGCCAGCGGTTCCCCGTCGCCGCAAAGGTGCGCGTCCAGCACCGGATAGAGGTGCAGCGCCCAGCCGTTGTAGTGGTCGAAGGCCCGCCCGTCCCCGTCCGCGTACCAGCCGTCGCCCCGGTACCACCCCTCCAGCAGGTCGAACGCGCGGGCCCGGGCCCGCGCCGTGGCCGCGTCGCCCCGGCCGACGGACTCCAGGAACCCGGCGACCGTGTAGGGGAAGAGGTACCAGTTGTTCGGGGCGGGGGTGTGACGCAGCGATCCGCGCAGCCACTCCTCGGCGCGGTCCTGGGTGGTGGCGTCGAGCCGGTCCCAGAGCCACGGACGGGTCAGCCGCAGGCCGAGGGCGACGGACGCCGACTCCACCATGGGCTGACCGAAGACCGTGTGGTCGCGGATGAGCGGCCAGGACTCGGTGTCGTCGCGCCCCGGCGTCCGCGTACCGGCGGCGAGGCCGTCCGCGTACCGCTCCAGCCAGCCGTGCGGGTCGTCGCCCCCGGCGCCCACGACCCGGAACGCGGCGGCGAGGAAGGTGCGCGCGTATCCCTCCAGCCCGTCGGAGCGGACCCCGGAGCCGGACGGCCGGCCCGGCAGGTCGAGCAGGGCGCGGCCGGGGGTGGCCCACTTCCAGGCCGCGTGCAGCAGACCGTCCGCGGCGGCCTCCCAGTGCGCCCGGGTGTAACCGGTGAAAGGGCTGAGCGTGCGGTCCTCGGGGGGGAGGTGGAAGGGAGGGGAGAGGGGGGCGGAGCTCATGCGAGGAAGGCCAGCCTTTCTGGTCGTACGGGATGGGCGAAGCCGTCGCCCGCGGCCCAGCGCGCCACCTCACCGGTCGCCAGATCGGCAAGCCGGCGCCATTCGTTGCCCTGGGATCCGGCGAGGTGCGGGGTGATCAGCGCGTTCTCGCACTCCCACAGCGGGTGGCCGGCGGGCAGCGGATCCGGGTCGGTGACGTCGACGACGGCCCGGATCCGCTTCTGCCGGAGCACGTCGGTGAGCGCGTCCTGGTCGACGACAGCGCCGCGCGAGGTGTTGATCAGGGTCGCGTCCGGCCGCATGGAGGTGAGCAGTTCGCGGCTGACGAGCCCGCGCGTCCCGGGCAGCAGGGGGGTGTGGACGCTCACCACGTCGCTGCGGGCGAAGAGTTCGGTGAGCCCGGCCGCTTCGACGCCCAGCGACGCCGCCTCCTCGGCCGAGACGTACGGATCGTGCAGCAGCACCCGCAGGTCGTAGGGGCGCAGCAGTTCGATCACCCGCCGGCCGATCAGTGAGGCCGAGAGGATGCCCACGGTGCGGCGGTAGTTGCCGACGTCGTCGGGGACCCGCAGCCAGTCGCCCCGGTCGCGGGCCACGCGGAACTCCCGCGCCCGCTCCAGCACCCGCTTCCCGGAGAGCAGGATCATGGCGATGGTGTACTCCGCGACCGGGAGCGCGTTGGCCGAGGCGGCGGAGGAGACCGCGATCCCGCGCGCCCAGCAGGCCTCGGTGACGTGGCCGCGCACCGAGCCGGCGGTGTGGACGACGGCCCGCAGGGCGGGAGCCGCCGCGAGCACCCCTTCGTCGATCGGCGGGCAGCCCCATCCGGTGATCAGGACCTCCGCGTCGGCGAGCGCCGTGCGGGCCCGGTCGGTGGTGAAGTCGTCGAGGGCGGGCGGCGGTGTGAGGTCGCAGACCTCGCCGAGCGCGGCGAGCGCGTCCGGCGGCAGCACCGCCGCCGCCGCGTCCGGCTTCATGGCGAGCACGGCGCGCGGGCGGCGGAACGTGCGGGGGGCAGCGGAAGTGTGCATGTCTCTCCTGGTAGGGGCGGCAGGCGCGAACGTCCGGGGGCCGGTGGTCCCCGGAACGTTCGCGGCCGGCGCGCTACTTCACGGCGCCCGCGGTGAGCCCCGACCGCCAGAAGCGCTGGAGCAGGGCGAACGCGAGGATGAGCGGGACGATGGCGAGCAGCGAGCCCATGATGACGACGGGGTAGTACTCGGGGGAGACCGACGCCGAGCTGTTCCAGGTGTACAGACCGAGGCTGACCGGATAGAGGTCCTGGTCCGAGAGCATCACCATGGGCAGGAAGAAGTTGTTCCAGATGGCGGTGAGCTGGAAGAGGAACACGGTGACCAGCCCCGGCCCCAGCATCCGCAGCGCCACCCTGAAGTAGGTGGCCAACTCGCCCGCCCCGTCCACCCGGGCGGCCTCCAGCACCTCGTTGGGCACGTACCCCTGGCTGAAGATGCGCCCCAGGTACACGCCGAACGGATTGAAGAGCACCGGGACGAAGACCGCCCAGAAGGTGTTCACCAGCCCCGCCTTGGATGCCATCAGGTAGAGCGGCAGGGCCAGGACGGTCTGCGGCACCATGACGGCCGCGAGCACCAGTCCGAACATCTTCTCCTTGTGGCGGAAGCGGTACTTGTCGAAGGCATAGCCGCAGGCGACGCTGATCAGCGCGCCGAGGGTCGCCCCCAGCACCGCGTACAGCAGGCTGTTGGCGTACCAGCGCCCGTACACCCCCGCGTCCATGGAGAACAGGTCCTTCAGGTTCTGGACGAAGGAGAAGCCCTTGAGCGAGAGGACGTTGCTCTTGAAGAGCGCGTCGCGGTCCTTGGAGGCGGCCAGCACCAGCCACAGCACCGGCAGCAGGGTGTACAGCACCGAGAGGCCCACCACGAGGTTGACGACGGCGCGTCCGGTCAGCCCCGGACGCCGGGCCGCCGAGGCGGAACCGCGGGACGTGCGGCGGGCGGTACGGTCCATGGCCGTGGCACTCATCGGGTGGCCTCCTCGACGGCGTCGGCGCGGTTGGTCCACCGGGTGACGCCGTAGGACAGCGCGACCGTGAAGGCCAGCAGGATCACCGAAGCGGCAGCCGCCAGACCGTAGTTGTTGCGGGTGAACGCGGCGTCGTAGATGTACATGCTGGGGGAGAAGCGGGAGTTGATCATCGGGGTGGACTGGCCGAGCAGCATCGGCTCGGTGAACAGCTGGAGTGCGAAGATCAAGGTGAACATCGCGACCATCACGATCGAGGAACGCACCAGCGGTGCCTTGACCTGGAGTGCGGTACGCACCGGCCCGGCGCCGTCGACGACGGACGCCTCGATCACCTCGCGCGGAACGGCCTGCAACGCGGCGTAGAAGACGACCATGTCGTAGCCGAGGTTGCTCCACAGCGCGATGTTCACGATCGAGGGCACCACCGTGTGGACCCCGAGGAAGTCGACGGTGATGTCCGCCTTGCCGAGCAGGTCGATCACCGGGCTGAGCCCGGGGGTGTAGAGGTACAGCCAGATGATCGCGGCGATGATGCCCGGCACCGCGTGCGGCAGGAAGAGCGCGAGCTGCGCCGTGGCGCGCAACCGGACCACGCCCGAGTCCAGCAGCAGCGCCAGCGCGAGCGCGCCGATCACGATCAGCGGGATGTAGATCAGGCAGTACAGCGCGACGATGCCGAGGCCGCCGAGGAAGGTGGGGTCGGTGAGGACGGCGACGTAACCGCGCACTCCGACGAAGACGGTCTTCTCGGGACCGAAGCCGAGGCCGGGCTGGTCGTCGCTGAAGAAGCTCAGCCACACCGCGGTGCCGACCGGTACGAGGAAGACGGTCACCAGAAGGACGAAGAACGGAGTCATCAGGACGCCCGCGGCGCCGAGTTCACGTTGCCCGGTGGTCGCGCGGCCGGTCCGCGCGCGGGCGGGGGACGCGGGACCCGCGGTCCGCCCCGTACCGCTCGCCACGGGGACGGGCCGCGGGGTGGAGGTGGTGTGGGCCATGGTGGTCACCTGCCTCTCTGCTGCGGAGGGAGAGTCTGCTGGGAAGGGTGCTCGGGCCGGGAGAGGGCGCGTGCGCGCCGCCCTCCGGGGAGACCGGGGGGACCGGGGCGGCGGTGCGGGAGCACCGGGGCGCGGCTCACGAGGAGCGCTCGCTGGTGGACAGGCCGAGTGCCCGGAGATCGGGCATGGTGCCCTTCTGGGCTGCCTCGATCGAGCTCAGCAGCGACCCCTTGCCACCGCTCGCCCGGGCGAACCCGTCCTGCATGACCTTGCCGGTGGCGGTCATCCGGGGGCCCCAGACCCAGCCGTCCCGGATGATCCGCGCCTGCTCCTCGAAGACCCGGTAGATGTCCTGGCCCGCGTAGTAGGAACGGTCGAACGCCTGACTGCCCACGGACACGAGGCCGGGCGCGGCCGGGTACTGGCTGCTCGCCCCGCTGGAGAGGCGGGCGCGCAGCGCGTCGGGGTGGGAGACCTGCCACTCGATGAACTCCATCGCGGCCTCCGGGTGCGCGCTGTCCTTCGTCACCGCGAAGGTGGAGCCCCCGTGCGTGCCGTTGGACGGCTCCGACGGATCCCACTGCGGGAACGGCGCGACGGCCCACTGTCCCTTCTGGCCCGGCCGGGCCTTCATCTGGGCACCCGCGTCCCAGGCGCCGCTGAGGCGGACGAGGACCCGGCCGTTGCCGATCTGCGCGTCGCTCTGCCGGCTCTCCACGGCGTTCATGAAGACCTGGTCCCGGTCGACGAGCCGCTGCCAGTACGCGGCGACCCGACGGGTCGGGGCGTCGGCGAGCGAGACGTTCCAGGTGCCTCCCGCGGTGGAGAACCACTGGGCGCCGGCCTGCCAGGCGTACGCGGCCATCTGCGTCGCACCGTCCGTGGCGAAGAGGGCGAGCCGCCGCTCCCCGCCCTTGCGGCGCACGATCGCCGCCGCCTCCGCGAACTCGTCCCAGGTGCGCGGCACATGAAGGCCGTACTCCGCGAAGAGATCGGTGCGGTAGTGCATCACCATCGGCTCGATGTCGAGCGGGACGGCGAAGACCTTCTGGTCGAACGTGGTGAGACCCAGTGCCTGCGGCAGCAGCCGGGATCGCAAGGTGTCACTGACCAGGCCGGTGAGGTCGCGGGCGACGCCGTCGATGGCGAAGCCGGGCACCTGCGGATACTCCAGGGTGGCCACGTCCGGGGCGTTGCCGGCTCGGGCGGCGTTGCTGAGCTTCGCGTAACCGCCCTGGCCGCCCGAAGGGACCTGCTGGAAATCGACCTCGACGGTGCGGTGGCTCCGGTTGAAGGCGTCCACCACCTCCTGGCTGCCCCGCAGGGCGGACCAGAAGGTGATGCGGACCTTGCCGCCCTTCCCGGTGCGGGTGTCACTCACCTTGCTGGTGTCGGTACTGCTCGTGCCCGGCCCCGACGTCCCGCCGCCGGAGCAGGCGCTGAGCGCACCTGCCACCGGCAGCGAGGCGATCGTGGCCAGCACGGACCGACGACTCTGTCGATCGGGCATGCGCGCCTCCCGCGGCTCCTGTTCGAGACAACGGGAATACTGATCGCCTGACCGAATGCGGTCAATAGATCGATCAGAAGAAATGTGAAGCGGTCAATCGATCAGTGGTCGCGGGGAGCCACCCCCTGCGTCGAACCCCGCACTTTCAGCTCCGGCAGCAACTCCGTACGCCGTACCGGCCCCCGCGCTCCCGCGGAACCTTCCAGCCGGTACAGCAGCAGCTCGGCGGCGGCCCGCCCGATCTCCGCCTTCGGCGGGGACACGGCGGTCAGCGGCGTCGTTCCCAGCGCCGCGACCACGTCGTCGTACGCCACCACCGAACAGTCCTGGGGCACCCGCACTCCGCTCTCGGCGAGCTGCTGGACCAGCATGAGCGCGTCCACGTCACCGTGCAGCACCGCGCCGGTGGCCCGGATCTCCCGCAGCACCGCCGCCAGATCCACCGCGGCACCCGCGGCGCCCCCGCGCCCCGCCTCCTCACCCGTCCCGGCTCCCGGGGCGTCGGCTCCCGACGGGCCGCCCGAGGCGAGCGCGTCGGGCGAACTGAGCACGATCCGCCACTCGTCCACCTCCGGCCGCGCGGCCGCGATCTCCGCGAACGCGGCCCGGATGCTCCGGGCGGTCGGGCTGTCGTCGCGGGCGGCCAGCACGATGCGGCGGTGCCCCAGCGACACCAGATGCTCGACGGCGAGGTGGACCCCGTACCAGTGGTCGGAGCAGACCGAGTCCAGGGCGTGCAGCGCACTGCCCGCGCGGGGCCTGCGCTCCATCAGCACCGCCGGCACCCCCACCCCGGCGAGCCACTCGGCGTCCGACTCCTCCCACGCGGCGCTGCGCCAGCGCGGAGCGATCAGCAACCCGCGAGCGCCCCCCGCGAGCGCCTGCTCCACCAGGGGCCGTTCGGTCCCGCGCGCCTGGGGGGCGATGTGCAGCGCGACCCGGACACCGTGCTCGTCCAGCACCGAACGGGCGCCGTGCAGCGTCTCGTACAGGTACGAATGGCGCTCCGGCACGACGAGCGCGACCGCCCCGCCCCCTTCGACGGGGTCCGCACGCGACGCGGCCGGCGCGGGGTCCGGCTCCCGCGCCAGGGAGACGGACCGCGCCACACCGTGCCCGCGCCGGAGCCGCCCGGCGCGGGCGAGCTCTTCCACGTCCCGCCGTACGGTGACCACCGAGACGTCGAGCTCCTCGGCGAGCGTGCTCACCTTCACCGCCCCGCGCGACCGCACCACCGCGAGGATTCGCTGCCGCCTGAGTTCCACCGGCTCCCGCATGCTGTTGGCCCCTTACCCGTACTGCCGCAGTGTTCGTTTGAGCGCTTCTTCGAGCGCTCGCGCGCGCAGCATAGACAGATCGCCCCGGCCGGACGCCAGAGGGTGCGTCCGGGGAACCCCCGGCGATGACGACGGCCCCTCGTCCCCGGCGTCCCGAGCGGAGCCCGCTGGGCCTCGCACCGCCAACCGGTCGCCCGGACCGCGGGACGCGCCCGTACCGATGAAGCCGCGCACCACGGACCGCGCACCACGGACCGCGCGCGAGTGGCCGTCCGGACGAACCGGCCGCCCCGCGCCGGGGGTTGCTCTCCCGGGACGCCGGGCCACCGCGCCCGAAAACCGTCGACCAGGAGATCGTCTTAGCATTCGATCCGCCATGGATACCCTCACACTCGCCCAGCTCGCCGTGCTCGCCGCGGCATCCGTCCTCGTCGGTTTCTCGAAGACCTCGATCAACGGCGCCAACACCATCACTCTCGCGATCTTCGCGGCGGTCCTCCCGGCCCGTGCCTCCACGGGCGTGCTGCTGCCCCTCCTGATCGCCGGCGACGTCCTCGCCGTCTACGTGTACCGGTGCCACGCGCACTGGCCCACCCTGCTGCGGCTCTTCCCCGCCGTCGCGGTCGGACTGGTGGCGGGAACGCTCTTCCTGAAGTACGCGGGCGACGGCGCCGTACGGGCGTCGATCGGGGCCATCCTGCTCGTCATGGTCGGCGTCACCCTCTGGCAGCGGCAGCGGCAGCGGCAGCGGGCCGGGGCCGGGGCGAGCGGGGACCACGGTGCCGGCGAGGCGGGCGAGGCGGAGGAGGGCGGGCCGGACGGCCGCCGGGCGCGGAAAACCGCACGGGCCCAGGCGGGGGCCTACGGGGTCCTCGGCGGCTTCACCACCATGGTGGCCAACGCGGCCGGCCCCGTGATGTCGCTCTACCTGCTCTCCTCCGGGATGCGCAAGCTCGGCTTCCTCGGCACGTCCGCCTGGTTCTTCCTGATCGTCAACGTCACGAAGGTGCCGTTCAGCGTGGGCCTCGGCCTGATCGACGGTCCCTCGCTGCTGCTCGACGCCGTGCTGGTGCTCTTCGTCCTGCCCGGTGCCTGGCTGGGCCGTCGCTGCGTGGACCGGATCGACCAGCGGCTCTTCGAGCGGATCGTGCTCGCCGCGACGGTGCTGGGCGGCCTCCAACTGCTCCTGCTCTGACGGGCCGCACTCCGTCCGGCCGCCCCGCCCGATTCCGCACCTCCCCGGGCAGGGTGGCGGGCGCCGGGTCAGGGAAGGAGCAGCCAGTCCGTCCCGACCGCCGCCAGCAGGCCGATGCCGAGCAGCCAACTCGCCAGTCGGGTCCGGCCGGCGCGGCTCAGCTCCATCACGACGCCGCACAGGATCAGCGCGAGTCCGTAGACGCCGACGACCAGGACGGACGAGCGGCTGGCGATGCGCATCCACAGGACGACCGCCATCACCGCCATGCCCACCGAGGAGAGGGCGATACGCAGCCGACGTGCCTGACGGGGAGTCAATCGGCTCTCATGCGTTGCGGATTCCTCTTCGGCCGTGTCTCTCACGGGCCCGCCGTCCTCGGTCGCTCCGTCTCCGACGACCCTCGATCGCGATCCTTCCGTGCCTTCGTCCCGGTTCACCTCGCGGTTCTCGTCCGCGACCCCCTCCTCGGTCTCGGCCCGGCCCTGTTCCTGGTCAGCAGTGCTCATGGAGCCGGATCGTAACGGCTGTCCGCCGCCGGGGGTACGGCGAGCCCGGACGCGGACGGCATCCCGGACCGGTCCCGCCCGCCGACCGTCTCACGGGCGGAGCCGGGGTGCCTCCGCGGCGGCGTCCGGACGGCCTCCCGCCGGGCGCGCACCGTCCGCAGGAGAAGACGCGGGAGCCGCCCCCGTATCGGCCGGGGACTCCACCCGCCCCGCCAGTTCCAGCGCCCAGCCGATGAGTCCGTCGACCCCGATCCCGTACGGATCACGGGTGCGGTAGGCGTCGAGTACGTCCGCCCCCCGGCGCAGCAGCCGGGCACCCCCCACCGCGTTGCCGCGCGCCGCGTGCGTGAGTCCCACCGCCAACTGGGCCATGGCGCGCCACAGTTCGCGATCCTCCTGGGGGCCGGACTTCCACGCGTCCTCGAAGACCTCGTGCGCGTGGAACGGCAGGCCCGCGTCCAGCAGCCGCTGGGCCTCCCGCAGCGTCTCCTCGGGGGAACGCACCACGCCCTCAGGCTGGCGTCCCACTCCCTCGGCCCCGTAGGGCAGCGGGCGCCCCAGCCCGTCCCGGGGGCGCGCGTTGCGCGCCCGGCCTTCGGTGTCACGGTCCCTGTGCGTCTCGTCCACGGCTTGATTGTGCCCCCTACCTGCGGCTTGCCGACCGCGAAGTGTCCGAACCACCGCCCGCGCCGCCCCGGGCCGACTACGCTCGGCAGTTGTCCGCATCACCTGGGGGAAGGGGAAGCATGAAGCCGTCCCGGCCGTTGTACGAGCGCGATCCCGAACTCGCCGTCGCAGCAGACGCGGTGAACGCGCTCAGTGGCGCGCAGGCCGTCGGTGGCCTGCTGGTCTACAGCGGGGAGGCGGGGCTGGGCAAAACCGCGCTGCTGGCGGAGATCCAGGCCATGGCCGCCGACCGTTGCACCGTCTGGTCGGCGCGGGCCGGCGAGACGGTCACGTCCGTCCCGTTCCACGTCGTGCGCCAGCTGCTCCAGCCCGTGCTCGTCCAGATCCCGGTCGACGAGATCCGCGAGCTGTTCGGCGACTGGTACGAGACCACCGCCCCCGCCCTCGGACTCGCCCAGCCCAGCGGCCCGCAGCCCGACCCCCAGGGTGTGCGGGACGGCCTGGACCACGTCGTCCGCCAGCTCGCGGTCCGCCACAGCCACCGGCCCCTGCTGCTCATCGTCGACGACGCGCACTGGGCCGACGGTGAATCCCTCGACTGGCTCTCCTCGTTCACCGAGAGCCTCGGCGATCTGCCTTTACTCGCCGTCCAGGCCTACCGTCCGCAGGAGATGGCCGAGCGCGGCAGGGACGGTGCCTTCGACCCGGCGGCGCTGGTCGACCCCGCCAAGCTCGTCCGCGTCAAGCTGCGCGCGCTCACCCCGGACGCGACCGCCGACCTGGTCCGGGCGGCGCTCGGGGAGCACGCGGACGACCCGTTCTGCCGTGAGGTCTGGGCGGTGACCGGGGGCAACCCGTACGAGGCGGTCGAACTGGTCGCCAAGGTGCAGGACGAGGAGATGCCGCCGGTGGAGGACTCCGCCGGCCAGCTCCGTGAACTCGGCGCCTCCGCCCGGGGACGTGGGCTCGTCGCCCGGCTCGAACGTCTGGGCACCAACGCCAACCGGTTCGCCTGGGCCGCCGCGGTGCTGGGCACGGAGATCTCGCCGGAGATCGCCGCCGACCTGGCCGGAATGAGCCCGGCGGAGGCCGCGGACAGCACCGCCCGCCTGCGGGAGGCGCGCATCATCACCGGTTTCAACCCGCTGGAGTTCCTCCACCCGCTCATCGCCTCGACCATCTACGACTCGATCCCGTCCGCCACCCGCACGGCGATGCACGGACGTGCGGCGTGGGCCCTGACCAGGGACGGTTACGGGGTCGCGGCAGCCTCGCGGCATCTGCTGGAGGTCCACCCGGACGACGACCAGGGCGTGGTGAAGCAGCTCCGCGAAGCGGCCGAGCACCACCTCGCGCTCGGTGCCCCGCAAGCGGCCCGGCGCTGTCTGGAACGCGCGCTCCAGGAGCCGCCCCGGCCCGAGGACCGCGCACTGATGCTGTACGAACTCGGCTGCGCCACGCTCCTCACCTCGCCCGCCACCACCGTGCGCCACCTGCGGGACGCACTCGACATCCCCGGCCTCGACGACCGGCAGCGCGTCGACGCGACCTTCCGGCTCGCTGCCGCTCTCGCCCACAACAACCAGCTCAAGGAGGCGGGCGACACCCTCGCGGCGGAGGCGGCCCGTACCGCTCCGGGGCCGGGCCTGATGCGCCTGCAGGCAGCGCACTTCCAGTGGGAGGGGATGCAGCGGGTCGAGGACGACGGTGCGGCCCGTTCGCGCCGGCTCGCGAGGAACACGGACCACCTGGACGCCCGGGACAACCCCGAGCGCGCCCTGATCACCCTGCGGGCCTTCGACGCGATGATGCGGGGCGAGAGCGCCGAACTCGTCGTCGCGTTCTGCGAACGCGCGCTCGTCGACGGCCGTCCGGCCCGGGGACTCGGCTGGACGGACCCGGAGTGGGGCTTCGAGTTCCCCGCCATGGTCGGCATCACCTATGCCTTCACCGATCGGCTCGACCGGGCACAAGCCCTGTTCGAGGAAGCGATGCGGGCGTTCGAGATCTCCGGATGGAGCGGCGCGCACCTCGCCTTCGCGCACACCCTGCTCGGTCTCGTCGCCCGCCGCCGCGGACGTCTCGCGGAGGCCGAGGGCTTCCTGACCGAAGGCCTGCGCCTGGC